>JANPLU010000114.1:0-29333 GCA_031422435.1 Acaryochloridaceae cyanobacterium VAR_48_metabat_390
GCAAGCTTAAGATTTTTCGGATTCTGGCTGAACGCTATCGTAATCGGCGTAAGCGTTTCGGATTACGATTCAACTTGATTGCCGCGATTATCAATTTTGAACTTGCACTCTCTCCATGATTCACGCAAGAGGTCTATTGAAAACAGCCCTCCATTCACATAAGGAAACCCATTCGCCCAATTCGGAATCTTCGCTCCCTCTCGCGCCTTCAGGGGCGTACCCATTGCCCGAAACAACACCGACAGCACCTCATGAGTATTCGACGAATTGATCGCGCTCATCTGCTGCACGGTTGACGTAAATAAACCAGCGCCGTGAAAAATATTGGTATCCTCTGCAAAAAAGCAGAAGATCAGCCGCGCCATAAAATGATTCAGCGCCTCCCGTCGCTCTGCCTTGTCCCAGTCAGGGTTATCCTTCAGTAGCTCAATATAAAGGCGGTTGAGGCGACCCGTCGCTTTAATATCAAACGCATTCTCACGGATCTGCTTAACCGTCGTAATGCCCGCCAACGCCAAGAAAAAACCGAAGTGATCGGGAAAGTCAGGATAGTCACAGGCGATCGTCTCCCCATCCGCCAAGTTTTCTGCTTCAAAGCTTTTGCCATCCGTCGCCAGAATAAACTTCGCCTTATATCGAGCCGTCGCCCCACTCTGCCGTAACGCTGCGAGGGTCGTTGTTACCTCGCCTTCTGGACAAACCTGCAAATGGATATTGTTGCGCTGGAGTACGCCATTGGGTAAATCAGATTGATTTGAGCTACCGCTTTTGAGCCTCTTGAGGGTCGTTGGCTTGTTACCAAACGCTTCGAGAAATGCAAAAGGGAACTCTTCTGGGTCAAAGGGCGCTTCCGCCAGCCTAGAAACGGCTTCCTCAATTTCGACTGCATTCATAACTGCGACCGTCAATAGCTTAGGAAATTAATTATCGCCTCCCAACGTGATTTTTGACTTTACCCTGACTTTCAATACGCCCGCCCAAAATAAGGCAAGCTAACGGGTCTTAGATAGGCTTATGCGCCTGCAAAATCTGCAAACTGCCCCCCACTGCGTAAACAGTCTGCTCGAGCTGAAGGTTTGCCTTTGCTAAAGCATCTTCTAATCCTGAGCGGATCAGCTCCCAAGACGTATGGGTCTCAAATAGCCATAGAAAAAGGGCTAGCCCAGGCCAAAAAATAGGGTTAGAGGGCGCATGAAAATCAATGAGCGTAAATACACCTCCTGGCTTTAGGACACGATACACCTCTTGCAAAATTTGGCTACGCTGGTCTGGCTCCATTTCGTGGAGCGCCATGCTAGTATGCACCACATCAAAAGTTGCTTCTGCAAAAGGCATCGCTTCTGCAAACCCCTCGACAAAAATAGCCTGGGGAACATTGACTTGGGCACGGGCGATCGCCTTGGGTGACGCATCTAGCCCCGTAACGTGGTCAGACTGCTGCACCAACACCTGCGTCACAGGGCCACTGCCGCAGCAAAGATCCAGCACTTGGGTTTGGGGCTGAAGGTCAAGATGTTGAAGTGCCAAACGCCGCAGCCTGGCTTCTCCGCCCACGCTAATCGCCGTTAACTTCGTAATGCCGTCATAAAGCCAAGGATAGCGATAGCTCCAGGTTCTGAGAAGAGTTGCCATAGGTCTATGTCTGTACAAAATTTTGATAAATTGGGAACCCTAGCAGTAAGCAGGTATTGTAGGCAGCGAGGTAAACTTTCGAGAAAGCCTACAATACACATTAACGTTGCTCCTCTGGAGTGTGTGCTCTTTCGGCTAAATGGTTTTCTATGCTTAAGGCTTTCAACACGTTTCGCAAATCTCTCAAAGTTTGGCACATCGCACCGCTGTTTCTACCACTGCTGCTTGGCTCAACCAATATTCGCGTTTCCCCTGCCACATCTAGCCTTCAGGGTGCAGTTCCTCCCATTCCGACCAGCGTTTTAATTGATCGCGAACTCGCAAAGTTTAGACAAACTCAGCCCCTCCCCAGCCAAATCCTCAGCACTTTTGCTGCACGTCCTTCACCCTACAAAAACCCAAAAGCGGCTGTGGTTCCTAAAACGCAGAGCAAGGTCCGGGCAGCATCCCCATCCGTTTCCTCAACTGTGATCGCTGCACCTAGCGCTCCTGCTCAAGCATCTTTGGCATCGCTGGCTACGCCCAAGCCTGCCCAAAATTTACCCCCGATTCCGCTGCGGGTGGCGATCGCCTTCAAAGCAAAAACCCTCACCATTGCGACTTCAGACAACGGGGCGATCGCCAATCAGAACGGTCAAGCCATAGGTCAACTTACTGCTCAGACGGGTATTGCCGTCACGCCGCTCTCTAATGGCGGGTTCCAGATTGGCGATTGGCAAACCCCTTCCATCGTGTGGATTAAGCCTCGCACAGCGGACGGACTTGTATCTGTAGAGGGACGCTGGTACCGTGGCTCAGTGCAGTTGGTGGCGCAATCTGACGGCATCTTAGCTGTCAATCACGTTGACTTAGAGTCTTACCTCTATAGCGTTGTGGGGTCAGAAATGCCTACCTTTTGGCCTGCTGAGGCGCTCAAAGCACAGGCGATTACGGCTCGTTCCTATGCTCTCGTCCACATGACACGCAATGCGGGTGAACTTTACGACCTAGGCGCAACCCCGCGCTGGCAAGCTTACAACGGCGCAGAATCTGAAACCAACACCACCCAAGCTGCCGTCAACGCCACCAAAGGGATCTTGCTGTCCTATCAAGGGGGAGTTGTGGAATCCCTCTATGCGTCCTCCATTGATATTGTCAAAGACGTTCATGGCGGGTTTGGCATGAGTCAAGAAGGGGCAAACCAGCTTGCCCAAAAAAGCTTTAGCTATCCGCAAATTTTGGGCTATTTTTACCCCGGCACGAGTTTAGCGGTACTCAACATTCGGTAAAACTTATGCTTGTAGACAAGTGGCTTTAAATGGCTGCAACTGCAAATTCAGATTTTGATGAAAGGAGTAGAAAACTAAAAAGATAGGCCAAACCCTTGAGAGGAAAAGTTTGTAGAGTCAAAGGCGCTGAGCATTCAGGGTTTGTTGAGATATCTGTATCGGGTAATCACAGCGATCAAAGCCCCCCGAAAGACGACATAGGAAACCCCCTTAAACTCAATGAGATAAGAACTGATTGGGATTCAAGGGTTGAAGCAAGATTGATAGCCTTGCACCCTAATTGATAGGGCCACTGATATAGAACGGAGAGGAGAGGATTCGAACCTCCGGATACATTGCTGCATCATCTGATTTCAAGTCAGACGCAATCGACCACTCTGCCACCTCTCCAAACAAAAGACGTCCCTCAAAAGGACGTTCTATTTCTATACTATCCTAACTTAGAGCTGAGCGTTCCTTCTTCCTATCGTAAGCTTTTTCTCCCCTATGACCGTAGCCCAAGACCGTCCACTGAATGCCCTGCCGTTTATTTTAGGGTTTGACCCAGGCCGAGATAAATGTGGTGTGGCGGTTGTTTGTACCGATCGCAACGTATGGTTTCATCAAGTGGTTCCTGCCGCTGAGGCGATCGCCATCATCAATAGGCTGGGGCAGCAGTACGACATCACACAGCTTGTGTTAGGCAACCAAACCACCGCGCTGCAGTGGCGACAGCAGCTAGAGCAACATCTTGCGCCCCCCTTACCCATTGCCCTCATAGATGAGCGTTACAGCACCCTTGAAGCCCGCGATCGCTATTGGGCGATGTACCCGCCCAAAGGTCTAACGCGGCTCATCCCCCAAGGGATGCGTGACGTACCGCGTCCCATTGATGACATTGTGGCCATCATTTTAGTAGAGCGCTATTTAGAACAACGCGCCTTAGGCTCCTAGCCGATATTGTTCATACACCTGACTAGCAGCACGGTGAAGCAAAGAATGTCGGTAAACAAGACCGGAGAGATCTTTGCTATAGCCGCCACCAATGACACAGGCCACCGGATACCCGTGACCCACACAGGTGCTTAATACCTGCATTTCTCGCCGAAAGAGTCCCGTATCGGTCAGGGCGAGTTTGCCAAGCTGGTCGTCAAGGTGAGGATCAACCCCAGCATCGTACAGAACTAAATCGGGCTTTACTTGGGTTAACAAGTCTGGCAGATACTGGGCAAGGGTTTGTAGGTAAGCGTCATCTTCCATTCCCTCGGGCAGCGGTATATCTAAATCGCTCTGCTGTTTTTTACCTGGAAAGTTACTGTCGCAGTGCATCGAAAAGGTAAAGACGCTGGGGTCGTTTTGGAAAATATAGGCCGTTCCGTCGCCTTGATGCACGTCTAAATCGACAATCAAGATTTTTTGCACTAGGTTTAGAGACTGTAATGTGCGAGCGGCGAGCGCCAAATCATTAAAAATGCAAAAACCAGACCCATAGCCCGGAAAGGCATGGTGTGTCCCTCCCGCTGTATTGCAGGCTAAACCATGAGCCAGCGCCAATTGCGCGGTCAGCACCGAGCCACCCACTGCAATGTGGGTGCGGTGGGCAAGCGCCTCGCTCCAGGGTAGGCCAATGCGCCGCTGGGCTTTTTCATCCAGCGTTCCGGTTTGATAGGCTTTGACATATTCTGGTAAATGTACCAGCTCAAGCCAACACGCTGGCGGCAGCTCAGGGGTATAAAACTGCTGAGGTACTGCAACGCCATCCTCTAGTAAGAGTGCGTAGAGATCTCGAAACTTTGCCATCGGAAACCGATGCCCCTCCGGCAGAGGCGCAACGTAGTCTGAGTGATAAACCAAAGGCAGCAACGGCATTAAAGCAATGGCTGAAGAGCTTCGGCAACAGCTGCGGCAGACTCATAGCGCTGATTCGGCTGTGGATGGGTAAGCTTTTCAATAATGTCGGCAAGTTGAGGACTGATATTAGGGACGTCCTGTACCTGTAAGCGAAAATCATTGTCCCCCAGTCGATAGAATGCATCAGGCTCTTGCCCCGTCAATAAATAGATGAGCGTCGCACCCAACGCATAGAGATCAGACAGCGCCCCATCTTCGTTTATCTGCTGTTCAGGAGAGTGATAGCTTCCAGCACCACTGAGGGTTCCCGACTCTGAAGATATTCCTTTAATTTCGCCAAATCCTATCAACACGGCCTGACTAAACCCACGGGGTATTCTGGGGCGGATTAAATTAGACGGTTGAATTCTGCGGTGGATATAGGGAGGCGTTTGGGTATGCAAAAAGTCGAGTAGCCGACTTAGCTCTAAGGCACACTGAATGGCCTGATAGGATGACATCGATCCTCGCTGCACAATCCAGTCTCTCAAGTTAGGGCCGTGAATCATTTCACTCACGAGGTAGGGCTGACCTCCACTTTCAAATGCTTCAAAAAACTTAGGCATGCCAGGATGCTCTAAGTGACACAATAGCTGTGCCTGAGCTTCAAACTCCTGCACTAAAAGAGCACTTTCTTGATCTCCCTGCCTCAGGGTATTCAACACGACGGTATGACCACCGCGCCATGCCATCAAAATGTTGCCGAGAGAATTGAGCGGCTTTAAGACCTGGTAATCGCCAATGACCTTAAGGGAATGAACGGGAAAGCCGCAGTCTGTGCAGATCAGCGAACCCTCTGGTGCACCTTGATGACGGCAAGGGTGCGACGGCAGCAGGGCCTCGGCATTGGTTTCCCCAAAGAGCGGGTAGCGCCCACTCACGTAAAATGGAGAGCGACTTGGGACATACGGCGCCGCTGCCGCTACCCCTTCCTGTTCATCTTCGGGCGGTTCTCCCTGACTCAGTTCAGCCACCATAGCCTGGGGGGGATGCTCTACTTCAGCCGCTACACTTTGGCTTGTGCTTGCGAGTTCTCCATGCCCTTCAGAACGACTAACCCCTTCTCCCCCCTGAGAATAGCTATCATCAATAGAAATCTGAATGTTGGGTCCAGATCGAGCCAAACGCATAATGCTGCCGTTGATGAGTGGCGCTTGGTGAACGCGTTTGCCATCTAAGTAGGTTCCATTAGTGCCTAAATTCACAACCTCCCACTGGTTGTCTGTGAGTCGAATCTCGACGTGATATCGAGAAACAACTGCACTATAGAGAACGACCTGATTATCGACGGCTCGACCAATCCGAACCGCAGGGTCTTGCTCAAAGCTCCAGCTTTGAACGGGTGTAGATTGAACCGGATGCAAGAGCGTTAGCGTAATCACGGTTAATTCATTTTAAAGATGAACGTCATAAGCTCGCCCTTTCCTAGGGTAATGCGATCGCCCACTCGGAGGCGGTATCGTGTACTGGGCGTCAGGGGCATGTTGTTGAGATAGGTTCCATTGGCGCTACCCACATCTTCAATAAAGAAGTGCCCTTCTTCAAGATGGATGGCAGAATGAACCCTGGAAACCACTTCAGCACTTGAAAAGAGACTAACATTTATATCAGGCGGCACTCGCTCATTGGGCTTGCCAATATAAATGATCGACTTGGCGTCTTGGATGAGCGAGATTAGCGTATTGCTTTGAGCGTGGAGCAGTGATGCAGATTGTGTTTGAATCTGAGTATCGACTACTTTTTCGTGAGGCTGATCACTGGGCGTTGCGTCTTGATTTTCTAAATTTACACTGACAGATTGAACGGTCGTCTGGAGCTTGAAATCATCACCCTCTTTTTCTGGCACAAAGGCAGTAATGGGGGGGCTTAAGTCTGCAATCGGCTCTGGCGGGAAAGGGATTGGCAAGATAGTGTCACTGTCAATCTTCTTCGTATTTACAGACTCAATGGGCCGATTGGCGGAAAGCTGTAAATTGAAGCCGCAGTTGCCGCAGAAATGAGCATCCTCCAAAACAGGAGACCCGCAGTTGGAGCAGCTAGACAACTCTGGAAGCTTGGATCCACAGGCTTCACAGTATGATGCTTCATCGAGATTGTGATGGAGACAGTTAACGCAGACAATCATAGTGGGACAAACAAATACTTAGAACTTCTGCCAAAAAGTAACCATGACAATGAGTTAAAAGGCTTCGAGCTTAAAAACGATGCACTTTTGGATGGTTCGACAAAAGCAAAAACGTTTTTTAAATTAAGCTAAAACGTAGAGGCAGCTTTACTCCTGTGAGAGAGACACTATTGTCGCATTTCTTCTCCTATTTTGGCGATGGGGTTAATTTACAAGCTAGTGCTATCACCTTCAAAAGACCGATCTTTCAAGACTATATCCTATGCGCTTTTAATTCAATTAAAAAAGACGAATACAAAGGCTGACCGTGATGATTTATTGAACCACCGAACTAACGTTGAGGTCTTCTCCAGCCGCCTGATCGAGGAGCCAATACAGTTTGCCGTTGGGCTGTACAAATCGAGCGGGGTAGGTAAAGGGATCTGCTCGATCTAACAAAATGGATTTGAGAGCAGGCTTTTTGTTTGAGCCTGCTACTAAAAACAAGACGAAATGCGCTTCATTAAGAAGCGGAATCGTAAAGGTTAATCGCGGGTCAGACCCACGATAGCCTACACCAATGAGGCGATCGCACACGTTAAGCACTGCAGTATGCGGAAACAGTGAGGCGGTATGTCCATCATCGCCTAGCCCTAGCAAGATCAGATCAAAGGCGGGAATAGCTTGAGTGCCAAAAAACGACCGTAAGTGTGCCTCGTACTGCTGGGCCGATTCTGCTGGATTTTGCGCTTGGGTAGGCATCGGGTGAAGATTTTCAGCAGGGAAAGGGACACGATCCAGCCATGCTCGACGCGCCATACCTTCGTTACTGTCTGGATGGGTAGCGCTGACATACCGTTCATCACCCCAAAAGACGTGAATTTTATTCCAGGGCAAATCTTGTGTAGACAGCTTTTCGTACAGCGGTTTTGGCGTGGAGCCTCCTGCTAAGGCGATGGTGAATTGTCCCCGTTGGGCGATCGCCACCCGACAGGCATCAACAACCAGCGCTGCCGCATCATCTACCAGCGCATTCACATCCGCTAGCACTTTAAGGTTGAATTCCATAAGCAGACCTTTGGGTAGAGGGCATTGTTGCCAGAGTTTGAATCGTGAGCGCCTGAGGCGGCGTCGCATCAGGCGGATACAGATAATCGAGTGAAATCAGCCTATCCTCCTTGGATGGGAGATTAACCACTGCTAAAGGCTCCCCCTGTTGTCCTTGTCGTTGGTTCAGATGATAGTACCGAAGCTGGGGGGTTCCGCTGTCATCCTTATAACGAACCCGAACGGTTCCCCGAAAAAAGACCTGGTCAGGTAAAGATCGTAAAAAGTGCAGCCCTTTATTCCATTGGTTCTTTTTGAGCGGGGTCTGAATTGAAACCGCAACCTGCTGAGCTGTTTCGGTGGGGTTATACAGCGGCAGCGACATCTCATAGTGAACGCCGTAGTTACCGTGAGACATCCAGGCCGTATCAGGATAGCGAACCAGCATGGGCGCACTTTGAATTTGACCAGTACCAAAGGTGCCACGGGGCAGCGTACTTAACCCATAGGAAAACGCTCCCCCTGTCACCGGAATCGTCAATCGTTTGCTGCGTGGCGTATCGGTAATTCTGGCCTGCCACTGAGAACCCCGACTAATGCCAGCCCCTCGCCCGTAGAAAAATTGATTAGTTTCGCTATCGGTTGTAGAAGGCGGCAGGTCGCGGGGCTGCACCAGCTTTCCCTTCACCACCAAGTTTTCCCAGTCAGATTTTTGCGGCACCCCTTCTAGCCCATTGGGCGCAACAGCAGCATACATCGCTAAGTAGGCCATATAAACAGGCCCATCGCTGTAGAGCTGAAGCATTGTAGAGCGCGTATTTGAGGAAGCCGCAGTATTAAGAAGAATCGCTTTTGAGGGAATATTTCGCCCTAAAGACAATTTTTGCTGAAGGATTGCGGGCAGCGTAATGCGGGAGGTTGGAAGCACAGACAATCTTGAAAGCGCAGGGCGTGGGACTGGCGTGGGCAGACTCATGAGCATCTGGGACGACTTAGGACGCAAGTAAATCCGCGACGGCCAATGGGGGAGTCGATTACTGCGCAGCAGCGCATCGGTCAGACGACCTCCAGGACCCGAGAAAATACGCCCCAGTGGATTCTCTAAAAAAGAGGGCAGCTCAACATAGGGCGCTTCGGGGTTGCCTAAAAAGCTGCCTGCTTTTAAGACGCTAACCACAATGGGTTTACTGGCGCTGGGGTTATAGATCAGGATGCCGTTGTAAAGCGTGGGCGTGGTATCGGGCTTATCTGTTTTGGCAATGTGGTGGGCAAAAACATCAAAGCGACCCTGGAGCGGATAGTTGAGGTGTACGTTTGGGTTTAGTTTCCCTTGGGGGGGAAAGGTAGAGAGCAGAATCCCAGGCTCCCGAATAGCTTCTGGGCTGTTGCTATTAAAGACTGGAACTGAATCCAAGCTCCCTGGCAACGGTCTAATATCTTGAGGCTGAAGAATTTCTCTGCCGCTAACGATGATTTGACTGGCGATTGGATAGCCATTTACAGCCTGAAGAGAAGGCAGTTGAGCGACAGATTGCCTGGAAGTCGCAGGATTTGCGTCCGTTAGAATGATGGGAAGTTGGGCTAGTGCGACTGCCGTCCCTAAGGTTAAAAATCGTGCGCGCCAATTCTGAAGCATTGACATTTAATAAGCGAACAGTTGGACTATACGTTTTGAGTGGGGTGGGCTTCAGCACGTCGCAATGGTTAGAAGGATGCCAAAACCGACGCAGCCTGCTTAAATTAGCCACCATTAACGACAAATTGCCCCACAACGTTGTGCAAGCTTTTGTAGCAAACCACACATAACCCTACCACTGCTCATCAAAAGCAGTCTAGTCCCAGCCCGGGTCGACTGGCTCAAACTGTCGCTGTTACTCAAGAATATTTGTCGCCGCTGAGGATAAAAATTGGATCAACTGCGGTAAAAACCTGATTGTTGCCGCGAGTTTCCAGTCGATTAATAACGGATTGAACCACCTCAACGTTTCGTGCCTGAAGTTCTGAGAAGGTTTCTGAAATGGCGTAGAGATGCTCTAGAGAAGTGGCAGTGGCGACAATCCGGCCTTGGGGCAAAAGATATTGCCAGACTTGTCGCAAAATATCGCGTACAGAGCGCCCGCCTTCTAAACACACGCGATGAGGTGCTGCGGTTAATTCAGCCAAACATTCCGGTGCGCTGCCCTGAATCACCGTCACGTTTTTGACCCCAAAGCGATCGCAGTTCGTGCGAATCAGGCTTGCTACTTCGTCATCTCGCTCAATGGCGACAATATGCCCGTGCCGACAGAGCCGTCCGGCCTCAACGGGAATCGTTCCAGTACCGGCTCCAATATCCCAGAGCGTTGTGTCCTCTTGAAGCCTGAGCTGAGAGAGCAGCAATAGCCGGGTTTCTCGTTTGGTCATGGGGATGCCAGGGAGTTGCTCAAAAAGCTCGTCGGGGATACCAGGACTCACATAGGGCCAGGGAAGTGTAGATGATTCGATCGGCTCAGGCATAGCGGTAAGAAACAATCCAGCAGTTGCATACAGTTTAAACTTACCCTTTCCGATCACAGCACCTGAAAATTTAGGTTTTGACAAGAGGCGTAAACAACGAACTGCTAAGGTTAAGCGTCATAGCATGAGAAAGTTAGTTCTACGCGCATTTGCAGCTTTTTCATGCGGTACAACTCATTTATTGCGAGGGACGCAGGGGGCGATCGCTCGAACTTCGCCTGTTAGGATTGTATCGGTTACTCCAATCTCCAACGTTTGTACTAAACCTTGAGAACATCAACTTTAGAAAATGTCTAATTCTTATTCTCTCATCATTCATGGGGGTGCAGGTGCCCTAGAAGATCTCAAGCAAGAGGCCAGTGAGGCAGTTTTTCAACAGAGCATTACCGCAATCTTAGAGCAGGGTCGTCAACGCTTAGAGCAGGGAGATAGTGCGCTAGACGTGGTGGAATATTGCGTCACCCTTCTGGAAGATGATCGGCTTTATAACGCCGGATGCGGCTCGGTTCTGAATGCCGAGGGTAAAGTAGAAATGGACGCTGCCCTGATGGATGGGCGCAACCTCCAGGCGGGGGCAGTGGCTTGTCTGCGCAATATTAAAAACCCAATTGCCTTAGCCCGTCGTGTACTAGACCATGGGGAACATGTGCTGCTCATGGGCGATGGTGCCTTAGAATTTGCTCACTTCTGCCAAATAGAACCTTACCCCGATGACTACTTCATTACGGATTCACGCATTAAGCAGTTATCAGAAGCCAAGGCAGCTGGGCGAATGACGTTAGACCATGAGCGAATCAAGCCTTCCCAAAAGCTAGGTACAGTGGGCGCAGTGGCGCAAGATCTCCAGGGTAATCTAGCGGCGGCAACCTCAACGGGCGGATTGGTCAACAAGCGCTGGGGGCGGGTTGGAGATACGCCTGTCGTAGGGGCGGGGGTGTTTGCAGATAATGAAACCTGTGCGGTATCGGCGACGGGCTATGGAGAGCAGTTTCTGCGAACGGTATTGGCAAAAACTATTTCTGATTTTGTGCAGTTTAATGGAATGGATGCAGACGCTGCGGCGAAGGCTGGGATTGAGTATTTGGTGAGAAAGGTAAAGGGAGACGGCGGCGTGATTGTGATTGATGGGGCGGGGAACTGTGCCGCCGCTCAGTCTACCTCGGGCCTAATTCGCGGCTGGATTGAGCGAGGCGGAGAAGCGTACTGTAAGTTAGGGTAGGCAGCTTTAACGCTGGGTGATAAAAATTGAACCTTCAGCAGTCTTACTCAGCACTAGACGATTGATCGGGTGCGAGAGGCTGTTTCTGTTTTGCCCAAGTCAGTCCCTTTTTTATGAGCCAAATGACACCGACTCCACCGCAGAGATAAGGACTAAAAACCAAAAGCCATAGCGCAAGACGCAATAGATTGGTGGTGGTTTCACTGACGGCATGGGTCGATTGTGACCAGGTTTCTTTGAGGCGATCGCCCAAAGGCTCTCCCTGCTGATTTTGGGCGATCGCTGCCCGTAGGGTCAAATTAATCGTCGAGTAGGCCACCTGTCCCTTCAAGTTTTGAACCTGCGCCTGAATTTGCTCAATCTGGCTGCGAATTTGCCCCAATTCTTGAGACACCTTAAGCACATCCGATACCGAACCGGAGCGCTCCATAATGCCCAGCACCACTGTTTCAGACTTGCGCAAATTTCGCAGCCGAGCCTCAGAATCGACAATTTGGGTACTGACATCCTCTGCCTGAATAGCGCGAGTTTCGACGGTTCCCAACTTGGCAAGCTCAGCCAGTATGCTATCTAAATCCGCTTGGGGCACTCGAAACTTAAACGTTGCCGTTCGTCGTGTCTCTAAATCTTCGGGCACTTGATCCTGTAGCCCTAGCAGGTCGCCGCCGCGCATAGTAACAACTGCCGTCACCTTCTGAGTCGTTGTTTCTACATTTTGCACCCGTAGCGCTAGACTTGCGGTTTTAATCAGTTGCGCCTTGGGCTGTATGGCAATGGTCTTAGCAACGGCTGAAGACGATATGTCTTCGGCATTGCTCTGCGATCGCACCTGCTGCGCTAAATCCTGAGTACTTTCCGCCTCTATTCCCGCCGCAGTTGGGGCATTTCCAGAAACTGCCTGGGGCTGACCTTCATTGACGGCAGCAGAGCAGCTTCCGAGCAGAATTTGACCCAATATGACGCTGGTAATGAGCAATCCTGACCTTTTTTTACTGCTGTTCATTACACATTTCCGATACGCTATCAGGGTTTATTATCACCCTGAGCTAGACCCTCTGGCAGATTGGTTACAGTTTAGGCAACACTTTTTTATAGAGAGGAGTGTTTACCAGCGCTCAATCTTGTCTACGCTAACTGGTCTCAAAAACAACCCTCTGAGAAACCCATGAGTTTCTTTCTCCAAGCTAGATGTGAGAAATTTAAAGCTATAGAAGCTACAGGCTACAGCCCCTACTCTTTGCTCAATTCTGGTGCCTAAAGTCACCAAAAATGGCGTTGAAACTTTTCAACGCTAGACCGTAAAAACTAATCAGTCATAGATTAATTACTAAGGATCTTTTGAACAATTTGTGTGCCTGTCACGGCCTGCCAACCAAACAAGCCTAGTAAAGCAACGTTGATTGAAATATGGCTATAGCGAGCGATATTGTTACCCTTCTGCATAAACGGAGTCAGACTGGCAGAAACTGCGATGAGTCCTGTCATACCGAGTCCTACCAGCAAATGAGGACTAAAGAATAGCTTATGATTTTCGGTGTAGGTAGATGCCATGCCACCCAGGGTTCCAAGCACCATCAGTGCTAGCAGTAGAGAACTGGTCTGGTGGTGCTTGAGATTAAATTTTTTTTGAATTAACGCTTTCTTGGCATCTCCTTCAGCAGAACGAGTGCGACGGATCTGAAACCCTAAATACATTGTGTAAAAGGTCAGCCCCAGCAATAGCCACATGCTTAACGGATGTGCAAAATCAACAATCGGCTTCAAGGTAGGAGAGAGGGTCATAGCCTAAATATAGTGAGGACAGGACTATCGCGTTTTTGACGTTCAGGACTTTATAAAAGTTATCATACGCCACAAGTTCTAGTCTGGCACAGCCTGAAGATGTAAGCGGTTTGGCGCTAGGTGATCGCCTAGTTCAGTCTTCAGCGCTAATGAACACACTGCCTTACTGCGTTGATGGCGTCACAACTAATCCTACTAGCTGCTAATCCCACGACCTTCCACTCAATACAAGTGTTTTAGTTGACCTTACGGCTGGATAGGTAGGTCTAACCTCTGGCAGACATGCACCGCTCAAGTTTGAATCTTTGAGATCAACATCATCCATCTTGACGAAGCTCAAATTTGCATTGGTCAAGTTTGTTCTAGAAAACGTCGCCTGACTGAGTACCGCAGAGCAAAGGCTCACACCTGTTAGGTTGGCTCCCGTAAGATCGGCCCTACTCAAGTTTGCGCCTTCCAGGTTTGCACCCTCTAGGTTGGCATAGCGTAAATCGGCACCCACTAAAGTCGTGCAGCTCAGGTCTGCGTCTCGCAGGTGAGCTAAACGTAAATCTGCATTTCGTAAAGATGCCTTGTGCAGGTTTGCCTTGGCAAAGAGCGCATGGATTAAACTTGCCCCGTTTAGACTGGCGTGGATCAGTTGTGACCCGCTGAAATTGGTACGCCACAACATTGCCCTGTCTAAGATAGTCCCATTGAGCATCGCATTCTGCACACTAGCAACAGAAAGTGTGGCCTGAGATAAATCAGCACGGCTTAAATTTATCCCACCGAGGCAAGCTTCACTTAGATTTGCATCTCGTAAACTAATCTGGTAGAAGTCTCGTCCTCCGGCTGAGTAAAAACTTAGAAATTCAGCGACACCTACATCCATCGTCTAAAATTCATCGCTACTGGAAACTGTACGAGCGCAGTAGTTAAAACCCGCTCCTATCGTCATGACTTACAAATTTTAAGGCGCACAACTCTTGGATTAAGCAGTTCTCTCGGATGTAAGTAGACTGACCGCCACAAAGAAAAAATCTGCTTTTGCATTGCACAAAAAGTGCTGCGCAAGACTGAAGGCGTCAGTAAACTCACAATAAAACCTAAAGACCTGTGAGTAAGCTAACAAAGCTGTGACCGGAGAGTACTTCAGTCAAAATCAGCGCCACAAACCCAATCATGGCAAGGCGTCCGTTCATCTGTTCCGAGTAGGCTGTAAAACCTGTGCGGACGTTTTCATCCACATACATTTGAGGTTCGGTGGCAAAGTTGTTCAGCTTGCCTTGTTCATCGGTGGTGTAGCTGCGTACATTCATGAAATTATCCTTAAAGCCTCTTATATAAATAAATGTAACAGATATAGTTAACTTTTGTAAAGTTCTCTGTAGTTAAAGAATAAAATCTTCTCGTCCTACACTCTGAATAGCCTTTGAATAAAGCGATTGAAGACGTTGAGCAATAAAGATCAAAATTCTGAGAAAAGTCTAACGTTGGGCTAAATGATGGGACCCAAAGAACGCTCTTAATGGTGAAAGCATTGGTGACGCACTCACTTAGTGCGTCAGATTTAAATCAAATTGCTGGATAGACAGAATGACTGAAAACGCTGGAAGAAGCGATTTAAAATGTCTGTTTTTTGACGTTTTTGGAATGATGCTGTAAATTTGCCGCTTTTCTGCTCGGTAAAGTCTGTAAGCTAAAATACAAGCCCGACTGTCGTAGACAATAGCCAATCATGCAGACTGTTATTCCTGTTCCGATCCCGCAAAATGCTTATAAAGTTGTGTTGGCAGCGGGTGGACTACGGCAAATTGGAGCTGTTTTTCAAGATGCTGCATTGGTGTGTCCTAATCTGGGTAAAAAGATTTTAATTGTCTCTAATCCAAAAATTTGGAAACACTATGGCGAAGCTGCATTGAGTGCTTTACAAGCAGCCGGATTTGATGTGGCGTGCTGCATTTTGCCTGCGGGGGAACGCTACAAAACCCTTCGCTCAATTGAAAAAATCTTTGATAGTGCCTTAGCCCATCGCCTTGAGCGATCTTCAACGATGGTGGCGCTGGGGGGTGGCGTGATTGGGGATATGACGGGCTTTGCTGCGGCAAGCTGGTTGCGAGGCATTGCGGTGGTGCAAATTCCGACGACGCTATTGGCAATGGTGGATGCGTCTATTGGGGGCAAGACAGGGGTAAATCACCCTCAGGGTAAAAATTTAATTGGTGCGTTTCATCAGCCACGCCTGGTACTCATTGACCCAGAAACACTCAATACGCTGCCCACGCGCGAATTTCGCGCGGGGATGGCTGAAGTAATAAAGTACGGCGTGATTTGGGACTCTGATTTATTTGAGCAGCTTGAAGATTTCTCTCGTATCGATCAGCGCCGCTCTTTTTCCATGGAACTGCTGATGGAGATTCTGCGCCGCTCTTGTCAGGCAAAAGTGGATGTGGTGTCTCAGGATGAAAAAGAAGCGGGGTTAAGGGCGATCCTGAACTACGGTCATACCATCGGTCATGCCATTGAGAGCTTGACCCACTACCGAACCTTTAATCACGGGGAAGGGGTAGGGTTAGGGATGATGGCGGTGGGGCACATTGCCGCACAGCTTGGGTTGTGGTCGCAAGACTGCTGCGATCGCCAGTATCGTCTCATTCGCAAGGTTGGCCTGCCCGTTCAGCTCCCTGCTGATTTTGCAACAGAAGCCGTATTAGAAATGCTGACTGCCGATAAGAAAGTAAAGGCAGGTCGGGTGCGATTTATTATGCCCCACAACATCGGCATGGTGAAAATTACAGATGAAGTGCCCGATGACGCAATTCTCGCGGCACTCCGTGAGATGCAGGCGGCATAAAAATGAGTAGAGCAAGCTGGCTCCATCGGTGGATGATTACTGCACTTTTGTTCGCCTTAGTCTGGACGACGGGCATGACTTTACCTGCCGTTGCCGCTCAGTGCCAAACGGTCGCCAGCCAAGAGGTTTGCATTCTAAACCTGCGTCGCAGTGCTAAAAACTATTGGGAGTACTGGGCGCAGTTGAGCATCAACGGCGTGAAGCAGCCCGAACGAGTCTATGACTGCCGCGTATTTGCAAAAGTGCGATCGCGCAATGTCCCTCCTGAACTGACCGCAGAAACGGTTAAAGCTGAGAGCATCGGTAGCTTAGTCTGCCGTCTCTACAGACCGTAGAACGAATGGCCTTAGATTAATCCACACTGTCGAGAATAGTCGCAAGGCCAGGAGATGGAAGCTTTGGCACTGAAAAAGCCGCTGCGTAAAGGTTAGGATTTTCCTGAGCAATCTGAACATAAGACGCTCGAACCTGAGCATTCACCGCAATCATTTTTGCATCATAGACTTGGGTTGCCAGTTTTGGATAAACCCCTATGCCAATGACCAGCATTAAAAAGCAGACGGCAATAAACACTTCGCGTGGCTTCGCATCAATAAATTCTGCATCCTCCGGCAAGACACAGCTTGTGCCAAAGCACACCGCATCTTGAGCGCCCTGGTTTTGAAACTGCATCTCTCCCACCTCACAGGATGGGGAAATATCGCAGCTTTGCATAGCGCCAGAGTCGTAAAACACCTGTCGCAGCATAGACAGCAGATAGATGGGGGTCAGAATTATCCCGACTGCCGACAAAAATACCGTCACAATTCGGAAAGGGCTGCTAAAGACATCGTTAGTCGTCATGCCGATAAACACGGCAAGTTCACTTACAAAGCCGCTCATCCCAGGTAAGGCAAGGGAAGCCATTGCACTTGCGGTAAACAGCGCAAACACCTTGGGCATGACCTGAGCAATGCCGCCCATCTCTTTCATAGACATCGTGTGGGTACGGTCATAGGTTACGCCTGCCAGGAAAAATAGCACCGAGGCAATGAGTCCGTGAGAAATCATCTGGAGCATGGCACCGCTCATGCCAATATCGGTAAAAGACGTAATGCCCAGCAGCACAAACCCCATGTGAGACACAGAAGAATAGGCTAAACGGCGCTTCATATTGGTCTGGGCAAAGGAGTTAAATGCGCCATAGATAATATTGACGACGCCTAAAATGGCTAGCATCGGTGCAAAGTAAATATGAGCATCACCCAACAGCTCCATGTTGAGCCGAATGAGTCCATAAGCTCCCATTTTGAGCAGCACACCTGCCAAAATCATTGAAACAGGGGCAGAAGCTTCGCCGTGGGCATCGGGCAGCCAAGTATGCAGCGGAAAAACCGCGAGCTTTGCACCAAAGGCAATCAGCAGTCCGGCATAGAGGGGTATTTCGAGGGCAAGGGGATAATGTCTCAGTCCCAACTCAGCGATATCGAAGGTAATGTCTGTGCCGCCATAAAGCCCCAACCCTAGTGCTGTGACTAGGATAAAGATAGAAGCCGTTGCGGTATACAGCAGAAATTTAGTTGCGGAGTATTGACGATTCGGTCCGCCCCAAATGGAAATTAGTAAATAAATCGGAACCAGCTCAAGCTCCCACATAATAAATAGCAGCACCAAATCTTGAGCCACAAAGACCCCAATCTGGGCAGAGTACAGCAGCAGCATGAGGCAGTAGTACAGACGTGGCTTACGATCTACCTGCCAAGACGCAAAAATAGATAGCGTTGTAACCAGCCCCGCCAAAATTACGAGGGGAACCGATAGCCCATCCACCGAGACGGCCCAGCTTAGCCCTAGGGTGGGGAGCCACGCATATTTTTCGACAAGCTGAAATGAGGCGTTACTGGCATCGTAGTGCGTCCAGAAAACGTAGCACATCAAAACAAATTCTAAAATGCCAACTCCAAGGGCATACCATCGAACGGTCTTACCGTCTTTGTCGGGCAGGAATGGGATGGCAATGGAGGCCAAGACAGGCAGCAAAATAATTGTGGTCAACCAGGGAAAGTGATCCGCCATGATGTTGATGAGCAAAAATACTTATTTACCAATAAGACTATCTTATGAAAAATTGTGAAGTTTTATACATTGGTTTTCATGAGGATAAATCTATACAAAATCTATTCTGCATAGAGAAAGTAGGGGTTATGGCTGCTTAAGGCGGGCTTAGAAGCGCAGGCGATACTCTAGAATGCCCAGAGCATCACCCTGAAAATTCACTGAGCTTCTAAGACGAAGCTGATCGGTAAAGTCATAGCTGAGATTAAGCTGCGGCAGCTCATTAGGAGCCGTCACGATTTGAAGCACCGAGACCGACAGGCGATCGGTTACATCGTAGCCAAATTCTGCCCCCAAGTTGAGCGTTGACCCCGTATTGCTGTTGTTGTCTTTGATGGGCGTGAGTAGCGGAAATAGCCGGAAGCTGGCGCGACTGCCCAACACGTCATCCACAATGCTCTGAAACCGATTGAAGACCGCTGAGCTGGCAAAGTTGACAATGGCCCCCTGGGCGTCTCCCGCCTCAAGAGACTGCGTAATGCCGCCGCTGAGGAGGGCTAAGATCTCGTTTTGAGTGCGCCCTGGCGTGCTGCTCAGCTCTAAAATGTCGCTAAAGCGCGTGTTGAGCTGGCTGGCTCTGCCCTGAATATTGGCTCGAACCCGAACCGATTCAATGGAGCCAAGAGTTCCCGCTTGGACATCTGCAAATTCATTAAGGTTGGTTTTGCGACCTGCGGCAACTTCTGTCACTGTGGTGCGGAGACTAAGGTTTAGAAGTGGGTCTAGGCCATAGGCAGGCGTAAATTGGGCGTAGTTGTCTTTGCGTTCGTCTACTCTAAACTGCGTCGTAAAGAGATAGACATTGCCTTTTTTGAAGCGCACAATCCCGCTGGGGCGCGGGGCATCGACGGAGCCGTTTAAATCAACCTGCCCTGTGGCAATGAAGCTTAGAACAGGCGGCTGTAAAATGCGGATATTTTCACCTAGACGTACCTGTAGCCCCTGAAACGCTGCCGAGGCTGCTCCTCCCCCTGAGGTAGAAGTGTCTGTCTGTCCTGTTGCTGAAGATTGAGCAGCAGAGGCCGCCGCCAGCAGCACTTCACCATTGTCTAGGGCAACAAAGCCTTTAATGACAGGTCGAAAAACACTCCCAATCACGTTGAGGTCGCCATTGACCTGCCCTTTATATAGCCCTTTAACGCTGAGGGCGGTGTTATTAAGCAAGACAGAAAGTGGCGTTTCGACGGGCAATTTCTCATCAAAAATGGGAATGCTGCCCTTTACGATGAGTTGGCCTTTGTTATAGCGTCCGATTAATTCAGGTACGTTAAGGCGATCGCTATTAAAGCGCACGGAGCCATTCACGTTCGTCAGCGGCTCTGGAAAGGTGGGCGATCGCAGGGTTGCATCCTGAAGCGCTAAATTGCCGCGCAGTAAAGGCTTATCGAGGGTTCCCCTGACCTGAAGATTAAGACTCCCTTTGCCATCAACCCAGGACACCTGATCTGAAAATAAATTCACCAGCGCTAAGCCCTGATCTTTGACAGCCATCGAAATATTGACCTGATTATCCGAAGGCTTCACGGAGGAGAAGGGCAGCGCATAGGGCACATTGCCCTGAATTTGAATGGGTTCAGGAGAATCAATATTGGCGGTGCTGTTAAATGCCAGCCGCGCATCTTTATAGCTAAACTGCGTGAACGCATTTTGGACATTGGCGCGGTTGATGACGCCTTGGTCAATGCTAAATTGCCCCTGAAGGCTGGGGTTGTCCCACTGACCCGCTAGAGTGGCAGTGCCATTGAGTTTTCCGGTGACGTTGACGGGTAAATCTAATAAGTCTGCAATGGATTCAACGGGCACTTGCGTGACGGTGAGCTGACCGGACTGGCGATCGCCACCCCCCACTCGCCCCACAAAGGAAGCCATACTTTCACCACTGGTGATGCTCAGTGGCTCCACGGTGATGCCGGATGGCGTAATGCTGCCCTTTGCTATCACCTGATCGAGGCGGTAGGGGTCTAGATCCCAATTTTGACCTGCAAGATCAAAGCTGCCATTTAGCCCTGTCTTAAGCGATCCGGCAAAGCGAACCTCGCCTGCAATGCGACCCTTTAGTTTTTCCCAATTGGGCAGCGCTACGCCATTGCCCGCCTGCTTCTGTTTAAGCTGAGCTAATAGCGCATCCACCTCTGCTAAACGCTGGAACTGCTGCCAAAGCGGAATCTCAGACAGGTTGACGGGTTCTGTCTGTACATTACCTGCACGACCCAAATTAGGGGAGGCTGGATCGATTGCGCCGAGGGAAGACCCAAGGGATTGACCGACGGCAATTAAATCTTCAATCTGCGCTTGGGCAATGAGCAAACGCCCCGAGACCTGAGGGTTGGCAAAATTGCTCAGGGTGGCATCAAGCTGATACTGATTTTCGCCCTGGACTAAGCGCGCCTGGGTAAGCGTTGCCACGCCCTTGGCATAGCGAATTTGACCTGTGAGGCGATCGCCTACAAACCGACCATAGCCGACGCGCCCTAGTCCGGGCTGCTCTACAACAAAAGCGCCATCGGCATCTAAGGTTTGTAAGTTGAGCGCCAGGGTTGCAGAGGCGTTGCCTGAAACTGAGCCGATGTTTTGTGAAATTTGCGGAAACTCATTGAGCGCCATGAGCGGCACGTCTTTTAGGACCAGACCAAAGATATTGGGCGTGGTGCGCTGCCCCACAATTGAAGCCGTATCGCGGCGGATGTCTATCGCAATGGGGCGCTGTTTTGCATCCAGCGCCACCTGGATGCGATCGCGCGTACCCCCTAAATTCAGATCTAGCCCCTGCACAGCATCAAAATTGAAACGACCGACCATCAGTGGCTCAAAGGCCAAGTTAGATACCTTGAGGGTAGAGACTTCTATCCTGCTGGTTAAGACCGGAGCGCTGAGCGTCCCCGTGAGCCTGCCGTTGAGATCGGCAAGGCCGTGGAGCGGATTTTGGGAGAGTTGGGGTGCCGCAAGCCGATTTAACTCAAAGCCCTGCGCCACTACGTCTAAATTTAGGGTCGTAATTTGCGGTGCCTGAGGGCCTTGTAAAATTGCGCCGACTACCCCACGCGCCTCAAAATTAGGCGCAGAGGCACGATCCACAAGAATTTGGCGTCCATCCCAACGAATCTGGGTTGTCAGCGGATCTTGCAGAACCGAAAGCCCTTTTGAGAACAGCAAAGCTCCCTTCGCACGGGCGGTTTGGGCACTGAAGCCCGATAGCGCCCCTGTGATGGCAAGCTGACCGGAGAGTGCGCCTTTGAGGTCGGCAGAGTAGCCGGTCAGATCAATTCCAGGCAGCACCGCGTTCAGGTCAACCTGGCCGTCAGCGATAAGGCCACTAATCTGAACACTGCCGCCCTTCACTTGAGCTACTACGTCCTGTAAGGTCGTTCTGCCTTGACGGATGACGGCTCGCCCAACGGTTGGGTATACGCCCCCAGGAGCCTGAAACTGCACGGTCGTCTCAATATCGCTGACAGGGCCTGCAACTAATGCACTGCCGCCCACTAGCCCAATAGCAAAACCAGGAGATGCCTGATAGAGCTTGGCGATCGCATCTCCTGATAGCCCGCTGGCCTGAAACTGTGCGCTCAAAACGCTTTGGTTCGGCTCTGGCTGAATTTGCAGCGTCGCAACCCCTATGATATTGCCCCCGTCAGTGGGCGTTGCGGCAATATCTGAAACGGTGAGTAAAGACGGCACCAGCTTAAACTGTGCCGAGGCGGTCTGCATTGGAACTCGGTCCAGGGTCACGATGCCAATATTCTGGACGCTGCCCGTGAGGACAGGCTGGGCGATCGCACCCCCCACCCGAATGTCACTGGACTGAACCTGACCCGCCACCGGAAAGGGCAGCGCACCCACTTTAAGGGTTTGAAGGGCAGTATTCACCTCAATGGGTTCGGTCTGCGCCACAAGGTCATAGCCGCGATCTGGATCGATGGAACCCCGCGCCCTGACTGGAATTGCGCCATAGCGGGTAGTAACGCCTTCTAGCGTCGCCGTTAACCCCCTGAGGCGAACGATGCCGTTTGTATCTAGAAACGGCTGAGGTACCCCCGGCACCGCAGCATCCACGCGACTCAACGACGCAATGCCCTGAAGGAAAGGGCGCTCGTTTTTCTGAAGCCGCACCCCAATGTTGCCGCCCACGCGCCCCGCGCTTACTCTAATGGGTAGTTGATAGGCTTGGTCAAAGAGAGCTGCCGGAACGTTTTGAGCCTGAATCAGCAGATTGGCGCTCTCTAAGGGGAGACGAACATTCCCTTTGACGGCGGCATTTCCCCCGGCGGCTAGGGCACCTTTGAGGTCGAGCTGCATAATTTGAGAAGCGCCCAAAAACTTAAGGGTGCCGCTAATATTCCGCGCCGTTTGGCGGTTACTCCGACCATTCGCCAAAATCAGCTTTTCTGGAATCTGACCTTCTGCGCCTTGAATAAAGGCGTTGCCCTGTACGATCGGCTGCTGATTGGATGGCACAGAAACCAGCACGTCTAGATCAATCTGGGCGGCTTTTCCAGCAATAAACTGCTCTGTCCACGCCCCCTGCGCCTGCCGCAGTTTACCTTTACCGCCCAGACGCCAAGGCTGCTGCGGGGCGTAAGCTAACTGAAGCTGACCATCAAACTGCCCCCCACTGACGAGTACTGGACTCGGCGGCAACAGCGGCAGGAGTGGCGCTATCGTAAGCTGCTGGGTTTGAGCCGTAAGGTCTAGCGCTTGCTGGGGTGGCCTCCAACTGCCATTGAGCGCTACGCGCCCCCCAGAGTCAATTTCAGCGGTGCTGCGAAAATCAATATTTTTGTTATTGTTCTTAAACTGCACCACCCCGCTGCTGCGCTGCAAAATTCGAGGTGCGCCAACGGTCGGCGCTAGGGTAACGGTTGCGTTTGAGGTCTGAATGGAGAGAAGCTGAATTTTAATGCCGCCAGACTCAGATAAGGGGCTGAGGGTGGTGCCAATCCAGCGGTTATCGGGCGCCTGATCGAGATAGACCGTGGGACGATTCAGAGTTAAATCAAGTCCCAGCCTTTGATTGAACAAAACCGTCCAGAGATTAAAGCGAACCACCACGGATTCTGCTGTGGCCTGATCTCGATCTAGGATATTCTTACCATTGAGCCGAGTGGGGTGAGGCGGAATGGTTGATCGCCCATACTCAATCTCGGTTAAGGAGTAGCGCTTTAGTGGCCCAAGTTTGACAGGTCTGTTGAGCAGCTTCATGAGGTTTAGCTCAAGCAGCGGAGCCAACTCATTTTCTACAAAAATGAGTCCACGCCATGCCGCTGTTCCAAAAAGACCACCCAGAATAAATAGACTCCAGAGTACAGGAGGGCTGAACAGCGCCAGCCCTAGCTTTTTGGGTCCCCGTGGAGACGGATCTGGAGAAGAATAAGACATGACACGCTCTGGTTAAGACAGCGGTGGCCTATGGAGCGATTGCTCTAAGCAGTAACGATAGAGAAGTGAAGAGTAGAAGCGATCGCCAGATAGGAGTGAGGAGTCGTATTCAGGGCTTGCACAGCACTTTAACAAATTTAATTCTGTATATTCTCACAGGACGGCGACAACCTGTTCAAAGTGCCGACTAAAACGGCGCTTTGAATTGCCACAGCAAGGCCAATATGAAACAATTTTGAACGAGTGCCGCTACCCTCTCTTAATATTGGGACATAATTCTGTGAGAACATCTACCTATTGACAGACCTTGCGAGGTCTATCAAGGTCGTGCCCAAGCGTCAAGGTGAACGCAGGACTGGGGTGCAGGGCGCAGCAGCAAAGGCAACAGTAAAGTTTTAATTTTCAGTTTTTGATTTCCATAAGGGTGGCTATGCGAGTATATGTACTTCTGTTTAACGTAGGCACTGATAATGAAGGCATTCACACCCTTAAGCTGAAGCAGCCCGAAACAGAAGATGACTACCAAGATGTGGTGCTGGCCTTTGAGGAAGAGGATGATGCGACCCGCTTTGCGGTGCTGCTAGAAGCCCAGGATTTTCCAGAGCCTGCCGTGGAAGGCATTGACACCGAAGAGCTTGAAGAGTTTTGCGAAAGTTCTGGCCTAGGACTGCAATATGTCTCTGAAGGGATGCTGGCAGTGCCTCCTTCCTCTAATGTGGATGAAACCGATTGGCAGGAGGAGGGGGCAGTGCCGAGAGCAGAAGAGCCAGAACCCGCAATGGCTGACCTAGATGAAATTAAGCGACGCCTGGAGCGGTTGCTGTAGCTTGTGTTTAGGGGTTGACGTTTAGGCAAGAAGCTTTTGCGGTGATGATACAATCACGGCAGGTTCAGTCATTTTTGGCAGAGGCGATCGCGTTTTGCCAAAATGTTTGGGTGTGAGTAGGGACGTGTCGACGTTGGGGTTTTCCCCACATTGACTCAATGGCTGGATATTTTCTGATCCTTGCGATCATTATTTTGGGTGGTGTGATCGCGACGGTGGGCGATCGCATTGGTAGCCGCGTGGGCAAAGCGCGGTTAAGCCTGTTTAACATGCGCCCCAAAAAAACGGCAGTGCTGGTCACTATTTTGACGGGCAGCATTACGGCAGCGTCTACCCTTGGATTAATGCTTGCCGCTAATAGAGAGCTAAGGGACATTGTGTTTCGCACTGATGCGATTATTCGCCAAAATCGCAAGGTGAATCAAGAGCTTGACCAGGCGCTGTCTCAAAAGTCTCAAATTCAGACCGAACTATCGGTATCAAGAGCAGATTTGACGGAGGCGGTACGGCGACTGCGGAACGTCAATGACTCACTTAAGTTTTCGGTTCAGCGGCAAAAGGTGAGTGAGGCGAAGCTGAAACAGCTCCGCTCTCGCTATGATTTAGCGCAGGCTAATCTGCTTCGGTTTGGTAAGCAGGCAACGACGTTGCGATCGCAGATTGGACAGCTTTCTACGCAACGGCAGCAGTTGGTAGCGCAGCGCAATCAAATCCAAGCCCGTCTAAGAGATGCCAATAGCCAAAAACAGGCGCTAGAGTCTGCGGCCAGAACGGCTCAACAGCGCATCCAGAGCGTTGAGCAGCAGATTACCCAAGCGCGACAGCAGCTCCAGTCTGCGGTGGCGCAGCAGGCTAGTCTTCAGCGATCGGTTTCTGAAGCACAGGTGCAGCTCCAAAAGGCCACTAATGAGCAAAATACCCTGCGTCAACAGCGGCAGTCTCTAGAACGCGAAATTGCTGCATTAGACGAAAATCGGCAGCGACTGTCAGAAAATCTACGGGTGCTGCTCTTGGGCTTACGCCGAGGAAATGTCACGATTCGAGCAGGTCAAATTTTGGCGGTTGGGGTGGTTCAGAATATCCGTGATCCTAATCAGGCTTTACAGGCTATTAATACCCTTCGGCTTCAGGCACGACGCACCGCTATTATTTTGACCAATCCTCGCAATTTATCGCCCGACCAGCGGGTGGTTGAAATGGCGAAAGAAGATGTAGAGGGACTCATCAAGCAGGTCAGCGATGGAAAAACCTACGTCGTCAGAATTTTATCGGCTTTAAACTATTTAGAGGGCGAAAGTCAGGTAATTGCAGTGCCCCAGGTTGCGCTAAACAATGAGATTTTTCCCCAGGAAGCGGTTATTTCTACCCTCACGCTTACCCCATCTACCCTTACGGACGAGCAAATTTTAGCCCGAATTAATGCGCTTTTTAGTGCCGCAAACCGTCGAGCTATTGAGTCAGGCGTGCTGCCCGATCCGGTAACTGGGACGGTGGGATCTTTTCGCCAAATTGATTTATTCCGGTTTGTGTTAGCACTTAAGGAACAAAATAATGATGCCCCCGTTGAAATTCAGGCGGTTACTGCTGCTAAGGTTTTTAGCTCAGGACCACTGACGCTCAATTTAGTGGCGGTGCAAAATGGCAGGCAGATTTTAAGGAGCTGACACCTTAATGTGGCAACAAAAAGAACAAGATGGAATGCTCTATGGTGGGCTGATCTCTATATCGCTGCCCCAAAGACAGTAGAGAAGACCAAGCTGATTAGATTCGCTCTAAAATTATCCTGACTTGTATAGGTTGTTCAGAACCTTCAAAAATAATAATGTATGCCGTTCTGGAGGTTGGTTTTGGGCACGAAACCTATGCCCTGAAACTAGACTGATAGCGGGGTTCACATTGTCAACCCATACTACGATTACTTTCTTATATGCGATGGAAGTAATGCTTAAGATGAATGGCATCACGCATTTATTCTAGAAAACTTCTAGAGTGGTTATTAATAAGAATGAATGGGCGATGCATAGGTAAAGAAGAGTTGATGATTTGGGAGTATTATGTTAACTTTCCTAAATTTAGACTGCAAAATCCTGTCTAACCACCCAAAACCAAGCTACTTTAAAACAATTGCTGTCTAACTACTCAATTCGGGGTGTTAAACTGCAAATATTTTGCCTAACATGCTAAATTCGGCAGATTAGGCTGCAAATATCAGTCTAATTATAGTTAGACTGATATTTGCAGCCTAATCAGGAACAGTTATCAAATGTCAACCAATGAAAAATCATTCTTTACTTATTTTCCTGGGTAGCTTATTACTTCAGCTTTTCTTGCCATCTTTTGTTTTTGCTACTAATACTATTCGCTATAAAGGTTTCACAATAGTTAGGGAGAGTACACCAAAAACAACTACTTCTACTACCTTTGTTGACTTACCTGGAGCCACGGGTACAATTCACGTAATGACAAGGGAACCATCTCTATTAATAGTCCGCTTCTCTGGAAATAGTTCTTGTGCTAAAGAATTAACATTTGATAAAGTACAAACATCAAGTGCTGGAGGATTTTGTTTACTAAAAATTCTTGTTAATGGTCAGAGTATTCAACCTAGAGACTCTCGATTTGATAGTACAGAATCAATTGGTTCTTCAGTTGATAGATCTTATCACAATGTTTCTATCGATAGAGCGAGTATTCTTCGCCCTGGCTACCATACTGTGAGGGTTGTATGGGCAGTAGTCAATGCATTTCCACCTTCAACAAAGCCCCCTATATTTACTCTCGATAGTTGGAGTCTAACTCTTCAAGAAGTGTTTCCAGAATGAAAAGTAAATCTCTTTTTAGCTAATTTCATCTGTATGGCTTAAGATAGACCTACTTCTGATCTAAGTTTTGTTGCTGAGTTTAAGTAGTACATTTTTAAAACTTTATTTGTAAATTTTTGTTGTTGTGGCGGGGTAATCGCAACAAAAAGTAGCAGAAATATTTTGGCTCTGGCGGTACAATATTTTGGGTTAAGGTTGCTGTACTGACGGATCTAACTGCTCAGTGCACCAGACGCACGGATGATCACTGTGGGTTTGCTTCAAAGTGCATCGCGTCCGCCGATAAGCTCGATAACGTTAGACTTCGCCAGCAGTTTTTAGTAACTGTATGTTAGGTTAACATTAGCAAACCCACTGCCAGACAATCAGCCGAGACAATCGCTTCACCCTGCAACAATTTACCTAAGCATGAGCCTTTCATTCGCTTATGTGATCGCCGCCTCAGCTTATAATGTGCCAAGGCGGTGATCGTTTTTTTCAAGATTTTGGGGTTGCTGAAGGGGGCGATTTTAGATTGAAGGTTGGTTTAAAAGAACGATTGAGTTGGCTTAAATTGGCGATCGCATTTATGTACGTGTGTGATTGACCAGAGAAAACATTAGCGTGAACGCAGCCAATTATCCAGATCCGCAGCACTAGAAAAATCGAGTAACGCTTCGCCCAGTAACTCTAAATGCTCAAGGGAGAGACATTCAACCTGCGATGTCAGGGTTGGAGATATTTGACCGACGCGGCGAGTGAGCTGGCGGATGATGAGCGATCTCGGTCATTTTGAAATCATTCCCGTCAGAACTTCGGCAGAGGCTGCTCAACGTATTGCGGATAAGCTCTAGAGATATTCTCTGGCTGCGGGCAGAAAGAGGTTTAGGTATAGTGTTAGGTAGATATTTTTCCCGATAGCGTTTTATGAACTACCAAGACATTATTACGATCGAGCCTGGGAAGCGCAGTGGCAAGCCATGTATTCGAGGACTGCGAATCACTGTGTACGATATCTTGGAATATCTAGCAGGTGGGATGACTGAGGCAGAAATTCTAGAAGATTTCTCTGAACTCACCTCCGAAGATATCAAAGCTTGTCTTGCTTTTGCGGCAGATCGTGAGAAGAAGTTGTTTGTGGCCTCGCTGTGAAACTGCTTTTGGATGAAAATCTCTCAGACCGGATTGTGTACCGGATTATCGATTTATATCCTGAATCTGAGCATGTCAAAACCTTGGCACTGACAAACACTGATGACGGCATCATTTGGGAATACGCAAAAGCAAGTGGTTTTGTGATTGTTTCAAAAGATTCTGATTTTCATCAGCGTAGTTTGCTGTATGGCCATCCGCCTAAGTTTATCTATCTTCAGGTTGGTAATTGTCCAACATCAAAAATTGTTCAGATTTTAAGAGACAATCTTGAAACGATTATTCAGTTTGGAGATCGAGAATCAGAAAGTATATTAGTGTTGACGTAGTGTGAAACCGTCGCATAACAGCCCCAATGCAGCGCACAAACAGAATCTTCGCGCCTCGTTTCAAGTTTTCTCGTCGTCACTGATCGGGAACGATTAGACTTCGCCAGCAGTTTTTAGTAATTGTCTGATAGATTGACATTAGTAGACTCATTGCCAGACAATTAGCCGAGACGATCACTTTCTCCCTGCAACAATTCACTCAACCATGAGCCTTTCATTCGCTTAGGCGATCGCAGCCTCAGCCTACGATTTGCCAAAGCAGTTATCGTTTTTGCTTAAGATTTCGGGGTTGCTGAAGGGACGATTTTAGCTGGAATGGTTGGCTTAGACGGGCGATTGGGTTGGCGTAGAAGGGCGATCGCATTGGGAGCATCTCACTTTTGCGATAAGTATTTATACTCAAGCATTTAAGACATTAAAAACGGGAGACTTGAGGCACTGTACTTGGAGTGAAGCGTATGACTCCCGAAGAAAAACAGACCATAAAAGTCCACTTGGATGC
>JANPLU010000115.1:0-59454 GCA_031422435.1 Acaryochloridaceae cyanobacterium VAR_48_metabat_390
GAGCTATACACACTGCTGTCTCCCCCAAATTCTACATTGCCCACCGAACTGCTGACCCTTTGGCCGCTCATTTTAGAATCTACGGCTCCCGTGACTCAAGAGGCTTGGGCATTGGGGCATACCTTAATTGAGCATTGGACGGGGGGCAATAGCGCTGCTGCACCCGCTCAAATTATGCCTACCCTGTCTGAGCGATATAAATTTTACCTACACGGCATAAATATCAAGCGCAATGAACTTGATTGAGCGCTTCATCACCTCATTTTTTGGGCAGACTGATCTGTAGAGAAGGTCTTAAATTCAGAAGCTGTTTTTTAGGCTTGCGAACAATCTTCCCTCCGATGAGGTCAACAGGCTACGGTCTTGTCCCGCTCTCAGGAGCCACAATACGCGGCTGAATTGTTCAGCATTTATCCACCCACTGCCATCTTTTCTCTTAAGCTTTTGCCAAAGCATATTTCTTAAAATGCCATGAACCGAGAAAACACCGATAGCCACGTTTTGATGATCTATGACCAACCTGAACCGCGTCAATTTCTTTTAACGTCTGCCACCTATTCTCTAGGCAGAGACAAACACAATTCAATTGTGATTCCAAATCGAGGAATTTCTCGCCAACATGCCCTTCTGCTGCGGATGCCGCTCCCTGAACAGAAAGGCTATCGCTATCGCATCATTGATGGAAATTCTTCTGGCAGAGCGAGCCTAAATGGCATTAGCGTTAATGGGGGTGCCTGCACGAGCCACGACTTAACGCCTGGAGATAGAATCCTCATTGGGGGTTTGGTTCAGATCGAATACCAAGTTTTGAGCATCCCCGCCAGCGGCAAATACTTTGACTATCTTAAAATCCAGGATCCGACCTACCACAGCATTAAAGCAAAACCTGTTAGCCCCAGCGAAACCTTTGTCAATATTGAGGACTTTCAGCTCAATGAGCTGATGAGTGTTAGCCAAAATGTCATAACCCTGGAAGAACTGGAAGATGATACGCCCGTAACAGAACTATTTAACAATCGTTTTTAAGGCTCTCCTCAGCTCATGTTGACCCTGCCTGCGCCTCTCACTGCGGAAAAAGTTGCACCCATGTCTTTGACCAAAGTCGTTCAGACTTTAGCAGAACATTCAGAATCAGATCGCATTTGTAAGCTTCTGCATTGGGTCTATACCGGTCGATGGGAAGGCACACCTGAGCAGTTGGGGCCATCCATGATCGGTCAAATTTTGCCCGCTTTAATGAAGCGAACGCCTTCCTATGATGTTCTAGAACGACGACTCTATAAAGCCGCTTCCGTTCTCAACAAACCCGAACGGTACAGACAAATTGCCACAATTATCTTAAAGGCCTGCGCGGCACTGTACGCCTCAGAAGCACCTCCGTCGTCCCCCCAAGCTGACCTGTTCTTGACAACCACTGTGATGGGAGACGATGCCGAAGACGCACTGCCGATGACCACCATTGCTCAACCCGATCGGTTTGAGCTACGCCGTCGCGTTATGCAGCAGGTACCGCCCCTGAAGGTTAAAATTTTGCTGTTTTCTGTGCTTCGGCATCCGTTTTCTTTCGAGAACCTGGACTGGAAGGAGCTAAAAACTCAATCTTTGGACGCTTGGTTAGCCGAACTAACGGAGACTTTTCCAGCACTCGATGTGCTGGAAAGAAGGCTATTTAATCAGGCGGCTGAGCTAACACGGCTTGACCAAGGCACTCAAATTGCTGAGGCAGTGGTGCAGGCACTGCGTCTTCAAGTTCCTTAAATCTAGATTTCCGTCGTTAGTCGTTATGCTGTGGCACCTTCATTATGAAGCGCGTTAACCCTATTCAAGAGAAAATTTCGGTTTCAGATACACAAACGCTGCTTCAGATGTATCGCCGAGGCGTTAGAAACTTTCAGTCGCAGTCTTTGCGTAATTTAGACCTTACGGGACTGGACTTAATTGATATCGATTTTTCCCACGCTAATTTATCGGGAAGCGATCTATCTTTGTCCTATCTCCATCGAGGCAATTTCCGCGACTGTCATTTGATGCGATCGCAGCTACAAGGCGCAACCCTAAACCAGGCGAACTTCAGTCAGGCTAACCTATGTGACTCTAATTTGCATGGTGCTTCACTTCAGGGTGCTATTTTATTTGGAACGGATTTAGGGCTAGCAGATTTAACCGATGCAAATCTGATGGATGCTGATCTGAGGAGCGCAAACCTGTGCAGCGCAAACCTACAGGGCGCTTGCCTGCGAGGGGCAAACTTTAGAGAAGAGGCTGGGGTAAACGGCACCACCCTTCAGGGGGCAATACTAGATGATGCCGATCTACGCGGCGCAAACCTTAAGGGCGCAAACTTAGATCGCGCCAGCCTTAAAAAGGCAAACCTCGCCTTTGCAAACCTCCGAGGCGTTTCGCTCAAAAATGCCAACCTGGAGGGGGTCAATTTAGAAGGCGCTGTCATGTCTGACGTAGATGCATCAGATGCAAACTTCAGTTGGGCAAACCTACAGGATGCCAAGCTAGAGCGCATTAACCTAAGTCGCGTGAACCTAGAAAAAGGAAACTTAGGCGGCGCAATCTTAGCAGATGCCAAGTTAAGCTATGCCAACTTAAAACAGGCCAATCTACGAAGCGCAAAACTAACCCGTACAGATCTCAGCCATGCCTGTCTCCAGTTTGCGGACTTAAGCGACAGTTCAGTCATTCGCGCCTATTTAGCGCGAGCTGATCTCTCAAACGCAGATCTCAGTCGCGCCAATTTGTTTGGGGCTGAGCTAAGCAGTGCAACCATGATACGCGTTGTTTTTTTAGAAACGACGTTGCCAGACGGCAGAATTTCAAGTCCCTAATTTTCTGCCACAACGCTTTAATCTCAATCGCTGTACTAGTCGTAATACAGCCAATATCTTGTCAAGAAAAACCCCTAGCAAGCTTGCTAAGGGCTAATTTGTGCATTCTCGCCCATTATTTCAAATGCTTTTGCGATTAACATCTGCCTGCAGTATGATCTATTGCCCTGCTGATAAAGTGTCGCCTGCGGCGTACACAACTCAATCACAAAATCTGAAGAACCTTCTTTAGCGCTAGCTGACTTGTTTCCGGCGCTGCTCAATGAGATGCAGCGGCAGGCTCAGCACACAGCAAAATGTCAGAATGTACGAGAGCAGCATTAGAATCCGAAGGCTGCACGCTGGCGACTGAGGGAAGGCCGTACACAATTGCTCTCCCCAGTGAGCTGAGCAGTACACCAGCCAATACACAAAGGCTAAACGAGTCAAGGTTTCTTGTGCCGCTTCTGCATCAGAGGGATCTTCGATGGGCGATCGCCCATAAAAGTAAAGTCCAGCAACTGACGCAACACAGGAAACAAGAAGAATACAATCGTGCCAGGATAGAGTTGGCATAGGTAACGCGCCACAAAAAGAGACTGTACTGCACCCGCTAGTTTAAAAGATGACGTGGCGACTTTCCCTAAAAGCCTCACAAATCTAAACTTAAAAAGGGAGCTTAAATCAGACCAAAACCAATAAAATGCCCAGTGAATAAGCCTTTGTGGTCTGTTAATTTTTATGGAGAATCTGCCGTTTCTACAGCTGTCTCAAGGGCACCTACAAATCTTAGAAACCTGCCCTCGAAAGTTCCAATCCGTTTTTTTAGATAACTTAACGTTTCCGCAGCCCTCTCTAGGATCAGACAAACAGGAGTTAGGGAAACAGTTTCATCAACTGATGCAGCAGCAGGCATTGGGTCTAGACATTCAGCCCCTGCTAGACGATAGCCCAAAACTGCAGGGATGGTTTCAGCATTTTCAAGATTCACCGCCACCTTTAATGTCTAGGCAACATCGTCAAAGCGAATACTCATGCACTCTAGCGCTAGAAGAGTTTACGCTGACTGCGGTGTTTGATCTGCTGATTCAGGAGGGCGATCGCGCCCAAATTGCAGACTGGAAAACCTATCGTCGTCCCCTGCGTGCCCAGCTCATTGAGCAGCACTGGCAAACGCGGCTGTATCTGTTTATGGCGGCAGAAGCATTGGGATATATGCCAGATCGTGTTTCGATGGTGTACTGGTTTGCAGAGTCTACCCCCGAAAACGGCGACCCTTCTCAAAGTTGGCTATCTGTAGCCTACTCTGAGTCTATGCATCAACAGACCCAAGCAACTTTGACAAAGCTGCTTAGGTCTTTAAGGAAATGGATGCAGGATTTTACGACAAACCATCAAAACTTTCCCCAAGTTTCTCTGAGTGCTAAAAAGTGTTGGTCAAAGGCGCAGTGCTGTCCATTCGTGACCCACTGTCACCGCACGCCAGATAGTGCACGGACAGATTTAGAAGATCTGACAAACCTAGGGGCGATCGCAGAAGTTACCCTTGATTAATCGGCATTAACTGAGCATTTTTTGCTTCAGTAATAGCCAAATAAACGGCAGGTCATTAATCAAATACCGTTTCCAAAGTCGCTTAGGCTCCATTACCAAACGGTAGAGCCACTCAACGCCCATCATGCTAGCCAAACGAGGGGCGCGGGGCACAAGGCCAGCCTCAAAATCAATGGTTGCGCCAATCGCAAAAATAATATTAACAGATGTCAAATACTGCCGATATTGGCTGATCCACTGCTCCTGCTTGGGTGCTCCCACGCCAATGGCTAAAACCGTTGCGCCTGACTGATTAATTCGCGCAACGATGCGCCGACATTCTTCTTCATCTTTGTCAAATCCCAGGGGCGGAGAGTAGGCATCTATGACAATATGGCGACCCACCTTTTCATTGATGTTGACTTGAGCCTGCACAGAGGCTTCTCCCATGCCCCCTAGCAAAAATATGGTCATTTCTAGATTATCTTTATGATGCTGATAAAAAGCAGGGAATAAATCTGAGCCAGAAATTTTTTCGAGAATGGGCGAACCTAAGAACCTAGAGGCAAAGAAAAGAATTTGGCTATCACATAATTTATAGTCTGCAATGCTGTAAGCGCGTCCAAAATCTCGATCTTTCCTAACGTTGACAAGATGGTCAACGTTAGGTGTAAAGACAGTTCCCTTATGAAGATTATTTAGAAAATCACTCATAGAAAGATTGTCAATAGGTACGCCTAAAATATCAACCTTGCCCGTCATACAAAGCTCTGGACTGGGCGGCTTAAGATGATAGCCTTGAACTGGGCCGGTTCTAAGCTTCTCCAAAAACATAGACGTGTCAATAGCATCAACTGATTTTGCTACAACCATTTGGTTGAGAGACCGACCCACTTCAAAAATAGAATTCAGCAGGATTTCTGAATCTAAGTTTTGAGCAGACTGATGAATTAAGTCACCCCTAATTTTAACAAAATCGACATTCAGCTTTTCCCACTGCATAAAAGTGAGATAGTCGTTAGCAAAATTGTCTAAGATAATGGTGCAGCCAATTTGCTTAAGATCTTCAATAAGAGCAATATGGCTTTTAATATCTTTTGAAATATTTTTCTCAGAAAACTCTAGATGAATCCTGCTGGGATCGATCTGAGTCTCCGTAATTAAGTCATAGATAAACGTCGCAATTTGACGATCTTCTAAAACTTCTCTCGAGAGATTAACAGAAAGCGTTGAGCCAAGGCTTCGATCCAAAATTCCTGCGGCTTTCTCAAGCACAAACCGATCTAGCCACTTTTCTAAACCCTCTTCAAAAATAGAGGGCATAAAGTCTCGAGGACTTTTGAGTGTGCCGCTCGCCGATCTCCACCTCAGTAAAATTTCATTATGCAGTACGGTTCCGCTGGGCAGGTTATAGACCGGCTGATACCATAGCTCAAACTGCTGGGTTTTAAGAGGAGAGGTTTCGTGCCGAGAAAACGTTTGCATTTAGAAAGATTCTATTTTCAAGCGGTGAAAGAAAAAAAGGTGAATATACAGACAGATAAAGGAGATATTTGAGCAATATTTTATGCTCAAATTTGAGTCGTCTGTGACGACACCATTAACCTTTGTTAGTATTCCCTAAATTCAGATTAATGTTTCTGTTCTTAAGCAAAAATGCAGCAATCATTCCAGTATTCACAAAAAAAGTGACGCAAAAGTTATAAATTATGACCACATCGGTTGAATTGTAGCTGACGTGAAAGCGGCAAAGGGAAGTTCCGCTTAAATTCCGTGGCTCTTACCCACCACCCAATGACGACGAAAAAATTTAGACAGTGACTGCTCATCTAAGCGCAGGTAAATCGGCCTTCCGTGGGGGCAGGTGCGCGGGTGCTGGGTTTGCTGCCACTGATCTAGTAAAGTCTGCATTTCACTCAGAGATAAGGTCTGACCGTTACGAATGGCGCTCCGGCAGGCAGTGGCAACCAGGGCAGGCTGCGGATCGGTACAGTGGCTCAGCTCATAAATGGCCTGAAGACAGTCGGGTCGCGCAGCCAAAATTTTAGGCGCGGCGCGAACTATCCAAAGATCTGATCCAAAAGATTCGGCAGGCAGACCCAGATGGGCAAGGTTTTGCAGTTGCGTTGGGCTGAGGTGATTCAGGGTGAGGGGCGTCTCTAGGTTGATAACCTGCCAGTCTTGACACAGTTTTTCGTACAGCACGCGCTCATGGGCAATGTGCTGCTCGACCAGCCATAGCCCTGCGGGGTGTTCTGCCATGATGTAGGTCTGGTGAAACTGGGCGATCGCCCGTAATGCCCCCAACGGCAAACCCTCAGAAACCGCCGCTGACGCTGAAGAGCCTTGAGGAAGACTGTCTGAAAGACTGAGAGGCGGCGCTAACGCATAGCGACCCTTGGCCTCAGCACTCTTTAAAAACTGGCGCATCTGCAACCCTGATGGGTCTGAAGACGTCGAAAGGTTGAGTACCCGATGAATGCCCTGGGTAATCTGTTCTTTCCAAGCCTCAAGCTGACGAAGATAGATGTGAGACTTAGAGGCGGTTCGATTCCAGTCTACGCAGTCTGCCGAAACCTTAAGCTGAATCCAGCACAGGGGATGGCGATGGCGCGGCAGCATTTGGCGAAAGGCATTGAGAATGCTTTGCTCTAGAGATCCCCACTGCTCTGAGGGCGATTGGGCATTCACACTAACGCGGCGACCATTGACGGCAACGCGCACCCAGTCAGGGCGATGGCGGTGGTAGCGCTCGGGGAGTCCGACCAAAATTTCTAGGGTTGCTTTAGAGAGATCCGAAGCGCTGGTCAAAGGGCTGGCTGCATTTGCGTTGGGGATCTCAACGGTCAACGTTTCGTAGCGCAGATCTTCGGGCTTCAGTTTATGAATGAGCTGAAGCATAATATCCTTGGCATTTTGGCCTGGGGCAATGCTAAACCAAGGCCGATGATTGTGATAGGTCTGCCAAGTCACCTGAGGATGACAGAGGGCGTAGTCACCAATCATGGTCTGAATGCTTGAGAGATTCTGATTAGTTGGAGTGATGATCTGCTGACGAGAAGGCCAGGTTTCAAACAGATGCGTGACGGTCACGGTAGTGCCTGTCGCCATTGCAATTTCTGTGGCTTGGGCGACAGCGCCCGTCGCACCGTAGCAAACCTGCCAACCTGTAGAAGACGTTTGGGCACGACTACAAATCTCAAGCGTCCCTAACTGGGTAAGACTATGGAGGGCTTCCCCCCGAAACCCTAGGGTGTGCAGTGCGCTCAGATGCTCAAATGTCGAAATTTTGCTGGTGGTGTGGGGCAGAGCAGCCTGCTGGAGGTTTGCCCAGTTGAGTCCAACGCCATTATCTGCGACCTCAACTTTGCCAAGGTCTGTCCATAGAGAAATGGAAATTCTGGTGGCAGCGGCATCGAGGGCATTATCAATAAGTTCTCTAACCACAGCCCCTAAAGAGTCGATAACCTCTCCAGCGGCAATGCGATAAACAAGTTCAGGATGCAGTGGCTGGATGACGTTGCCCATGTCTTCAGTTTAATGAACTGGCGGACGGGCGGCGCGGCTTCTTTTTAAGGAGGGTGGGATCTTCTCGGAGCGTCGCACAGACAGTCTGAATGGTTTGCTCTAGGATGGCGACGGGGAGTTCGGTATCGGCTTCAAAGGCGATCGCCAGCTGTCTCTCTTGAGTCAACGGCACCAGATAAAACTCTAGGTAAGACATACCGCCATTTTTAGGCTGCATCAGCACCTCGCCCGTGAGGTCTTGCCCCATGAATCGACGGGTTTGACGAGATTGAGGAGTGGTTGTAAGCCCCCAAAAGCTAAAGCGCACATATTCTGATAGCTCCCGTGAGCCTAGGGCAGAAATCCCTAAGGCACTGGGCTGAATTTCGAGCAGACGCACCGAAACGTGGCGCGTCTGGGCAGTGGCAGCTGCTGGAAAAACAACGCCTACTGTTTTGCCGCCGAGAGGCTGCAAAGAAGAAAATCCTGGCGGTGTTTCAAAAATAACGCCTTGGGTTTGATACGGCTGTCGCTGAGGCGCAAGGATTGGGGCTGGCGCTGAGGGCTTTACTTCATTTTGCGAGACGGGGGAGGCATTAGCCTGGGACAAGAGGAAGCAACCGCCTAGGGCAAGGCTAACTGCAACACACAACACAGATGCTAGAGACATCGGGGAGATTCCTTAAGCGGACGCTTTTACAAGTTGGGGTGGGTCATATCTTTAGGTTGCACCACTTGGTCAAATTCTTCGCCCGTCAGGTAGCCCAGTTCTAGACAAACTTCGCGCAAGGTTTTCGCCTCGGCATAGGCTTTTTTTGCCACGGCAGCGGCGTTGTCATAGCCAATTTTGGGGGTGAGCGCCGTCACCAGCATTAAAGAGCGTTGCAGAAGCGCCTCAATTTGGGGGCGGTTAGGCTCTAGCCCCACTACTAAGTGATCGGTAAAAGAGCTACAGGCATCCGCCAGTAGGCCAATAGAGTGCAGCAGATTGTGGATCATCACAGGCTTAAACACGTTTAGCTCAAAGTTGCCCTGACTGCCCGCAAAGGCGATCGCCGCGTCATTGCCCATCACCTGCACGCACACCATCGTCATGGCTTCGCACTGGGTGGGGTTGACCTTCCCTGGCATAATTGAAGACCCTGGCTCATTGGCAGGTAAAATGAGTTCTCCTAACCCACACCGAGGGCCAGAACCCAGCCAGCGCAGATCGTTAGCGATTTTGAGTAGGGACGTGGCTAAGGTCTTTAAGGCACCGCTTGCCATTACCACAGCATCATGAGCCGCTAAAGCCGCAAACTTATTGGGGGCGGTCACAAAGGGCAGTTGAGTAAGCGCCGCAAGTTTAATCGCCACACGCTCGGCAAATTCTGGATGGGTATTGAGTCCGGTACCCACAGCAGTACCGCCCAGCGCCAGCTCGTAGAGATCGGGCAGTACGTTTTGAAGCCGAGCTAAATTTTGGTCAAGCTGGTAGACATAGCCAGAAAATTCTTGCCCGAGGGTGAGGGGCACAGCATCCATAAGGTGAGTGCGACCAATTTTGACGATATCTTGGTAGGCTTTGGCCTTTTCATCGAGCGCCATCTTTAGTTTTGTCACCATCGGCAAAAGCTGATGATTGAGCGACTCCGCTGCCGCAATGTGCATTGCAGTGGGAAACACATCGTTAGAAGACTGAGACTGGTTAACGTGATCGTTAGGATGCACGGGGGTTTGACTGCCCAGTACGCCACCCAGAAGGGCGATCGCCCGATTAGCAATCACTTCATTGGCGTTCATATTACTTTGGGTGCCGCTACCCGTTTGCCAAACCCGCAGCGGAAAGTGGTCATCCCACTGACCTTCTATTACCTCTTTTGCCGCCTGAATAATGGAATCCGCTAACTTAGGCGGCAAAAGACTTAAATCTTGATTCACCTCAGCCGCCGCCGCTTTGACCAAGCCCAAGGCACGAATCATCTCACGGGGCATCACGTCACTGCCGATAGCAAAATAGGTGAGTGATCGCTGAGTTTGTGCGCCCCAGTAACGATCTTGGGGGACGGCAATTTCTCCCATCGTGTCTCGCTCAAGTCTAGTATTGGGGGGTTGCTGCGCCATAGATGTCATGATGTTTTCTTCTCCTAGGGACGCCATCCTAATGCTCAACCGAGTCAGGATTTTACAAGAGTGGTCAACCCAATATCTTGGGGCTATTATGGGCTTACTTGCAAGACTCAATCTTCAGTAAAATATTGGTCTAGACCTTATACATCGGCAGCGTTGCCCATATAAAAGTCTGGCTAGCGGGGGTAAATCGCAAATCTTTTAGGTAAACTGAGCAGCACAACGGCGGTTCATAATGCTTTGCTTATTTATTCATCTACTGCCCTAGTCTTTTTATGTTTTATCATCGCGGACTGACACAGCAAGGCTTTACCTTAGCGGAAACGCTGGTGACGATTGTGATTTTAGGGGTACTGACGGCGATCGCCGCCCCAACCATTCGATTTGGCAACCTTCCGCTCAAAGACACCAGCGCCAATATTGCCGGAAACTTTAAGCTGTTACGGGCGAAGGCCATTTCGCAAACCTCGGCCTATCGAATGCGACCTATTACTACTGCAAATGGCATCAGTCTTGCCGTAGAGGTTGCAGAATCCTGCGCCAGCAAAAACTGGAAGCCCGATCCAGGATTTACGTTAGGAGACACGGCTTTAGATACGGCTGCGACGCCCCCTGCCAATCGTAAAAATGTTGAAATCAGCGCCGTGTTAGTGAATAGCGTTGTGCGGTCGCCCATAACCAACTGGGACATTTGCTATGACAGTCGTGGACGAGCCAATCAGACACTAGATCTAAGCCTCAAGGACAATCAAAATCTGCAATATAGAATTACGGTGTTTCGGGGAGGTGGGGTTGATGTTAAGGCAATCCCCTAGTTTTTTAAATTCATATAGATTACAGGCGTATAAGGCGCAGGCATCTGAAGGCATTACGTTAGTAGAAACCTTAGTGTCTCTACTCATTTTTCTGGCGGTAGTCGCTGGCGTGGTGCCCATTTACACCACCTATCGGCTTCAGACCCTCAGAAATCCGGTGCGAACGGGGGCGATCGCCGTATCCCAGCAGATTATGGACGAACTGCGTCAGCAGCCCATTAATACCCTGCCCAGCAACGGCGTGAGTGATGTAACGTCTCCTGGGGGTACTGCGTTAACCAATAAAAGTTCTTACAACAAAAAATTTAACGCTAAAATCTTTTTCTGCGAAGCGACTAAAACTCAGTTCTGCGACCCTAATTCTCGGTACATTCGGGTGGCGGTTTTTCAGGCATTTGACAACGGAACGGTCAGTGATACGCCCGTCTACGAAGTCTCAACTATTTATACAAAGTTTGAGGTCAACTAAGAATTTTGAGAACTTTGGTGAGCATGGCGCGGCCTAACCTTTGTTTGAGATCTCAGCAGGGCCTGACATTACTAGAGCTACTGGTCACGGCCGTAATTTCTTCAATTATTTTGGGGGTGTCGTTGGGCTTAATTGTGACCCAGCGACGGCAGTATATCAATCAGCAGGCCACCACAGATGTAGACCAAACTATCCAGTCTTCAATGGATCTGATTGGGGCTGATGTGCGTCAAACGGGCGAAAAAGTAGGTCTGGGGTTGGGGCTACCCATCATTCGCATTATCAATGGCTCCGGTACAGCCCCCGATACGCTTGTGCTTCAGCGTAAGTTATTGACACAGGATTTGACAGTTTGCGCTCAGGTCGGTCCCAGCTCAACCAGTATTCGGGTGGTGGATAAGGATAAGGCAGCATCGCAGGTGGGCTGTCGGTTTACGGATGGTCCACCTGCGAAGGGGTTGCCCGACAACGTTGAAGAATGGAAAGCCTATCGCTGCCAACTCAGTGCGACCAAAACAGCCTGTGCTTTGCCTCCTGGAGACTGTAAACAAACGACTCCAGCCAGTTTAAATGATGAGTGCAGTTGGGCCTATATTCATAGTCCCATAACAGGGAAGGGAGAGTTTTTTCTTTACTCTGGGGAAGCACAAGTGGGAGCTGCTGTGGATGAGACCTACCGCCTTAACACGTCACCTTCTACACCAATAGGAAGCACTACAGGCTGGACTTATCCAGAAGGCTCTAAGCTTTACATTCTTGAAGAGCGTCGGTACGCCTTAGGAGCACCGGATGCAAGGGGCGATCGCATTCTTGAACTGAGCCTAGTTGATCGCGACACCAACACTACTTTCAACAATGCACCGCTTCAAATTGTGAATCGTCTTCGGGACTTTCAGGTCAAGGGCATCGACGCAACAGGGGCAGAAATTGATGCGTTTAACGTCAACAATCCCCCCACATTTCCCTACGGAGACTGGACAGCCCTAAAAGCCATCAAGATTAGTTTTTCGGCTGAAAATATTGGGCCAGATGCCAAGCCCGTAATTCAAACCCTTACCTCTCAGTTTTTTCCTCGCAATAGTTTATCTAGACCTGCCCCATGAAGTTTCAGTGTAAATCTCCCCAGTCCTTTTTGCTGCTGATGCTAGTTCGCCTTCGGCATGAGCGCGATCAACATGAGTATGAGCGCCAGGGGGGCTACACCCTGGTGATTACCCTTGCCGTTCTGCTGATTTTGTCGGTGCTATTGCTGACCTACGCCATTACCAGCAAAGTAGATAACGCCAGCACTAACGCTTCGGCGAAGGGAAATACGGGATTTTATGCGGCAGAAGCTGGTCTAAATCTGCGCGCCAAAGCAGTTTATGATCGCTTTGCCGGATACAACCGTCCTTCTGGCACCTCCCCAGGCCACTGGAAGGACTGCCTTGATCTCGCTGGCAATAAAGGAACAGGAGACTTTCAATGTCAGACCAACACAGACATTAGCACTCAGCCTGTCACCACCTACGTAGAAGATGAGACGGGTTCTGTGCCCAAAACCGTTGTGATCCCAGATGGAGAAAATAACGAAGGGCTAACGGCGCAAGAGTATCGGTATAACGTCATCTCGATCGCCCAAGATAGCCAAAGCAAACCGTCTGCGATCGTCGGGCTTAAGTTTAAGAGCCGCCTGATTCCGCTGTTTCAGTTTGCGGCGTTCTCCGACCAGGATATGGATATTAACCTTCCACCTGTCATGACGCTAATTGGCCCCGTTCATAGCAACAACGATTTGTATCTAAATGCATCTGGAACGCTGCGGATTAAGGGGCAATTAACAACTGCAAATAAGCTTTATCGAGGGCTAAAGTATAAAAATGAATGTTCCGGCGATGTCAAAGTTGATGATGCTACGCCTGCCCCTCGTAACGTTGCTTGTGCGGGCGGGCGGACTGAATTTAAGGCGATAGCCCCTTGGAATGGCAAAATTCGCGTTGGAGTACGGAAATTAACGCCACCCCCTCCTGGTGACTTTGATGCAACCCCTGGCAGACTCTATTGGGATAGCGCTGATTTGCGGCTTGTATTAGATTTAACTAGCCCTACCGCCCCAGCTCTTCAGATTAGAAGTGCAGGAGATAGCATACTCTCTTCAGAAACTACTGATCTCCTCAATAGTAATGCTTGCGCCCCATCCCAAACACTAACCACCAGCGCCACAACCAATACCTTAACCGTAACCCCAGGAACAGCGGGAAGCTTTGCCATAGGTGATGTTTTAACGGTGGGGACTGACCCCCATTTATACTTTGTCCAGTCCGTTTCTGGCGACGTAATTACGATTAAAGGATCTCTCAACCCAAATTTTTCCACCGTAGCGGCAGGGACTGTTGTACGAAAGCCAATTGTTTCTTTTTCAGATAAAACCTTTAAAAACTATCGAGAAAAGAGAGGTTCTTTAGGCCCAGATAAATTCCTGCCCATCCAGATGCTGAACGTTGATATGCGTGGGTTGCTGGGGTGTGCTAAAAATCTCATGGGTAAACCCTTAAATGAAGATTCAGAGGGCGGGTTAGTTTGGTTTTTTACCGTAAAAGGCCCTAACTCTTTAAGTATTAATGACTATGGCATTCGGGTATATAACGGGCAAAATTTGGTAACGCCCATCAATGGAGAAACACCAAAAGGGCTTTCCATTATTTCAGATCAGGCAGTTTATATGCGCGGAAACTATAACTGCAATGCTGTTTGTAATGCTCCCGACTTTGAATTGACCGCAAACACGGGTCAAAGAATCCCCGCTGCTGTAATGGCAGATTCGATTAATGTGCTGTCTACTGCGTGGCCTTTAAATGACCTAACCTCAATCAATCTTGAAGCTCGAGAACCCCTTGAAACCACTATCAATGCGGCCTTTCTGGCAGGGATTGATATTACAGGCGGCATTAATCAGGGGGGGCAAGATAAAGATGACGGCACAGGTGGTGGATTGAATAATTACCCCCGTTTTCATGAATATTGGGAAGGGATTAAGTTTAACTATCTTGGCTCACTGGTTAGCCTATCCCCCCCTCTGCGGGTTAATGGCCCTTTCTGCGGTAGCGGCGGTCTTAATAAGAAGGGCATTCTTATGACGAATGGTACTGACGAGCGCTGCAACATCTACTATCCGCCTACCCGTAACTGGAGCTACGATACGCAGTTCAACAATGCAGCCAACCTGCCACCCCTCACGCCCCGAGTGGTTTCCCTGAAGCAAGAGCTGTTTTCTCGCAATTTTGATCAGGCATCAATACCGTCATTTGCACCGTGGGCAATGCTGTCGCCCCAACGTCTCTTTAGCCTGTTGGGCGCTTTTGTACAGTCACATTCCTAAGGGCAGTACGCAAGCACCATACAGGTTTGGTCGCCAAGTTTCGCAAAACGCTAAAGCACTTGTCAGGCAAAACAGCTTAGGGATATCTATCCAAACCCTTAGCCAATTCGCATTTGCGCCACTAAAGGGCGATTGTATGAGAGTATTCAAAAGCATTCATGCACCCAGTTTGTCAGAGAATCGCTATATGCACAAACCAAGGCTCAATGATCAATTCCTCTACTAATTTGGGTATTATCCCTACAGGATTGACTGTTCTGTTGATTTCAAATTCAAACGAGATCTTTTAAGATTTTCTTTCGCTTGAAAGAAAATAAAGCGTCTTTCAAAAAGGTGCTGGGTACTGCAACGCAGTCTTGCAGCGCTAAGGTTGGCTTCAGTTTGCTCTAGAACATCCAGTGAACAGCGGTTAAGTCTGTGGTTACTTCACTCAACTTTTTCTCTAAACCTAATCAGCGCTTGGGGGTGGAACTCACCCCCGAACGCGTTAATATTGTGCAGCTTGAACAGAGCAAAAAAGGGATTAAAGTTGACGCTTTTATCTCCCTCCCTCTGCCCGATGGCGCATATCAAGATGGACGGATTGTAGACCCCGATGCGATCGCAGACGTGATTCGTCAGGGTCTTGAGGACAAAAAAATCAAGGCCCGTAAAGCCATCAGCGCCATCCCCGTTGGAGAAGCCGTCATTCGACTCATTCGGCTCCCTGCCGAACTCGACGACTTTGAACTGCGAGACATGGTGCTTAACCAAGAAGCGGCGCTCTACCTGCCGTTTGCGCGGGAGGAGGCGGATGTTGACTTTCAAAAGTTAGACACCCAAATTGACGAAGACGGCATTGAGCGAGTTGAAGTTCTCTTGGTGGCAACCCCCAAAGAAATTACAGATACCTACCTCAACGTCTTTGAACAGGCGGGTTTACAGCTCAAAGTTTTAGAAGTTAGCAGCTTTGCACTCCTTCGTACCCTTCGCAGTCAGCTTTTGCAGTTTGCCACAGGCGAAGCGGTCGCCTTGGTCAACATCGACTGTGACGGCTCAGAAATTAGCATTGTTCTAGACGGCGTGCCGCAGTTCAATCGCAAAATTCCCATCGGCACCTTTCAACTGCAAAGCGCCCTCAGCCGCGCCATGAATCTACCTAGCTCAATGGGAGCCGACCTGCTGCAGGGCATGAGCGTTCCGCTTAGCGTAAGCGCCACCGAAACAATGGCTGGAGATTCCGCCAACCCTAGTGCCGCCGCCATTTTACGGATGCTCGGCGACCTGTCTGACGAACTGCGACGCTCTATTGATTTTTATCTCAACCAGGGTGAAAACCTTGAAATTAGCCAAGTCTTTTTATCTGGCGTTGGGGCAGGCATTGGTCAAATTGATGAATTTCTCTCAATGCGGCTAGGCTACCCATCTACTTTAATAGACCCCATTGAAAGCCTTAGCCTTCAGGGGTTTTCGGACATTCCTGCGGCACAGCGTCCGGCCTTAGGAATTGTGATGGGTCTAGGATTACGGGAGATTTAGAACATGTATCAGATTGATATTAATCTTCTCAATGATCGACCCGAGCTTGGCACCGGGACGGTCTCACAGGGAACATTTGTCGGCGGCAGTACCGAAAGTAAAGCCCCGTTATTTTTAGGCGGTGCTTTGGCAGGTGGCTTAGTGGGTCTTGTGCTGCTGCTATTGGGTGGGCTAACGCTGTTCAACCAACAGTTATCTAGCCGAGACCAGACGCTACAATCAGACCTTGATAAATTAGCGCCTGAGCTAAAAAAGGTAGATGAGCTACAGACTAAAGAGAAGGTTATTTTAGCCGAAACTTCAGCCTTGGCAACTATTTTTAATCAAATTAAGCCTTGGTCGGCAACGCTGCAAGACTTGCGCGATCGCGTTCCATCCACCTTACGCATTACCAGAATCGAGCAGTCTGCTCCACCCCCACCTCCAGCGGGACAGGCCACGCCTAGCCCAGCCCCTAGCCCCAGTCCAACGCCTAGCCCAGGCGCAGCCCCCGTTGCGCCACCACCTTCCAATGACCTCAAGCTTTCAGGCACGACCTTGGCCTTTAGCGACATCAACGACTTTGAGCTAACGTTGCGGAAGTCTCCTTTCTTAAAGGCAGACAAGACCCAGCTCATATCGTCCTTACGAGACCCTGTTGATGCCCAGACGGGTGTTGCATTGGTGAAGTACGAAATGCAGACCCAGCTCAATGATGTGCCTGCCTCTGAATTACTACAGGTTCTAAATGCGAAAGGTGCTTCAGGATTAGTGTCTCGAATCGAGGTCCTCAAGCGACAAGGAGTAATGAAGCCATGACCATCTCAGATCGATACGGACCAGGCAACAGCGGTATTAATGCACCTGCTTACCCCACAGCGTTTGGCATTACCTTTACTCCTACCGTTAGCGGCATTTTAATTGCTTTAGCGGGTGTTGGCCTTGCAGGATGGATGGCTTTTAATCTGATTGGACCAAAGCTCTCGGAAACCCAAGAGTTACAGGGCAAAATTGACCAGAAAGTGCAAAAGCTTGAGGATCAGCAAAAAACCGTTCGCGATATTCAAACAATTGTGGCGCGGGTAAATGCGGCAATAGACAAAAATAAGCAGGTTCGGGGTCTATTTTCAACCCAGAAGGATCTAGAAACCCTGCTTTTAGACCTCAACCGGATTATTGTTGCCAGCAGAGCACAACTGCAAAAATTTACGCCTGACTATGGATTAACGGGTACGGTTTCCGATAGTTCTGTAGGGGTTGAGCTAAACAATAAGATTAAGCGACGCGTCACAGACGTCGCCTTTGAGGGCACCTTTACCCAGACCCTCGAAATTATGCGAACCATTGATCGACTCCAGACGCTGCTGGTGCTGCGAGATTTCAAAATGGAGCTAAAGGCACCCGCAGGCACCCCAGGCAGTGCGCCAGATAACCTTGTGACCTGTAGTTTCAAGCTTTATGCCTATGTTCCACTGACCACAGAAGAACTAGCGGCGCTCGCCAAGCAAAATCCATCGGGCGGCACTGAGGCTAAGCCCACGGGTCAACCAGCGCCTCCCCAGTAACGGGGCGCTTTGTCGAGGAAATGGGTGATTTGCTCACCACATTTCCTCGCTTTTTATAGCTTTTAATCATGTGTATTGAAAACAACAGGAGTCAAGGGTGAACTGGGATCTTAAACGCTACGGATGTGCAATCGGCTCTGCCGCTCTGATGGCAGCGGCAATGCATTCGCCTGCTCAAGCGGCACAAACAGAAATTATAGGGGTACAGCTCACTCCATCAGGGAAAGGCTTTGAACTAACGCTTCAAACCCAGGGCAATAATCGCCCCCCCGTCTTTACGGTCAACCGAGGCAATTCGTCGGTGGCAGATATTAGCAATGCCCAGTTGCGCTTACCAACTGGGCAATCTTTTACCCAAGCAAGGCCAGCACCCGGCATTGAAGCCATTGAAATGCGTCAGCTTGATGATAATACCGTACGCATTACAGTAAAGGGCATTCAAGCTGCTCCTATCAGCGACACCATTCGTCGAGATGAGCGCCAAGGCTTATTGGTCATGCGGTTCAATGCTGCCAGTGCTTTAGATAGTTCTGGATCAGCTTCTAATGCAGCCCCTAGCGTGGGTCAATCGCCCAATTCTGCCCCAGTGTTTAGATCTCGTGCCATTGCACCGCCTGTTGGTGATATTGCCGTTGGGTCTATTAATACTGAGGCGGACTCCATTGATTTGGGCGGCAGCGCTCAGGTCATTCCTAAGCTGCTGCTGCGAAATGCGCCTGTACGAGAAGTTTTAACGCTGCTAGGACGCTCTGCCAACGTTAACATTGCCTTTGCTGAAGGAGAAAGTGTTAGCGACCCTGCCGCTGCCGCTGGTGCAGGGAATTCAGGCTCTACTATTTCACTAGATATTGAAAACGAGTCGGTACAGGATGTCTTTAACTATGTCTTGCGGCTGTCTGGGATGCAGGCGAATAAAGTCGGCAACACGGTTTTTGTAGGTAAAGAGCTACCGGGCGATGCCCAAAACCGCGTGGTGCGAATCCTGCGATTGAACCAGCTACGGGCAACGAGTAAAGTAACCTTTAGCAATGCGTTGATTGGCACCTCTCAAGTGGGTGGCTCTATTAGTGGTGCATCCGGTAGCATTACCTCTAGCGGAGGGGATGCCTCAGCTTCAATCTCTGGGGGTTCCAGTGGTTCGGCCTCAGCTTCTACGCTAAGCCGCATCTCGAAGTTTTCTGAAGAGTATAAAGAGAAGGGTGCTAAGGAAATCTTAGAATCTTACGGTGCCAATAAAGGCGGCAGCGGTGGACAAGATCAAGAGGCGGCGGCTTCTGATTTGCTGAAGGGCTTACAGGTTGTTGCAGATGCACGGCTTAATTCAGTTACGCTGGTGGGCAGCCCTCGCAAGGTTTCGATGGCGACTAACATTCTTCAACAGCTTGATCTACGCAAGCGTCAGGTCGCCGTTAATGTCAAGATTGTGGATATTAACTTGCTGAAGGGTAAAGACTTCAGGTCTAACCTATCATTCCTATTTCCTGGTAGTTCAAAGGTGGGCGCTAGTAGTGCGGGGGGTGTTCTTAGCCTTGTCTTTGGTCCTACAGGCATTAACCTTACCAATATTGCCAATAGCTTGATTGGTAGTCTTACGGCTAGCGTAAGTAATGAGAATGTTAAAGTTTTGAGCGATCCCACGCTTGTTGTTCAGGAGGGTAGTTCAGCCCAAGTCAACCTAACAGAAGAAGTGTTTTCGGGTTTTGAGCAAACTTCTACCGAAAGTGCTTCGGGTTCTGGTGCCGCAACTGCTTCAACAACTGTGAAACCAATTATTCGACAAGCTGGCGTCATCTTTAACGTAGCAGTTGATCGCATAGACGATAATGGCTTTGTTTCTTTGAGCGTTTCACCCGAAGTTAGTAGACCTATAGATACGTACAACTTTGTTTTTCCAGGAACGACAGGGAATGGAAATGAACTGACAGGAACGCTGCTCAGTCAACGCCGATTGGAAACAGGGAAAATGCGTTTACGTGATGGTCAGACCTTAATTCTCAGTGGCATCATTCAGGAGAGTGATAGATCTACTGTGAAAAAAGTCCCTATCTTAGGGGATATCCCATTACTAGGAAGACTCTTCCGTAGTGACTCGAGCGAACGTACACGCCAAGAATTGGTGGTGTTAGTAACGCCTCGTGTGCTGGATGATTCTGACCAGTCAACGTCGAATTACCAATACTCTCCTAGCCCTGATGCACAGAAGCTTCTAGATAAATAGACGCTATTTAAAAAAGGGATGCTGCGTCAATTGCAGCATCCCTTTTTTTATTTATCCAGCAGGAAAAGGTAGATTTTATACAAATAACCCTAAACTTCCTTAGGACTATGCTTATACCACTCTGTTGCCTGCTCATAAGCATAGGCGGTTTGCAATACTAGATCTTCGCGCAGTACATTGCCAATAATTTGTAGACCAATTGGCAACCCCTCAGCATCGAACCCACAAGGTAAACTTAATCCTGGCAGTCCTGCTAAATTGACCGGAATCGTCATTAAGTCAGATAGGTACATGCTGATGGGATCTGCGGTTTTCTCCCCAGCCTTAAAAGCCGTGGTGGGGGCGGTAGGGCACACCAACACATCAACAGACTCAAACGCTGCTTCAAAATCTTGCTTAATCAAAGTGCGGACTTTTTGCGCTTTGAGGTAATAGGCATCGTAATACCCCGCCGAGAGCGCATAGGTACCAATCATTATCCGTCGCTTGACCTCAGCACCAAACCCTTGGGCGCGGGTTTGGGTATACATCGACAGTAAACTCTCCGCATTTTCTGCACGGAACCCATACTTTACGCCATCGTAGCGAGCGAGGTTTGCTGAAGCCTCAGAGGGCGCAATGACATAGTAAGTGGGCAACCCATACCGGAAGCGGGGACAGGAAATCTCCTGAATTTCAGCGCCCAATTCTTTAAGCTGCTGAATGGCCTTCTGCACGGCTTGCGCCACCACGCTATCTAGCCCTTCACCAAAGGTTTCGGTAATCACCCCGACTTTCTTGCCCTTGAGGTCTGGGATAAGAAACTTTGTGTAATCGGGGATTTCAACCTTTAGGCTCGTGGAATCTTTGGGGTCGTGTCCGGCGATCGCCCCCAGTAAAATCGCGGCATCTTCCACACTGCGTCCAAAGGGGCCAATCTGATCTAGCGAAGAAGCATAGGCCACTAGCCCAAACCGCGAAACTAAACCATAGGTTGGCTTAAGACCCACCACTCCACAAAAAGAAGCAGGCTGACGAATAGAGCCACCTGTATCAGAACCCAGCGCCACCACGCATTCATTTGCAGCCACTGCCGCTGCCGAACCACCGGAAGACCCACCTGGTACCCGTGTGATATCCCAAGGGTTTGCTGTCACCTGATAGGCTGAATTTTCTGTAGAGCTGCCCATCGCAAACTCATCAAGGTTGGTTTTGCCCACCATAACGGCACCTGCCGCCGCCAGCTTTTGCGTGACGGTGGATTCGTAAGGGGGCATAAAATTTTTCAACATGGCAGAGCCGCAGGTCGTGCGAATCCCCTTAGTGCAGAGATTGTCTTTAATGCCAGTCGGGATGCCTGCGAGGAGTCCAATGGGTTCACCTGCGGCGATCTGAGCATCCACTCGCTGCGCTTGGGCTAATGCCTGATCTGCTGTAATCGCCAAAAAGCTATGGAGTTTGGGTTCTAATTGGTGAATGCGCTCTAGTGCCTCTTGAGTAATTTCTGTTGCCGTGCGCGCTTTACTCACCAATTGTTGGTGCAACTCCCGAAGGGAAGCCATGCAGCAGATCCTTTTTTACGTAACGACTAGGGTAAAGCCCCTAAGGCACTCTCCCTCTGTCAGTTTATCGGATTGCCGTAGAAACAATGTAAATTGCTTTGTCTACCCAGCAAAATCTATCCCTAGCCACCCTTGAAACAGTTCTTTTTGCGCGGCTGTAGGCTGAGCTACAGGCTGTAACGTCCAGCGATTCGGTAACGGTTCGCCCAACGTGACAGCATATTCGCGCAGCATATCCTGATGGAATACTGTGATTGAGAGAGATTCTCTAGGCTGGTAGTGCTGTAGACGATCATTAAGCTGATCGGCACTGACGCGGAAATGGGCGGACTCTTGGTGCGAAGCTATCGCCAGCAGTTCATCCCCTGGCTCAATGCCTCCCTGCTCTGCGGGAGAACCCGCTTCAACGAACTTGATAATGGCTGCACCATGCTCGGGTTTGACCGTTAACCCGAGATAGGGCGCTGGATTGGAGACTTCGGCTTTGAGTGTTAGACCAAAAGGAGCCAGTATTTCATCAAAGGGTAGCTCTGCTGTGCCGTCGATGTAGCTTACCCAGAAGGGGGTTAAGTCCATCTCTGCCACAGATTCAAAGATGGCCTTGAGCTGGTCGCGGGTAAAGCCTACTTCCGGCTGACCAAACTGTTGCCAAAGCTGCCGCATTACGTCATCGAGCGATCGCCGATTCTGGTGCTGGGCGCGGATGAGCAAATCTAGCAGAAACGATACCAGCTCACCCTTGAGATAGTAAGAGACTTGGGCATTACGGCTATTGGCATCGGGGCGATACAGCTTAATCCAAGCATCAAAGCTAGATTCGCTCACGGGCTGCACTTTACGGCCTGAGATGGTTTGAAGCTGCGTGATGGCCTCACTTACTTTGTTGAGGTAGCATTTGGCATCGTAAATACCAGCGCGTAGCGGAATTACTAAGTCGTAAAAACTGGTGGTGCCTTCACAAAACCAGAGCGAGTCGGTGTAGTTTTCTTGGTCGTAGTCAAATACCTCTAGCCCTTTAGGACGAATGCGTTTAACGTTCCAAAGATGGAAAAATTCGTGGGCGACTAGGCTCATAAATTTTTGGTAGCCGTCTTCAGATTGCAGACCAAACCGCGAGTAAATGAGTGAGCAAGCCGATTTATGCTCTAGGCCACCGTAAGCATTGGCGCTTAGGTGCAACAAAAATAAGTAGCGATCGTAGGGTAGCCCTTCAAAAAGCGCCGCTTCGGTTTCGATGATTTTTGTGGTGTCCGCCAGCAATCGTTCAATATTTAGGTTCCCTTCTCCCCAAATAGCCCACTGGTGAGGCTTGCCCAACACTTCAAAGTCGTAGAGGGCGTGGGTGCCTATTTCAAAGGGGCTATCTACTAACTCATCAAAGTTTGCGGCAATAAAGGTATTCGATTGAGATGTAGCAGGTAGCGGTGTGGAAATATGCCAGTTTGAAGGAGGGATGATGGTGAGGGCGATTTTTGTGCTTTCATACTCTGGCACCCGAAAAAACATAGCGGCGGGGTTAAAGTACCCGTGGGTAAGATCAAGATGATTGGTGCGAACCGTCAGTTCGTTGGCAAAAATTTTGTACTGAATCGTAATATTTGAGGTGCCCTGAGCCTCGACCTGCCAATGATTTTTGCTGACCTTATGCCAAGACAGTGAGCGTCCCTGTCCATCTAATGCGGTAAAGCCCTGAAGGTGTCTGACGTACTCTCGCACCAGATAGGAACCTGGCGTCCACACCGGAAATTTGAGATCTAGCACGTCGGTAGCCCAACCCTGAATTTCAAAGCTCACTTCAAACAGATGGTTGGTGGGTTGGGGTAGGGCGACGGTGTAGTTGAAAGAAGGGGCGATCGCTGGTGTGGAGGAAAGCGCTGGTGACATAGGGAAGATTCCTGAAAGGTTGCAGGGATGGGTATAGCTATTATCGCTATCCGCTGATGTGTGGATCGTTATCCTGGATGCTGAGCTTCAATCACCCCTTCGGCTTGGTTGACGATCGCTCTCAATCTCTCCAACATCTGCGCATCAACCTTCTCCCATAACCCGCGCTGGTTTGCTTCTAGCAGCCGCTCTGCCATATCTCGCAAGGCCCAAGGGTTACTGCGTGTAATGAAATCTTGTACCGCTGGGTCAAAGAGGTAGGCTTCGGCAACACCCTGGTACATAAAATCTGCAACGCAGTGGGTAGTGGCATCGTAGCCAAACAGAAAGTCTACCGTTGCCGCCATTTCAAATGCGCCTTTGTAACCGTGGCGCATCACGCCTTCAATCCATTTGGGATTCACTACTCTAGAGCGGTAAACGCGGCTGATTTCTTCGGTGAGTTTGCGGACTTTCGGCTGCATGGTGCGGGAGTTATCACCAAAGTAAACTTCGGGGGTAGTGTCTGAGACGGCTCGTACCGCTGCCGTCATGCCGCCCTGGAACTGGTAGTAGTCGTCGGAGTCAAGTAGGTCGTGTTCGCGGTTGTCTTGGTTTTGAAGCACCACCTGTAGGGTGCCGAGCCTTTGGGTAAAGGCTTCGGGGGCAGATTTACCTTCGGCTTTAGCGGTGTAGGCGTAGGCGCTCCAGTTGATGTAGGCGCGGGCAAGGTCGGCTTCGCTTTCCCAGTTTTGGGCGGCAATTAAGCCCTGGAGTCCGGCTCCGTAGGCAGAAGGCTTGGAGCCGAAGATTCGGTAGCGCGATCGCACTTCTGCCTCTCCTTCATCCAATCCCTCTGCCATCCAACGCAGGGTTTCTTGACGAGACTGTGCGGCTAGCGGATTTTGATCGGCGGGTTCATCTAGACTAGCGACGGCGTTAACGGCACTGTCAAATAGATCAATCAGGTTGGGGAAGGCATCACGGAAAAAACCAGAAATTCTGAGGGTCACGTCTACACGGGGGCGGCCTAAAATCGACAGCGGCAAAATCTCAAAATCGACCACCCGTCGCGATATACCATCCCAGACGGGCTGCACGCCGATTAGCGCAAGGGCTTCAGCAAGGTCATCGCCGCCTGTGCGCATGGTGGCAGTGCCCCAGATCGAAAGCCCTAGGGTTTTGGGATATTCGCCATTGTCTTGGGTGTAGCGCTCCACTAGGGTTTCGGCAGCTTTGCGACCAATATCCCAAGCCGTTTCGGTGGGGATGGCGCGGATGTCTACTGAGTAAAAGTTGCGTCCAGTGGGGAGGACTTCGGGTCGGCCTCGGGTAGGTGCGCCGGAGGCACCGCTGGCGATGTATTGTCCATCTAGTCCGCGTAGAAGGTTGGTGAGTTCTTGATCGGTTTGGCGAAGGGCGGGGAGGAGGCGCTCGTTGATCCAGGTGAGTTCTGGGTGGGTGTGGGTGCCGTATGGATTACCCTCACCCCCAGCCCCTCTCCCTTGGGAGAGGGGAGCCAGACTTAGCCCTTCTCCTTTGGGAGAAGGGTTGGGATGAGGGGCTAAGGTTGGCGCAACGCATGCAGATCCTAGAATCAGATTCTCAACCAGTTCTGCCGCATACGCTTCTAGCACCTCAACTGCATCGCCAATGGTGCGGCAATTTTGAAGATGAGGATGCTGTAACGCTTCCAATGGTTCGCCTAGTTCTGCGGTGAGGGGGTCTAGATCAAGCTGCCAATCCAATGCGATCGCCCTGGTCAATCCCATCCGTCCAGCATTGGGGTTACGAGCGATCGCCACCACCAAATCCCGCAATTGCCGTCCTTCGGGACAATGTCCAAACACATGCAGCCCATCGCGAATTTGAGCTTCTTTGAGTTCGCAGAGATAGCCGTCTGCGCTGGTGAGAACGGCGGCAATTTTCTCGTCTGAGAGTTCGCTGTCAAATCCTAGATCTTGGTGCAGGTTTTCTTGACGGATCAGTTTTACAAGGCGATCGCGCACCAATCCCACTCGGCCTGGATCGAGGGTTTGGGCTTCGTAATACTCATCAATCAATCCCTCAAGCTGATGGAGGCTGCCGTAGAGTTCCGCGCGGGTCATGGGGGGCGTGAGATGGTCTAAGATGACGGCCTGCGATCGCCGTTTCGCCTGAGATCCTTCCCCAGGATCGTTGACGATAAACGGGTACAGGTGAGGCATTGCGCCAAACACGGCTTCAGGATAGCAGTTTTCTGAAAGCGCTACGCTTTTACCAGGGAGCCATTCTAGGTTGCCATGTTTGCCTACATGCACCACCGCATTTGCCCCAAACTGTTCACTGACCCAGTGATAAAACGCTAGGTAGGGGTGAGGTGGCTCTAGGTCGGGGGCATGGTAGTTGAGGCTGGGGTCACGGTCGTAGCCACGGGCAGGTTGAATGCCGACAAACACATTGCCAAACTGAATCCCTGCGATCGCAAAGGTCGCCTCTTCAGATTTGCCCCAGCGGGTTTCAATCCCAGTCTGGACGGCGGTAGGCAAGGTGGCAAAATGGGCTTGATAGGTTTCTTTCGATAAAGACTGCCGTACCGTTCGCAGTTCCAGCGCCTCAGGATCGTTGGTCACGCCTTGGGTAAGTGCCTGCATAAGCGCGTCGCTGCTGGCTGGGATATCGCCTACTTCATAGCCTTCAGCCTTTAGCGTCTTAAGAATTTCAAGACAGCTTGCGGGGGTATCAAGTCCTACGCCGTTTGCCAGTCGTCCATCGCGGTTGGGATAGTTTGCCAAAATGAGGGCAACCCTACGTTGAGTGACGGGGGTTTGGCGGAGTTTGACCCAGTTGGCTGCGAGTTTTGCGACGAAGTTAATGCGCGATCGCTCGGGTTCGTACACCACTACATCGGTTTGCAGGGCAGCGTTTTGAGCCTGAACTGTCTTAAACGAAACGGCTCGCGTAATAATGCGCCCATCTACTTCCGGCAGCGCTACATTCATTGCCATGTCTCGCGGCGTTAGCCCTTGGGCGCTGCCTTCCCACATTTCTCGGGAGCCGCCGCTAAAAATAACCTGAAAGACAGGCACATTCAGCGTTTCCCACAGATCGACTTGGGGCGTATCGGTTTCTAAGCTGGCTAAAGAAAAGCTGGTGGTGTTGAGCATCACCTCCACCCCTTGACGGCAGTAGTGGATCAGCTCTTTCTGTACATCCGGCTCTTTAAGGGAAGATACAAAAATGGGGACGGGCGTTAAGCCCTGCTCAATCAGCGCCTCGCAAAGCTCATCAATGGCTGCGGTATTGCCCGAAAGGTAGTGCGCTCGGTAAAAGAGGATGCCTGCGCCAGAGGTTACGGGCTGGTCAAGGTTTCCCCCATAAATGCCCACGCGGAGGACGGGTTGCGGGGTCTGGTACGCAACGGGATGATCTAAAAACTGTGCTGCAATAAACTTCAGCAGATTTTGATAGTTCTCAATCCCAGCCTCAATGAAATACTGCCAAACTCGGTTCACCACATTCAGCGCCGCCGTAGAATGGCTAACCAGCGTGGGGTCAGGCCGTTCATCTCCAGGCAGCACAATCAGGGTTGCGCCCGTTTGTTTTGCAGTTTCTTCAACCACATCTAGCCCATAGCTCCAGTAAGACTGCCCCCCAATGAGGCGCACGATAATGATCTGCGCTTGGCTGAGAACGTCTTCGGCGTAGGTATCAATGGTCAACTGCTGCTGAAGCTGAAGCAGGTTTACCACTCGCACGGCTGGGAACCCTTCAGGAAGCTGAGCCGCTGCGGCTGCTAGAGTTTGGATATCAGTATCCGCTGCGGTAATGACGACAATGGGCGCAGGCTGCTGCTCGACAAAAATAACGCCATCGGCGGCGGGGTTCCAGCCGCCAGGGATAGTAGCTAGACGATGCATGGCGCTCTGGGGTGATGGGCAATGGCTCCCATTATTACAGGTCTACTGAATGCGATCCAAGGTTCGGTACTGCACGGCTTCAGCGATGTGGTTGACCTGCATGGCCTCAGAATTGGCTAAATCTGCGATCGTCCGTCCCACCTTCAAAATCCGATCCGTCGCCCGTGCCGATAGCCCCAAGCGCTGAATCGCCGCTTCTAAAAGCTGCCGCGATGCATCATCAAGATGGCACCACTGTCGCAAATGACGGCTCTGCATTTGGGCATTGCAGTAAAGCTGCGGCTCCTCCTTAAAGCGATCGCTTGCCATCTGCCGACCCGCTAACACCCGCTCTCGCACAAACTGTGACGGTTCCCCTTCGCTCACTTGGGTTAACTCCGAGGGCTTAAGACGACTCACGCTCACCTGTAAATCAATGCGATCCATCAGCGGCCCTGAAAGCTTTGCCCAGTAAGATTCTCGCTGACGCGGCGAGCAAGAGCAGGCTTGAATGGTATCGCCAAAATAGCCGCAGGGACAGGGGTTGGTACTGGCAACCAGCGTAAACTGTGCCGGAAACGTAACGGATTGCCGCGTTCTAGAAATATTGACAAACCCATCTTCTAGGGGCTGTCGCAGAAATTCTAGAACGTCGCGCTTAAATTCGGTTAGCTCATCCAAAAATAAGATCCCATGATGCGCCAGAGAAATTTCACCAGGTCGAGGAAAGCTGCCACCACCGACTAACGCAGGGCCAGACGCAGAATGGTGAGGACTCCGAAACGGTCGAGAACGAATTAAAGTACCTCGCTCTTTGAGCAGCCCCGCAACGGAATAGAGTTTCGTGACTTCTAGTGCCTCATTCAGGCTTAAGGTAGGCAAAATAGTGGGTAAACGCCTTGCCAGCATGGTTTTACCGCTACCTGGTGGCCCAACAAAAACCAAGTTATGTCCCCCTGCGGCGGCAATCTCCAGGGCGCGTCTGGCGTGGGCTTGCCCTTTGACATCTTTAAGATCGAGCGCCGTATGGAGCGCTTCTTCGCCAATGGCTTGGGGTTCTGCTGCGGTGAAGGGCGCTACGGCTTCTGGCTGGTGCAAAAAGTCTACGACCTGAGCCACCGTTTCAAATCCATACACTTTTAGCCCCGAAACCACAGCCGCTTCGTGGGCATTGGCATGGGGTACAACAATCCCCTTAAAGCCCAGCTTGAGCGCCGTTGCCGCAATGGGCAGTACGCCACTCACTGGGTGCAGCACCCCATCGAGAGAAACTTCGCCTAAAAACAAAAAATCTTCGAGATGCGTCAGATTGAGCTGATCAGATGCCGCTAAGATGCCCAGGCCAATAGGTAAATCAAAGCTGGGGCCTTCTTTGCGCAGGTCAGCAGGCATAAGATTAATGACCACCCGCCGCATGGGGAAGGCATACCCAGAGTTGCGGAGCGCTGCCCGTACCCGTTCTCTCGATTCTTGAACGGCGGTATCTGGTAAACCCACAATGACGATGCCCGGAAGCCCACCGGATACGTCTACCTCAACGCCGACGCGAATGGCATTAATACCAAGAAGAGAAGCGCTCCAAATCCGAGCAAGCATGGGCGATCGCAACGTTAAATGAATTGGTTACACCATAGCCTATGTTTTGGCTGATAATGCTTTCTAGAGAGGATATTCACTCGTTTTGAAGTAATGTGGCCTCATGCCCTTCAATCGACAGTGCTTAACCCATGTTTTTATCTCTATTACGCCCTATGGTCTGTAGCTTTGCAGGTTTAATTCTAGCGGTTTTAGCCTTTCCGCCATCGACTCAATTGGCGAACTTTTGGGGCGTGGCGATCGCCACGCCCAAGTTAAGCGTAGCTCAGCAAAAAAATTGCCCACTCATCAAAAGCGTTTACCGCGCCATTAGCAAACCTGACTTTGAACTGATGTTTGGCGCAAGCAAAAGCGGCATCGCCACTGAAGTTGCGGCCTTTACACTAAAGCACAAAACACGGGGTAATATCGTCAGCTACAACCTCGGCGGAAGCATGGGCTACGGCAGCTTATACGTTACACCAGTGGGGCAAAAAACGGAGAGTGATGCAGTCGAGAAGTTAAAGCCCTACTTTTTTGACGGCAACTGGAAAAATATTAATGGCATTACCAATCCGGCTCCCCGATATTTCTTTGTAGCGGGTCTTGGCTTAGAAGACTGGTACTCTGAGCGTAAGGAAAATCGGACTCAGTCTTTAGGCGATGTAATGTGGCAATTTGAACGATGCCAACTGCAATAACTTCTCATTATTGGTCGAATTGATTTGTCAGGGTAATGGCAATGAATTGCATCTTTAATCAACTCGCGTAGTTCTTTAATAGTGTCAGCCTGAGTAAAAATAGATTCACCAATTGCTCTAGCTATATAACCCCCCTCAGGGTCAGATTCAACTAAAAAGATAATTTCTGTCATACTACTTTTTCCTCAGCTTATTTTCATTGCTTCATCAATTTTAAGAAATAATTCTAAGAGAAGGGAGCAACTACAAATAAATGGCTTCCTGGTCTATTCTCACTTTTAAGTAATTGTTCATGCCATGCCAATAGCGAATTACATCAACTTTTTTGCCCAAAAGTAATTCTAGTTCTGCTTTAAGGCTGATACGTTTTAAAAGGTCGGGTGTCATGTCTACGACGATATCAACATCACTTTCGCTGTGGGCTTCGATGCGTGCCACAGAACCAAATATCCCAATACGGGTTACGCCGTAGCGTTGTTCAAGTTCGGGTTTTAGATGGCGCAATTTTTTGATTACATCATTGCCTATTATGGTTTCGCTCATTGAGTTTGACTCCTTAAATTATTTATTACAGTATGAGTAGGCAAACTGAATTAACTATAAAACGGGTTCTGGCTCCGAGTTCGACTGAGTGTTCATGCTGAAGTGTGAACCGCAAAGTTGAAACCCAGACCCCATTGGTCATTTAATTATGCCCATCTACTTAAGATGCAAGAAGTGTGGCGATCGCCTCTTGGGACATAAGCTGTCGAAAGTCTAAAATTTCCACTAAAACGAGCTTGTCATTATGGGAAAAATGCAAAATGACGGCTCCTTCTTCTTCAGCATAGGCAATTGAATCGTTAGAAAGTTCAATTAAGAGTGCATCGGCATCTTTGCTATAGCTAATCTTTTTCATATCTAGATTTCTTCCCAGGATAAAGTGTGATGATAAAAATAAATGTGCTGAATTCTCGATAGACGACTCGAAGTACTAAGTTTTTATCTAATTGTTTCTGTGCAATCAGTTTATTTTCTTCTCTGGCTTCCAGTTTCTCAGGGAATCTTACGGTTTCTATTACAAAGGCTGGATCAATGGGTAATTCATGGTTAGCTAAAATCTCTATTTTTAATTGAGCATGATCGCTAAAACGAATTTCTTTCATTTGTCTGTTAGAATTTCTATTTCTTCTTTGGTTAAGTCATAGCATCGTTCAAGTTCGGGATTTAGATAGCAAAGTTTTTTGATTACATCATTGCCTGTTATAATGTCATTCACTTAGTTTGACTTCTTAAATATTTATATTGCCGCATAGTTTAATTTTACTTAATCGGGAAACCAGGAATAAGCGCATCAATTTCTGTCATAAGCTGCATGGTTTCTTTGAGGGCTACGACTACTTTTTGATAATGTAAGACATCATCAAATGACAGGGTACGTTTGGCTTTTTTGCGGTCCTTTAGCCATTTATCTAAAACTTGGTAGCCGCCAATTTTGAATGTCCAGACTTCGGGAGTAATGCCTTCAAAATAGCGCTCTTTGTTGATATACACTCGCTGTTCTGTGGGTTTATAGGTTACTTCGGTGACGGCGTTATCATCACCGCCGCCTATTTTGGTGATGAGTTTGTTGAGTTTTTTAGATTTCATTAGGTGCAGGTCTACTAATGCCTGACCTTTTTCGCCTAGGTTTTTGAATAGCTGATCGCTACTGGTAAGGGGCACACGAGGAAAGTCGATTTTGAGAAATTCGGCGTAGCGTTGACGATAGGTAGGGCTATGGAAGATTGCATAAATGTAGTAAAAGATGGCTTCTGGTGTAGGAATGTAGCCAAGTTTTTCTTGAATTGCTGCAATGAAATCTGACGAGAAATTAGGAGATTTTTCAGCAAACAGGCTACTTTGTTGATTTTGAGTATCTGGATAGATATATAGAGGGAAAACCTGATTTGCTTCTCTACTAGTTGCCGATATCACACAATCATTAGCTGGAACATTTGCACACCAAACATGATGAAAGCCAGAAGTTGCTTGTTGTCTTGAGCAAAGTAATGATAAATTTTCTTTAGTCATATTCTGCTGCAATACAGTTCTAGGATAATCCATTGCTACTGTACTAAAATAACAAGGTCGCCAATCAAAAGGTCGGTAAAGACAGTTGATTTTCCACTTTTCCCAGTTCTTATCAAGACGAATCTGTTTTCGTGCAGTTTCAACTGTCCAATCCCTGTTATCTTTTAGTTCATAACTTTGTTTGATTTCGTCATCAGATTGTCTAGTATCTTGAAAATTCTTAAACCTTTTATTTAGGTGCTCTGCATCAAAATCAATTGCAAAGTGATCTCTATGAGTTTGAAAGCCCAGGGTATTGACAGGAATAACTTCAGTAATCTTCCATCCCACCTCATACTCTGCGCTTAAGTTCGTATCTTGAGAACAAAATAAATAAAATTTTGGTTGAGGTTCAATAGTTTTCCACTTAATATCGTTAATCTCTAACGAATTCAAAATCTTATATTTAGATGCTCGATCACCCCATAACTCTGCATGGTGGACTTTTGCAGGTGAATTCTTTTCAGGCTCCTTTATGAAAATACCAATACTTACACCCTGCTGAATATCAAAGACATTCTGATCGCGGGAACCATCGGGAGAAATTTCTTTTTTCTTAGAATTGCCGTGTAAATCTAAAATATAAATATCTGTAAAAGTTTGCATCAAATTCTGACGCATTCCTCTAAATGTAGGGTTATCTAAATAACCGTGATTGGTTACAAAAGCTAAAACGCCATAACCCGTTTCACTGACTCGCCATTGACCAAACCGAATAAATTTTACATAGTCATCCTGCAACCATTTAGGGTTCTTTTCACCCAGCGGCACACCATCCACATAGTAATAATCGTGAACCAGGCCTGCGATCCATTCACTTTTGTTTGCTGAATGTCCCGAATAGGGTGGATTGCCCAACACCACCATCACAGGCATATCTCGCTTCACCGTTGAGGCTTCATTCGCCTCCTGCGCCACAAACTGTCCAAACAAAATCTCCGACTTCTTCAGCGCCTCATCTAGCGTATTTGTGAGGTAAATGCCCAACCGCTGCTTACCCTTAAACTGGTAGCCCAACTCCTGAAGCTGTAGCCCAAGCTTAAGATGGGCAATGGCATAAGGAGCCATCAGCAGCTCAAACCCAAACAATCGACCCAGCAAATTATCTCGCACATAGCCATCCCACTGACCCGCCATGCCAATCTCTTCAAGATTGCGATAAATCTGCTTCACCACCTCATACAAAAACGTACCCGTCCCCGTTGCAGGGTCTAAAATCTGCACCCTCGGCTTTTGCGTTGCAGGGTCTTTGCTATAGTCTGCCAACCCCAACGGCAAATCAAAGCGATCCTTCAAAATGGCATCTACAGAGCGCACAATAAACGACACCACAGGCTCCGGCGTGTAGTAAACGCCCCTACTCTTTCGCAGCGCCGCATTGTACGCCGCCAGAAACGTCTCATAAAAATGCACCACCGGATCTTCTTGGCGAGTGCGCCGCCCAAAATTTTCTAAAATGCTGCCCATCTCCACCTGAGACAGTAATTGAACGAGATCATCGATCGCCCAATCAATTTGGCTCACCGCATCCGTTTCAACAATCGTATTAAACAACCGCTTCAAAAATGGATTCGTAGCAGGGATATATGTACCCGCCGTTCGCCGCGTAAACGTCTCCCCCCCAGGGTTTTGAGCATGACCCACCCGCGCCGCAAATAGCCCATAAGAAATCGTCTGCGCGTACATATCCGCAAAATCAACATCGTTTAGATCCGGCAGCAGCACCTCACTAAACCCCTGCTTGAGCTGATGTAGTTCACCATCGGTCGCCTCCAACTCCAGCGCCGTCGTCGTCGCCAACCGGATTGCCTTCGTCAACCGCGCCATCTGCTTCGCCAACGCCTCAGGGCTGCTGATAATTTCGCCCCTGTAGTTCAAAAACTGATCCAGCAGCGCCGCAACCTTCTGTGCCCCCGTAACCTGAAGCTTATTCTCGTGACGGTCTGCAAGCGTCTCCTTCTGCCTGCGCTTGCCGTCCACATACCAACGAAACTCCAGATAATTGGTCAGCACTAAATTCGGGAACGCCTCTAGATAGCGCTTGAGCTGATCTGTCTTTTCAATTTGGTCTAGATCTAGCCCTACATTCTTGGCTTCCACATAGCCCACCAACATCTCGCGCCGCGTCACCGTAAAATCAGGAATCCCAGCCTTATTGCCCTTCTCTTCAATGACCGCATCAATGTCCTGCACCGGATCATCCAGTAAATTCTTCAGCGCTGGATAATGGCTGCGCTCACTGCCTTTTTGCAGATTTTTTTGAATGGATTTTAGATAAGCATCAAACGTAAGAGATGGCATTAAAAATAAGGTTCCTGATTTTTGCTCAGCCACCACTCTCTATATTTTGCTACAGGCTATCAGCATTAGACCTATTGCATCAATCCTAGCTCTCTCATCCCAAGCCTAAGGGCTAATTCCGGCTCCCCTCTCCCGTTCTGGGAGAGGGGTTGGGGGTGTGGGTCTTAAATTTTTGTCAGTCAACCAGCCTCGCACTCCTTTCCAATAGTCCCCAAAAAAAGAAAGACCCCGAACCCCCCTTTTTCTGAACGTAGCCGCTTTGAAAAACTAGGGGTTCGGGGTTCTCTTCTACGTAAGTCCTATCTAATCAACGCCTTCAATCCGGTCTTCAATCTCTTGGTAGAGATCGCGCAGCATTTGCAGATTTTCTTCGCTGGTTTCCCAGTAGCCGCGACCATTCACCTCAAGCAATGTCGCCACCATCTTACGGAACGAGTGTGGGTTTAGGTTTTTGAGGCGATCGCGCATGGCCTCATCTTCGATGAACGTCGTATTCACATCCTCGTAAACCCAGTTGTCTACCGCACCTGCCGTAGCTGACCAGCCACTGGTATTAACCAAGCGCTTAGACAGTTCCCGCACGCCTTCATAGCCGTGACTGAGCATACCCTCATACCACTTAGGGTTAAGCATTTTGGTACGGGCATCTAATCGCACCGTTTCCGAGAGCGTCCGCACCTGAGCATTGGCTGTGGTGGTGTCAGCAATAAAGGAAGTGGGCTGTTTGCCGTCATCCCGTAGCTTCGCCACAATTTTGGTGGGGTCAGAGTCAAAGTAGTGACTCACGTCCGTGAGGCTGATTTCTGAAGAATCCAGGTTCTGGAACGTGACTTCTACGGTTTTGAGCGTGGTTTCAAAGATGGCGCGGGACTGATCCATCGTGCCAGGAGAATCCGCAGAGAAGGCAAAGGATTTACGGGTGAGGTACATCTCTTGCAGTTCGTCTTCGCTTTCCCAAGTGCTGTTTTCTACTGCCAAACTGACGTTAGAAGAGTAAGACCCTGAAGCGTTGGAGAAAACACGGGTTGCGGCCTGCCGCAGTTCAATGCCTAAGTCCTCAGCCTGCTTGAGCGCGTGCTTACGCACAAAGTTCATCTCTAGCGGCTCGTCGGCTTCCGCTGCCATTTTGACCGCCTGATCGAGCAGCGCCATCTGGTTAATAAACAGGTCGCGGAATACGCCAGAACAGTTGACCACCACGTCAATACGAGGGCGACCCAGTTCTTCGAGGGGGATTAGCTCCACTTTGTTGATGCGTCCCAAAGAGTCGGCCTTTGGCAGTACACCCACCATCCACATAACCTGAGCGAGAGATTCGCCATAGGTTTTGATGTTGTCAGTTCCCCACAGCACCATCGAAATAGTTTCAGGCCAGGCACCCCCGTTATCGCGCTGCTGACGTGCCAATAGACGGTCTACCACAACCTTAGCCGAGGCGATCGCCGCCGTTGTCGGAATCGACTGGGGATCTAGCGCGTGAATATTCTTGCCTGTGGGTAGCACATCAGGGTTACGGATCGGGTCGCCACCAGGTCCAGGCAAGACGTACTCGCCTTCTAATGCCTGAAGCAGCGCGCCCAATTCGTTATCCGCCACAATCTGTTTGAGACAGAACTCTAAGTATTCCACCAGGGGCTTGAGGGTTTCAGCAGTAATGGCCTTATAGCCCAACCCGTGCATTGCCTCAATCCAGGGTTCTTTGCGCCCCATGTTAAAGAAATTCAGAATGGAAACGCGCTCGATTCGACCCTCGGCGTTGGCCTGCTCCTGCACTAAAGCTGAAACCGCCGCACGGGTTGCCATGGTGATGTCGTTGAGCAACTGCACATCAGCCAAAATGCCATTATCGCTATTCTGGAAAATATCATCCATTTCTCGCCCAATACTCTGAGCCAACATACTGGGCAGGCTCAAAATGCCTTCTTCCGCACGGTCGAGACTGGCAATGTTGACTAGGGTGGCGATCGCCTCATCTGCGGTGGGTGGCTTGCCCACCACATGCAAACCACAGGGCAATAACCGCGCCTCAATCTCCATGATCTTGATGTAGACCTTACCGACGAGGTTGTCGCGCTCCTCAGCGGTCATTTCTTTTGCATCAATTTCGGGCAGGTCAATGTCTTTGTCGAGGTTGACGATGCGGCATTGGTCAATGATGGAATTGGCGATCGCCGTTCCTCGTCCGCTGTCTTTCAGGGTTTGGTAAGACGCAATCAGTTCGCCCAGCTCTTTTAAGCCTTTATATAGACCCGCATTTTCAGCAGGCGGCGTGAGATAGCTGATGGTGTTTGCATAGCTGCGGCGTTTGGCGATCGTCGCCTCAGAGGGGTTATTGGCGGCGTAGTAGTAAAGGTTGGGGATATTGCCAATAAGGTTGTCAGGGTAGCAGTCGCCAGACATCCCCATTTGCTTACCCGGCATAAACTCCAAAGAGCCGTGGGTGCCGAAGTGAAGCACCGCATCTGCACCCCAGATTTGATTGAGGTAGGTGTAGTAAGCTGCAAAGCCGTGGTGAGGGCTAGCTGAGCGCGAGAACAGCAGCCGCATGGGGTCGCCTTCGTAGCCAAAGGTGGGCTGTACGCCGATAAATACATTGCCGTAATGCTTGCCAAACACCAGCATGTTTTGCCCATCGGTGTTGAGCTGCCCTGGAGGTGGTCCCCAGTTTTCTTCAAGGCGTTTGGAGTAGGGGGTGAGGGCTTCGTACTCGCGCACAGGCATCCGGTAGGCGATGTTGAGTTCAGGGCTGTTGTACTGCGCTTGGGCATCGTGCAGGATATCCTGCATCAGCACTTCAGCGTTTTCAGGCAGCTCACCCAAGTCATATCCATTGCGCTTGAGGGCTTCAAGCACCTTGTAGATCGAGCCAAATACGTCTAGATAGGCGGCAGTCCCAATATTGCCCTTATCAGGCGGGAAGCTAAAGACGGTGATAGCAACCTTCTTATCAATTTTAGGCTTGCGGCGTAGGCTTGCCCACTTGATAGCGCGTTGTGCGACGGTTTCAATGCGGTCTTGAAGGGCGATCGATTTGCCCGTATTGCCATCTCGACCAGAGAGAATAATCGGCTCAATCGCACCGTCCAGCTCAGGAATCGCAATTTGCAGCGCCACCTGAATCGGATGCAAGCCCAAATCGCTGTTTTCCCATTCTTCCGTGGTTTGGAACACCAGCGGCAGCGCCACCATGTAAGGACGGTTCAGCTTTTTGAGGGTTTCAATCGCCTTGGGATGATCTTGCCGTGCAGGGCCACCCACCATCGCAAACCCAGTCAAAGAGACGGCTGCATCAATAATAGGCACTTCGTTGCCGTTGCCCTTCGCAGGGTCAAAAAAGAAGGCTTCGACAGGCTTAGAAAAATCTAGACCCCCTGCAAATACTGGAATGACCCGTGCGCCTTGGGACTCCAGCTCCTGCACCATCGCCACATAGTGAGCATCATCCCCTGTAACGAGGTGGGTACGCTGAAGAATGATCCCAATCGTAGGCGCGAGAGGGTCTTTAAGGTCATCATCAATATCGCGGCGGGAGCTGAACCAGTTGAGGTATTCCCGCACGTCTTCAAACATTTCGGGGGCGAGGGGGTGCCAGATGCCCATATCGGGGTAGGTGACGGGTTCTTGATAGGCAAGGGTCGCGTCGCCATTAGAGTGCTTACGGATGCCGTCGTCTTTGAAGACGTACTTATCGGCCAGCATCAAAAAGAAATTTTCGAGGTTTTCGGGGGAGCCACCCAGCCAATACTGAAAGCTGAGCATGAAGTTACGGGCATCCCGTGCCTTATCCATGGGCAGGTACTTCAGCACCGTCGGCAGCGTCCGCAGCAGCTTCAGCATCGCGTCTTGGAAGCCTGCACCTGCATTCTCCTTGCGCTTCTTCATAAACTGGGAAATCATGCTCTTGGATTGCCCAATCTGAGACAGCGAGAAGCTCCCCATTTTGTTGAGGCGCATCACCTGAGGCATAGAAGGGAAGACGACCGCTGCATCCAGGCGATCGCGGTGAGGCTCCACAGCCGCCACCAGCTTATCTGCCATATCTTCTAGAAAAATCAGCGACCCAATGAAGATATTGGCCTGGGCGATGTCGCGCTCAAAGGCGGCGTAATTTTCTGGCGATCGCAGTTCTTCAATTAGATAGCCGTTTAGCTCGATCGCCAGATTAGGGTTGAACTGGTTAATGGAGGTTGCCGCAGCCGTCAGAGAACTTTGGTACTGAGGCTCTAACACGACATAGACCACCTTCATTAAGGCGCGTCCCTTAAGATCTTCGGGACTAACGTGCCTGATGGCGGACTTGACGTGAGTGAACATGCAGAAAAACTCCTTAGAGCGCTGATTATAAGAGGATGCTGACTGAATTATTCTAAAACGCTGAGGCTACCCAAACGCATCGCTAACAGTAAGCTTCCCTTAAGGTTTAACAAAGAAACCTTGATGGACTGGGTAGAAATACCTGAAGTGACACAAAATGATAGAAATTTTGTAATGAACTTTAAGGATTCGTTACGGTATTTAGGTGTGTGTTGTTGGCAATGCGGGTTTTCGGGTAAAGCAGGACGGCAGTTAAAGAGAGGCATAAAATTGATGCACTGCCGTTAACCCCAATTCAAGACGTGATGACTAAAGCTGAAATGAAAGATACTGGTAAGTACAAAGAATAAAAGTTTTGTAGCTGGGCATGTTACCGAAGACCGACTTATTGAAAGGGATTGAGAACCTAGACCGGATCTCACGGGTTCTAGATCAGACAGACCAGGCGATCAGAACCTGGGAAGTTGTATTTACAGATTTTTTATCGCCACCAGAATTAGCAGAGGCTGTCGCTGTTTTAGCAAAACTGACCGAAGTTTCAGCTATTGCTTGGGGGGGCTACCCTCAGGCAGAGCGCCAGCGTTTGGCGATCGCCCGTTCAGAGCTGCCCCTAGCCATCGATCAGGTAGAGCTGACGGCCCTCAGCATCGCAGGCAATTTCTTGTTTGACCCCGCAACCCATCGAGACTTCTTAGGCTCAATTTTGGGCACAGGCATTGTCCGCGAGAAAGTGGGCGATATTTTGGTGCTGGGTGAGCGGGGTGCCCAGGCGATTGTAGTGCCTGATCTAGTCGAGTTTTTTCAGCAGAGCATGACTCAGGTGCGGACGGTGCCCGTCAAGGTGATGCCCATTCCCCTGTCAGAGCTTCAGGTGCGGGAGCCAAGAAAAAAGGAACTGACAACCGTGGAGGCTTCGCTGCGGCTCGATGCGATCGCCTCAGCGGGGTTTGGGATGTCTCGCAGTAAGATGGTAGACCTCATTAATAAGGGTGAGGTGCGGGTGAATTGGAAAGATATTGGTCAGCCCAGTCATCAGCTTAAGGATGGCGATCTCGTCGCGATTCGCGGCAAAGGACGCCTGTTTGTCGGCGAAATTGCCGTGACGAAAAAAGACCGCTACCGAGTTTTGTTAACGCGGGTGAGTTAGAGGATGAAGTGTGAGGTGACGCAACAATGAAGCTCGATCAGTTTTTGAAATTTCAAGGGGTCGTCTCTACGGGGGGACAGGCCAAGCTTTTGATTCAAGATGGATTTGTTAAGGTCAACGGACAGCCGGAACTGCGGCGAGGCCGAAAATTGGCGGTGGGCGATCGCGTGTTTGCGATGGGACAAACCTTCACAGTGGATACCCTCGAACCTGAGAGTGAGATATCCTGAAGGTAAAGTTTTATAAACTATCTGCGGCGGTCTTAACCGATGTCTGAATCCTCCCCTTCTATCGTTATTCTTGGCGGCGGCTTTGGAGGGCTTCATACCGCCCTCCGTTTGAGCCAGTTCCCCTGGACACAGGAAACTCGCCCCAACATTGTGCTGGTGGATCAAAACAGTCAGTTTTTGTTCTCGCCCCTGCTGTATGAGCTGGTAACCGATGAACTAGATACCTGGGAAATTGCGCCACCCTTCTCTGAGCTGTTGGCAAATACGTCCATTCAGTTTAAGCAAGATACCGTTAGCGCCATTGATGTCGCCACCCAGCAAATAACGCTCAGTTCGGGAGAAACCCTGAATTATGATCGTCTTGTCTTAGCTTTAGGCGGCGAAACACCGCTTGATATTGTGCTGGGTGCGGCTGAATATGCTTTGCCCTTCCGCACCCTAGCCGATGCCCATCGGCTCAAAGATAAGCTGCGGCTGCTAGAAGCCTCTGACAAAGACGTGATTCGGGTAGCGGTTGTGGGAGCTGGCCCCAGTGGGGTTGAGCTGACCTGTAAGTTGGCAGATCGATTGGGCGATCGCGGACGCATTCGTCTGATTGACCGCAATGACCTTGTGTTAAAGCAATCGACTCAATTCAATCAAACTGCGGCTCAAAAAGCTCTAGACCAGCGCGGCATTTGGGTAGATCTAGACACCAGCATTGAGCAGATCAACGAAACCGACCTCGTGATGGTTTATAAAGACCAAAAAGACACCATTCCAGTGGATTTGGTGCTGTGGACGGTGGGCACGGCGATCGCCCAGCCCATCCAAGACCTACCCGTCCCCCACGCTGCCGATGGACGGATCCGCGTAGACACCACACTCCAAGTCAGCGAACACTCGAATTTATTTGCCCTAGGCGACCTTGCGGAGGGTCTAGATGCGACTCAGCAGGTAGTGCCCACCACTGCTCAAGCTGCGCTTCAGCAGGCAGATAATGTGGCGTGGAATGTGTGGGCTTCGCTATCAGGTCGGCCTTTATTACCGTTTCGCTACACTCCCCTCGGTGAAATGTTAACCCTTGGGGTAGACGGTGCTGCCCTATCGGGGTTAGGACTTACCCTGGACGGTCCCTTTGCCTACCTTGCGCGCCGTCTCGTTTATCTCTATAGGATGCCAACGTTGGAACATCAAATTAAAGTAGGTCTAAACTGGGTTATGAAACCTCTCATAGAAGCGCTTCAGGCAAAGTCCTAACGTTAGCAAAACTCTAGCAAGATAAAAGGGATGCACTCACTGATACAGCCTCATTTCTATTTTTAAAGGAAAAGCAACATGACTGACCACGGCTGTCTACGCGTCGGCACCTTAGCCCCCAACTTTGTGGCTAAAGCAGTCTACAATCAGACGTTTATTGACGTTAGGCTATCTAACTACCGAGGGCAATATGTAGTTCTGTTCTTTTATCCCCTCGACTTTACCTTTGTCTGCCCCACTGAAGTTGCAGCCTTCAGCGATCGCCATGATGCGTTTAAGTCCATTAATACTGCAGTACTAGGTGTTTCTGTAGACAGCGAATTTGCGCATCTAGCCTGGATTCAAACCGACCGCAAATCCGGCGGCGTGGGCGATCTCAACTATCCCCTTGTGGCGGATCTAAAGAAGGAAATCAGCGCAGCCTACAACGTTCTTGACCCAGAAACAGGCGTGGCGCTGAGAGGACTGTTTATTATCGACCGAGAAGGCATTATTCAGTACGCGATGGTCAATAATCTTTCCTTTGGGCGCAGCGTGGATGAAACGCTGCGGGTGCTTCAGGCCATTCAGCATGTCCAAGCCAACCCAGACGAAGTGTGTCCTATCGACTGGCAACCAGGTGACAAGACGATGAATCCCGATCCCGTTAAATCTAAACATTATTTTCAGGCAATGTAGTTCCACAGCGCCCTGAGAGGCTCGTAGAAAACTTAAAGGTTTGTCTATTACGGCAGATGTTCTAGCTAGATGCTGGATGACTTTAATGAGAGTAACTGAGTCGTGACAGAGGGAATAACCTCAGTAACAGCCCACTGTTGATAATCTAAAACCAATTGATGGACTAAGCGCTGCTTCACGGTAATCAAGATGCTTTTGAGGAGTCCATTTCCCGTAGCTTCTACTATTGCCTTTGGCGTCATCCACAGTATGGGTGGAATATCAACCTGCACTTCAAGATCAGCTCTCCCCTCCAAGTAGGTTTGACCCGCCTTCAATTGAGGAGATAAAACCCCTTCTAACGCCAACCGAAACCGCTGATTGACGAAGTCAATGCCGCGTAGCTCACAAGTATTAGATGTTAAAAAGACGGTGCCGTCAGGCTTAGGCTGTAGCTGAATATCGACCGTAGGCTGTAGATTAAACATCAAAAACTGTCGAGGCTTGAGCTTAAGCCGATAGCAGTGCTCACTCAGCGTCTCAATTTGACTTGGGTCTGTCAAAGCCTGCATCAATCGTTGAGGCTGCCTGAGGTAGTGCTGAATTGGCACGCTGGCAGTCGGCACTAAAATTGAGACGGATTGAGAGGCTGTGAAAGTTGCGCGCATAAATGGGCATACTAATAAGCTATGCTTTTGATTCTAACCTTCTCCGGCAAGATGTTTGGATAGAAGACCAGTTTTTCTAAATCGCGCCATTAACGCCCATGACCTTTTCGATTGCTCATCTTGGGCCTGCCGGAACTTACGCAGAACAGGCCGCTTTAGCCTATGCCCAGTGGTGGTCAAATCAAACACAGGAGGTAGCCCCTACGCTTGTTCCTTTTCCTAGCATTGCCCAAACTCTACATGCAGTTGCTCAGGGTCGGATGGAGGTGGCAGTTGTACCGGTCGAAAATTCGATTGAAGGCAGTGTGACGACGACTCTAGACACACTGTGGCAGTTAGAAACGCTACAAATTCGTCAGGCTCTTGTACTGCCCATTGCCCATGTTTTAGTTACTCAATCAACTGAATTAGGCACAATTGAGACGGTCTATTCTCATCCTCAGGCTTTGGGGCAATGTCAGCAGTGGCTTCATCAAAACTTACCGGATGTCCAGCTCATTTCCACCCACTCCACAACAGAGGCGTTGAAATATGTGGAAGCAAATCAGTCCACAGCGGCGATCGCCTCCGAACGGGCAGCCCACCTTTATAAACTCCCCATTCTTGCCAAATCCATTCAGGACTACGCTGATAACTGCACCCGCTTTTTAGTGGTCAGCCAACCCCAGTCTGCTCTCAATATTCCTAAGATTGCAGATGCGCCAATTTATACTTCGTTAGCGTTTAGCCTGCCCCAAAATTCACCCGGTGCACTGGTTACACAGCTCCAGGTTTTTGCAGCACGCAGCATCAACCTTAGCCGAATTGAGTCACGCCCAACCAAGCGTTCCTTGGGAGAGTACGTCTTCTTTATTGATGCTGAAGCCGCTTTAGAGATAGAAGCTATGGAGTCTGCGGTCAGCCTACTGCGTCATGATGCCGAACGACTGAAAATTCTGGGCAGCTATAGCACCCTTCAGATTTTATCGACCAGCGATAACGCAAAGACCTAATCTTGCAGGTTATCTTCTGAATCACCCAAGGTATCTTTGAGAACGGTACGAGCGGCTAGATGATTGCGTGTGGAGGTTAATATCTCTATCTCACGCTCCAGTCGCTCTGCAGTATCCTGCATTTCTAACAGTGCCTGCTGCTCTAAAGCAACCCCATGAAAATTACTGGCAACCCAGTAAGATAGCTCTGTAGGCAAATTGGGTACATCGTCCGGTAAAGCAATTTCTTGCTCTGTCAACTTCGCTGAGAGCTGCACCACATCACGCAGCAAACGCTGTACGTCTTTTGCAAGGGATCGTAAATCTTTCGGCTGCGGCAGATCTTCAATCCATTCAACTAACCCAACCCGATAGGGCTTTTCACGGGTGTAGTCTAACACTCTAAACCGCTGCTGCCCCAAGCAAACGACCATTAAACGATCGTCAGGCATCCGCTCAAACTTAACAATCTCGGCGCAGCATCCTACGTTAGTAGCTTTACCTTGAACCGGATCCCACATCAGCACCCCAAAACGGCGATCACTATCCAAAATCGTATTCATCATGATTCGGTAGCGAAATTCAAAAATGTGAAGCGGCAGGGGACGACCTGGGAAGAGAACTACCTCTGGCAGCGGAAAAATGGGCAGTTCTCGAACGGCGATAGAAGATGAAAAAGCCATGCTGGAAGCTCTATTTTGGAATCCGTAGGAGTATGTTCTCCTTTACTCTAGCCCATCTTTTGATGACACGGGGATGAGAATAAGTAAAAATGCTTGGCCTTTAGGTTTTAAGGAATTAAGGTTCCAAACACAACGTCTCAGAACTTTTAGAGTTCTGAGACGTTGTTGGAGGGAAAAATTTATGTCAGATTAAAGCTTCACTTCAATATCAACACCAGCAGGTAGATCTAGCTTCATCAGTGCGTCAATCGTTTTGGGAGAGGGCTGATAGATGTCAATGATGCGTCGATGAGTACGGGTTTCAAAATGCTCTCGAGAATCCTTATCGACGTGGGGCGATCGCAGAACGCAGTAGATGCGGCGGCGAGTCGGTAAGGGAATAGGGCCAACGGGCGTGGCTTCAGTGCGCTTGGCGGTTTCTACAATCTTTTCGCAGGATGCATCCAGTAAACGATGATCAAAGGCTTTCAGACGAATTCGGATCTTTTGCTGTTGCAAAGTTGACGTTGACATATCACCAATTCTCTTTTGATTTTCAAGGTTCAGAGTGAGACGCTGCGAAGTCGGCTTAAGCTTCCTCGCAGCATCTCTCAGTATCGCTCAGCCAAACTGCTTACGCTGTTTCAACTATTTGAGGATTTTAGACACAACCCCTGCACCGATGGTGCGACCCCCTTCACGGATGGCAAAGCGCATCCCTTGCTCAATCGCGATGGGGTTGATGAGCTGAACGGTCATTTTGATGCGATCGCCCGGCATAATCATTTCAGCTTCGCTGCCATCATCGGCGGTAAAGGTACTGATGGTTCCAGTTACGTCCGTGGTTCGCACATAGAACTGAGGACGGTAGCCAGGGAAGAAAGGAGTGTGACGACCGCCTTCTTCCTTCTTGAGGACGTAGACTTCAGATTCAAACTCAGTATGAGGCTTAATCGAACCAGGCTTGGCAATTACCATACCGCGCTCGATATCTTCCTTCTGAATCCCCCGAAGCAAGATGCCAGCATTATCGCCAGCCATTCCTTCATCCAGAGACTTTTTGAACATTTCAATCCCGGTTACAACACTCTTACGGGTGTCGCGGATTCCGACGATTTCAACGTCATCTTGAACCTTGACTTTGCCACGCTCAATCCGACCCGTTGCAACGGTACCCCGACCTGTGATCGAGAACACGTCTTCAATCGCCATCAGGAAAGGCTTATCGACATCGCGCTCAGGCGTAGGCACATAGGCATCTACCTCTTCCATGAGCTTGTAGATTTTATCAACCCACTCATCTTCTCCAAGCTTCAGCTTGCCGTTAGCCGTTAAAGCCTCAACGGCCTTCAATGCAGAACCAGCAACGATGGGGATATCATCACCAGGGAAATCATAGCTGGTGAGCAGATCGCGAATTTCTAGTTCGACTAGCTCAAGCAGTTCAGCATCGTCGACTTGGTCTTCTTTGTTCATGAACACAACAAGACTAGGAACGCCAACCTGCTTTGCCAGCAGAATGTGTTCACGGGTTTGGGGCATGGGGCCATCTGCCGCAGACACCACTAAGATGCCTCCATCCATTTGCGCCGCGCCAGTGATCATGTTTTTGACATAGTCAGCGTGCCCAGGACAGTCCACGTGAGCATAGTGACGGTTTGCCGTTTCATACTCAACGTGAGCCGTATTAATCGTAATCCCACGCGCTTTCTCTTCAGGAGCCGCGTCAATTTCGTCATACTTTCTGGCCTGAGCCTGACCAATTGCCGCCAGAGACATGGTGATCGCTGCGGTCAGGGTCGTTTTACCGTGGTCAACGTGACCAATGGTTCCAATGTTGACGTGGGGTTTATTTCGTTCAAATTTAGCGCGTGCCATGATGACTCAACTATTCCTCTTCGATGATTATGCGTTCCCTTTGTTCTTCGCGATGATGGCTTCAGCGACACTCCGAGGAATTTCCTCGTAGCGACTAAACTCCATCGAGAATATGCCGCGACCCTGGGTCATAGACCGGATATCTGTAGCATATCCAAACATGGTGGCTAAGGGTACCTTTGAAGTAATCTTCGCCAGCCCTTGGTCAACGGTTTGGCCTTCAATATGGCCTCGCCGCGAGATCAGATCGCCCATGACGCCACCGAGAAAGTCTTCGGGCACCTCGACCCCAACCTTCATCATCGGCTCCAGCAGCACTGGAGATGCATTCATGACTGCTTCTTTAATCGCCATAGATCCCGCGATCTTAAAGGCCATCTCAGAAGAGTCTACATCGTGGTAAGAACCATCCACCATGGTTGCCTTGACATCAATCAAGGGGTAGCCCGCAAGAATACCAGACTCGCAGGCTTCTTTCATACCCTGAGCAGCAGGGTTTATATATTCTTTTGGAACTGTACCTCCTACAATCTTAGACACAAACTCAAATCCAGAGCCAACTTCCCCTGGCTCCACTTCAATGACAACGTGACCATACTGGCCTTTGCCACCACTTTGCCGAATAAACTTCCCTTCAGCTCTAACGGCCTTACGGATGGTTTCTCGATAGGCTACTTGGGGGGCACCCACGTTGGCTTCTACCTTAAACTCTCGCAGCATCCGATCAATCAAAATTTCAAGGTGGAGTTCCCCCATTCCGGCGATAACGGTTTGATTCGTATCAGAATCAATACTGACTCGGAACGTTGGATCTTCTTCTGAAAGGGACTGGAGCGCCTTTGACAACTTTTCCATATCCTGCTTCGTTTTTGGCTCTACTGCCACCGAAATAACAGGCTCAGGAATAAAGAGGGACTCTAAAATAATCGGGTCATGATCGTCGCTGAGGGTATCGCCTGTAAAGGTATCTTTGAGTCCAAGCGCTGCGCCTAGGTCTCCTGCCCGCAGCTCATCGACTTCAATGCGCTCATCTGCCTTAAGAACAATCAGACGAGAAATTCGCTCTTTTTTATTTTTAGAAGAGTTTAAAACGTAGCTACCCTTTTTAAGAATTCCGGAATAGACGCGAACAAATGTTAGGCGACCATAGGGATCCGCCATGATTTTAAAGGCGAGGGCTGACAGTGGCTCTTCGTCATCTGCATGACGAAATGCTTCACTGCCGTCTCCCAACGTACCAACAATAGCTGGAACTTCTAGGGGTGAGGGTAAGTAATCAAGCACAGCATCCAGTAAAAGCTGAACACCCTTATTTTTGAAGGCCGAACCGCACAGCATAGGCACAATGGAGCCATCAATGGTTCCTTTTCTCAAGGCAGTTCGAATTTCTGCTTCTGTAAGAGCTTCGCCTTCAAGATATTTTTCGGTCAGGGCATCGTCGGTTTCAGCAACGGATTCGATAAGCTTAATCCGAAATTTCTCAGCGTTTTCCTTAACTTCTTCAGGGATATCCACTTCCGAGATATCGTTGCCGACGTCATCGTTATAAATATACGCCCGCATTTTCACGAGATCGACAATCCCACGCAGGTCACTTTCTTGACCAATGGGGATTTGAATGGGTACCGCATTCGCTCTCATGCGATCGCGGATTTGCCCGTAAACGCGATAAAAATCGGCACCCGTTCGATCCATCTTATTCACAAAGACAATGCGGGGCACTTTATATCGATCTGCTTGCCGCCACACCGTTTCGGACTGAGGCTGAACCCCACCCACAGAGCAAAACACCGCAATAACGCCATCTAGCACCCGCATAGAGCGCTCAACTTCAATGGTGAAGTCTACGTGTCCTGGCGTATCAATGATGTTGATCTGATGATCTTTCCAACTTGTGGTAATGGCAGCAGCGGTGATGGTAATCCCTCGCTCGCGCTCTTGCTCCATCCAGTCCGTCACGGTATTGCCGTCGTGGACTTCACCAATTTTGTGAACCACGCCAGAGTAGTAAAGGATGCGCTCGGTGGTCGTTGTCTTCCCCGCATCAATATGAGCCGCAATACCAATATTGCGAACTTTTTCTAACGGGATTGAACGAGCCACCTCTACCTCCTAAAAACTTGACCCTAAAACTTGGCGAATAGAACTTACACCAAGGGATCAGAACTTTCATTCTAATCTATGCATTTAATACAGCAGTGATTAGTAGCGATAGTGCGCGAACGCTTTGTTGGCCTCTGCCATTCTGTGGGTTTCTTCGCGCTTACGGATTGCGCCACCCGTATCATTCGCCGCGTCCATTAGCTCATTGGCAAGCTTAGCCACCATAGAGCGACCCGCGCGCGCACGAGAATATTGAATAATCCAACGCAGGGCTAAAGCAACGCCTCGCTCAGTCCGAACTTCCATCGGCACCTGATAGGTGGCACCACCCACTCGGCGCGCTTTGACTTCCACGAGGGGAGTTGCTTTGCGAACCGCATTTTCAAAAACTTCTAACGGGTCTTGCCCAGTGCGTTCTTCGATCACCTTCAGGGAATCATAAAGAAGCCCTGAAGCAACTGACTTTTTGCCGCTGTACATGATGCGACGAATCGCCATGTTGATGAGTCGGCTGTTGTAAACCGGATCAGGAGGAACGGGACGCTTTGGGGCACGATTACGACGAGACATGGACGACCTTCAGTTTGTATCTACAGGTGATATTACAAAAATTAAAATGCTTGAGATTAATTTTCAGAAAGCAAGCATGGAGCGTTTCGTCACAGAGAATCGGAGGACAAATCCAGCCGAATCAGGTCACTTAAAACCCACTAAATTTAAAGTGCTGGACAAAAACAGAATTATTTTGCGGCTTTAGGACGCTTTGCGCCGTACTTAGAACGGCCTTGCTTACGATCCTTAACGCCAGACGTGTCTAAAGTGCCGCGAATGATGTGGTAACGAACGCCTGGGAGGTCTTTGACTCGCCCACCACGGATCATGACGACAGAGTGTTCTTGAAGATTATGCCCAATCCCAGGAATGTAGGCCGTTACTTCAAAGCCCGAAGTCAACCGAACCCGGGCAACTTTGCGCAACGCTGAGTTAGGCTTTTTGGGCGTTGTTGTATACACACGAGTACACACACCACGACGCTGAGGGCAGCTCTTGAGCGCAGGTGATTTGGTTTTCTTGATCGCTTTTTCGCGTTCGCTACGGATGAGTTGCTGAATTGTGGGCATGGGTTGAGACTACTAGCTTATCTTACAGATTACTGTTTTTCTTCCAAATGATAACTATACCGAGCTATGCATCACTCTGTCAAACTGGCTCCATCGTTTTTATAAATTGGAGAATAAAACTCAGTTAGATTTGAGCTAGTGGGGTACTATAAATCTAAATCGCAGTTACCTAGCTAACCCGTTAGTCCGGGCAAGTTAAGGCCGGCCGTTAGGTCTTCCATTCTTACGCGCATCGTGTCTGTAGACTTGACGTAAGCATCTTTCATGGCGGCAGCCACAAGGTCTGAAAGAATTTCTAATCCTTCGCCATAGGCTTGTTCAGAAATTTCGACTCGAAGCGGCTCTTGGTTTCCGCTCATGACAACCTTGACCAACCCGCCACCGGCTTCGCCTTCAATTTCCATTTGTTCAAGATCTTCTTGAAGCTGCTTCGCACCTTCTTGAACCTTTTGAGCCTTTTTAATTGCATCAGCAAGTTCCTTCATCTTGCCGAGACCAAATCCAAATCCCTGTCCTTGTGACATAATTCGTTTTCTTACAATGGGGCTAGAAATTAATCTTAAGCAATATTGAGCATAGCAGCCGTTCGTGCACACTCTAATTTCATAATACTTTGACTTGAACAGGCTGCTTAATCAAAATTTCCTAAAGTCTTAACTTCAGGATGTAGCTTTACTTCCCAAAGCGCTTCAATTTTGGCTTGAACATGAGAAATAAGGCTGTAGATGTCGGAGGCTTTTGCTCCCCCTAAATTTACGATAAAGTTGGCGTGCTTTGGCGAAATCTGAGCGCCGCCAATTGTAAACCCTTTTAAGCCAGAGTTTTCAATCAGCCAGCCTGCGGTTTTGGGGAGTGGGTTGCGAAATACGCTGCCGCAACTGGGGAGTTCGTAGGGTTGAGTGGTGAGCCGATGGTTGAGGTGAGATTCTGTGGTTGCCTCCACGGTTTCAATATCTTGCATTGCTTTAAGGGAAAACGTTGCGCTAAGGACAATGTTTTTACCTCCCTGAAGAATTGACGAGCGATAGCTATAGTTCAGCTCGGCGTTGGAAAGCGTTTGTTGAGTTCCGTCTGGTTTGAGAATAAGTGTTTCTATCAGTGAGTCAGAAATAGATTCTCCGTGGGCACCAGCATTCATAACTACTGCGCCTCCAATGGTGCCAGGAATGCCGACGGCCCACTCTAGTCCTGCCCAGCCCTGTTTTGCTAACTGCCAACAGAGGCGAGGCAGGGGCTTGCCTGCGGCGACCGTAATGCGCTCCGTTTCTTCAAAAAATGCCTGTTCTCGGAGATGACGCGTTGAAATGACGAGACCGGGTAGTCCATGATCGCTAATGAGCAGGTTTGAGCCTGCACCCAAAACCGTAACGAGAAGCCCCTGGTTGAAAGCCCATCGAACGCCGGCCTGAAGCTGCTCTATGGACTGTGGCGCAATAAACCATTCGGCAGGGCCACCCACTCGGTAGGTGGTCAAGTCTGCCAGTCTGAAATTGGTTTCTAGGTAACAGTCTCCAGAAGGGAGGTAGAGGCGTTCTGACTGGGTCACGGTCATCGTAGCGCTACCTCTGCGCGGTCTGGGATAGGGGAGGACTGCTGTTGAAAATGGCTCAGCACCTCAGGAATAATGCGGTTAAGGTCGCCAGCGCCCAGAAACACCACGAGGTCGCCAGGTTTAAGGGTGGATTTGAGATGGGTGGCCACATCTGTCAGCGTTTCTTGGTAGGAGACGGTGCCGTGATGCTCTGCGATCGCCGCTGCAACGCCACCGCCATCCATGCCAGGGGGCTTAGGTTCTCCAGCGCTATAGACATCGGTTGCAATGACGCAATCAGCGTCGCTAAATGCCTGACTAAATTCTTCTAAAAAGGTGAGGGTACGGCTATAGCGATGGGGTTGAAAGACGGCTACAACCCTTTTATAGTCAGCCGGACTGCCATCTTGTCCAGCGGCGGTACGCAGTTTGGCGGAAGAGAGGGTTGCCCGAATTTCGCTGGGATGGTGGGCGTAGTCATCAATCAAACAGATGCCGCTGGCCTCTCCGCGATTTTCAAACCTTCGTCTTGCCCCTTCAAAGGTCAAAAGTGCAGCAGCGATCGCCTCAAAGGGTATGCCTAAAAGTCGTCCAACGGCGATCGCCGCTAAAGCATTGCTTAAGTTATGACAGCCCAGTAGCCCAAATCTCAGCCGACCCAAAAGTTGGCCTTTCTCATAGATGTCAGCAGCAGTATGCGTTGACCCATAGACAATTGCGTCTGCCGTATAGTCGGCGTTTAGTGCTGAATTAAGACTGTAGGTTGTCGAAGAACCCTCCGAAGGGTGCGGAATAATGCAATTACGCGTAGTTTCGCAGTCAATGCAAAGCACGACGTGCTGAGAGTGGTCTACAAAAGCCTGAAAAATTTGAACGACTTCATCCAGCGTTGCGTAGTGATCTGGATGATCTAACTCAATATTGGTAATTACCCCAATATGAGAATGGAACTTAACCAAAGACCCGTCGGATTCGTCTGCCTCCGCAATCAGGTACGGACTTTGACCTACTCTGGCATTGCCTTCCCATGCCGCGACTTCTCCACCCACCACGATAGTAGGGTCTAAGCCAGCCTGAACCAAGACATACCCAATTAAACTGCTTGTTGTAGTTTTTCCATGAGTTCCGCCCACCGCAACGCTTTTAGGAGATTCATTGATGAGTGCCGCCAACACATCGGAGCGATGAAAGATTGGACAGCCCAAGTGAATCGCCGCCTGATACTCAGGGTTATTACGCTGGATGGCGGTTGAGCAAATAACCTGAGGTAGCTTGACAGTTTTGATGACCGGATCTGTGATGGGACTGGAAGCAGCAGTTGACTCAATGCGCCGAGATTGCCGAAAATAGTCAAGGTTTTTAGCCGTTTGCTGTCTAAAGACCTGGGCGCCTAGAATCTGAAGTTTTTGCGTAATGTTTGTGTCGCGCAGATCTGAGCCGGATACCGGTAGCTGGCGTTTGGTTAAAATGTGAGCGATGGCAGACATACCGATCCCACCAATCCCGATAAAGTGAAAAGGCCGACCACCTAAGTCAACGGCATTCAGCATTCTGTTGTCGCTCCTTCAAACACCACACAAAATAATTGCAGCTTAAGCAAATTGATCTTGTCCCCCGTCTAACCTGTTGCAAGACTGATGCTTAGACTCTAGATAGCTATTAGATGAGCTATGGGGCTAAAGTTCAGTTCTATTGCCCATTGAGTAAAGTGCCTAAGCAACTAGCTGGCATTGACTCAACAGAATAGCTGAAATTTCACCTCACAGTTTGAGGTTTTTCGGCTATTCTGTCAACTTATTTGAAAGGCTTTAGTTAAATGCATTGTGATTTAAAAAGGCCGCAAGGGTCAAAAGCCCAGCGGTCATGAATGGGTTTTAATGATTACGGAATACAGCGCTATCAATTTATGACTAGGACTACATCGGTGGCTTCCCGAAATTTTTAATGCGGCAAAATCTGCGGAAATTTTCATTCCCCTCTAGTCACAATGAAGAGAGATCTATAGAATAAGGTCTCACAGTGTGTCGCTAACGGATAGGGTTACGAGCAACACAGTTAGCGTAAAGTGCATGGGGCCTAAATTGCGCTAGTTTGAAGCACTCAGCTGCTGCTACCGCTGTTTTACAGGTTCTAGTTCTTCCATTTTGAGTCACTTTGTGGCTTTGTTTGTGCCAAAGAGTAAGGAGATAGCAGTGTCAGAATACGCTCGAAAACCCCTTAGCGTTGGACAACGGCGGCAGCTTTTAAAACAGCGGCGGCAAGCTGCTCAAGACAAGAAACATCCACAACCGCAGGGCAAGTATCAAAAAGACTCACTTTCGAGAAATTCTGCGGGAAAAAAGCGAGTTCATGCTGCTGCCGCCGTCCATCGCTCGGCGGAAAGTTTCACAAACGTACGGGTTCAGCGTTCTGCACAACTGAGCCGAGCTTCTGTTGCTCGTTCATCCAATGGGTCACCGCCTCAGTCTCTTAGTAAGTTAAGCACTGTATCTGCCATAGGGTCTGGCGCTCGAAAAAAAGAACGAAATCTCCGTCTCCAGCGTAAGCCGAACTGGTTTCAAAATATTTTACGACTCAGCTTTTTGGGACTAGGAATCTCGACCATTGCGGGAACGGCGATCGCCCTTTTGCATCCAGAGCCGCCTTCAGGAACCTTGGCAAGCAGCAAGTTTCAGGCTCAAAAGAGCGCATCCGGTTCTGAAGGCGTGAATGGCACGGCTGCTTTTGACTCTGCGGCAACGCTGCCAATTCTCAATCCAGACAAGGAGCTAAAAGAAGCCAAGGTCAAAATTCAGGCGATCGCGGCTGCCCAAAAAGATTTAGCTGCGGGGATGTTCTTTTATAACCCTGAAACAGGTGCTTATCTAGACCTAGCGGGTGACAAAACTTTTTCTGCTGCAAGCACGATTAAGGTGCCCGTTCTTATTGCATTTTTCCAGGCCGTTGATGCTGGGCAAGTGCGTCTAGATGAGCTGCTGGTGATGCGCAAAGATTTAATTGCCTCTGAGTCGGGCGTAATGCAGTACCAGCCTGTTGGCACTAAATATAGCGCTCTAGAAACCGCTGACCAGATGATTACCATCAGTGATAACACCGCCACCAACATGCTGATTGATCGGCTAGGAGGCATTGCAGCACTCAATGAGCGGTTTAAAGGCTGGGGACTAAGCCAAGTCAATCTACGCAATTTATTGCCAGACTTACAGGGCACCAATACCGTTACGCCTAAAGATCTTTCCACGCTCATGCTAAAGCTTGGTCAAGGCGATCTGCTTACGCCTCGCAGTCGAGACTTAGCGCTAGACATTATGAGACGAACGGTTACTCAAACTTTATTGCCTCCTGGTCTAGGAGCTGGAGCTACAATTGCACATAAAACGGGAGATATTGGATTAGTCGTCGGTGATTCTGGTCTTATTGGAATGCCCAACGGTCAGCGATACGTTGCTACCGTCTTCGTCAAGCGACCCCATAATGACCCTAGAGCACAAGAGTTGATTCGCCAAATTTCAAAGATTAGCTATCAGGCTTTAAGCAGCGCCAGTCGTCGCCCTACTCCCACAGCTTCAGCCACTACGGCTCAATCTGTCCCCTAAGGTAAAGGCAAAAATTGAAATATTTATTTTAAAGCACGCTTTATTAGGGCAATCTGAGCTTTTTTAGCGCAGAGCATTGAAGGTTACTATAGATTAGGAGTATCACATTTAGTCAGTTCTTACGGGTTTCCAAACGTGACCTTTTCTGTAAAAGACGGGTTTGTGCCGCTTTGGATTCGTTGGAAAACAGGAATTTAGATAACTGCAATGCGTTTTATTGATCAGGCCGAAGTTTACGTTAAAGGTGGAAAAGGAGGCGATGGCATGGTTGCCTTCCGCCGAGAAAAGTATGTGCCAGCAGGGGGACCCGCAGGGGGCAATGGGGGGAAAGGGGGCGCGGTTATTTTGCGGGCAGTGCATAACCTCCAAACGCTTTTAGACTTTAGATATGTCCATATTTTTGCGGCGGAAGACGGAACGCGGGGCGGCCCCAAAAACCTAACGGGAGCCTCTGGAAACGATTTGATTGTGGATGTGCCGTGCGGAACCGTGATCTATGACATGGATACGGACGAATGCATTGGGGATTTAACTGAGCCGAATCAAATCCTGGTGATTGCTCAAGGGGGCAAAGGTGGCCTGGGCAATAAGCATTTTTTATCGAATCGCAATCGTGCGCCAGAACATGCTTTGCCAGGACTGCCAGGAGAAGAACATAGCCTTCGGCTAGAGCTAAAGCTGTTGGCGGAAGTGGGCATTATTGGACTGCCCAATGCGGGTAAGTCAACACTGATTTCGGTACTGTCGGCGGCACGGCCTAAAATTGCAGACTATCCGTTTACAACACTGGTGCCTAATTTGGGGGTTGTGCCTCACCCGAGTGGTGATGGGGTGGTGTTTGCGGATATCCCTGGGTTGATTGAAGGTGCCCATGCGGGGACTGGCCTAGGGCATGAGTTTTTGCGCCACATTGAGCGAACCCACGTTTTGGTGCATCTCATTGATGCGACGGCTCCAGACCCGTTACAAAACTATCAGGTGATTCAGCAGGAGCTGCTAGCTTACGGTCACGGGCTAGCGGAGCGCCCTCAAGTGGTGGCGCTGAATAAAGCCGATGCGATCGCCCCAGAAACGCTAGAACAAATCCGTTTAGATCTTCAGCCCCACTGCAATTCTCATCTCTTTACAATTTCTGCCGTTGCCCAGCAGGGACTTGAAGCGCTTTTACAGCCGATCTGGATGGCGTTAGAACTTGCCAGAAAACAGTCTGCTGAGGCAAATAATGCCGTTTCTATTGCTCAACCGCTGCTGTCATCCCCCATCCAGTGATTTCAGTATTAACTCGCAGGACAATGAAGGGTTTTTAGCGTAAGCGGGTATTCTAAGCACAATGAAGCACTGCAATCTGCGGAACCTCTAATAATGCAAGACCCTCACGCCACCGAACCCAACACCCTGCTGTTGATCGATGACGATCCCAACCTTGTTCTGCTTGTTAAAGACTATTTAGAGCTGAGGGGATATGTCGTCGTCACGGCTAAAAATGGTCGAGATGCCTTAAAAGCCCTTGAAAAAGAGATTCCTAACCTGATCATCTGCGATGTGATGATGCCGGAGATGGATGGGTATGCGTTTGTCAAAAAGGTGCGAGAGAACCCTCAAACCAACTGGCTTCCTATTTTGTTTTTATCGGCAAAGGGGCAAATTCAAGATCGGGTGGCGGGGTTGAGTAAGGGGGCAGATGTGTATATGGTGAAGCCCTTTGAGCCGGATGAACTGGTGGCTCAAATTGAGGCATCTCTGAACCAGTCTTTACGGATGCGTCAATCTCAAGGCTCTGATGTGGGTACGGCTGTATCGGTTCAGGTACCTTTTGATGTTGAGCTAACGCCAACGGAGCAGCGGGTGATTCAGATGGTTGCCAAGGGCATGTCGAATCGAGAAATTGCAGAAAGCCTTAGCGTGAGCCAGCGCACGGTTGAAAGTCATGTGAGCAATATGTTGGGCAAAACAGGTCTACATAACCGGACTGAATTGGCTCGGTGGGCGATCGAGCAGCGCATGATTTAGGGGTTTGGTTCTAAATCATTAATCTAAATAAATTTAGATTAATTGCAAATATATCTTTGATTGAAGATGAAAATATCAAGATTAATGCTAGTAATTCTGGCTAATATGCTGACCTCGCTAAGTTCTTCGAGTGTAATAGCACAGTTGAATTTTGCGCCGAGTAGTCAGCATAGATGTACTTATAAAGAAAACGGAAAGGTTATTGTTAAGGGCACATGTACAATTTATCGTAATCATAACGGCTACTTTTACAGTATTCAATGGCCTGACTGTATTGGGACAGGTATTGACCGAGTTAATAGGCAGACAGTAATTATTGATAAGCTGAAAAAAGCTAGATTATCTTGGAATGAAACAGTTTACTATTTCAAGTGGGAAAATAAGGTAGCTATAATTGATCGATTTCCTATTTAAAAGTCATGTAGGTTGGGTTGAGGTAATGAAACCCATGCCCAAAACAATTGCTCAAACCTATCCTAAAAACTCGCTGCGCGCCCTGGTTAACTGGATGTTTCAGTTAGGCTAAATGAGCAAGCTGAGCTACAGGAATGTGACTATAAATTTCTTTGTTTTTTTCCTGAGCTTGACGTAAATCGTGCTGTGTCTGTAAATTCAGCCAGAACTGCGCGCTATTACCAAAATATTTTGATAAACGCAGAGCTGTATCTGCTGTAATGCTGCGCTTTTCAGACAAAATTTCGCTAATTCGTGTCTGAGCTACATCAATATCTTTGCTTAGTCGATAGGAAGTAATGTTTAGTGGCTCCAAAAATTCTAGATGCAGAATTTCGCCAGGATGAATATTTGGTAGACTATTATTGTCCATAGTTTTTTTCTCAATGGTAATCTACAATTTCAACTTGATTCGCATTGTTTTCATCTGTCCAGACAAAGCAAATTCGCCACTGATCGTTGATACGGATACTATATTGCCCCTTGCGATCGCCAAACAATTTCTCTAATCGATTTCCTGGTGGAATGCGCAAGTCGTCAATTGATATTGCTGCGTCAAGCAAGAGAAGCTTTTGTAAAGCGATTCTTTGGATATCGTGTGGGTAATAGCGAGATGTAAAGCCATCAAAGATAAGCTTTGTCTCGTCAGACTTGAAGGTTACAAGCACAATGCTACTGCGCAGCGTTACTATTGTCAAACAGTATTATGCTCTAATTTTGGCAATTAATCCAGTTAAATACTGTATGCAGTGGAATATAGGGATACGCGATCTTCATGCTTGTAATGCGGGTATACATATATTCAGGAGGCGCTCTCTTCGCCAAAGCCAGATTAAGCCAGCGCCTACACCGCTTGGTAGCAAAAGATTCGGAAGGTTTTGGGCAAGATTTTCTCCGGCGATCACCTTCATCAAAAACACAAACGCGCCCAGAAAGGCCGAACCTGTCAGAGCAACATAGAAAAAGCGCCTAAACCCTCTCCCAGCCGCTTCAGCGCGTAAGCGATCTAGTTGTTCTTTGTCGAGCTATATTTGTAGAACATGGCGAAACCCAACATAGTTCTAGGGTTTAACTTAAATTCTTCTCTAGGTCGAAAGGATGAAGGTTAAAGAAGTAATCAAAATAATTGAAAGTGATGAGTGGTATCTCGTTCGGGTAAAAGGCAGTCATCGTCAATACAAACACCTGGCTAAGGCTGGATTAGTAACCGTTCCTGGCAAACTCAGCGATGACCTCGCACCAGGAACATTGAATAGTATCTTGAATCAAGCAGGTTTGAAGTGATGCGGTATCTCACTATTATTGAAAAAACAGAAACTGGGTATTCAGCTTATTCGCCAGACTTATCAGGTTGTGTTTCAACAGGCGCAACCTATGAAGAAGTTGAGCAGAACATGCGCGAAGCGATAGAGTTTCATTTGGAAGGACTTAAACTAGAAGGATACGAAATTCCTAAGCCATCTACGTTATCTGCTTATATAGAAGTTGCTGCCTAATCAAGATTTGAAAAATACAGTTTCATAATTCTGTCAACGGCTCGAAAATTTGTGCCGCTCAATGGAGTGAAATTGTTAAATTTTAGAAAAAAGAATATGTTAATGCTCAGTTTGCCCAATCCGTCACTTGGGGGGCTGCTCTCGTCGCTAAAGCCAGATTAAGCCAGCGCCTACGCTGCTTTGTAGTAAAAGATCCGGGAGGGTTTGGGCAAGGTCTTCTCCGGCGATCGCAGCTAAAATAAAGCAGTTAAATCAAGGCGAGGTCAACCTCATGACAGCTCGACAACACTTCGACTCCGCTCAGCGTAAACCCCGCTATAGCAAAGAAGAGTTTGCCCAGAAGGGTGATACTCTGTACGATTCAGAGATTCGATCGCAAGTCGAAGAAGGCAATCATGGCAAGATTGTGGCGATTGACATTGAGACAGGAGCCTTTGAGTTTGCAGATGAGCTGCTGGCAGCATCGAAACACCTTTTATCGCGATTGCCAGATGCTCAGACATGGTTTGTTCGCCTTGGGCATCCAGCCGTTGATCACTTTGGCGCGCGGAGTTTGAGAACAATGCGATGATGTAAGGCATTGTGAATCAGAGTTGTGAAGCAACGTTGCCAACTGTCATCAAAAATAATGCGACAACACAACTGGTAGATACCGTTATTGATACAGGATTTTCTGGCTTCCTAACCTTGCCATTCGATGTTATCTCGGCTCTGGGACTGAGTTGGGAAGGTCGTGATGTTGCGACATTGGGTGACGGAACCTCCTGCACTTTTGAGGTTTATACAGTGATCGTGATCTGGGATGGGCAATATCGCGAGATTTACGTCAACGAATCGGAAACCATTCCTTTAATTGGGATGCGATTATTGCGCGGCTACGATTTACGGATTCAAGCAATTGAATGGGGAATGGTTACGATTAAAGCCTTGAAGTAAACTCTGATAATGATTCGAAACCCTTTGCCACCGCTGCCGTTACTTTTTTAGAGACTGCTCTCGCCGCCAAAGCCAGATTAAGCCAGCACCTACACCACTTTGCAGCAGCAGATTCGGGAGGGTTTGAGCAAGGTCTTCGCCTGCGATCGCCTTCATCAAAAACACAAACGCCCCCAGAAAGGCAGAACCCGCCAGAGCGACATAGAAAAAGCTTCTAAATCCTCTCCCAGGCGCAGCCGCTTCAGCGCGTAAGCGATCCATCTGTTCTTTATCGAGTGGCTTTGACATAGAAAACAATTTTTTTTTCAGAGCAGGCAGAAGAGACTCTAATTCTTAATCTAAGGCAGCACCAGCAATCGTCGCTTGCCTTGTTTGCACAGAATTTACTGGCAGTTCAATCTGATTTAGAATTTCCACTAGCTCTCGCTCAAAGGCAATCTGAGCGCGATTGGTACGACCACCCACAAAAAGCGTTTCCCCTTCAATGAGTGCCCACACCTGAGAGTGCGAGACATAGCTCATTAACACGCTTAGCATCAGCAGGCCAAACCCAGTGTAAACAAAGGGAATACCAGGATCTGCCTTAATTTGCAGCCCTGTACTGC
>JANPLU010000116.1:0-32242 GCA_031422435.1 Acaryochloridaceae cyanobacterium VAR_48_metabat_390
CAAGTCTTCTGCTGAGCCTGTTCATGACCCGCACTTTCTGGATTACGCTTTTTATTGCCTTTGCCAATTCGCTCAGCTTTACCATTCTCATCCCCATTCTCTATCTCTACGGAAAAGAGTTTGGGCTAACGGATTTTCAGACCAGTTTGCTGTTTGCCACCTACGCCGCTGCACAGTTTATTTCAACGCCTGTGATTGGCAAGCTCTCAGATCGCTTTGGTCGCAAGCCTTTGCTCATCATCAGCTTAGCGGGCACTGTGATTGCAAACTTTTTGGCAGGAACCGCCAGTGGCGCTGCCATGCTTTTTCTTGCGCGTTTTCTAGACGGCATTACGGGCGGAAATGTCTCTGTGGCTCAAGCAATTGTGTCAGATATTACCCCGCCCGAGGGACGCGCTAAGGCGTTTGGTCTCTTTGGAGCCGTGACTTTTGGTTTAGGGTTTATTGTGGGACCTATCTTAAGCTTAGCTTCACAGCAGTTTTCTCTAGGGGCAGGCTTCTTGACCTCAAGTGCGATCGCCCTCATTGCCCTCACCTTCGTCCTGGTTGCCCTCCCCGAGACGCTGCAAACCAAAGCAGCAAAGGCTGAAAAGTGGTGGGATATTGGCCTCGGAAACCTGATTACAGGCCTAGCGATACCGAGAGTCGGGATTTTGCTCGTCATCAATTTCTTGATTGGCACTACCTTCACAATTTTTACCTTTGCCTTTCAGCCCTACTTCATTTATGTACTGGGGCAAGATAATCAGACTTTAACGCTTTTGTTTGCAGGGCTTGGATTAATTTCTGTCGTAATCCAGGCAAAGGGGATTGGTCTGCTTACCCAGCGCATGAGCTTAGTCAAAATTTTATTAATCGGGCTATTGATGCGGGCGCTCACATTTTTGCTAATGCCTGACTTTCCTAATATTGTCTACTTTGTCTGCGTTATGCTCGTGTTCGCCATATTCAATTCGCTGGTGCAGCCTACCATTACCACGCTAATTTCCCTCAACTCCAAGCCTGATGTGCAGGGTATGGCAATGGGGCTAAATGCCTCATACCTGAACGTCTCTAACGCCTTTGGCCCCATCATTGCGGGACTTATTGTGCGTCAGTCTAACCCCGAAACCTATCGCTATCCGTTTTATTTGGCAGGGATACTTACCTTTTCGGTTCTGATATTTGCCTTTTCTAAGCGGCAAAAATATACGCCAGTAGCAAACATGCAGACCAATCCTTCAGCATGAGTCCCTTCTTATGCAAAGATAATAAAGCTGCTGCTCATACCAGGGTCAGCTAGCGTAAGCAGATGACTGAAAGGACGCAAAGTTAGAGCTATGCAAGTGGGTGATAAAATCCGCGTTAAAGAATCAGTGATTGTGTATCACCATCCTGAGCATCGCAGTCAGCCTTTTGATATTAAAGGGCTAGAAGGTGAGATTGTTGGTGTGTTGCAAGAGTGGCAAGGTCGACCTGTCAGCGCTAACTATCCATTTATTATTCAGTTTGCGCCTAAGTTTCGCACTCACCTCAATGACTTTGAAATTGAAGTGGTGGTCAATGAAGTGGCAGATGACGCAGTGGTTAACGACGAAACCAGCGTAGAAGCTTAAAGTCTTGTTTCATCGCGCTGAATTCCGCACGGTTTTGGGCTGCGGTTTCGGCATACCACTGACAGTGGCGTTTATGATTCTGGCGATAGTCTGTTTCTTGGTAAAACCCCTGACTAAAGCGGATGAGCGCAAAAATTTCATCTGCTGGTGGAGGAGTATGGCTGCGAACTTCGGTCAATTTCATATCAGGTGCTGCAAGTTTCTTTTAGTTGTAGCAGAGCCGCTGATCGATTCGTTAAGCGATAAGACGCTAAATCCATCCCTTTAGCCAGTACACCACCATGCCAACATATTCTTTAAGGGCGATGGTGGTGCGGTACATTGCTTCAGCATCAGGAAACAGCTTTAATACAAAATTTGGAATGCCTTGATCTTAGGTGGATTCATCCACGAGATAGTCTGTGGGGGCCGTGATCGCCTCCATCCCTTCTTTCTTGAAAATTGCCATAGAGCGCGGCATATGTAGCGCCGAAGTCACCAGCAAGATTGGCCCCTCTAACTTTTCTTGAGCCAGAATGGCCTTCACGTTAACCGCGTTTTCGTGGGTATTGAGCGAAGTTCGCTCTAGCAGCATGGCGGACTTGGGGATGCCCATAAATTCTAAAAGAGTCTCAATGTCTTGGGCTTCTGAAGGAGCCGCTTCTTTTTTCCAGTTAATGCGCCCTCCGGTCAAGATGAGTTTGGGGGCGTAGCCTTCTTTATAAAGTCGCGCGGCATACAAAATGCGATCGCCAGACTCAAGCAGCTCAGGCCAAACCCGTGGCGCAGTAGCTGAACGTACCGCACCGCCTAAAATGACGATCGCCGCCACCTTAGGATAGGTGGCAGCAGGCCGATACTGAAACTCTAGCCCTCGCGCCAAAGCCGCTGCAACCCAGGCATTACTGCTAAAAAGAATTACGCCCAAGGCTGCACCCATTGCTGTTGCCGCAATACGGGGATGCTTCCAGAACGTGGCGATCGCCACCCCCAGCAATAAACAAGACAGCCCTGCCGGATATATAAACAGCGGCAGCAGCTTGGATAAGAATAAAAACATTGTTTTGAATTGCTGAACGGCATCCCTGAAAAAATTGAACGCGTTTCAGACTCAACAGTCAAGCCAGTGATCGACACTTTCCAGCATTTTGCTTCGTGCCGGAGTTTTGAGGACTCGCTATAGATCCTAAATAAGACTTGATTTAAATAGATAAAATCTATCTATTAGATAAAATAATTAGGCTTTTATCTATTGCTTGTCAAAGGTATTATCAATTTAATGTTTCAAGCTTAACCATTCAAAATGTATTGAATGCGTAGCTTTTACTTGCTTGTTTCTTAGGATTCTAAGCCAGGAGGAATGTTTTATATCAATACTTATTGAGTTTTTCTTTGAAGCTATCAATAGATTAATGAATAGGCATTGAGTTTATAAACGCCATTCAACCCTTCATGTTTTAGGAGCATAACCATGTTTGAATTCGTTGTTCCCAGCGTTATTGCAAGCTACTTCAGCGTCTTAATTCTGTCCTTTGTTCTGCGCAAGGGCATTTCCACAAGTTCTGACCGTTAGCGTTTAGCCCTTTTTGACATCAGGAGAACCTATGAGCCAATTGTCCCGTCGCAAATTTATCCTCACCGCAGGTGCTGCCTCTGCTGGCTCCCTTTTGCTCAAAGGGTGTCTGGGCAATCCGCCCTCTGCGACCAATGCAGGGGGTTCGCCAGCCGCTGCGCCTGCTAGCCCTATCGCGGCGGGGGAAGCGCCCGAAACCACCAAGGTAAAGCTGGGTTATCTGCCTATTATTGAAGCTGCGCCGCTAATTATTGCCCAAAAGAAAGGCCTGTTTGCCAAGTACGGCATGACCGAAGTGGATGTCTCGAAGCAAGCGAACTGGGGTTCCGCGCGAGACAACGTTGAAATTGGCTCAGAGGGCGGCGGCATTGACGGCGGACAGTGGCAAATGCCGATGCCTCACCTCATTAGCGAGGGGCTAATTACCAAGGGGAACAAGAAAATTCCCATGTATGTATTGGCGCAGCTTGTGACCCAGGGGAATGGGATTGCGATCGCCAATAAGCACCTCGGCAAGGGGCTGCACACCAAAATCAGCAAAGCAGGTGTTGACTATATTAAGGGTCAGAAAGCTGCCAATACTCCTTTCAAGGCTGCCTATACTTTCCCTAAAGCCAACCAAGACTTTTGGATTCGCTACTGGTTAGCCGCCAGCGGCATCGATCCAGATCAAGAAATGAGCCTGCTCACAGTTCCGGCTGCGCAGACCGTCGCCAACATGAAAACAGGGACGATGGATGCGTTTAGCACGGGCGATCCTTGGCCGTTCCGCATTATTCAAGACAAGATCGGCTTTATTGGTACCCTGACTGCCCAAATCTGGAAAGGACACCCCGAAGAATATTTGGCAATGCGAGCAGATTGGGTCGATAAAAACCCTAAGGCCACAAAAGCGATTCTAAAAGCCGTGATGGAAGCACAGCAGTGGTGCGACAAGCCCGAAAACCGCGAAGAATTGGTCACAGTTCTCTCAAGTAGAGACTACTTTAACGTTCCAGCCACTGTTCTCAAGCCGCCCTTTGAAGGGAAATACGATGTAGGCGACGGTCAACCTGCGGTCAATGACTTCAAGATGGGGCCTCTGTACTGGAAGGACGATCTGGGCAGTGTGTCTTATCCCTACAAAAGCCACGATCTGTGGTTCATTACCGAGAGCGTTCGCTGGGGCTTTTTGCCAGCCAAAACCTTAGATGACGCGAAGCGAATTGTGGATTCGGTAAACCGAGAGGATTTATGGAAAGCAGCGGCAAAGGAACTTGGCGTTCCCGATTCGGATATTCCTAAAAGCACTTCTCGCGGTGTTGAAACCTTTTTTGACGGCATTAAGTTCGATCCTGAGAACCCAAAAGCCTATCTCAATAGCCTGAAGATTAAGCGGGTTTAAGCAAACTCGTTTCTGGGGCGATCGCATATCGGATCGCCCATCTCAATCCATAAAAACCCCTAGTAGAGACTTAGACCTATGGCAGTCAGCACCCTTCCGCGTAGAAAATCATCCGGCACGCTTCAAACCTTTTGGAAGAAATATTCAAAAGAGATTATTCCACCCCTTCTAGGGATTTTAGGATTTCTCTTAATTTGGCAACTCTTTTCTAGTTCAGGCTTAACCAAACTGCCAGGCCCCATCGACATCGTGACCGAACCTCGAACCAGAGATTTGATCATGTATCCGTTTATGGATTTAGGCGGACTCAACAAAGGGCTATTTTGGCAAACCTGGGCGAGTTTGCAGCGGGTGGCAATTGGCTACTTCTTTGCCGCAGTAGTGGGGATTGGCACAGGCATTCTCATCGGCACAACGCCCATCGCCTCAAAGATGCTAGACCCGCTCTTCCAGTTTTTACGAACCGTACCGCCCCTAGCTTGGGTGCCCATCGCCCTTGCTGCGCTCCAAAAAAATGAGCCTGCCGCGCTCTTCGTGATCTTTGTGACGGCAGTTTGGCCCATTTTGATTAACACCGCTGTGGGGGTTCGCCAAATTCCTAAAGACTATAACAACGTTGCTAAGGTGTTGCAGCTCTCTCGCCAAAAATATTTCCTCAAGATTTTGCTGCCTTCGGCACTACCCTACATCTTTACAGGGCTACGGATTGCGATCGGTTTGGCATGGTTGGCGATTATTGCCGCTGAAATCGTAATGTCCGGGATTGTGGGAATTGGCTTCTTTATCTGGGATGCCTACCAAAACAACTACATCGGTGAGGTGATTTTGGCGCTGGTGTACATCGGCGCAGTAGGTCTGCTCTTAGACAAAGCAATGTCTTACATCGAACATTTGATTGTGCCCGAAGAACCTCGGTAGATTGCCATCGGGCTTCGGCTACGCTCAGCCCTCAAATCTTGTATTGGGGGCTACTAGGTACACACAAGTCTCCAATACCCTGCATTTGCCCCCCCGACCCCCCAATTCTGGGGGGAGAAATCTAAAAACCAAGGTCATTTCCCCCCAGAATTGGGGGACTAGGGGGGCGAATGCAGAATTGAATAAGTCCGATAAAAGATGCGTGTACACCGTAGGTATTGAGGGAGGGTGAGCGGAGCCGAACCCAATCCTTTCCCGTTAACTCCTCATTTCATTAGAGGCTTAGTTATGTCTTTTGTTTCAGTTGACAACATTGATAAGGTTTTCCCCCTTGCGGGTGGAGACGAGTACGTTGCCCTCACAGGCATTAATTTAGAAATCAAACAGGGAGAATTTGTTTCTCTGATTGGGCACTCAGGCTGCGGTAAATCTACACTCCTCAACATGATTGCAGGGTTAGACCTGCCCACTGAAGGCATTGTGACCCTAGAAGGTCAGCGCATCACGCGCCCTGGCCCTGATCGCATGGTGGTGTTTCAAAACTATTCGTTACTGCCTTGGCTTACGGTGCGCCAAAATATTGCCCTCGCCATTGACGAAGTGATGGCAGACCTGCCCAAGGGCGAGCGCAAGAGCATTTTAGAACAGCACATTGATATGGTGGGGTTACGACCCCATGCCCACAAATCGATCACGATGCTGTCTGGGGGGCAAAAACAGCGGGTGGCGATCGCCCGTGCCCTAGCCCTAAAACCCAAGGTGCTGCTGCTCGATGAACCCTTTGGCGCATTGGATGCCCTTACGCGGGGCAATCTGCAAGAGCAGCTCATGAAAATCTGTGAAGAAAATAAAGTTACCGCCGTCATGGTGACCCACGACGTAGACGAAGCGGTGCTGCTGTCCGATCGCATTGTGATGCTGACCAATGGCCCTGGTTCTAAGATTGGTCAAATCTTAGACGTGGATATTCCGCGCCCCCGCAAGCGGATGGAAGTGGTGGAGCATCCCAGCTACTACAGCCTGCGGAGCGAAATTATTTACTTCCTCAACCAGCAAAAGCGGATTAAGCAGTTGAGGGCGCGCAAAACAGGGGCGATCGCCCGTCATGGTCTAGAAAAGGTAAACCTAGAGTTGGGCTATGTACCCTTAACTGCCTGTGCGCCCCTAGCGGTTGCCAAAGAAAAAGGCTTTTTTACGAAGCACGGCCTGGATGAAGTCAACCTCGTGCGAGAAACGAGCTGGCGCGGCATCATTGACGGCATGACAGGCGGCTTTTTGGATGCGGCTCAAATGCCTTCAGGAATGCCGTTGTGGCTAACCTTGGGTGCCCATGATACCAAGCCCCTGCCCGTGGTTACATCCTTGACCATGACCCGCAACGGCAACGCCATCACCCTGGCGAAGCGCTTTTACGCCGAAGGCGTTCGCACCCTTGCCGACTTTAAACAGATGCTGTTGGCTTCCCCAGAGCGTCAGCACAGAATGGGGGTGGTGCATCCGTCTTCAATGCATAATCTGCTGCTGCGCTATTGGCTGGCAGCAGGTGGCATTGACCCTGACCGTGATGTCATCCTAAAGCCCATCCCTCCCGCACAGATGGTGGTAGACCTCCAGGCTGGAAGCATTGACGGCTTTTGCGTAGGCGAACCTTGGAACTTACGAGCGGCGATCGAGGGGGTAGGCTTTACCGTCGCCACCGACCTTGAAATTTGGAAAGGGCATCCGGGCAAGGTGTTAGGCGTGCGAGAAGACTGGGCGAATGCCTATCCCAATACTCACATTGCGCTGATTAAAGCTCTACTAGAGGCAGGTCAATATTGCGCTGAACCAGCTAATGCTACCGAGATTCAAGAAATTCTGTCGCGGCGTGAGTACGTCAGTACTAATCTTGAATACATTCAGTTGGGCAACCCCAATAGCGCTGTCTGTGACCTCAATATGCCCATGCGAGATTATGCCCATCATCTCTTCTTTGGCGAAGGCGTTAATCGACCCAGCCGTACAGAGCAGCTTTGGCACATGACGCAGTTAGCACGATGGGGCGATACGCCGTTCCCGCGTAACTGGGTTGAGATTTTGGAGCGGATCTGTCGAATAGGGGCGTTTAGTACCGCATCCCGTGAATTAGGGCTGTCTGACCTGACCTACAGTCGGGGTGCAATTCAGCTCTTTGACGGGACAACCTTCAATGCTGATGACCCCATCGGCTATCTCAATAGCCTTGAAATTAAGCAAGACTTCACGATGGCAGAAGTTGTGCTTGACGAACGGGTTCGCGTTGCAGCCTAACGCCATTCCGTATTCGTAGAGGCGCTAGGCTTGCGCCCCCGCTACAACCAAGATTTTGTCCTTTACCCCACCGCCAACGATGACAACCACAAAATCAACCTTGATGCCAAATCGTACTGCTGCTAACCAGTCTGCTGCCGCTAGTTCGTCCTTCCTCGATATTTCTCAACTTTCCAAGGTTTACCCTACGTCTGAAGGGCCTTTTACCGTTCTAGAAGATGTCAACCTTCAGGTCGCAGAAGGTGAGTTTATCTGCGTCATCGGTCACTCTGGCTGCGGAAAATCGACGCTGTTGGATATGGTGTCTGGGTTTAACCATCCCACGACTGGAACAGTCTCTTTGCGGGGGCAGTCCATTGTCAAACCTGGCCCCGATCGCATGGTGGTATTTCAGGGCTACGCGCTTCTGCCGTGGCTAACCGCTTTTGAAAATATCTATCTGGCGGTTGATTCGGTTTGGCCTAACAAAACAGAGGCTGAAAAGCGATCCATTGTGCGCGAACACTTGGCAATGGTGGGCTTAGAAGAAGCGGCAGACAAACGACCGCCCCAAATTTCTGGCGGAATGAAGCAGCGTGTGGCGATCGCCCGTGCCCTCTCCATCCGTCCCGAAGTCCTGATTTTGGACGAACCCTTTGGCGCACTGGATGCCATCACCAAAGAAGAGCTGCAAGAAGAACTGCTCAAAATCTGGAATGACCATCGCTGCACCGTGCTGATGATTACCCACGATATTGATGAGGCGTTGTTTCTAGCTGATCGCCTAGTGATGATGACCAACGGGCCTGCCGCCAACATTGGGGAGATTATGACCATTCCCTTTGGTCGCCCCCGCGATCGCGCCCGTATTATGGAAGATCCGCAATACTATAAGCTGCGTAACTACGCCCTCGACTTTCTCTATAACCGTTTTGCCCATGACGATGTGGGCTAAATTTTGTAAGCGTTCCTCTAGATACATATACGTGAGCCACGATGAAAACGATTTTGCGCAAAGCAACTTACTTTATTTTTTTGCTAGGAATAATACTGCCTCTGTCTGCTTGTCAACCGTCCGGTGGGTCTGACGAGGATGACGATAGAGAAGAAAAGACAGAGCAAGAAGAAAAAGATAAAGAAGATGATGATGATAATGAAAAGGACAAAAACAAATCTAAGAAAGATGATGATTAGCGATGAGTTCACTACCCACGACAGCAAGCAAGACGCTTAGACTCAATTCTGCTTTTCAACGATTGAGGTCGGTTCATTGGTGGATGGCGGGCTGCTATCTAATTATGTTTGTCGTCGGTACTCTGATGGCGCAGCTCCCCAGAACCGACTTCCGTAACCTGCTCTACGACTTCCATAAGTCGATGGGGGTGCTAACGATGGCGCTGCTCACCTGGCGCATTTTGACCCTGATTCAGGTGATGCAAAAGAAGTACGCCAGACGGCTTCCTAAGTTCTCACCGCAGTGGCTCAAGAATTTTGCGCTACATACGCTGATGTATGCCTTGATGTGGGCGGTACCCATCGCCGGATTTTTATTGTCTAATTCCTATCGCTCGAATAACGTCAAATTTTTCGGGCTGGTGTTGCCGGATCTTTTTCCGCAAAATGAGGCAATGGTCGATGTGGGGCGCGCGCTCCATTTTTGGCTTGCCTACACGTTTCTCGCATTCATTGCGCTTCATCTTATGCTTCAGTGGAACGTTGCTAAAGCAAACTTGCGGCGGTTCAAAGGGTTTCTCAAAGCAAAGGTGAGTGCGAACTGAGCCAGGGGCGATTGCCGATCTCCAAACCGATCTTCGGAACCTCGCGGTTTTGCTTGCGCCAGCGTATTGAAGTTTTGCCTGGGCTTTATGTCAATTCTTTAGAAAACGTGAGCGTATGTTCGGTCAAATTGCAGAACGACGGATGCACCTTGTCCGCTGGATCTTAACGGTGGGCTGGCTGCTGCTGATTGCGTCGCTGTTTTACGATCCGCTCTCCCTGTGGCTGACTCAACCTGATCGCTCCTGGAGTCCGCTACGGATTGATCCTAATCTTTGCGTCAAGGTTCAGGGCGTTTGCTTAGTAGAGCAAACCTACCCCTTGGGCACCACCATTTTTTGGGGTGCGATTGTGCCTAGCTCTATTTTTATTCTGCTGATTTTTGGGCATGAGCTATGGCGGCGGATTTGCCCGCTCTCGTTCCTGTCGCAAATCCCTCGCGCGTTGGGCTGGCAGCGCCAGATCAAGCGTGAGAATGCCAAAACAGGCAAAGCGCGTTATGAGCTAGTGAAGGTGAAACCGGGGTCTTGGTTAGGCCGAAACTATCAGTATCTTCAGTTTGGGTTACTGTCCCTAGGGTTGTGCGCCCGCATCTTGTTCATTAATTCAGACCGCTTGGCATTAGCGGCCTGGTTTTGCCTCACCATTGCTGGGGCGATCGCCGTAGGCTATTTCTATGGCGGCAAATCCTGGTGCCAATACTTTTGCCCCATGGCTCCAGTCCAGAGCATTTATGCTGAACCCAGTGGACTCTTTGCTAGTAAAGCCCATATCGGCGATCAGCAAATCACGCAGTCCATGTGTCGCACTGTAGACAAAGAGGGCAAAGAGCAGAGCGCCTGCGTTGCGTGCCAGAACCCCTGCATTGATATCGACGCTGAACGCGCTTACTGGGATAGCGTAGCCCAACCGCAGAAAAAGGTAATCTATTACGGCTATGTGGGCTTGGTCGTGGGCTACTTTTGCTATTACTACCTCTATGCTGGCAATTGGGACTACTACTTTTCGGGCGCTTGGTCGCACCAAGAAAACCTACGAGAAACGCTCTTGAATCCTGGCCTGTATCTATTTGGCACTCCTATTCCAATCCCCAAACTGGTCGCGGTTCCGGTCACGTTAGGTCTATTTAGCGCGGCAGGCTACCTCATCGGTCAGGCAGTCGAAACTCAAGTTTCTGCCTATCTTGTTCGTCAACAGAAAACCGCTAGCCCTGAGATGGTTCAGCATCGCATTTTTACGGTCTGCACCTTTTTTATCTTCAACTTTTTCTTTGTGTTTGGGGGGCGACCCCTTATTTTGCTGCTGCCGCTGGCGCTTCAATTTTTCTATGAAGGAATCATCGTCGGACTTAGTACCTTATGGCTCTACCGCACCTGGCAGCGCAACCCCGATCGCTACAGCCGTGAAGGGCTTGCCAGTCGTCTTCGCCGACAGCTCAGCCGCCTCAAGCTCAACGTAGCGCAGTTTTTAGAAGGGCGATCGCTTGAAACCCTCAACACCGATGAAGTCTATGTGCTGGCAAAAGTCCTCCCTGGGTTCACTAAAGAAAAACGGCATGAAGCCTATAAAGGCGTAGTGCGAGAAGCCCTTGAAGAAGGCTATGTCAATACCGCCAGCAGCCTTGAAGTGCTTCAGCAGATGCGTGCAGAACTCGACATCAGTGAAGAAGAACACCGCGTTGTCTTAGAAGAATTGGGCGTTGAGAATCCAGACCTGCTGGATGCGAGTCAACTGCGATCGCGCGAAAACCTCGTGCGTTTGACGGGCTACCGCAAAGCCCTAGAGCGAATGCTTGCCCTCCAGCAGCAAACGATGACTCAAACCAATACGGAACCACCCACCTTAGGCCAAGAATCTGAGGTGCTTCAACTGCTCAGTCGCGAATATGGCATGACCCAGCGAGAGGAGCAGGCCATTCTAGACAACCTCAACCCAACGGCTGCTTTAATCCATCGGGCTGAAGCCCTTCTGCATCAGCTCGAAAATTTAATTTATCGCTATCACGCTCTAAATCAACCGTCTCTTCGCGGTCAAGAAACGGTGCTAACGCTTTTGCGTACCACCGTCCTTCAGAGAAAACGTCTTTTGGTTACGGGTCTACTCGAAATTATTGAGCGTTTACAGCAAGAACCCCAGCCTGCCGATGGTACCGAAGCTCCAGGTCTGTATCTGGCTCATGCCCTTGAGAAATTATCCCCAGGGGTGCTGCAAGATTTGCTCACCGAAAGCGCTCAGCAGCCGAATGCGCCCGCTCGCTGGCAGAACCGCCTCAGCCCTCAGATTTTCACGCTGCTTACTCAGCCTGCCGAGGTTCCCACCGCCTGTTCCTTGACGCTGACCGTAGGAGCGATCGCCACTCATTTAGATGCGCTTGTCTTTGAACCCAATCCACTCATTCAGGCTGCCAGCCTTTTTATGCTGTTTGAGTTAGATTCCCAACGTGCAAAAGAGCGTGCGACCCATCTACTGACGGCAAAACCTAAGCCCAACGCTCTCATTCAGGAAGTGGCAGCCACCATTCTCGATCCGATGACACCCTTAGAGGCACCTCTGACCTTCTTTAAAACCTTAGAGAAGCTCGTGTATCTATTCAACAGCGACTTCTTTGGAGGGGTTCACAGCGAAACGCTCATTGCGCTGGCCCATCGTGCAGAAGTCAAAGTGTATCAGCCTGAAGCCGCCATTACCGAAGCCGGAGACACCTGCCGAGAACTATTGCTGTTGATAGAGGGAAGTGCCCAAATTCAGTCACTTCCGCTCGGTGAAGATACAGCAATCTCCACCCAGGCACTTTTGCCAGGACAGGTTTTAGATGAGCTAGAAGTGCTTTCCCATACTCGCCAAGCCAGCACGATTGTGGCGAAGACTGAGCCTACCCGCATTCTAGCGATTCCTGTAGATGCCTTTGATGACCTGCTCACGCGCGATCGCGATTTTGCCCGCCGCGTCCTTGAAATGGAAAGCCGCCGTCTTCAGCAGATTCTTCACCTATGATAGAAGCCATAATTATCGCAACTAAAACCTCTATGCTCAGTGCCTTCCCTCAATCGCTGCTGACAGTGCCTTTACTGGCAACCGCCGCAGAAGCTGAATATGCACCCGTTATTTTGGCAGGGGTGCTGTTGAGCTTAGTCATTATTTATATCGCCAGCAAAGTTGGCGGCGAACTCTCTAGAACCTTTGACTTCCCGCCTGTTTTAGGGGAATTGATTGCTGGGGTATTGGTGGGTGCATCGGTCCTGCATCTGCTGGTTTTTCCTGAAGGCGGAGCCGCTGCTGCCGATTCTATCGTGATGAATGTTTTGCAGTTCATTAATCCACTTGGAACTGAGGCGATCACCTCGATCTTTCAAGTCCAGAGTGAATTTCTTTCTATTCTGGCTGAGATTGGCGTTATCATCCTTCTGTTTGAAATTGGTCTAGAGTCTGATGTCCACGAACTTAAAAAAGTAGGTTATCAGGCTACTATCGTTGCCTGTGTTGGCGTAGCAGCGCCATTTGCGGCAGGCACTGCCGGGCTCATGTATTTCTTTCATGTCTCTGCCATTCCGGCCATTTTTGCAGGAGCCGCCCTTACCGCGACCAGCATTGGCATTACCTCCAAAGTCCTATCAGAATTAGGTCAACTTAAATCGAGGGAAGGTCAAATTATTGTCGGCGCTGCTGTCATTGACGACATTCTTGGCATTATTGTGTTGGCAGTGGTTGCTAGCCTTGCTAAAACTGGAGAGATTGACCTTCTCAATGTTATCTACCTCATTGCAAGTGCGACGATATTTTTAATTGGATCCATTTTATTAGGCAGCTTTTTTAATAAGGGCTTCATGAGTGCTGCCAACTTTTTTAAGACTAGAGGTAACCTCATTGTTCCAGCCTTTATTTTTGCTTTCTTCATGGCTTTTATTGGCGATGTAATTCATTTAGAAGCAATTTTGGGTTCTTTTGCAGCGGGTCTCGTCTTAGAAGAAACCGATGTGCGCAAAGAACTAGATGAACAGGTTAGATCTGTTGCTGACATTCTGGTGCCCATTTTCTTTGTGACTGTTGGCGCTAAGGTAGATTTAAGCGTTCTCAATCCGTTTGTCCCCGAAAATATTACTGGTATTGTAATTGCGCTGTTTCTAGTGGCGATCGCCATTGTGGGTAAAATTGTCACAGGCTGGGTTGTCTTCGGTCAGCCCAACATCAACCGTTTAGCGATTGGTATTGGCATGATACCTAGAGGAGAAGTGGGCTTAGTTTTTGCTGCAATTGGTGCGGCCAGCGGTGCGCTTGATAAATCTCTCCAGGCTGCCATTATTATTATGGTAATTATGACCACTTTTTTGGCTCCACCTTTCCTTCGCATTGCCTTTAATTCAGCTTCTAATCCTTCTCTTGAATAACGGGTTATCTTAACGCTTAAGCAAGCTAAACCCCTCCTACAGATGATTCAATCGTATAGATATAGATGTGGAAAAAAATTTCTAACCTATTAGGTTCAGGTGAAGATCTCCGCCTTTTAAGTGGGCTTCACTGGGTCGAGCAGTTAGTCGCCAAGATACTTTCGGCTGGAATGGTAATTGTCATTCTTGTTGCGGTGGTTGACCTTGGGATTGTTTTGCTCTCTCAAATTACTCAGCCCCCTGATGGCTATTTGGGGCGCACCCTCATTGACCTTTTCGGTCTATTTTTAAATGTTCTAATTGCCCTAGAAATCTTAGAAAATATCACAGCCTACCTTCGCAAAAATGTGGTGCAAGTAGAGCTAGTGGTGGTAACCTCTATCATCGCCGTCTCTCGCAAGATTATTATCTTAGACTTTGAAAAGACCACAGGGTTAGACGTGATTGGATTAGCAATCGCCATTTTCGCTTTGTCTATTAGCTACTGGATTATTCGTTCCATCAAACATTCGCCCTAAGCTAATCCTTGCCCTTAATTTCGACAATACGCAATCGTTACCCCAGTCCCGCCGTCATTCTGCTCTGCAAACTCAAACCGCTCCACCCTCGGATGACTCGTCAAGAAAGTCTGCACCCCCTGCCGGAGCTTACCCGTCCCATGACCGTGAATAACCCAAAGTGGCCCTTGGGCAGCGGCGATCGCATTTTCTAAAATCCCTTCCGCATCCGCCACCCGCTGTCCCCGTATATCCACGGTGTTCTGAGAAGTCCGCATCTGCACAGGGGGTGGCTCTGGTGCAGGCAGTGGTGTGGGTTTAGCCTTTGCAATCGGCTCTGTTTTTTCGCCTGATAAAGACTCCACTTCCGCAAGCTGTACCGTCAGCTTCATTAAGCCCATCCGCACCGTCAGTTCTCCCTCCTCGGTTACAGGCGAAATCACCTCCGCCGTACTGCCCAGCTTAGGGATGCGAAGGCGATCGCCTACCTTGGGCATAAACCCTTTAGGCACCGCAGGCTTTTTGGCAGCAGAGGGTAACGCCTGTTGGGCTACGCCCCCTAAGGTTTGGGTTGCTTGCTGAGCGGCCTGAGCCGTTTGAGGCCCACGCTGAAGGGTGCGAATAACCTGGGCGATTTCTGCTTTGGCAGACTGAATTGCTACCTGCACATCGGCCTCTTGCTGCTGCTTAAGGTCACGCTCTCGCGCCTTTAGCTCAGATGTCTTGCGCTCTAGCTCCCGATGGAGCGACTCGGCATGTTTGAGCAGGTGGCCTGCGGCTTTGTTTTTCTCTTCTTGGGTGCGGCGCTGTTGCTCAAGGTCAGCAATCACTTCACTTAAGTCACTATTGTCGTGGTGAATAGAGGCTTGAGCCGCTTCGACAATTTCAACCCGTAACCCCAGCCGCTGGGCGATCGCCAAGGCATTAGACCGCCCTGGGATGCCCCACAGCAGCCGATAGGTGGGTGCTAATGTCTCGTCATTAAATTCAACAGAGGCGTTTTCAAAGCGGGGGTCTTGATATTTGAGGGTTTTGAGTTCTCCAAAGTGGGTGGTGGCAATGGTGAGCTGGGCGTGGTCGGCAAGGTAACGGAGGAGGGCGATCGCCAAGGCCGTCCCCTCGGACGGGTCGGTTCCGGCTCCTACTTCATCGAGCAGCACCAGAGAGCTAGGGGTGAGCGTTTCAACCATCGTCTGGATCCGGCGGATATGGCCTGAGAAGGTAGAGAGATTTTGCTGGAGCGACTGTTCATCCCCAATGTCTGCCAAGACCTGATCGAACCAAGGCAGCTCTACGGGTTCTTGGGCAGGCACAAATAGCCCCGCCTTTGCCATCAGCACCGCTAAGCCCAAATTTTTGAGGGTCACGGTTTTGCCGCCCGTATTAGGGCCGGTGATGGCAACAACAATGGTTTCGGGGCGAATGACCACGTCAATGGGTACCACATCCGCACCCTGCTCATGTTTCTGCTGCCACAGCAGCAAAGGGTGGTAAAGCCGCCGCAGAACAATAGGCTGATGGGTGCGGTCAATAAAGATGGGCGGGTTGCCGTTGATCCACAGGCTGTAGCGCGCACGGGCAACGGCTAAATCAAGCTGGGTCACAATATCTAGCAGCAGCTCCAGCTCCGGCAGCACCGCCGCAACCTTCTCTGTCAACGCCTGCCGAATCCGCTCAGACTCAACCTGCTCTTGGCGCATAAGCTGCCGCAGTTGGTTATTGAGGCTTACCGTAGACTGCGGTTCTATATATAAAGTCACGCCACTGGCAGAAGAGTCATGGACAATCCCAGGAATCGCGTCCTTTTGAGCCGCCTTTACGGGCACCACAAATCGGTCGGAGCGTTGGGTAATCAAAATTTCCTGAAGGGCACTCGCCTTGCGCTGCAAAATACTTTGTAGAATTTTCTGCACCTGCTGGCGACCGTGACGGCTGCGATCGCGGATATCGGCAATTTTTTCACTGGCGCGATCTTCCACATCGCCCTGATCATCAAGGCAGTGATGAATCTCCTTCTCTAGCTCAGGGAAGGTTCGCAGAGCAGATACCAGTTCGTTAATAGAAATCAGCTCTGGAAATCGATCTACGATGCGACGAAGCTGTCGCGCTGCCGATAGGGTGGTGGCAATGCTCAAAAGCTCCATGCCGCTCAAAATACCGCGCTGACCTGCTCGCTCTAACGCTGCGCTGATATCCTGAACGCCGTCAAAGCTTAAGCTCCCCGTGCGGGACTCTAGCTCAACCACCTCTTGCGTTTGCTGAAGTAGACGTTGACTTTCTCTTAAAGACTGAGCTGGCGTGAGCTGCTGTGTAATCAGACTGCCCAGCTTGGTCATTGTAAAAGTTGATAAATGCTGGGTCAGTCGAGGCCAATCTAATAAATCAAGGGTTTTTGCAGGCATTACAACAGCGCTTAGAGGCTCGAAAGCATAAATATTTCAATACTTAAATCCTAACAAGCTCTGAGGATCTCGACCGCTCTACAGCCACTAAAAATCTCCCCCATACATTTATCTACAAAAATCAGCAAAACTAGTGAATATTTTTATAGTTGCCGTTGTGCTTAACAATTCGTTACAGGGTATATTAAGCATATATTCCTACCGCAAGGAGCTGTACAGCGCTCTCTCAGTCATAATCTCTAAAGAATACAGCGATTTTGTCGAGGGCACTCATCGCAGCAGCAACCGCAGCATACGTCTGCAATTGTTGAGAATTGTTAAATATTAACCGTCTCTTAGACTTTCGCCCCATGGGGGTTTGGTAATGGTGGATCACTTTCCTTGGCTGACTGCGCTCATTGCAATTCCGGCGATCGCCGCGCTATTCGTTCCTGTTATTCCTGATCAAAACGGCAAAACGCTTCGTTGGTATGCCCTTGCCGTTGGGTTTGTAGATTTTGCACTGACCGTCTGGGCGTTTTGGCAGCACTACGACCTTTCCACCCCTGGGCTTCAGATGACGGAGCGCTATAGTTGGATTCCTCAGCTTGGGCTGAACTGGTCTGTCGCCGTAGACGGCCTTTCGATGCCGCTCATTGTCCTCACGGGCTTTATAAATACCTTAGCGATTTTTGCAGCCTGGAATGTGACCCACAAGCCCAGGCTTTTTTATGGGCTAATGCTGCTGCTCTACAGCGCCCAAGTAGGCGTGTTTGCAGCCCAAGACATGCTGCTGTTCTTTACCCTATGGGAGCTAGAGCTGGTTCCGGTTTACCTGCTGATTTCTATTTGGGGTGGGCCTAACCGAGCCTACGCCGCCACAAAGTTTATTCTCTACACTGCGCTAGGCTCTATTTTCATTCTCGTCATGGGTCTGGCGATGGCCTTCTCTGGCGATGTGGTTTCCTTTGATATGGCGACCCTTGCCCAGAAGCATTACTCCCTGGCCTTTGAGATTGTGGGCTACATTGCCTTTCTCATTGCCTTTGGCGTTAAGCTCCCTATCTTTCCGTTTCATACCTGGCTCCCTGACGCTCACGGCGAAGCCTCTGCCCCTGTTTCGATGGTGCTGGCGGGGGTGCTGCTCAAAATGGGCGGCTATGGACTCATCCGCATGAACGTGGAGATGTTCCCCAATGCTCACGTTTACCTTGCGCCTGCCTTGGCGATTCTGGGCGTGGTCAATATTGTTTATGGGGCGCTTACGGCCTTTAGCCAAGGCAACCTAAAGCGCTGTCTGGCCTGCTCTTCAATTTCTCACATGGGCTTTGTGCTGATTGGCATTTCGGCACTTACAGAGGTGGGCTTTAGCGGTGCGGTACTGCAAATGCTCTCTCATGGACTGATTGCGGCTGCGTTATTCTTCTTGGCTGGCGTGACCTATGAGCGTACCCATACGCTTCTGATTGACAAAATGGGTGGGATTGCCAAGGTTATGCCCATCGCCTTTGCCCTTTTTACTGTAGGCACGATGGCATCTTTAGCGCTCCCTGGCATGAGTGGCTTTGTCAGCGAACTCACGATTTTCTTAGGAGTTGCCAGCAGTCCTGTCTACAGCGCGCCCTTTAAGGTCATCATTACGCTGCTTGCAGCCGTGGGGCTGATTTTAACGCCTGTTTATCTGCTGTCGATGCTGCGCCGCGTGTTTTATGGTGAGTCTTCGATGTCAGACCAGGCGATCGCCCCCGCAATGGATGCTCAGCCCCGTGAAGTCTTCATTGCCGCCTGCCTCATTGCGCCCATTATTGCCATTGGGTTTTACCCTAAGCTGGCAACCCAAACCTATGATGCAACGACCGTAGCGGTGGCTTCGCAGCTTCAGGAGTCGATTACGCTGATGGCGCAGGTCAAGGGGAATATGGCGATCGCCCACAGTCTAGACCATCACTCCACCGCACTTTTAGGTGGCGGCGCTTATCAGCCGCTGATTTCGAGTGTTGCTTCTGCACCCGTCATTCCCCGATAGGCAATTCAGCCCTCATAATAAAGTGAGGCTTTTACCCAAGCCGCACTTTTTTTTACTTGATGAACTGCGTCTTCATGATTGAGCCTGTGACTGTTTCAGAATCAACCCGTCATTCTTATCTCCATGCAGCCTTACCCCGTCTCCACTGGCAGTGGCGTGGGTTTGACCTCTGCTACACAGTTTTAGGCGAGGGACAGCCCTTACTGCTAATCCACGGATTTGGTGCAACCTATGCCCACTGGCGCAATAATATTCCGGCATTAGCAGAACAAGGATATCGGGTCTATGCCATTGACCTGCTGGGGTTTGGCGCATCCGAAAAGCCTGCCCTTGACTATTCCCTAGAGCTATGGCAAGAGATTATCCACGATTTTTGGCAAGATCAGATTGGTCAGCCGATGGTGGTTGTGGGCAATTCGATCGGGGCGCTGCTGAGCCTAATGGTTTTGGCAAAATATCCTGAGATTGCCACAGGGGGCATTTTGCTCAACGTGGCGGGTGGACTCAATCATCGCCCTGATGAGCTGAACCTGCCACTACGGATGGTAATGGGCTTGTTTGCAAAACTGGTGCAAAGTCCGTTGATTGGGTCGGCATTATTTAACCAAGTGCGTCAAAAAAATCGCATCCGCAATACGCTCAAGCAGGTTTACGGCAACCCCAGCGCCATTACCGATGAGCTGGTCGACATTATCTATGAACCCGCCTGTGACCCCAAAGCGCAGAAGGTTTTTGCCTCCATTCTAGGGGCACCTCCTGGCCCACGCGTCCGTGAGCTTTTGCCACACATTCAGCAGCCGCTGCTGGTGCTATGGGGCGAAGCAGACCCCTGGACACCGATTCAGGGCAGCAGTGTATTCCAAACATGGGCAGCGCAAATGAAGGAGCCGAATATTAAAGTTGTGCCGATTCCTGAAACGGGGCACTGCCCCCATGATGAGCGTCCTGATCTGGTCAATCCGCTGATGGTGGACTGGCTGAAAACGTTGGTGTGGCTGCCTTAGTCTGCTACGGGCAGTGCTTTAGGTCGCGCTGGCTGCTGAAGCATGATGACGTTAGACCCCACGACCGGACTACGCGCCACAAGGGTATTGGTGCTGTCTAATAGCTCAAGCTTGCTGAACTCAAGCTTCTGCGATCGCACCCAAAGCTTCTGCGCCACCGCCTTTTGCTCCGCATCACTTAAGCTGCTCCATCCCGTTCCCAAAGATACCTTTAGCTGCTGATTTGCGTTAGCTGTTTTAACTGAAGCGACTAAGCTATCGCCAACACCTGCCACTGCGCTGGCAAGCTGAGTTTGAATTTCAGCTAGATCGATCACTGGGGCTGCAACAGGGCTAGGTGCCACCACTTTTTGTGGGGCTGCCGTTGTGACGCTAGGCTTAGCAATTGGGGCAGAAACGGGCTTGGGGCTAGAAAATGTTGTTGGTCTGGTCGCTACAGGAGGGGTACGCTGGGGCGGCGCTGTAGTAGGGCGCTGGGCAATGGGCTTTGGCGCAGGTCGTGTTAAGACAGGTTTAGTCGGCACCGGAGGCTGTTTGGCTACCGCAGGTTTACCAGACGTTAAGGACGAGAAGAACCAGTAGATCACCACTGCGGTCGTAATGACCAAAACCGTCAAAAAGCGATCGGTCAGTTCCTGTAAATTTGCGGGGAGTTTCTGCCGTAAAAAAGCTAACCCCTTATTCCAAATAGGCACCACTACTTTTTGCCAAAATGGGACGACTCCTTTGTCCCAGAGCGGCTGAAGTTTATTAAGGGTCGGCTGAAGCTTTGCCTTTTGCTCATCAACCTTAGCCTTAGTAGAATCAGGGATTTTTGCGATCGCCTGGTCTTTCAACTTCGGCCCTGTATTGTCTAGAAAATCATTGGTGAAGCGATTGCCTACTAAAAGCGCCTGGGTTCCTTTTTCTTTCAGAATCGGCTGCGCTTTGCTCCAAGCATCTTTTGCCAGCTTCAGCACCTTGTCAAAAGTCTGCTTTGTCCCAGACTCCTCAACCGCCACAGGGATGGGCGCACGCACTCGTTTCGCAGAGGGTTCTGATACCGCCGCCGTTGTCTTCGCCACCACAGGTTCCGGTTCAGGCACTTCCACAGACTGAGCAATAGGTTCTGCCTCATTCTGCTGGGCAGTCACCTCAGGTTCTTCATGGCTGCTGCTGCTGCTTGACGCATGAGAATCAGACTCATGGGGGGTTGTCGAATCCTCAGACATACGTGCTCCTTGCTCCTCTATAACGGCGATTCAGGGGAGTTTACAGCCTCAATTTATCATCAAAGCCAACGTTTATGATGAAGGTGGATTTTACGCCCTCAACGCGGGTTAGGGGAACAGCTCAAGGAATAGCGAGACTTTTCGCAGCGAAAGCGAACTGCCGCTCAGCAACAAAACTATAAACCACGGAGGAAACATGCAGTCGCGTGTCGTTCGGGAAGGATCGGTGGGGCTTTTGCTCCTGCTGGGGTTGGGTACCACTATTGGAATCGTTGCGTGGATCAGAGGCACAAACCTAGGGGGACAGTATTCTCTGAGCGTTGAGCTGTCGGATGCCATTGGACTCAATACGGGTAGTCCTGTTAAATATCGCGGCGTTAAAGTGGGTCGGGTGCGGTCTTTAACCCCTAGTGTTTATGGCGTAACGGCTCAAGTCGATATTTCACCCGCGTCCTTTGTGATTCCCCGCAACAGCGAGATTAGCGTGACGCAATCTGGCTTTATTGGACAGGTTGAGCTAAGTATTCAGCCCCGCGCCAAGTTTGACCGAACCGCTAGCTACCCTGAGCTATCGCCCTATCAGCCCAAATGCGCAAAATCTCTGATTTTGTGCGATGGCGATCGCCTCAATGGCGTTACAGGCGCTAACTTTGACGAGCTGATTCGGTCTACCACCAAGCTGACGGCGCTCTTGAGCGACAGTAAAGTTATTGACAATGCCAATGCTACCCTCAAAACCTTTAATACCACAGCGCTCAATATCACGCGGCTCTCTCGCAATGCCAATGCTACCCTCAAAACCGCCGACACTACTTTTAAAGATGTTTCTCTTACGGCTACTGGTTTTACAGGATTAAGTCGGGATGCACGGCAGCAGCTCCAGCAGTTGGGCACTGCAGCAGGGTCTGTCACCAAAGCGGCGGACAGCGCGACATCTTTGGTACAAGATAATCGCACTACTCTCATTAGCACCCTCGGCAATCTGCAAGATGCAAGCAAAGATCTTAAGGTTGCGCTCAAAAGCCTCAGCCCTATCATTAGCCGTATTGAGAACGGCAAACTGCTCGATAATCTCGAAACCCTTGCAGATAACGGTGCGAAAGCCTCAGCTAACTTAAAAAGCCTCAGCACCACGCTCAACAATCCTGTGACGCTTTTAGGGTTAGCTCAGACCCTGGACTCCGCGCGAGTCACCTTTCAAAACACGCAAAAAATTACGACGGAGTTAGATCAGGTCACAGGAGATCCTAAATTCCGTCAAAATTTGATCAGGCTTATCAATGGACTCAGCAAATTAGTTTCTTCCACTCAAACGCTTGATCAGGAGTTGGCGGCGGCAGCAGCCGTTCGTCCAGGCGAGCCGGAAGCTCTGGGTGTGAATCCTTCAACCCCTTCTTCACCACTGCTGTCTTCAGCTCAATATTTTGGGAGGTTCACCGCGCCATCGGAGCCTAGCGCCAACCTATCTTCATTAAAGTTTTTCCCTGCAAACTCATCAGAGTAATCGTAGTCTATTCTTCAACCCACCCTCACCACTACAACAACCGCCATGAATATTGACCGATCTAAAGTTATTGCCATCATCACCGGAATTTTTTCACTGCTTTTAGGGATCTTGTATTTAGGACTCGTTCAACTCCTAGACTTCCGTGGAGAGATGCTTCCAGCCCCCGTGGAGATGCTGCTGTCCGCCTTTTCACTTCGTGCGCTATTGTCAGCAGCGGTAGCCCTTAGCTATAGTTGAGTGGGAAGGGTTTTTAAACCCAACGATTCTGTTGACGCATCTGGGTACTCAAATTGGTTGCTTTTCTGCTGCGCCCAATTAAACCACGGTGGCTTAACCTAAGTTTTCCATCTACCCTCTATCTATGCCCCATCTTAGATTTGTTGCTCAAAGAAGTACCAGAATTACTTCACGCAGATCTACGTTTAGGGCTTCAGGAAGCTTTAGTCAATGCGGCTAAACATGGCAATCTACTCAGTCCAGAAAAGTCAGTATCGGTGCGCTATGCACGTTTACCAGACAGGCATGAGTGGGTAATTACAGATCAGGGTACGGGGTTTGAGCCGCCGCCTTTATCCTGCTATCTTAGACCACCTCAAGAGCATTTGCCGGAACATGCCTGTGAGTGTGGGCGCGGCCTTTTTATCCTATTTGAAGTATTTGATCGGGTGCGTTGGGATAAGTGCGGGACAGAGCTGAGCTTATCTAAATACGTTAAAAATTTTAATGGCAAGATTTAATGTTTCTTCATGCGGTGAGCATCGACAAAAAGGTTAGTGATCTGACTCGATCACTAACCTTTTTGTCGATGCTTTAGACAAGTTTAGTTTGGCTTTGCAGGGGCGATCGCCACTTTACTAATCACGCTTTTAACCCCTTTTATTTGCATTGCTAAGGGTTTTACCTTCGCCAATTGTGCCTGATTAGAGACCGTTCCAGAGATAGTAACAGCCCCATCTTTGGCATCAACCGTTAGCTGGCTTGCGGGTATATTTGCCTCTAATTTGCCCCGAACCTGGCTTTGAAGATCTTTATCGTCCCTGACCCCATCTCCGCCAGTCATGTCGTTTCGCTGCTCACGAGCGCGGATATCAGACTCGATTTGAGCTTTGCGGGTGTCGCTCATGGCATCATTTTTTGTATTGTCTGCGGATTGAGCATTTGGAACCATCGGTGATTCACTGGTGCTCCCAGGGGCATCCGCGCTCGTTTTTGCCGCATTGTCACAACCTACGACACCCAGCAGCATTGAGCTACCCAGCAGCAGAGGAATGAATTTATTCATATTTAACCTTCTTGAAACAGAAATATGGCGGCTTAAGCAAGCCAAAATGCGGTGGTTACCTGGATGACTTTAGACAGAAGTCGTAGGGATATCGTAAATGCCAAAGTCCTGAATGCCCTTACTGTGCAGAATAATTTGGGCACTCGCAACTTCAGATTCGGTACCGTCCACCATGACGAGATATCCGCCCTCTTGCATACGGTCGCCATAGACTTTAGCGCGATCTTCAGGAATACCAAGCCCCACCAAAGCGCCCACTAAGCTACCCGCCGCTGCACCAATTGCGGTTCCGGCTAAAGTCGTTGCCAATGCCGTTGCCGCAGCACCTGCCATTAAAATTGGCCCGATGCCTGGAATGGCTAGAGTTCCCAGTCCTATCAGCAAACCAGTGCCGCCCCCTACGACGCCACCTGTCACAGCTCCAGTGGTAGCCCCTTCATCAGATTTATTGTCGAGATTTTCTTGAACCTCAACACCTCCAACAGCCTCTTGTCGGTCTGCATCTCGGGCAATCACAGAAACCTTTTCCATTGGGAAGGTTGAGTCACTCAGCGCATTCAGGGCGTGCTCTGCCTCTAAACGGGTTGAAAAGGTTCCGATTGCGCGTCTAGAACGATCCATATCTGTCATCATGATTTATTTCTCCAGCGAAAAGACAAACGCTGAACCTTCACTCGTGTAATGAAAGTTACAGTGCGAATAAGCTAACTGTGGCTTTTTATACCAAAAATTAGATCCGCTCATTGACGCAGACTGACTGCCCCAATAGGTAGAGCAAAAGGGAACTAATCTGCAATACAGGTCACAGAGAATCTGTAGAGTATGATCAGCGATAGAACCAAAATGCAATAATTCTTTATCTATGAAACCTATCTCAGCCCCAGACCTATTAGATGCGCTCACTTGGCGCTATGCCACCAAAAAGTTTGACCCCAATAAGACCATTGCGCCAGAAACTTGGTCTGCCTTAGAAGATGCTTTAGTGCTTACGCCTTCTTCTTATGGCCTCCAGCCCTGGAAATTTTTGATTGTCACCAGCGCAGAACTTAAGGAAAAATTGAAGCCGCTGTCTTGGAATCAAGCACAGGTCACAGACTGCTCTCATTACGTGGTTTTCACCATCAAGAAAAACCTGACGGCGGCGGATGTTGATCGCTTTGTGGCGCGAACTGCTGAAGTGCGCGGAATGTCGATTGAGTTGATTGCAGGCTATCGCAACATGATGGTGAGTGATGTGGTGAATGGTGCGCGCAGCTTTAACGTCAACGAATGGGCTACCCGACAGGCATATATTGCTTTGGGCAACTTTATGACCAGTGCCGCGCTATTGGGCGTTGACACCTGCCCGATGGAGGGCATTGAGCCAGCGAATTACGATAAAGTGCTGAACCTTTCTGAAAAAGGCTATGCCACCGTCGTCGCCTGTGCCGCTGGCTACCGCGCAGACGATGATAAGTATGCAGAGCTGGCAAAAGTTCGATTTGTGAAGTCAGAAATGGTAGAAGTGCTGTAGGGTCAGCATCTTAGAGATTGGGGTCAGCTTCCTCCGCCATCAACATGAGCCGTTGTGGGTCTAACTCAATAGACCAAGGCTGAGGCAGGTTTTTAAGCTGAACCCATTTCTCCTTAAAGATCTCCGCCTGAAAATGATAGTCATTGGGATTTAGAGAGGGAGAATGGAGCTTTAGATAGAGCGTCATTCGATGGGGTGTTTCGCGGGTGTTACTCAACCAGCACGGAAAACCGTTGGTACTTTGGCTGTTTTCAGTCGCTGAAATCATCTCCGAGAACTTAAGGTGATGGGCACGGATGCCAACCTGCGTCAGATTTTTTGGAATTGAGCCTGCAATCTGTAGCGTACAGCCCCAATCCGTCGCTTCGATTGACTGCCTTGTAGTGGCTCTAGCGCGCGAAAAGTTTTTGCAGCCTGTGAGACGTGCGATACCGACGGTTTTGGGATTTTCAAAAATATCGCGTTTGGGTGCAGAGGCGATCGCCTTTCCACTTTCTAGCACCATCAAATTTTCACAGACGCGATAGGCCTCTTCTAGGTTATGGGTGACGAATAGCGTCACGCCCTTATAGGTTGATAGGCTCAAAATCAATTGAGCTTCAATTTGATGACGCAAGTGGGTATCTAGTGCCGACAGTGGCTCATCTAACAAAATCGCTTCTGGCTGACTTGCTAAAGCCCTTGCCAATGCTACCCGCTGCTGCTGCCCACCAGAGAGCTGATGGGGGTAGTGATGGGCAAACTCATCAAGCTGAACCGCTGCTAAGTGGAACGCAATTTTCTGCCGCTGATCAACGGCAGAAAGCCCCTTGGGTATGCCAAAGCCAATATTTTGAGCCGCCGTTAGGTGCGGGAATAGGGCATAGTTCTGGAACAGAAGGGCGATATGGCGATCGCAGCTTGGCACATTAATCCGTTGGTCGGCATCAAATAATACCCGTCCATTTAGCACAATCTGTCCTGAGTCCGGTGTTTTAATGCCAGCAATACAGCGCAGTAGCAAACTCTTGCCTGCTCCAGAAGCCCCTAACACGCCTAGGGGGTGTCCTTTGGCACTCAAAGAGACATCAAGAGAAAACCCTGAAAGCCACTTTTGAATATTGACCGTGAGTTGAGAAGCCGTTACTTCAGAAGAGTTTTGCGCTTTCAATATTGGATGCTGTAGGAGCGGGTTTAGCCCGAAATCATCGCATTTATTCCACCAACTCTCGCCCTTCCGAATGCCGCCTTTTCGATTCGCTATTTTCGTCTGCCAGCCATTCACCACCGTTAGACCAACCAAAGAAATCCCTAAAATAACCCCCGACCAAAACCACGCGGTTTGGTTATCGCCTGCTTCAACGGCAAAATAGATCGCCATGGGAATGGTTTGCGTTTCCCCTAAGATATTACCCGCCAGCATCAGCGTGGCTCCAAACTCCCCCAAGGCACGAGCGAAGGCTAAAGTTGCGCCTGCGACAATTCCAGGCAGCGCCAGGGGCAGCGTAATGCGCCAAAAAATCTTAAATTCAGTTGCGCCTAGAGTTCTAGCAGCCTGTAATAGCGTAGGGTCAATCTGCTCAAACGCGCCCAGAGCAGTTTTGTACATCAATGGAAACGCCACCACAATTCCCGTCAAAATAGCGGCATACCAAGTAAACACAATGTTGAGCGCTGAAGGCAGCAGTTGACCCACAGCCCCAGACTTCCCCAATAGCATCAGCAATAAAAAACCCACCACCGTTGGTGGTAGCACTAGGGGCGCAATGAATACGCCCTCTAGCAGCGCCTTCCAGCGGCCTTTGTAGCCCAGCATCCAGTTAGCGATCGCCAGACCTAAACAGAGGGTAATGACGGTGGCGATCGCCGCAACCTTCAGCGAAATCCAAAGTGGGGAAAGATCAGAGGACATTATTGAAGTTTATGATTTGAACATTCAGCGATCGCCACTATTCTCTCTGAGATGAATACTGCGATCGCGGTTCTAAAAGAAAAGCTTATTCAAATCTGCCCACTCAAACAAAGCACGATGCATAAATGGCTAACAAGTAAAATCAGATTAGCGAGTTGAGCATAAACAATCACAGACAAAAAACATGACACAGTTAAGCACAAACGATCTCCCCGAAGCCCTTCAAAAGATCCTTATCGAAATTGGGCAAACCATCATCCCCCTTACTATTACCCACGAAGGCAAACCCCTCGTCGTCATTCATCCTGCCAAAAACCGTAAACCTCGTCCTCCTTTTGGCTTTATGAAAGGCCAAGGTGAGATCTTGAGCGATATCGTCGCTCCCATTGAGCAGCTTTGGGACGTTCTGCAATGAGAATCCTGCTTGATACCCATATCTGGCTGTGGTATGGCCTAGGAAACCCAAAACTGTCTCAAAATCTGCAAACGGCGATCACAGACCCAGACAATAAATTATGGCTAAGTCCAATCAGCGTTTGGGAGGCTCTGCTTTTAGCAGAATAGTATTACTTCCAGACCCTATCATTTGGATTACATCCGTCTTGCAAGCACTAGAAATTAATGAAGCCCCACTTACTCACGAAATTGCCATCTTAAGTCGTGAAATAGCGTGTCCTCATCAAGATCCATCTGATCGTTTTATTGCCGCCACTGCCATACACTACAATCTTCAACTCGCCACTGTTGACCAAAACTTAGTCAGCACAACGTCCTTAAGCACTATCAGTTAATAGGTCGCTGACTTAGTTCATCCACTCCTTGCATCTTGCATCAACTAAAGCAGACATACCTCGTAGGAGCATTTCTAGGGGGATGCTATCCCAAAGCCTGCATCTACAAAGATAGCCTTCGCCTGAGCGCCTGCCAAAAACTGAGCATAGGCTTGAGCCACCTGAGAATTTTGACTAGCCTTCAGTACTACTAGCGGATAAACAATGGGCGAATGCAGCCGACTAGGTGCCGTTGCAACCTGTCTGACCCCATTAGAAACTTTGGCATCCGTGGCGTAAACAACCCCTGCATCCACATTGCCACTTTCGACAGCCGCCAAGACGTTGCGAACGTTATTGCCTAAGACAAACTTAGGCTTGAGGGAATTCAAAATTCCTAGATTCTTAAAAAGTTCTTCTGTATATTGACCCACAGGGACACTCCGAGGCTCACCCACCACAATTTTGTTAACGTTAGGCTGCGAAAGCTGACGAAACGTTGTGATGCCCAAGGTTGAATTCTTAGGCACAATCAGCACCAGACGATTGGTAAGCAGATTGCGTCGAGTGCCGTTCAAAATCAGCCCTTTTTTCTGGAGCGCATCGACCTGCTTGTTCCCCGCAGAAATAAAGATATCTACTGGTGCGCCCTGTTCAATCTGCCGTTGCAAAGCACCCGAAGCACCAAAGTTATACTTCAGCCTCACGTTGGGATAACGCTGCACAAAAAGCGGATCGACCTGAGCCAGCACATTTTGCAAACTCGCAGCAGCAGAAATCAAAAGCGTTTGATTGGGTTGTGCCTGTAAAGGGAAGCCTAAAAATCTTGAAAGCCCAACTGCTCCAAGCGCTAATCCAATGCCAAGGGTGCATAATGCCTCTAAAACAACCCTTCTTTGCATTACCGCTCTGCAACTTCGACATAAACCGTGACAGCGGCGATCGCCACGTACATGTCGTCATTTTTATCATTAAACTCAGCAATGGCCTTGCCTTCTACAATCATGCCGCCCTGTTCCACCGTTAAGGTTTTCTCTCCAAAGGGCAGCACTGCCAACACCTCCGCCTCGCGCACGGTTTCAGGAAACGGTACCGCCACCTTTACCTCAATGCTCATCTCATTGGGATGCTCTAGCCCCGCCACTTCCCAGATGCCAGGGAGGGCGTTGTTGGAGATCGCATTTCGTACTGCCCGTGCTGCCGCCACGGTAGAGTCTTGACCATGCTGATCAACCCCCATCCCCATCTCAATCACAAATCGTTTGCGCGCCATTTTGTAATGCTTCACACTGTAAGGTACGACTCGACGAGGTAATTCATGCAGCTCCACCTCTCCACTTGGCCTGAAGTTGAAGCCTATCTGCAAACCTCTCAAGGCATTATTCTACCGATTGGCTCTACAGAGCAACATGGCCCTACGGGTTTAATTGGCACAGACGCGATTTGTGCTGAAGTGATTGCCAAGGGCGTGGGCGAAGCCACTCAGTCACTGGTCGGCCCTACCATTAACGTGGGCATGGCGCTCCATCACGCGGCCTTCCCTGGCAGCATGAGCCTTCGCCCCAGCACGCTTATTTTGGTGATTCGAGATTACTTGGTTAGCCTCACCCGCTCTGGCTTCCGCAAGTTCTTTTTTATCAACGGTCACGGCGGCAATGTTGCGACTCTCAAAGCTGCATTTTCAGAGGTTTACGCCACCCTTGCAGATTTGCAGGTGCCGGAGGGCGATCGCGTGCAGTGTGTGGTGGCTAACTGGTACATGTGTTCTGAGGTGTACCGTAAAGCCAAGGAGCTGTATGGCGATAAGGAAGGCTCTCATGCTACCCCTAGCGAGGTTGCCGTGACACAGTTTGTGTACCCTGAAGCCATTAAAATCGCGGAACTCAATCCAGAGGTTGCCAAAGGCCACCCCATCTATGGCGCAGCCGATTTCCGTCGCCACTACCCTGACGGACGCATGGGTTCTGACCCTTCGCTTGCTACACCAGAACATGGCAAAGTGCTGTATGACCTAGCTGTTAGCAGCCTGACGCAAGATTATCTTCAGTTCTTGCAGAAGCCATAGCGATCACCCACTAAAAATGGTCTAAGATTTTGCCAAGGTCGAGATCGTAATGGCGATAATTTCAGCGATGAACTACCGAAACCACATCACGATTGAACCCAACAAACGTGAGGGTAAGCCTTGTGTGCAGGGTTTGCGAATTACGGTTTATGAAGTGCTTGAGTATCTAGCGTCCGAGATGACGGAAGCGGAAATTCTTGACGATTTCCCCGATCTGACGCGAGAAGATTTGAAAGCCTGCATTGCCTATGCTGCTGACCGTGAGCGTCGGTTTATGACTGCTCCATTATCTACATGAAATTACTTTTTGATGAGCAACGCTACACACATGCCAGTAGTCCCTTAAAGAGCAGCAGCCCATCTATGCCGCCTAACGCCGGATCTGATGCCCGTTCGGGATGGGGCATCATGCCCACTACGTTGCCCTGACGGTTGCAAATGCCTGCAATATTATTGAGCGAGCCATTGGGATTCGCCGCCTCTGTCGGATTGCCTGTGGCATCGCAATAGCGCAACACAACCTGATGATTGGCTTCAAGTTCAGCGATGGTTTCAGCATCCGCGTAGTAGCAGCCTTCGCCATGGGCGATCGGCAGCGTGATGACCTGCTGAGGTTGATAGGCAGAAGTCCAAGATAAACCGGTACGCTCAACCTTGAGGGTGACGCGATCGCAGATAAAGTGCAGATCCCGATTCCGTACCAAAGCACCTGGCAATAGCCCCGCCTCCGTTAACACCTGAAACCCATTACAAATGCCCAACACCCATTTGCCAGCAGCAGCATGGGCTTTAGTGGCTTGAATGACAGGGGAAAACTGGGCGATCGCCCCACAGCGCAGATAATCGCCGTAGCTAAACCCACCTGGAATCACAATCACGTCTAGGTCGCTAATATCGGTTTCTTCATGCCAGACCATACGGGTTGGCTGACCCAAGAGATCGCGAGACACCATCGCCATATCGCGATCGCAGTTAGAACCAGGAAAAACCACCACGCCAAAATTCATGAGTTAAGCTCCTGCTGCGGCTGTGGCGGACTCTGGGTGGGTAGCGATCTCCGTCAGCTCAAAGCGATAGTTTTCGACCACTGTATTTGCCAAAAGCTGATCGCACATGCGATCTAATTGCGCTTCGGCTAGCGGCTGAGTTTCGGCTGTAATACTTAGCTCGATATATTTGCCAATGCGAATTTGCTCCACATTATCGTAGCCTAAGTGCCCTAAACCAGACTGTACCGCAGTCCCCGCTGGGTCTAAGACCGAAGGCCGCAAAGTTACGTAAATTTTGGCGTGATAATTTTGCTGCGTCACTGTAATTATCTTCTAAAGACGGCTGTAGTTTGACTGTATCCGATCTTGTTACCTCACGCTACGCTTAGTTAATGATATCGGTAGGCGGGGAAAAAGGCAGAATTAGTTAATTCATCAGGGTTGACATTCATCAGTTTTGCTCTAGCTTGAATGAGAGCGTAATAGCACTTAGAATCTGTGATCAGACGTAAGGTACAAAAATGATGACGCTGTTTTGAAAAAGCCATTCTAGGCTATCAATAAATTTTGAATTGATTCACATACATGGCTATGGTTTAATCAGTATTTTATTGATCCATAACGTTGGAGTAAAAATACCCAAAAAAGCGAATCATGATGAGACTTAGTAAAGTAAATTTCCTAAAGTTTTATATTTATGATGGTATTTATAATACCTATTAAAACTAAATTGATATCTAAATCTTGCTCATTGCTCTCAATATTATTTGAGCGATATGTTCGATCTATTTGCAATCAAGTAGACAATAATTTTAGAGTTTTCGTAAGTTTGTCATGAAAAACCAGATATAGACTTTTTATGCCCTAAGCTCCACTATGTTGAAATTTATTTTTCCCCCTGTATCTGATGAAAGTCAAAAAGCCATCGGAAGGTTATGCCTACGGCTTAATTCAAGATATTGCCAATAAAAATGCTGACAAAGCCCGCAAAATCTTAAGGGGTATTGAGTATGCCCAGCAGTTTAATCCACAGCGCCTTATGGTGGTTCATGCTGATGATTGCGTGAGTCGTCACCTTGCTAAGTTTGTGAATCAACATTCTAGCTATCATGGGTGGGTCATGAGAAAAGGCTATATCTATTATGAAGGCAGTCGTTGGCTGCTAAAAACAATACTAATTTCAACCAAGTGTCGGGCACCGCTGTGATTATTAAACATAGTCTTTATT
>JANPLU010000117.1:0-6970 GCA_031422435.1 Acaryochloridaceae cyanobacterium VAR_48_metabat_390
CAGCCCCAGACAGAGCCATGGGTTGGCACGGGCGTACTAGAGTTTGGCGACCAGCCCTTAGCCACTCAAATGGCTGACTTTGCAAAAGCCGCTGCTGCCGCAGGCGTTCGTCAGACTTTTCTGCTGCCGCTCTTTTTGGCGGCAGGAAACCACCTTCTTCAAGACTTACCTGAAGCCATTCAGGATGCTCAAGGTCAACTTGCCCCTGATATTTTGCTAACGCTGTGTCCTGCCCTTGGCAATCATCCCAACCTATCGCTGCTGGTTCAGGCACGCATGAGTGAAGTGCTGCCCTGCGATCGCTGGATTTTGTTGGCTCACGGCACAAAACGACCCGATGGCAATCAACCAATCGAGGCCTTAGCCGCTCAGTTAGAAATAGCCCCTGCTTACTGGGCAACTGCGCCAACGCTAGAAGATCAGGTTCAAACGCTGCATGAAATGGGGGCGCAAAGAATTGGCATTGCGCCCTATTTTCTGTTTGCAGGTCGTATCACAGATGCCATTGAGGCGAATGTAGTTCAGTTAAAATCCAAATTTACCAGCCTCGATTTACAGATGACGCAGCCGCTCAACCCAAGTCCACTGATGGCTAAACTTTTATTGGATAGCTGCCCTGCCGTTTCTGCGACGCAGCCGTGAATTCTTTTTTAACCAAAATGACAAAAGACCTCTTGCATCAATCCCAACCCCCTCATCCCTTGCTTATAGCCCCAAGGCTTTACCCTTCTCCCTTGGTGGGAGAAGGGCTAATTCCGGCTCCCCTCGCCCGTTCTGGGAGAGGGGCTGGGGGTGAGGGTCATATTCGTGCAAGAGGTTTAAAGACTGAAACCAATCAAGCGTGTTCTACCACAGGTAAAGTTTACCTCGTGGGCGCAGGACCTGGGGATCCAGGTCTAATGACGGTAAAGGGTAAGGCTTTGCTTGAACATGCAGACTGTGTGATTCATGATGCACTCATTAGTCCCGCCATTTTGGCAATGATGAACCCCAACGCCGAGCAGATTCATGCCGGAAAGCGACGGGGTCAGCACTCTCTGATGCAGACTGAAATTACGGCGCTGCTGATTGCGAAAGCCCAAGAACACGCGGTAGTGGTGCGCCTTAAGGGGGGCGACCCCTTTGTGTTTGGGCGCGGCGGCGAAGAAATGATGGATCTCATCCAAGCCGGAATCTCGGTGGAAATTGTGCCAGGTATTACCGCAGGCGTTGCGGCACCTGCCTATGCCGGAATTCCCATTACCCATCGCAACTACGGATCTTCTGTGACCTTTGTGACGGGGCACGAACACGCAGGTAAATATCAGCCCCAGGTGAATTGGGCGGCGATCGCCCAGAGTTCTGACACTATCGTCATCTATATGGGCATTCATAACCTTGCCCACATTTTGCCTGCGCTTCAGGCAGGCGGCAAATCGCCAGAAACCCCTATTGCCCTTATTCAGTGGGGCACCTGCCCAAATCAAACCGAATTAGTGGGTACGTTTGCCACCATTTTGCAGCAGATTGAAGAAACGGGTTTTGATGCCCCTGCGATCGCCGTAGTCGGAAACGTCGTCAATCTGCACGAACTCTTAGGAGCCGCCCCTCATCAAAGCTAAGCTAGAGATGTTTCAGTGCCAATGCAGCCCTGATTGATGTGTCCACTGAACCCTAAATTATTATTATTTTGCGGCTCCTCTTCCCATGCCCCAAGACTACCTCAAACGGATTTTGACTGCCAAGGTCTATGACGTTGCCCAAGAAACGCCCCTAGAAGAAGCGCCTCGGCTGTCTGCCCGTCTCGGCAATCGACTACTCCTCAAGCGCGAAGACATGCAGTCCGTTTTTTCGTTTAAGTTGCGGGGTGCCTATAACAAAATGGCGCAGCTTTCCCCAGAGGTCTTGGCAAAAGGCGTCATTGCAGCCTCAGCAGGGAACCACGCCCAAGGCGTTGCCCTTGGCGCAAAGCGTTTGGGCACAACCGCCATGATTGTGATGCCCGTAACCACCCCACAAGTCAAAATTGAGGCCGTAAAAGCATTAGGCGCAACCGTCATTTTGCAGGGCGATACCTATGACGATGCCTGTACCTACGCCCGTCAGCTCGAGGCCGATAAAGGACTCACCTTTGTCCATCCCTTTGATGACCCAGACGTCATTGCAGGACAGGGCACCATCGGCATGGAAATTTTGCGCCAGTGTCAGCAGCCCATTCACGCTATTTTTGTCGCCATTGGCGGCGGTGGACTCATCTCTGGCATTGCGGCTTACGTCAAGCGTCTGCGTCCTGAAATTAAGATTATTGGCGTAGAGCCAATGGACGCCGATGCCATGACCCAATCTTTAGCCGCAGGGCACCGCGTTCGGTTGCCCCAAGTGGGCTTATTTGCCGATGGCGTGGCAGTCCGCGAAGTGGGAGAAGAAACCTTTCGCCTCTGTCAAGAATATGTAGACGAAATGATATTGGTGAGTACAGACGATATCTGTGCCGCCATCAAGGACGTCTTTGAAGATACGCGGTCAATTTTAGAGCCAGCCGGAGCATTGGCGATTGCCGCTGCAAAACTCTACGTTGAGCGAGAGCAGATCCAAGACCAAACCCTCGTCGCAGTGGCCTGTGGTGCCAACATGAACTTCAATCGCCTGCGCTTTGTCGCAGAGCGCGCAGAAGTCGGAGAACGCCGAGAGGCCATTTTTGCCGTCACCATCCCAGAGGCCAGGGGCAGCTTTCGTAAATTCTGTGAATGTATCAGCACCCGCAACCTGACAGAGTTCAACTATCGCATTGCCGGCGAGCATGAAGCCCACATTTTTGTAGGAGTGCAGATCCTCAATCGAGACGATGCCGCTGGCATTGCCGCAACCTTTGAAGCTCAAGGGTTCAAAACGATAGACCTTACCGATAACGAACTGGCAAAACTGCATCTGAGACATATGGTCGGAGGGCGATCGCCCCTTGCCGAACACGAACTCCTGTATCGGTTTGAATTCCCAGAGCGCCCTGGTGCTCTTACCAAATTTTTAAGCTGCATGAGTCCCAACTGGAACATCAGCCTATTTCACTATCGTAACCACGGCGCAGACTACGGCAGAATTGTAGTGGGGATGCAGGTGCCCCCCAACGAAATGCCAGAACTCCAGGCATTTCTAGAAACGCTAGGCTATCAATACTGGGACGAAAGCCAAAATCCAGCCTACAAGTTGTTTTTAGGATAAATGACATTGTACTCAACCCCACCCTAACCAACGAACCCACCAACTTCGCACCCTCACCCATACCCCTCAGCAACACCCTCGCCCAATAGAAAAGCCTAAGACTTTTGCTGTAGCCATAGCGTAATGCCATCAGCCAAAGCATGTGCCAACTGCCGCTGCGCTTCAGGATTCGCAATCCATTCAAATTCGTTGGGGTTGATCATGAAACCCAGTTCTAGCAGAACGGACGGGGCGATCGACGGACGGGTCAGCGCCAAATTATTCCAGTACACTCCATAGGAAGATCGCCCTAGCTTTTGGACGAGATAGTCGTGCAGAAAAACGGCTAACCCTTGGGCTTGGGGGTGATACCAAAACGTACCCACTCCTTTTGTATTCCAAGCATCGCCGCTATCAGGTAGAGCGTTGTAGTGCAGGCTAAGGGCGAGGGTAGGAGCAACCTGCTCAATTTTTTTGGTTCGGTCATTGGGGTACAGGTCATCATCTCCTTCACGGGTCATGACGACTTTCGCCCCGCGACGCTCTAGGTCTTGGCGCAGCAGTTGACTGACTATTAGTGCCACATCCTTTTCGGGATATCCAGTGGGTCCAACGGAGCCTTTATCGTTGGCGCTGCCGTGGCCTGGATCTAGCAAAATAGTGGTGCCTGCTAAGGGTAAAGCCCCAGCCCCTAGCTTGGGCGGATGCCGTAAAGTCAGCACTAAACTTGTCTCTTCATAGCGGATTTGGTAGCCCCACTGCCGCTTGCTTTTGAGATGAATTTGGTACTGCACCTGAGAGGGCGCAATTTGCTGCCAGTCTAAGAGCGACAGCACAGCATCAGGGGTTTGAGCAATGGTGTCGGTTTGGGCTGTGGTGTTGTAGAGCGTCAGAGTAAACCGATCATCCTCTTGCTTAACCGAGATGGGCACAGGCACCTGAAGGGGAAACGTCACAGTTGTCTCCTCAGCTTGAGTCTGGACACGCACACTACGGATCATAGAGCTTGGCAATACGCCATTAACCACCGGGCGCGTTTCGCTTTGCTTAATCCAGCCGCCGTAATCGAGGCGCAGCCATTCTCCTTCTCTCCCCGTAATCTGGGACTGAGTTCCCTTCGGTAATGGGGTGAGGCGGGAATAGTCTGTGCTAGGGCCAGTACGAGCAACGCCTACGTCACTGGTTACTTCTGCCACTGGCATAAATTGGGGTGGCAAAAGGGTAATTTTGCCAGAGCCTCGCTGCGTTACTGCTGCTGTCCCCCGCCGCAGTGCAAAAATGGGTGTGCCTAGTTCGCCTGGGGTGGTCAATACGGTACAGCCTTGATAGAGTCCAGGTTGAGGCGCTGTACTGGGGGCATTTGCAGCAGTCAGTACGGCTGAGTTGGGAGGTAAAGAGACGGCTTTAGCCTGGGGATAGAGCGTCAGGGTTTGCTTGGCGAGACGAACTGAAACTTGAGACTTTGCAGGGGCGATCGCACTAAAGCAAATCGGCTCGCCAATCTGTCGCGCAATATCAACCGCAGGGGTAAGCGACCCTTCGGCAAAGGCAAATCCTTTAGGGGTGGGGAGCAAAGCAGAGAGTCGCTTCACTACAAGCGTTAGGGTTTGCGCTTGCGCCTGTAGCGTAATGGTATTGCTGCCCAACTCAAGCGGGACACTGGGGGAGAAGTGACCGGAAGGACTGCGATCGCCAATCACTTTTCCATTGACCGTAACCACAACATTGGCAGGCGCAGTGCCGATCAAAAAGATGCGATCTGACGTGGTTTCATGGTTGGGCGGCGGATAGACGACCTTTAGCGTTGTTTGGGCAAAGGCAGGTTGTGTCAGCACTACCGCCGTAATAGCCGCTCCTATCCAAGATTTCATGATCATTTAGTTCGCCATCACAGGATGGGCATGTAAACAAACCTGCATTAAATCCCCAGGGCCTCCACCCACTTGATAGACGGGACAATGCAGTGTTTCCGAAACCTGTTCTAGCGTCATATCATCCAAAAACTGAGTGGTGCCGTGCTTCAGCATGAGGGTAGGAACCAGCAGCCCATCGCCTAAATCCTTGCCCTTCAGCGCATGGATGATATCATAGCCCGTCAGCAGCCCCGTCACCGTCATGGTTTGCCCCCAATATTCGCTGTGGAGCGCCGCCATCTCAACGGTTAAGCCTTGGACTTGATTTAGCTTTTCTAAAATCGGCTGGAACGCCTGCTCTACGGTATTGCCCACCACCCAGGTTAAGCGGCGCGGCGGGGTAACTTGGGTTGGGAGCGATCGCGCTGCCCCTGCAAACTGCGTCAAAAACAGCCGGATGGAGCCGACTCCGTTGTCAATTTGAGGATAAGACTCATAGTGAGACGCAGGGGGTAGCTCCCGACGGGCAATGAGAAACCACTCATCGGCTAACCACGCAAAGGTTGACCCAAAGGTTTTCTGAAACTGAGCCTGAAGTTGCTGCACCTGGTCAATCACCTCATTGGCTTTTTCTGTGGTGACAGGAACCACTTCATTGAGGTCAGGCCGAAAGCGCGTCAACCCTACAGGCACGATCGCCACCGATGCCACGGTGGGGATATCGCCCTGATAGAACTGGGCTAAATCTTGGATGGTCTGCGTCAAATGTGCCCCATCATTAATGCCAGGGCACAGCACCACCTGAGCATGGATTTGTAGACCGCGCGCCTCAAACCACTTGAGCTGGTCTAAAATTTTGCCTGCTCTCGTATTCTTTAGCAGGCGGCTGCGGATTTCTGGCTCTGTGGCATGAACTGAAACATAGAGCGGAGAAAGCCGCATTTGCTCAATGCGCTTCCACTCGCGATCGCTCAGGTTGGTGAGGGTGAGATAGCTGCCGTACAGAAAGCTGAGGCGATAGTCGTCATCCTTAAGGTAAAGGCTTTCGCGCTTGCCAGGGGGCTGCTGGTCGATAAAGCAAAACGGACAGCGGTTGTTGCACTGAATTAACCCATCAAAAAAGGCGTTTTCAAACTCCAGTCCGATGTCTTGGTCATAGTCTTTTTCAATTTCAACGGAGTGAGGTTTCCCGTGGGTATCTAGAACCTCTAACTCTAGGTATTCATCTGCACATAAAAACTGATAGTCAATCAGATCTCGCAGGGGCTGACCGTTAATGGTAACTAGACTATCGCCAATCTCAAAGCCCACTTCAGCGGCGATCGAGTCTGGCAACACTTGACTAATACGGGCAGGACGAATCGCGGAATCGCTCATGGAGCCTTTAGTGAGACGGAAGGAGGCAGGTTGAAATGCTCTCTTCAATTTATCTCAATCCTGATAGCATTACCCACACTTCCTGCTGCCACGCCCACGCTGCTGTCGAAAAAATGCGATCGCACAAAGCTAAAGCAGCGGCTCTCTCGACCCTTGGCAGGTACCCTGTAAGATACGATGGCGTTGCTTCTGGATCTTGGACTCAATGGCTTTTGATAACCTCTGCAAACTTTTAGCTAAAAACACCCTGAACGTTTTGCCTCTGGGGTTCTAGGCCAACCCATTGAATCGGCAACCGTCCTTAAATCCGAATTGAGCATTGAACCCATTCGCGCTGATTCTGTCACCTTTTTGAAATTTCAAGGCCAGATTCTGCACCTCGAGTTTCAGGTCAAACTGGATTCTGAACCCCCTTTATCTCTCAATACTGTTCGGTTAAGCCCATAGCAGCGTAAATTAGCAATTGTCGTCAGATAAACCTATGTGCCTGTGCAACTCAAAGAATTGAGCTTAACTTCCCCAAAGATTAGTCCTGAAGAGATTCTTCAAGCGATTAGCGTTGC
>JANPLU010000118.1:0-4175 GCA_031422435.1 Acaryochloridaceae cyanobacterium VAR_48_metabat_390
GAGAAAGCTGGCTATAGCTAACCAGGTACTCCTGCACACTTTTACGAACCTGAGGAGAGCCACCTCGGTTTGCTTGGGTAAAGCGCACGCGGTAAAGCCCCGCGCGATCGCCTTCGGCATTGCCTGCCAGTCCTCTGCCATAGCCAGAGGTGCGCACGGGCGTTGCCGAATTGTGGGCTAACTCTTCTGTGAGCCAAGCCGCCTTGTTTTTGCCTTGGGCGCGATCGCTATTGGCACGACCTCTATAAAGCTGAAACATGCGGCTAAAGCCCACGGTTTTTTGACCGCGTTGGGTGGCAAACCCTCGGAAATTCGGCACAATTGAATCGCCAAAATTTTCCTGATATTCAACCGAATCAAAATAAGAATTGATTTCGGCCTCATAGCCATGATCCACAAAGAGATTAACGTGATAGGTAATCTCTGACTCATCGTAGGGCGCACGACCCAGCAGGTGCTTATAGTTCAGCTCAATAAAGCGAACCTGGGGCGTGGTGCTAAAAAACTTTCGCTTGTAAAGCTCAGACTGAGCCAGCGCGCGGACAAAATCTCGAACCGAAATATCACCCTGACGAAGCAGCGACTCAGCGCTAGTCAGACGTTCGCTTTGGAGAATGTAGTCGTTACCAAACACCTGTCGATAGGCAGCAACAATCACTGCCTGCACATCCCCTTCTGTAAAGTGGGGGCGAAGTTCGGCAACTTCATCCCCTGAAAAAGGCTCAAATCCTAGCTGTGCTGCCGCCATAGAACTGGTCATAGAAAAGCTCCTAAATCTTGTTGAATCTAAGTTTTCAAAATCTGGGCTTCAAAGCAGTAAACCCAGGCCAGATGAGGGACGCCTTAACTTAATACAGTGTGGACAAAGCTCTATCAATGTGGCCTAAAAGTCTGCCCTGAATGCAAAAAATTGATGGCGTCGTGCTTAAGTGTTTTTACGTCTTAAGTCTTTGTGAACCAACCCTTTGATTAAATCAGCCTAATTGTGCAAGCTTTGTGCAACATTACGCCTAGGCCATGCCTAAAGCCCGATATAAATAAGTTGCTTAAGGGCTATATTCTTTGCTGTGCCGTACTTCTAGACAGATCAAGGCTTTACTTAGAATCTGAAAAAGAGCGTCGCATAAGTTTACATTCGTTTACGTATAGCGATGTCGCTTTCCTTGTGATCTACATGCCAATTCCTAAGAATGTGTGGTGCTGCGGATTCCTAGCTCTGCTCGCCATTGGTGCAGCGGTTTTTCCCAGTGCTGCTCCCATTTTTGGGCGAAGAAAGGTCGAGCTTGAGATCCGAGGCGATATCCAGTGGCGATGTTCTCTAAAAGCACATCAAGCTGTTCTGGCGTTTTAAGGAGCGTGCCTAATAAGCCCACAGCTAACAAAATAGCGGCCATTGTACGGTGGGTTTGAGCCAATTCAAACGCTTTTAGCCCTAATTCTCCAGGTACGTCTGTCTTAAACCCCGCAACAAGATGCCAGATATCGTGGGTTTGGCGCAAGCGCATAAAAATATAGCTCACGTCGTCTTCGATGGGCAGTACACGATAAAAATTAGGGTCAAACCCCGCATTTGTGATGTATTGAGCGTATGCAAAGCCCAAAGAATCTGGAGGACACTGCTGAAGTTGTTCTAGGTTGGGGGATGGAGCGATGTATCGTTCACTCACAAGCGCGGCGACTCCAGGCTGGCGCTTTACAAATTCCACGGAAAGCTGTGTGGCTTTGGTATGTCGAAGGCTCTCTTCTACGTCATAGACAGATTCTGTGGCAAAGGGGTCACGCAACAGGGAAACCGCGCCCTTGATGGTGCTCAGAAATTCTAGGTTAAAACGATGTAAATCTAGCCACATGATACAAACCTCCCTTCGGGTTGACGTCCGATCGCCTGCGCTAGCATTCTATTGGCATCGGTAAAATCTTTCATGGAACTTTACGTAAAACGTTGGTGTCCTTCTGCATTAAACCAAGACTTTACGCCTCTGGCTTTTTCGACCCCTGAAAATTGTGACTGCTAGTAGACAGGGCTACAGCGTGCAGTAGAAGATTAAGACAAAGCGTAGGTAACGCAGGTTTGTGCAAAATTTGTGCAGGATTCGGACAGGCTTATGGAGTGCGCTAAGGTTTTAGGGGTTCAACATGCTTATGAATTGACGCCTCCCGTTGGGTCAGGCCCTGTTTTAGTGTTTATTCATGGGTGGCTATTGAGTCGCCGCTATTGGGAGCCATTAGTTGAAGATCTTGCGCCGTCTTTTCAATGTCTAACTTACGATTTGCGAGGGTTCGGCGAGTCTGGGATTGATGCGGACTCATCTCCAGATGCGGTTGATGCAAGAGCAGCGATCGCGGCGGGACAACAGTCGTCTCCAGTGCAGTCTTGCCTATCCAAAAGTGTTCAAACGCCCTACACGCCAGCCGCCTATGCCCAAGACTTACTTTTGCTGCTTAAACAGCTTAATCTCTCGCGGGTATGGCTGATTGGACATTCTTTGGGCGGCAGCATTGGGCTATGGGCAGCGGCACTAGCACCGCCTCACCTTGTCGAGGGCACAATATGCCTCAACTCAGGCGGCGGAATTTACATTAAAGAAGCCTTTGATCGTTTCCGTAATGCAGGCAAACAGATGCTAGGGTTTCGCCCCAGTTGGCTGCCCTATGTGCCCTGTTTGGACTTGGTGTTCAGCCACGTTATGGTGTCTCAACCCTTAGCACGATACTGGGGCAAGCAGCGTGTAATTGACTTTGTTGCCGCTAATTATGACGCTGCGCTGCGATCGCTCCTCGACTCTACGCTGCCAGAAGAAGTTCACCTTTTGCCCCAGATTGTTGCCCAAATCCATCAGCCCGTATACTTTTTGGCAGGTCAACAAGATCGAGTGATGGAACTGAAATATGTCTATCACTTAGCCAGCTTTCACCATACTTTTCGAGAAGGTAGCCAAAATGTGATTGAAATTCCAGAATGTGGACACATGGGGATGCTAGAGCAGCGAGAGGCGATTGCCCATACCATTCGGGAAATTCTACAGCTGTCGGCTCTTAAGGCTCAGTCGGCAGCGTGACGGGTGGCTTTTTTCGCCGAAGCCGACGAATCCAACGCGTTAAAGACCAAGCTGTAGATAAAGCAGAAGCCTAAAATAACCGTAGAGTAATCCCTGCTGCCACAAACCTAATCCTTCTGAAGTGTTTCACGCCATGAGGTCTGATGGCTTCAATGCTCTATCATTTTGTCCGGAGTATTGAGCAGTAACAGCAGCGATTTAACCGCTCTTTTCATCGGCTGTCCAGAGTCATCCCACTTACCGTAGACAGCCTCTCCCTGCGCATAGAGAGATGACGAGGTACCACCATCTAAATTGAGGGCAGAGGTTACCCCCAACTGTTTCATAAGATCTGCCAGCTCATCTAGCGTCATGCCTGAACCCTTCTCCTTGGTCTGTGCCACCATCACCCAATCCACGCTGCCATCTGGCTTTAACCCGATCGCTGTCCGAGCATTGGGCTGATGACCGCCAATTGCATCTCGAATCAGTTCACCCTTGGCATAGTCCGTAAAGCCTTCTTGCTGAGCGGTGCTTTTAGGCAAAAGCTGCGGCCCACCGCCCACTGCCTGAGATAGCTGACAACCGGAGGGAATCGGTGCAGAACGAAACCCAATGTCATACTTAACCTGAGTGCCACATTGATAAACGCGGAATTCACTGCGGTTCAGAATGGCACTGAGATAACCCGATAACGTTGGATTGTTGACCAATCGTTCATTGTCTTGAGGATTTGCAACCTCGCGTCCATCTATCACAACCGTAGACGTTGTTTTTTGATTAATGGGGTCAAAAAAGCCTGCGTTGATGATGGCTGACGCCTTTGTTTGTTTTGCGACTTGCTCAACCGTCAAGGCTGTCTTTGCCCAAAAGGGTCGAATTGTGTAGCCAGGTGGAATTGTCAGAGCGTAAACCGTACTATTTCCCCGATCTAGAACGCTGTACGCCAGGACGGGGACGAGCGCTGGTGCAGCGTTTTGTTCAGCGCGCGACCGGATATGGGGAATGATCAGTACCCCCGCCCATAGCCCAACGCTAATCCATAAGCCCAGTTGCCAATGTTTTTGCACAAACCTTTCCTACAGCCCTAGCCAGCCGCGATATAAATTGATGAGCTGTGTGCCATAAAAGGCGGAG
>JANPLU010000119.1:0-30925 GCA_031422435.1 Acaryochloridaceae cyanobacterium VAR_48_metabat_390
GAAAAAAGTCGTGACGATTTTAATTGTGACGCACAACATGCAGCAAGCCGCGCGCGTATCTGACTACACCGCCTACATGTACATAGGCGAAGTGATCGAGTTTGATGAAACCAACACCATCTTCATGAAGCCCAAACAAAAGCAGACTGAAGACTACATCACAGGAAGGTTTGGCTAACTCTATGACAGGCGAACATCTCTCCAAACAATTCGACTCCGATCTGGACGCCATCCGCGCGCGGGTGCTGCAAATGGGCGGCTTGGTCGAGCAGCAAGTGCGCAACGCCGTCGATGCCTACGCTAACGGCAGCGTGGCGCAGCTTCACTTCGTGGCGCTGCTCGGTTTGCCAAATTTCGGTAAAGGCTTCTGGCGATCGCAGTCCGGCCCCTACCTGCACAAGCTGACCCACCAGCAGCCGCATCATGCCGTACAAAAAGCCGCTGGCCTGCACCTCAATCTGAAGCAGTGAACCTGCGCCAGCATTCGTGACAGATTCACAGCTTGCAGCCTGCACATCCACCCAAGAATGCTTTCGGCTAGAGCCAGCCCGATGAAACGCCGATAAGTGATGACGACCCACCAGCGGTTTTAAGGCAGACTGCATCCGTTCAACATCTAAAGGATGATGATAATAGTGCCAGGTGTAGGGCTGTAAAAACAGATTCGGGCGCGCATCTCCATACAGCGTGTAGCGATAGCGCCGCCAAAGTGCCGAAAATCGAGCGTGCCAGCTTGAGGAAACCGCCGCAGAGGCACGAATTAGGACATCATCCGATAGTCGAGCATTCAAGACACTCGCCCATCGAGCGGGTGGAATGGGTGATGCCACTTCAAAGTGCGCCACCTGAGCCGCTGCATGGACTCCTGTGTCGGTTCGTCCTGCGCCGTGAAGCGTCACAGGATAGCCCACCACAGATTCAATGGCCTGCTCAATATCAGCCTGCACGCTGCGATGATGGGGCTGCCGCTGCCAACCATGAAAACGAGTGCCCAGGTACTGAATAACCAGGGCAACTCTTTGCACAGTAGGAAGAATCGTAGACACCATAAAACTCGAAGCGCTTACTTAATTTTGGCGACTGCCTGTAGGTTAGACCAGCTCAATGACCGACATCTCAGCAGCATCTCCCCGACGGGGCACCGTGCGAATAATGCGGGTGTATCCACCGTTGCGATTTCCGTAACGCTCAGGCGCACTTTCAAACAGCGCATGTACAAGCTGCTTGTCGTAGATGTAGCCCAGCGCCCGACGACGAGCAGCCAGAGTACCTTCCTTCGCCAGAGTAATCATATGCTCCGCTTCAGAGCGGACAGCACGCGCCCTTGCCTTCGTAGTCGTAATTCGACCATGACGAATCAGCTCCGTCGTTAAGGCGCGAAGCAGTGCTTTGCGCTGGTCAGCGGGTTTACTTAATTGATGCACGCGACAACGATGACGCATATCGACCTATTTCCCTTACTATTGGTTCTAAATTATGGGTTTTTTGAAGCCTTTTCTAGGGGAAGCGTAATGCCCAAATGAATTTGGAGCGCTTCAATCACCTCTTCAGCAGACTTTGCGCCAAAGTTTTTAATCTCTAGCAGATCTTCTTGAGAATACTCCAGTAGATCGGCAACGCTATTAATTTGAGCGCGTTTGAGACAGTTATAGGCGCGTACCGATAGGTTTAACCCTTCGATCGCAATCTGATTCGTCTCATCCTCTGCCGCAATCTCAGGATCTTCGACGGGTCTATAGGTGACATCTTTGAGCGGATTAAATAAGTCCACTAAAATAGATGCTGCCTGACTCAGCGACTCTTGAGGCGTCAAACTGCCGTTTGTCCACATCTCGATAATGAGGCGATCTTTTTCCATAGAACCACCCACACGGGCATCTTCTACGGTGTAGTTCACCTTCCGGACTGGCATAAAGATTGCGTCAATTTGCAAGAAGTCGAGGGCAACGTTTTCGTCTCGATTTTTTTCGACCGGACGGTAGCCTTTGCCTTGCTCAATCTTAAACTCCATCTCAAGTACAGCATCAGGACCAAGGGTTGCAACATACTGGTCAGGGCTAATGATTTCAACGTCTGCTGAAACTTCAAAATCCTTCGCAGTGACCGTTGCAGGTCCTTTTACAAAAAGCCTGCCAATTTGTGGCTCAGGGCTATGGCTGTTTAGGACGATCTGCTTCATACTCAGCAGCACGTCCAAAACATCCTCACGGACACCGGGAATTGCTGCAAATTCGTGATTCACACCCGCAATGCGAACGGAAGTTACGGCTGTACCCGATAAGTTAGACAGCAAAATTCGCCGCAGGGCGTTTCCTACCGTGGTTCCCTGACCGCGATCTAGCGGCTCTAGGACAAACTTGCCGTACTGGCTGTAGTCTGCGTCCACTCTCGATTCAATACATTCAACCTGAAATTGCGCCACGTGAAACCCTCTCTTGTTGCTGCTGCTGCTTGCTTCAATGCGCCTACAAAAGTCAACAGGTTTTACTAAAACACTTTATTTCGCCGTAAAAGCTTGTGCTAGAGCAAACCACTGACCTAAACGGCGTTAAACGCGTCTACGCTTCGGTGGACGGCAGCCGTTGTGAGGAATCGGTGTTACATCTCGAATTAACGTGATTTCGAGTCCAGCACCCTGAAGGGCACGAATGGCGGTTTCCCGACCTGCGCCAGGACCACTGACCATGACCTCAATTTGTCGCATGCCTTGATCCATGGCACGTCGAGCAGCGCCTTCAGATGCGGTTTGAGCGGCAAAGGGGGTGCCTTTTTTCGCGCCCTTGAAGCCGCTAGAGCCAGCCGAGGCCCAGGAAATGACTTCACCATTCACGTCGGAGATGGTGACGATGGTGTTGTTGAATGTGGATTGGATGTGAGCCACGCCGCTGGGGACGTTCCGCTTTTGCTTACGGCTAGAGGATCGTTTCGATTGTTGCGCCATATCGGTTCTTTAACTGTTATCGAGGCAGACTACGCTAAAACTGGGCTAAAAAATGGGAGAGGGAATTGAAAGCAACTAATTATTTCTTCACTGCCTTTTTCTTCCCGGCTACGGTACGACGACCGCCACGACGGGTTCGGGCATTGGTACGAGTCCGCTGACCGCGAACGGGCAGACCCAGACGATGACGGCGACCTCTATAAGTTCCGATGTCCATCAATCGCTTGATGTTCATAGATTCAAATCGTCGGAGATCTCCTTCGATTTGATACTCTTCAACCGCAACCCTCAAAGAAGAAATGTCTGCGTCAGACAGCTCTTTAATGCGGGTATCAGGGTTAACACCTGTTTTCGCTAAAATGGCGTGGGATCGTGACAAGCCAATTCCAAAAATGTAGGTCAGACCAATCTCAACGCGCTTGTCTCGTGGAAGGTCAACTCCGGCAATACGTGCCACGCTATGCTTATCTCCTTTGTGGATACGTTACTCATTCACAGCCCCAAGGGGCAAACTCAATGGACAAAACTGTCGCTTACCCTTGGCGCTGTTTATGCTTTGGATTAGTACAGATGACCATCACACGACCTCGCCGCCGAATAACGCGGCACTTGTCGCAGATTTTACGGACGGATGCACGAACTTTCATGACTACTTACAACTCCAAACTCGTTATCTTAGCACTATTCAAAGCTAAAGGAAAATTTAAAAAATTATATCTTATGGTTAGGCTGACTACTTTTTGCGGAGGCGATAGGTAATGCGGCCTTTGGTCAGGTCGTAGGGGGTTAGCTCAACCTTGACGCGATCGCCGGGCAAAATTTTGATGTAGTTCCGCCGAATTTTGCCAGAGATATGAGCGAGGACATTGAAGCCGTTATCCAGATCCACGCGGAACATCGCGTTCGGCAGGGATTCGGTGACGGTTCCTTCCATCTCAATGACATCTTGCTTAGACAATGGCAATATCCTCCTTGAGGAATGCGAAACAGTATGAGGATTAAGCTTTGGGGAAGAAGGCAGTCAGGGCAGTCTGAATCGCTGCCGTTACGTCCTCCACGGGGGCGCTCCCGTCAATGTCAGTAAGTTGATTGCGATCGCCATAGAAGCGAATCAATGGCGCGGTCTGATCATGATAGACCTGCAATCGACGACGAATGACTTCCTCATTATCGTCCTTGCGCCCCCGCCCCAGAAGGCGCTCTAGAAGAAACCCGTCGGGCACCTCAAGATTTACCACACGATCTAAACTCTGATTGATGCTAGACAGCAGTTCGTCTAGGGCGTGAGCTTGAGGGACAGTTCGAGGAAAACCGTCCAAGAGCCAGCCAGCCTGCGTGTCAGGTTGAACCAGCCGCTCCCGAATCATGTCGATGACCAACTCATCTGGCACCAGCTCTCCACGGTCTAGATATCCTTGAGCTTTTACCCCTAAGGTAGTTTGCTCAGACACTGCTGCCCGAAACAAATCCCCCGTCGAGATGTGAGGAACAGTGAATCGGCTCGAAAGCTCAACAGCCTGAGTACCCTTGCCAGCTCCAGGAGGACCAAAGAGAATTAAGCGTGCCATTAATCTTTCACCATGCCTTCATAACGCTGGGAAATGACGTAGGTTTGAATCTGTTTAGCAGTATCAATCGCAACCCCAACCAGAATTAGCAAAGAAGTTGCTCCAAGCCCCCTGAAGGTTGTCACCCGCGTCGCGCTTTCAACAGCAGTCGGCACAACGGCAATAAACCCTAAGAAAACGGCTCCAAGCAGCGTCAGGCGGTTCAGGACTTTTTCGAGATACTCCGTTGTCGCCTTGCCAGGACGAATGCCAGGAATGCTTGCGCCACCCTTTTTAAGGTTTTGCGAGACATCTACAGGGTTCATCACCAGAGAAGAATAAAAGTAGCTAAAAAACACAATGAGAGTCAAATAAAACGTGACGTGAATCCAAGGGGTAGGGCCAGCAGGGGAAAGATAGCCAGCAATTTTACCAATGGCTTCATTGCTAGCAAAATTAGTGGCTACTGCCCCAGGCAAAATCAGTACAGACGATGCAAAAATAATAGGCATCACACCGCCCTGATTGAGGCGCAGTGGCAGGTAGCTGGTTTGCTCCCGATACATGCGACGACCCACCTGACGACGGGCATAAACAATGGGGATTCTTCTGCTGCCCTCTTGGACAAACACAACGCCCACAATCGTGAACAGATAAACCGTAATCAGCAGCACAACGTTACCGACGCTCACGCCGCTTTGGGTCAGATCAATTGTCTGACTTAAAGATTGCGGTAAGCCAGAAACAATACTCAAAAAGATGAGTAGTGAAGCCCCGTTGCCGATGCCTCGTTCTGTAATCAGCTCACTCACCCACATCACAAACATAGAGCCAGCGGTTAACGCCAACGTCATTTGTCCAATAAAGATGGGGCCAGGACTCGCCACGACTCCTGGTGCGGAGTTGACAAAGAGGGAAAAACCAATACTTTGAAGGATGGCCCATCCCAACGCAACGTAGCGCGTAAGCTGAGAAATTTTGCGCCGACCCGCTTCTCCTTCATCTTTTTGCAGACGCTCGAGGGAAGGTAAAGCAGCAGTCAAAAGCTGCATAATGATGGATGCATTGATAAAGGGAAGAATCCCCAAGGCAAAAATGCCTAGTGCCGAAAAGCCATTGCCAGAGAAGTAGTCGAGGAAACCCAAAAACTGGTTACTTTTGACAATCTCGGCAAAAGCGGGTCGATTGATGCCTGGGATGGGAAGATAAATCCCCAAACGAACCAAGACCAGTAGGCCAAGCGTGACCAATACTCGACCCCGCAGACCAGCAGCCTGCGCCATCTGAGTAAATGTTTCTTGGGCAGATGGTGTCTTTCCTCGACTGACGACCATATATGGTTAACCTCTTTTATTAAATGGCAGCGGCATTAAAGCTAAATTGAGACGCTGATAAACTGAGCAGATTAGCCGATAATTTCGATGCTGCCGCCTGCAGCTTCAATCTTGGCGATCGCACTCTTAGTCGCAGCCGAAGCCTTAACGTTGAGCGCAACAGTCAACTCGCCATCACCAAGGATCTTCAAGCCCCCCTTCTGGGCGGTTAGAATTCCGGCTTCTAAAAGCGACTCAAGGGTCACTTCGCTATTGGCAGTCAAAGTTTCCAGGCGAGACACATTCAGCACCGTGTACTGCTTGTGATTGACGAGGGTAAAGTGCTTAAGCTTCGGCACTCGGCGATAAAGAGGATTTTGCCCCCCTTCAAAACCAGGCCGTGTGGGGCGACCGGAACGAGACTTTTGTCCCCGCATCCCAAAGCCACAGCTCGCGCCTTGACCCGCCGCAATACCGCGACCGACACGGCGAGGGCGATGCTGCGAACCCTCTTTTGGTTGTACGTCTTCTAATCTCATGATAATTGCATCCTGGCAAAGACATTGGAGTTAAACATGGATAAAGTGCCAGCGACATTGTGAGATCACAAATCGCAACTGGCACTTTTAGGTATCGCTAAATCAAGAACTAACTGTAGATTTGCTCAAGGGTCAAACCTCTTTCTTCTGCAACCTCAGCAAAGGTACGCAGCAAATTAAGGGCATTGACAGCAGCTCTGGCGTTATTAAGCGGGTTATCAGAACCCAACTGCTTTGCCAAGACGTTTTTAACGCCTGCCATTTCCAGCACAATCCGCACTGCACCCCCTGCAATTACCCCAGTACCAGGGGCGGCAGGACGAAGCATGACTTTAGCCGCTCCCCCTCGTCCTTCAATGGGGTGAGGAATGGAGTTAGCCTTCGTTAAAGGCACATCTACAAGCTGCTTTTTGCCATCGGCAACGCCTTTCTTGACCGCGCCGATGACATCGCTGGCTTTACCCACGCCCACGCCAACTTGACCACGCTCATTCCCGACGATGACGATCGCCCGAAAGCTGAGCTTTTTACCGCCCTTCACAACCTTGGACACGCGACGAATTTGAACGACACGCTCTTGCCAGGTGCTTTCTTTCTCGCGGGCTTTGTTACTTTTACGACTCGTTGCCATAGTGTGTTATCCCAGTTCTAAAACTCTAGCCCAGCAGCCCGAGCCGCATCTGCCAGCGCTTTGACGCGCCCATGATACAGATTGCCACCTCGGTCAAATACGACGGTTTCGATACCCTGCTTGAGGGCGCGTTGGGCAATGAGCGTACCCACTGCTTCTGAAGCTGTACAGGTCGCCCCAGACTCAACTTTGCCCTTAACCTCTGACTCAACCGTAGAGGCTGCTGCCAAAGTCTGCTGACCGATATCGTCGATGAGCTGAGCATAGATGTGCTGGTTGGAGCGGAAAACTGCCAGCCGAGGTCGCTGGGCGGTGCCGCTAATTTTGCGACGAACGCGATTGTGACGCGCCTTCAACGCTTCTTTACGAGTGCTTTTCATTTATTTCTTACCTGCCTTACCCACTTTACGGCGTACAAACTCGCCGGAATATCGAATTCCTTTGCCCTTATAAGGCTCCGGCGGACGCACGGCGCGGATACTGGCGGCGATGTTGCCGACAATTTCTTTGTCGATCCCACTAACGACGACGTTGGTGTTATTTTCAACCGCAATCTGCACACCTTCTGGCGGCTCAATCGTGACGGGATGACTATAGCCAACGTTGAGAATCAGGTTTTTGCCCTGGATTTGGGCACGATAGCCCACGCCCTGAATTTCAAGTCGCTTTTGGAATCCTTGGGAGACTCCTTCTACCATGTTAGCGACGAGACTTCGAGACAGGCCATGACGCTGACGCGCAACGCGAGACTCGTTGATTCGCTTTACGTGCAGAATATCGCTCTCTTGTTCTGCGGTGACTTCAGGCACTAAAACCCGTGAAAGTTCGCCCTTAGGACCTTTCACGCTGACGCTTTGGCCACTGATAGTAACAGTCACCTTATCGGGGATGGGAATGGGGCGTTTACCAATACGAGACATCTCAATACTCCATGTCAATTCTGTGCGGGGGACGACGGCCTACCAAACGTAGCAAAGGACTTCGCCGCCCACGCCAGTACGGCGCGCTTCGCGGTCGGTCATAATGCCGCTTGAGGTTGAGATAATGGCAACGCCGATTCCACCCAATACCCGAGGCAGATCTTGGCGGTTAGAATACACGCGCAGACCTGGCTTACTCACCCGCTTAAGGGTGTTAATGATGGGCTGGCGGTTTCTGCCGCGATACTTAAGGGTAATGACGAGACGTCGCTTGACCCCTTCACCATCTTCTTCAAAATCTGTAATGTACCCTTCGGATTTGAGAACCGTCGCAACGTTGCGCGTCACTTTGGTGAAGGGCACTTCTGTTGTTTGATGCCGAGCAAGATTCGCGTTGCGAATCCGGGTCAACATATCGCCTATTGTGTCATTTGCCGCCATAGTTACTCCTTATTGAACCGCCCCATACGCGCCTACGCCCCGTTCTCTAATTCTCACGGAACGGCATTCCCAACGCCTTTAGCAAGGCGCGCCCTTCTTCATCCGTTTTAGCTGTGGTGATGATGGAGACATCCATCCCTCGCACTTGATCCACGCTGTCATAGCTCACTTCGGGGAAAATAAGCTGCTCTCGCAGACCCAGGGTATAGTTCCCTCGACCATCAAAGCTTTTGGGGCTAACGCCACGAAAGTCTCTAATACGCGGCAACGAAAGGTTGATGAGTCGGTCTAGAAAGGCGTACATGCGATCACGTCGCAGTGTAACCATCAGACCCACGGGCATTCCCTTCCGAATTTTGAATCCGGCGATCGCCTTCTTCGCCCGCGTTACCACTGGACGTTGACCCGCAATGATTGCCACTTCGTTGAGGGATGCCTCAAGTGCTTTTGCATTTTGCGCCGATTCCCCTAAGCCTCGATTGATCGTGACCTTCAGAATTTTGGGAACTTCATGAATATTTTTATACTCAAATTGTTCCCGCAGCTTAGGCACTACGGTGTCGAGATACTGCTGTTTAAACCGAATAGACATGGTGGATTCCTTAAGTGCCCTGGTCTTGGTCAGGGATGAAATAAATGGTTTGCAATCGTCAGCCTTTTGAGCTTTAGTCTAAAATTTCGCCCGTTTTTTTGAGCATTCTCACCTTACGACCGTCATCAGTGAAGGTGTAGCAAACGCGGCTTGCCACGTTTTGCTTGGTGGAATACAGCATTACATTAGAGCTGTGAATCGGGAATTCATAGCTTTGCACCTGACCTGATTCGCCCTCTTGCTGCGGCTTAATATGCTTGGTCTTAATGTTGACCCCTTTCACGACAACCTGGCTCTTTTTAGGAAGCACTCGAATGATTTCGCCGACCTTAGCCTTGTCTTTACCAGAAATCACCTGAACGGTGTCTCCTGTTTTGACGTGCATTTTATGACGGGTCGCAGTCGCTTGTGGTTTTGCCATTACAGTACCTCCGGTGCCAGGGAGACGATTTTTGTGAAGCTCTTATCGCGCAGTTCCCGTGCAACAGGGCCAAATACGCGGGTGCCTCTGGGGTTGCCATCAGCGTTGATGAGTACGGCGGCGTTGTCGTCGAACCGAATTGTCATGCCGCTGTCGCGGCGAATGGCCTTACGTGTTCTGACGATCACGGCTCGCACCACATCAGACTTTTTGACGGGCATGTTGGGTGTCGCATCTTTGACAGCAGCAATAATGACATCGCCGACACCGCCATACTTACGATTCCCGCCGCCGAGGACGCGAATGCAGAGAAGCTTTTTAGCGCCGCTATTATCAGCGACAGTGAGATAGGTTTCTTGTTGAATCATGTCCGTAACACCTATGCCTTAACGGCCGTTGAAAGAATTTCGGCAATAATCCAACGCTTGGTGCGGCTGAGAGGCCGCGTCTCAAGGATTCGGACGCGATCGCCTGTATGGGACGCATTTTCCTCATCGTGGACTTTATACCGCTGCGTTTTCACGACAATCTTGCCGTATTTGGGATGGGGGACTCTACTTTCGATCGCAACAACGACGGTTTTATCCATCTTGTCGCTAACCACTAAGCCCACTCGTTCTTTGACCGCCATTGGCGAATACTCCTAATGCTGAAATCGCGTTAACTGGTTGTTTTAAAGCATCGTTTTGAAGATGTAGCTTTGAAGCTATGGCTTCTAACTTGCGGCTCCAGCCTGTAGCTCGCGCTCGCGCTGAAGGGTTTTGAGCTGCGCGAGTTTGTGACGCGCGTGCTTGTACTGGTGAGATGCAACGGTTTGACGAGTTGCAGCTTGAAAGCGTAAATCAAAGAGCTGGCGCTTGAGGGTCTGAATCTCGGTTTCCACCGCCTCAGCACTCAAGGGGCGCAGCTCACTCATCTTGGAGAGTGACATTTTCGGTCGATTCCTCTAGGGTACGCATAATAAACTTGGTTTTGATCGGCATCTTAAACGCCGCCAGACGCATGGCTTCCCGTGCAATCTCTTCGGTGACGCCCGTAATTTCATACATGATGCGTCCTGGCTTCACTACCGCTACCCAATACTCAGGCGCACCTTTACCAGAACCCATTCGAGTTTCTGCGGGACGCATGGTGACGGGCTTATCGGGGAAGATTCGAATCCAGATTTTGCCACCCCGTTTGATGTAGCGGGTCATCGCTCGACGACCGGCCTCAATTTGACGAGAGGTAATCCAGGATGGCTCCTGTGCCTGTAGGCCAAACTCTCCAAAGTTCAGCGTGTTGCCGCGCGACGCTTTGCCTTTCATGCGGCCGCGCTGCTGCTTCCTAAATTTAGTTCTTCTTGGGCTTAACATGATCCGAAACTATGGGTATGAATGGGTACTGAGTCGAAGGAGCCAGACCGCAGGTGCAGTAAGGAGAATGCGCCGCTATTCGGAGCGGTCATCAAACTGCTGACGGCGCTTTTGCTGACGACGACGGGGCTGAGCCTCACGCGCTGCTGGTGTTTGCTCGACGGCTCCAGGGATGATTTCGCCTTTAAAGACCCAAACCTTAACGCCCAAAATGCCGTAAACCGTGCTGGCAGTCTTGTAAGAATAATCAATATCCGCCCGCAGGGTATGCAGGGGTACTCGACCTTCTCTCGTCCATTCGCTTCTCGCAATTTCTGCGCCGTTTAAGCGACCCGCAACCTGAATTTTGATGCCTTCAATACCAGCTCTCTGAGCGCGCTGAATGGTCTGACGCACTACTCGACGGAATGAAACCCGTCGCTCAAGCTGCTGAGCAATATATTCGCCAATTAAAGCCGCTTCAGCATCTACTTTTGCAACTTCAACCACGTTGATGCGGATGGGGCGATCGCCACCTAATTCCTTTTGAATCCCTAGACGAAGGGTTTCAATGCCGCTACCGCCACGCCCGACTACTACGCCTGGACGTGCGGTTCGCAGCTCAAGGTCAATCTGATCGGCCTTACGCTCAATCCGAATCCCTGCAATGCCAGCATTGCTGAGATTTTTGACCACATAACGGCGGATCTTGAAATCTTCTTTTAGAAGCTCAGGATATCGGTCTGAGTCTGCGTACCACCTAGAGCGATGCTCTTGGGTAATACCCAGACGAAACCCGGTTGGATGAATTTTCTGTCCCACAAGTGCGTCCTCTACAGATAAAAAGCGGTTTGCTCAACGTTCGTCAATTTATGATGCATTAGCCATGCTGGGGCCAACGCCAATCGTAATGTGACAAGTTGGCTTCCGAATCTGAAACGCTCGTCCTTGCGCCCGAGGTCGGAATCGCCGCAGGCTAGGTCCCGCATCCGCATAAGCCAAGCTCACGACTAGCTCCGTCTTCTCAAATCCCTTGTTATGTTCGGCATTCGCAACCGCAGAACGCAAGACCTTTAGGATTGGATCGCAAGAGCGGTAGGGCATAAACTCTAGCAAAATGAGGGCGTCGCGGTAGCTTCGGCCTCTGATTTGATCCAGAACACGACGCACCTTACGGGGAGACATGCGGACAAACTTTGCAGTGGCGAAAGCGCCTTCTAATTCTCGTAAATTTTTCGACATTTCTTTTTCTGCCCTACATCCGAGCCTTTTTATCACCCTTCGCATGACTTCTAAAAGTCCGCGTCGGGGCAAATTCACCAAGTTTATGACCCACCATCTGTTCGGACACATAGACCGGAACATGCTGACGACCGTTGTGGACAGCGATAGTATGACCAATCATGTCAGGAATAATAGTGGAAGCGCGAGACCAGGTTTTGATGACCTGCTTGTCGTTTTTTGCATTAAGGGCTTCAACCTTACGCAGTAGGTGGTCGGCCACAAAAGGACCTTTTTTAAGAGAGCGACCCATAGTTCGTTAACTGAAACAACACGATGAGAATGGGAAAAATTAGGGAGAAAGCTAGCTGGCGTAAAATCCAGCCCAAAAATCCGTTAGGATGCACGCCCACCACGACCGCGCTTGGAAGAACTGCGACGGCGACGCACAATCAGGGCGCTGCTTTGCTTTTTCTTCTTGCGAGTCTTGTAGCCCAAGGTTGGTTTACCCCAAGGTGTAACAGGGCCGCTGCGACCGATTGGCGCACGACCTTCACCACCACCATGCGGGTGATCCACGGGGTTCATGACGGAACCGCGAACCTTAGGACGCTTCGCCTTCCAGCGATTCCGTCCGGCTTTCCCAATGCTGATGTTGTTGGATTCAACGTTACCCACTTGTCCAAGGGTGGCATAGCATTCTTTACGGAACAGCCGCACTTCCCCAGAAGGAAGCTTGAGCGTGACCATTTTGCCTTCTTTTGCCACAACCTGCGCCATTGCGCCAGCCGCTCGCACAATTTGACCACCCTTGCCTGGGGTCAGCTCCACGTTGTGAACTTCGGTTCCCAAGGGAATCTTCTCTAAAGGCAAGGCATTGCCGACTTCAATCGCAGAGTCGGGTCCTGACATGATGACGGTACCAACCTGCAAATTACGGGGATGCAGGATGTAGCGTTTTTCACCGTCTTGATAATGCACGAGAGAGATCCGAGCATTACGGTTAGGGTCATACTCAACGGAGACAACCTTGCCAGGAATGCCGTGCTTCTCACGGTAAAAGTCAATTAAACGGTAGAGGCGTTTGTGACCTCCACCCCGACGGCGACTGGTAATGACGCCTCGATTGTTGCGTCCTTTATGGCGGTGACTGGAGTACACCAGAGACTTTTCGGGAGTATCTGTGGTGATCTCGGCGAAGTCAGAAACGGTTCTTTGCCGGGAACCTGGAGTAAGCGGTCGATAGTGACGAATGCCCATTGCTAAAACACTCTAGCCTTTAATACTGCTGCGTTCTTCTACTGAAATTGGGGAGACTATACGTCTGGGAATAGCGTGATGGTGTCGCCAGGGGCAAGGGTCACAACTGCTCTTTTGTACTGAGATCGAAACCCTGCAAACTTACCGACTCGGCGCTTTTTGCGCGGTGGGTTTTGAGTGCTAATGCCCGTTACCTTGACGTTAAACAACTCTTCAATCGCTGCTCGGATTTGAGGCTTGTCAGCACGGGGATCGACTTCAAAGGTGTACTGGTTATTTTCCAGCAGCATGGTTGCTTTTTCTGTGACCAGAGGTCGACGAATAATGTCCGCTAATGCGGTCGGAATAAGCTTACTCACCGAAGACCTCCTGAATTTTTGCGATCGCAGATTCGGTCACAAGCACACGATCCGCCGCGAGAATATCGAACACGTTGAGATTGTTCGCCAAAATCAGCTTTACCGTGGCGATGTTGCGCGCCGACCGATAGACCGTTTCGTCCTTTTGACCCACAATCAGCAGAACCTTCGCTTGAGGGTCAATGCCCCAGCGCACCATTGCTGCCAGCAATTCCTTCGTTTTAGGCTGAGGTAATTGAGCAGCAAAATCAGCGACTACGATCAGATCTTCAGCTCGGCTAAGCAGCGCAGTGGTTAAAGCCAAGCGACGCTCTTTCTTGTTCATTTTGATCGTGTAGTCTCTTGGCTTAGGGCCAAAAGACACACCGCCGCCTCGCCATAGCGGAGAACGAATTGATCCGGCACGGGCGCGACCTGTGCCCTTTTGTCGCCAAGGCTTGCGACCGCCACCTCTAACCTCGGCTCGTGTCTTCGTTGAGGCAGTCCCTTGACGGACGTTAGCCAACTGACGAATTAGAGCGCGGTGAACAATATGAGGTGCATTTTCTTCGTTAGCAGTCTTCAGGTCAAAAGAGGCTTGACCTGATTCTGCTCCTTGCCAGTCTCGAACTACACAGTTAACCATTCTCGTCTCTCTGCAAACTTGATAAAGCGTTTAGCGCCACGGGACGCAGTTAGATTTAGTTCTGACCAACAATGGTTGCCGGACGAATGTTGAGAAGCGCACCGGATTTGCCAGGGAGCGCACCCTTAATGATGAGGAGATTTCGCTCTGCATCTACTCTAATCACTTCCAATTTTCGGATCGTCACCTGCTTACCACCCAGACGACCCGCCATCCGCTTACCAGGGAAGACACGACCAGGAGTTGTACCCGCACCCGTAGAACCAGGCAACCTGTGGTTCTTAGAACCGTGAGCCATAGGCCCTCGCGCAAAGTTGTGGCGCTTTTGATAGCCAGCGAAACCGCGACCTGTACTATCACCCGTCACGTCAATCACTTGACCGACTTCAAATTGGTCAACGGAAAGCACTTGACCCAGCTCGTAGCTGCTCACATCATCTAGGCGATACTCTTTCAGGTGCCGCAGAGGTGCAGAATCAGACTTTTTCAAGTGACCGAGTTCTGGCTGATTGAGCGATTTTTCTCTTGTTTGGCCGTAGCCCAATTGAATGGCGTTATAGCCATCGGTTTGAGTGGTCTTAACTTGAGTCACAGGGCAAGGACCAGCCTGCACAACGGTGACGGGGATTGAGCGTCCCTTCTCGTCAAAAATCTGGGTCATGCCCAGTTTTGTTCCTAAAATACCAACAGACACAGTAGAGTTTCTCCCTTCACGATGTATCGGGAGAGCCGATGAGCTTATTGTCCCTAAACTCGATTTCGACTCACCTCAGAGAGTTGCACATTCGGACGAGAGCATCGTTCCCCTAAGATTTTTAGAGAAAAGACAGAAGATGATCGTCTTCTTATTAGGCTAATCACTGCATAAAGCCCAGAAAGCTAAAGTCAGGCGCTGAACCATGCCTAATGTGTGCCAGGACTTGAACAGGTTATATTTGCTCAGTATCCTATTTTGGCAGCAGTTAACCATAATAAATTAAATCTGTAGTTCTGTCTATAGCGAACTTTATATACTCGGAAAGCCTGCCAGTCGGTCTAGGTTTAGTGCAAAACTGAAGGGAATCTATTGAGGACACGGCTTCGCTTTGCGAACCTGCTGGCTTTTTTGACGCTTATATTTAGAACCGATAAACCATGACTGATATCACAATAAATGTGCTTCTCTTGGCTGCTGTTGCCATCTTAGGGTGGGGACTGTATCGCGCTTGGCCCTTGGGAAAACTTGGCATTTTGGCGTGGTCACAATCTTTTACCCTAATGGCTCCCTGGCTGATTGTATTTGGGCTGATCAGCGCAGGCGTTGCTGTGAATTTAGCCAGCATTTTGTTTTTGCTAGTGAGTTCTGTCATTCTCTACATATTTTTGGGTCGGCAACTGCGGACGATGGCGCTGCAAAATCCGCCGAGCAAACCGCCTGTGGCTGAGTCTAATGCAGAAAATGAATTGCTGAAGACGGAAAATACTCCGGTTAGCTCTACGCCCCTAGCGTCTGATTCGGATGCGGCAGAACCCCCTCCGATCCCGTCAGAAGACTTACAGGCGCTCAAGGGCATTTTTGGAATTGACACCTTTTTTGCAACAGAAACGATTCCCTACCAAGATGGGGTCATTTTTAAGGGGAACCTGCGGGGAGAACCCGATAATGTCTGGGCACAGCTTAACCAGAAGTTGGAGAAGGTTTTGGGCGATCGCTACCGACTTTTTCTGGTGCAAAACCCAAACGAAAGACCTGTCACCATCATTTTGCCAAGCCGCAATGACCCTAAACCCAGCACCACACCGCAAAAGATCTTGTCCGTGGGGTTATTGCTAGGCACCTTAGTAACTTGCTGTGCTACGGCTGGTGTTTTACTTCAGTTTGATTTATTTGAGCATTTTGAGCGGTTTTCAGAAACGCTCCCCATTGGCATCGGGTTATTTAGCGTTTTAGTCGTGCATGAAGTTGGGCATCAGGTGATGGCGCGCCACCATCAGGTCAAGCTCAGTTGGCCTTTCTTTTTGCCTGCCCTTCAGCTTGGCTCTTTTGGTGCACTCAATCGCTTTGAGTCTTTATTTCCAAACCGTAAAGTGCTGTTTGATGTGGCCTTTGCAGGGCCAGCAGCGGGGGGAATATATTCCCTGGTGCTTTTGATAGCGGGGTTCATTTTCTCAAGCCCTAACAGCCTCTTTAAGATTCCATCCTTGTTTTTCCAAGGCTCTATTTTGGTCGGAACTTTAGCCCGCGTTGTGCTAGGGGATGCCCTACACGAAAATATTGTAGGGGTTAGCCCACTAATGGTGGTTGGCTGGATTGGATTAGTGATTACGGCAATCAACCTAATGCCTGCGGGTCAGCTTGATGGAGGCCGAGCCGTCCAGGCTATCTACGGTCGTCGAACCGCAGGTCGAACCACGTTTGTAACGCTGATTTTTTTGGGAATTGCATCGCTCGTCAATTCCTTGGCGCTTTACTGGGCTGCCATTATCCTAATTTTACAGCGAGATTTGGAGCGTCCTAGCCAAAATGAACTATCTGAACCCGATGATGCCCGAGCAGGGCTACTGCTTGTAGCGCTGTTTCTAATGGTTACGGTTCTGATTCCACTAACGCCCAGCTTAGCAGGACGATTAGGCATCGGCATGTAGGATTCAGCATAGAGTTACATCCTTGCACAAGGGCGCAGAATTGATTCAGTACATCGACTTTTGCCAAGTCCTTGATGCACAATATTTCTAAAATTAAGATGTCTATCCAACGAAGGCGCAACACCCAATGAGTTTTGAATACCCTGAAGACCTGCGTTATCTGGACTCCCATGAGTATGTGCGCATAAACGGAGATATTGCGACCATTGGCCTATCAGCCTTTGCTATTGAGCAGCTTGGAGACATCGTTTTTGTGGAGCTGCCGGATGCAGGAGATGCCTTAACCCAAGGTGAAACCTTTGGCTCTGTGGAATCGGTCAAGGCTGTGGAAGACCTCTACGCTCCTGTGACAGGCATTGTGGTCGAAAGCAACGCGCTTGTGATGGAATCACCTGAACAACTGGCAGTAGACTCCTATGAATTGGGGTGGCTGCTCAAGGTTAAGCTGAACGGAGAACCGGATCTTTCTGCAATGATGTCTGCAGGAGAATACCGCGATCGCGTTGAAGGGCAGTAGCATCAAAAGCGACATCAGGATGAATGCTCCAAATTCATAAAATCCTTAGAAAAATTTATAAAACGTTAGTAAATGAAAGCCCTAAAGCCCTGAAAACGGTATCTGAGCCTACAGGACTGTATCGAAAGGTTAATAGAAGTTGAAATTTAGTGCTACAAAAGATATCATCGCGTCGAGTTTGGTAACGATCACTACACTTGATTGCCATAGAAGGAGGTACGGGGTTTGGCAAGAAGACGGAAGCGCAAAAGTCGTCGTCGTCAAGAAGGGCGACGAATCTTAGAATGTGTTCCTCAGTACAGTATTGAAAGTGGCGAAGATAAGCCTGTAACTGCTGCCCGCAAGTTCATCCAGTTACAAGGCATTGCGCCACCTGCGCTTCTTTTAGTGAAACGCAACGAACATACTACTGATCGGTACTTTTGGGCCGAGAAGGGGTTGTTTGGCGCCCAGTATGTCGAAGAGAATCATTTTCTTTTCCCCAGCCTGCGCACAGAAGAAGAGATGCCTTTGGCTCGGGTATAGCATCCTGCTGTCGCCAAGGGTTTTATCTGACTGAGTAAAAGTCTGTTTTAAAGTTTGAAATGCTTCCAGAATAGAAACTTGTACAACATTACAGGTTTCTATTCTGGAATTTTTTTTGCCGTTTAATTGGCGATTAAAACTTCCTTTGATTTTGGGCAGAGGTGACTACACTAGAATGGAGATGCTTAGGCATAATCTCAATCCTCGATTGTGGTTAGACGTTCAGATATAAAACGTTTAGATAAAGGTGATGTATGGCTGCAATTCTTGAATTAACCCATGAGAATATTGAAACGGTTTTGGATGAACTGCGTCCCTACCTAATGGCGGATGGTGGCAACGTAGAACTGGTAGAAGTAGAGGGTCCCGTAGTGCGGGTGCGGCTTCAGGGTGCATGTGGCTCTTGCCCTAGCTCAACGATGACGCTAAAGATGGGCATTGAACGAAAGCTCAAGGACAGCATTCCTGAAATTTCTGAGGTTGAGCAGGTTCTTTAACTGTGGGAGTTAGGGCTGTCATAAATGCAGCCCTAATTTAAGGTGAGCCAATCGTTTCTAGGGCGGCTTCTAAGGCGATCGCCACATGAGTCCAGTGGGTGCCGCCCTGACAAAATGCGATGTATGGCTCTCGTAGGGGACCATCGGCAGAAAACTCCGAGGTGCTGCCGTCAATAAACGTGCCCCCTGCCATAACTAGCTCACTTTCATATCCAGGCATCTCCCCAGGCACCGGATCGAGATACGCCCCCACGGGAGAATTTTGCTGAATAGCCCTACAAAATGCCTTGAGTTTTTCAGGAGAACCTAGCTTAATCGCCTGAATTACATCCCGACGCGGCGCTTCAGGCAAAGGATTAACCGGATAGCCGAGCTGTTGAAAGACCAGCGCCGTCAGATGATTCCCTTTCATGGCCTCACCCACCATCTGGGGGGCTAAAAATAATCCTTGGAATAGCAGACGATGCTGATCGAAGGTTGCACCGCCGTGACTCCCAATTCCAGGGCTGGTGAGGCGATTGCAGGCCGCTTCGACTAAATCTGCACGCCCCGCAACATAGCCGCCTGCTGTGGCAATTGTACCGCCAGGATTTTTAATCAGGGAACCCGCTATCAAGTCTGCACCCACGGCGGTTGGTTCTTGGGTTTCTACAAATTCGCCGTAGCAGTTGTCTACAAAACAGATTGTATTGGGGTTTTGCGCTTTAACGAGAGAAACAATTTTTTTAATGTCTTGAATGTTGAGGCTAGGTCGCCAAGCATAGCCGCAGGAGCGCTGAATATGAACCAGGCGCGTGTGAGGTTGAACAGATTGCGCTAGAGCATTCCAGTCCATCAGCCCTTCAGATGTTAGCTCAAGCTGACGATAGTGAATGCCAAAGTCGATGAGAGAGCCTTGGCCTTGCCCGCGCAGCCCAATGACTTCTTCGAGGGTGTCGTAGGGTGCGCCTGCGACTGCCAGCATTTCGTCACCAGGGCGCAGCACGCCAAAGAGGGCACAGGCGATCGCATGGGTGCCTGAAACAAACTGAACCCGCACTGCGGCGGCCTCCGCACCCATAATTTCGGCAAAAACCTGGTCTAGTACCTGACGGCCTAGGTCATCATGTCCGTAGCCTGAGACGCTGGCAAAGTGGTGAGAGCCGACCCGATGATGGCGGAAAACCCTCAAAACTTGGCGTAAGTTTTCCTTGACTTGAGCGTCAATCTTAGAAAAAATAGGAGTGAGTATATTTTCTGCGGACTGTAGCTGCGCACTCGCGTTTGACATGTGAATCATTAAGCAGAAATGTTAATTTGGTTTACAAATGTTAATATGCGTGAAAATAGTCTGAGCTAAATCCAAAAGCTGCCCTTACCTATTGCAGACAGTGAGGCTTAAGTAGCCTTAGTTGTCGTTGTTTGTACATCGAGCCTAAAGGCTAGAGGTTAAGGCTACCGCAGATGAAGCTCACCCTGTCAACTTTTACTGAAAGGTCTCTGGATGACTGCTGCAACAACCTCTACAAAACCGCCAATTTCTTGGCCTGTCGTTCTTTTTATGGCAGCGATTCACATTGGCGCTCTATTCGCGCTGCTGCCGGGCAATTTTAGCTGGAATGCCGTTGGGCTAATGCTAGTGCTGCACTGGATTACGGGCGGATTAGGCATCACGCTAGGCTGGCACCGCTTACTCAGCCACCGTAGCTTTGTAACCCCTAAGTGGCTAGAGTATTTCTTTGCTTTTTGCGGGGCTTTGGCCTGCGAGGGCGGAATTATTGAATGGGTTGGCCTGCATCGCAACCATCATGTTTACTCAGATCAAGAAAAGGATCAGCACAATTCAAACTTTGGCTTTTGGTGGAGCCACATGGGCTGGATGCTGCGGGACGTAGCCGCGAAAAAAGACGTTCAGAAGCTTACTAAAGATATTAACCAAGATCCGTTCTATCGTTTTTTAGACACTTACTTTTTACCTATCCAGATCGCATTTGGCTTAGTGCTCTATGCATTTGGCGGCTGGTCGTTTGTGGTTTGGGGTATCTTTATGCGTCTGGTGCTGGTGTATCACTGCACTTGGTTTGTAAACAGCGCCACCCATAAGTTTGGCTACCGCACCCACGAGTCGGGTGACATGTCTACTAACTGCTGGTGGGTTGCTCTTTTGACCTATGGAGAAGGCTGGCACAACAATCACCATGCGTTTCCTCACTCTGCCCGTCACGGTTTGCAGTGGTGGGAGATTGACACAACGTGGATGATGATTTCTCTCCTCAAGGGCTTACGCTTAGCGACAAAGGTACGGCTTGCGGAGATTCGCCCAGTGTAGATTTGACTGCGCGATGACAAGTTGAAACTTTAATTCTGCTTTCTAAGCTTTTAGACCTTTTTTGTCCTCTGCTCGCCTCCTGCGCTTAGCATGACATCAAGGGTCTAGAAGCTTTTTTAATGAGGGTAAAGCTTTCATCACTGCCGCAATAAAGGTCTTTTGCCATGCTCACCAAGACGAAAGGTTAGCGCTATCGTGGTAGCTGAGGTATTGCCTTTTGCTTCTCACTATGAAAGACTTTTCGATTCAGGCTCCCTTTGAACCGATGGGCGACCAACCTAAGGCGATCGCTCAACTCACTACGTCTCTCCAATCTGGGAATCAGTTCCAAACCCTTTTGGGCGCAACGGGTACGGGCAAAACCTATACTGTCGCTCAAGTTATTGAGAAAATTGGCAAGCCTACACTCGTTTTAGCCCACAACAAAACCCTAGCCGCGCAGCTTTGCAACGAGCTACGGGAGTTTTTCCCTCACAACGCGGTTGAATACTTTGTTAGCTATTACGACTACTATCAGCCCGAAGCCTATATTGCTGTCACCGATACCTACATTGAGAAAACGGCCTCGATTAATGAAGAAATAGACATGCTGCGCCACTCTGCCACGCGTTCTTTATTCGAGCGCAAGGATGTGATTGTAGTGGCTTCGATTAGCTGTATTTATGGGTTAGGGATGCCCTCTGAGTACCTTAAAGCCTCCATCCCGCTGATGGTGGGAACTGAAGTAAATCAGCGGCAGCTACTGCGATCTCTCACTAATATCCAGTACACGCGCAATGACATAGACCTAGGGCGTGGCTGCTTTAGGGTGCGGGGAGATGTGCTAGAAATTGGCCCCGCCTATGAAGATCGCATCGTGCGGGTTGAGTTTTTTGGGGATGAAATTGACGCGGTGCGGCTGGTCGATCCGGTTACGGGGGAAATTTTGCAGAGTGTGGATGGACTCAATATTTACCCCGCCCGTCACTTTGTGACCCCGACAGAGAAGCTGGAGGCTGCGATCGCCGCCATTGACCTCGAAATGCAGGAGCAGGTTGCCCATCTAGAAAGTGAGGGCAAGCTGCTGGAAGCCCAGCGCCTAAGCCAGCGCAGCCGCTATGACCTAGAGATGCTGCGGGAGGTAGGCTACTGCAACGGGGTTGAAAACTACTCTCGCCACCTAGCCGGACGTAATGCAGGCGACCCACCGGAATGCCTAGTGGATTATTTCCCGAAAGACTGGCTGCTGGTGGTGGATGAATCTCATGTGACGGTGCCGCAGTTGAGGGGGATGTACAACGGCGACCAGGCTCGCAAAAAAGTGCTGATTGACCACGGCTTTCGGTTGCCTAGCGCGGCAGATAATCGCCCCCTGAAGTCTGAGGAATTTTGGCAGAAGGTGTCTCAGTGCATTTTTGTCTCCGCGACCCCTGGCGACTGGGAGATTGGGATTTCAGAAGATCGCATTGTGGAGCAGGTGATTCGGCCGACAGGCGTGCTGGATCCAGAATTGTTTGTGCGACCGACCGAGGGGCAAATTGATGACCTGCTGGGCGAAATTCAAAAGCGCGTTCAGTTGAATGAACGAACTTTGGTCACGACGCTAACTAAGCGCATGGCGGAAGATTTGACAGAGTATTTTCAAGAGCGCGGCATCCGAGTGCGGTATCTCCACTCAGAAATTCAGACCATTGAGCGCATTGAGATTTTGCAGGATTTGCGCAAGGGTGTTTTTGATGTTCTGGTGGGGGTGAACCTGCTGCGGGAGGGGTTAGATTTGCCGGAAGTATCTTTAGTGGCAATTTTAGATGCGGATAAGGAAGGGTTTTTACGGGCGAAGCGATCGCTGATTCAAACCATTGGTCGTGCGGCGCGTCACGTTGCGGGCCAGGCTATTCTCTATGGCGACAACCTCACGGACAGTATGGCTGCGGCGATCTCTGAAACAGAACGACGGCGAGCAATTCAGCAGGCATACAACGAAAAATACGACATTACGCCCACCTCTACTAAATCTCGATCTGGCAATGCAATTTTGGCATTTTTAGATGTGTCTCGTCGCCTCAATGCGCAAGACCTCGAAACGGTCTTTGAGCAGGTAGATGAATTACCGCTCGAAGATATTCCGATGCTAATTCAGAAGCTGGAGGTGCAAATGAAGGAGGCTGCGAAAAATCTGGAGTTTGAAGAGGCGGGGAAATTTCGCGATCGTATTAAGCAGCTCCGTGAAAAGCTCGTCGGCAACCGGAACTAGAAAGCTCAATACAACCCCACCAGGAGGCGAAATTGTTGCCTAACTATTTTTTCGGGTGTAGGAACGAAGAAAAATCAACAATCAGATATTGAACACGCTAAGCAAATCAGTCGGGACTATAGGCGGCGAAAGTCAGATCGTTTTTACAGCCTTACGCGCCATTGACATTGGCGATCGTATACTTGACCAAAATCATAATAAAGTAGGCTGTACTTCTTAGAAGTACAGCCTACTTTCAATTCTCATAGCTGGGATTTACCAGAGAATAGAGCGTTTCCCAAGACGATAGCGGCAGATTGATCGCCTATAAATATTTTTCGAGTGTGTTGGCTAGCGTGGTTTTGGGGACTGCACCCACAACCATATCCACCCGTTGACCACCCTTAAAAATCATCAGCGTTGGAATGCTGCGGATTCCATATTGGCTGGCGATCGCCGGATTTTCATCCGTATTCACCTTCACGACCTTAATTTGGCCTTGGTATTGTTCAGCAATTTCATCTACAACAGGCGCAACCATTCGGCAAGGACCGCACCAAGGTGCCCAAAAGTCTACCAAAACGGGAACGTCACTATCGACGACTTCTTGCTTGAACGTTGTATCCGTGACTGCAGTTGCTGTCATGCCTGCACAACCTTTCTTATAGATGCTCTACAGTTCCTACCTTAGCAGGATCTTAACGACATCCGCTTTAATGTTAATTTTGATCTCAAACTTAACGCTTTAACTTAACATCCCATTTTTGCAACGCAATAGGAAACCGCCCGAACAATCGTCCAGGCGGAGTGTGGTGTGAGGAGTGAACGGAAACTTGCGTCTCCGCTATCCTCTATTGTAGGCAAGCATTTGCACTTTGCCTTGTTCATTCATCAGAATTGCCTTGCAGTAGACATAAAGTGTATTCAAAACGGACTTTAGCGAAGTGCCAAAAGTGCGTGCTTTACTTACCCATGCCTAGCTTTTGTGCCTTCTGGTAAACTTTGCCTTCGGTGAGCAGAGAGGGCGCAATCACTACCTCCACCTGCTGCATTTCTTTCAAATCCTTAGCCCCTAAGGTACCCATGCTGGTTTTTAGGGCACCTAGGAAGTTATGGGTACCATCATCAAGCTTGGCAGGACCTGTCAGAATTTGCTCTAAAGTGCCTGTCGTCCCCACATTAATTCGGGTGCCGCGTGGCAAAAGAGGGCTAGGGGTGGCCATACCCCAGTGAAACCCTCGCCCTGGTGCTTCTTGGGCACGGGCAAAGGGCGAACCCATCATGACCGCATCCGCACCACAGGCAATACACTTACATACGTCACCGCCCGTCACCAGCCCACCATCAGCAATGACGGGAATATACTTGCCCGTTTGCTTAAAGAAGTCGTCACGGGCAGCGGCACAGTCTGCGATCGCCGTTGCCTGAGGTACACCCACACCCAGGACACCGCGCGAGGTACAGGCCGCACCAGGACCAATGCCCACTAGCACACCCGCCGCACCCGCATTCATTAAATCTAGAGTCACGTCGTAGGTCACGCAGTTCCCCAAAACGACGGGGATCGGCATATCTTTACAGAATTGCGCCAGATCTAGGGGCGTAATCGACTCCGGCGATAAATGAGCCGTAGACACCACCGTAGCCTGAATGAAAAATAAATCTGCACCTGCTTCCGCCGCAGCTTGCCCAAACTGGCTAGCGCCCGCAGGCGTGGCGCTCACCGCAGCAATACCGCCCTGACTTTTAATTTCTTGAATGCGCTGACGAATTAGCTCAGGCTTAATCGGCTCTGCATACAGACGCTGCATGAGCGTAACAAACCCATCTACATCCACTTGAGCAATCTGATCCAATATGGAGTTAGGGTCTGCGTAGCGCGTTTGAATCCCTTCTAGATTCAAGACGCCCAGTGCCCCCATTTGCGACAGACGCACCGCCATGCCAACATCCACCACCCCATCCATTGCGCTTGCAATGATGGGAATATTTCGCTGAACCCCTCCAATTTCCCAACCTGTATCCGCAAGCTGCGGATCCAAGGTTCGACGGCCTGGAACAAGGGCTATTTCATCCATCCCGTATGCTCTACGAGCGGTCTTATTCCGACCAATTACAATGTCCACGCGCTTACCCATTCCAGAACCTTTTAGCTACACTAACAAAGCCTGAGCAGCACTGTCAAAGTTGGTCTTTGCAGCAACAGCGCTACATTAAACCGTCCTTTTGAGCCATAAAGGCCATTAAATCTAGCACGCGATTGGAATAGCCCCATTCGTTGTCGTACCAGCCGATCACCTTAAAGAAGTTGGCGTTGAGTTCCATCCCTGCATCCGCATCAAAAATGCAGGAGTGGGCATTACCCTGAAAATCAGTTGAAACTACGGCCTCATCGGTATAGGCCAAAATGCCAGCCAGGGAGGTCGCTGCCGCCTGGTTCATTGCGTCACAAATGGCCTGGTAGCTGGTGGCAGATTCAGTCTTAAAAGTGAGATCAACCACCGACACATCAGGGGTAGGCACCCGAAGCGCCATCCCCGTTAATTTACCTTTGAGCTGTGGCAGCACTAGCGCCACAGCTTTTGCTGCCCCCGTTGAAGAGGGGATGATATTTTGCGCGGCACCCCGCCCCCCACGCCAATCTTTTTTACTAGGGCCATCCACTGTGGGCTGGGTTGCGGTCATGGCGTGAATCGTCGTCATCAGTCCTTCGGTTAAGCCAAAATTTTCATCCAGCACTTTTGCCAAGGGCGCAAGACAATTGGTGGTGCAGCTTGCGTTAGAGACGACCGTATCTTTACTAGGGTCATACTGCTCATGATTCACACCCATCACAAAGGTGCGGATCCGCTCCGGCTCTTGGGTCGGCGCAGACAAAATGACGCGCTTTGCACCTGCTTTAAGGTGTTTTTCTGCACCTTGATAGTCTGTAAATAAACCCGTTGACTCCACGACGTAATCTGCACCTAGCGCTGCCCAAGGCAGTTCTGCGGGATCGCGCAGGGCAGAACAGGGCACAAAATGATCGTCTACCGTAATGCCTGCTTCGCTGGCTGAAACTTTGCCTTTAAAGATGCCGTGGGTAGAGTCGTACTTTAAGAGGTAGGCCAAGTTATCGGGCGGCACCAAATCGTTAATCCCCACAAATTCAATATTGGGGTTGCCCAAGCCTGCTCGAAAGACTAAACGACCAATACGACCAAAACCGTTAATGCCAACGCGTAAGGGAGCCATTGAAATTCCTCGACCACAGGGATAGATATTGGAAAGCTAGATCATGACCAGACCCAGTTTTGAACCTAAGTCTTTAGGCGTTATAGCATAGGCTCATAAAGTAAAGAGAGGGTTGACATACATCACCCTCCCTTTTTTTGTGATTATGAGTAGCCCTGTCTTCAAGGAAGTATGCGGAACCAACATCTAAGAGATTGTCTACGCAGCTCTACGAATGGGACCTGTGAAGCCGTGCATTTCGGGCATTACGCCATTTTTAGAAGTCACCCAGCGTAGCCGAGAGATCTCAGCACTGCTGTAAACTCGAAACTCTCGCTCTACCGTAGTAGCAACGCAACGAACGGCTTGGTTAAGCACTACTGAGCCATCAGGATCAGAGATGGAGCGATGGAAGGTTCCGGGGGGAATTCTCAAAATATCTCCGCCTGCCTCTAGGCGCACCATGTGGTACGGATGCTCCCAGGTGAAGTTGACCAAGTAAAAGGTACGACCGCCGCTGAGCGCCATTAAGTTATCTTCTTGATTGGGATGCAGGTAGAACTGCCAGAAGTCATCTGCGTCGTTATTGGGACTGACCGCTGGGCCACTATGAATGACCAAGTCCCGAGCGTTTGAGGTATCAATGGTGATATCAAAAAACCGGACGTTAGGGGTATCGCGAAATTTACGATAGGAGATGAGGTCAAACATGAGATCTTAAATAACGGACGCTTTTAGGGTGGGCTTTGGCGGAGGAGAGAACGATTTCAGATTGTGATAGATCACGAGCGTTGGCTCAAAAACCTGCAAACAGTCGATTTAAGTCTCTCTTGTTATTAGGCTGCACCAGATGCTGATTGATATAAACAAATGTAACTCTCTGTTTTGTGATGAAACAAAAACAAAAGCGGTTCGTATCTATGCACAATTCGAATAAATGTCATAGATGAACATTTCTCATCTCAAGATTTTTATGGCGGTTGTAGAGAAAGGCAGTTTTTCTCTAGCGGCTTTAGAGTTAGGGCTATCTCAGTCGGCAGTTAGTCGGGCGATCGCCTCCCTTGAAGAAGAATTAGGCGTGTCGTTGCTGGCGCGGGGGCGCTTTGGCGCTTACGCAACGGATTTTGGCGATCGCGTGACGGTCTATTTTCGGCAGATTTTACAGGCCGAGGCGGACATAGAAGCCGAAGCAAACCGCGAAAAAGGGCTTTATGGAGGTCGAGTCAGAATTGCATCTTTTCGCAGCGTTGCTACTCACGTGCTGCCGCCGCTGATTGCCCAATTTTCGCAGCGGTTTCCGAATGTAGAAGTGTCGCTAGTGGAAGCAGATCCCAATACGGTAGAACAGGCTTTACGAGAAAACCGTGTGGATATTGGGCTAATGCCGCTGCCACGAACCTCCGATGATTTTGAAACCTGGGAAATTATGCGCGATGAATTTGTGGTGTTACTGCCGCCCTCGACAAAGCCAGCGCCCAACCCACTCACTTGGAGAGATCTCAGCCGCTCTGCCTTTATTCTCTACAACTATGCAGAATGCACCACGGCGGTACGGCAGCACTGGCAGCACTGGCAACAGTCCCTAAAAGTCGCCTACGAGATCAAAGAAGATTCAACTATTGTCAGCATGGTTTCTCAAGGGCTAGGCGCGGCGGTGCTGCCCAAACTTGCCGCACTGCCCATTCCTGAAGGAATCCAGGTGCGATCGCTCCCAGAACCCCTTGACCGCAACATCGGCGCGGCGGTACTGGCCAATATTTGGCACTCTCCTGCGGTCTTCACCTTTCTAGATTTGCTGCGGGGAACGGGGATTTTTTCGCAGCAGAATTGAGAAGCCCTCTAGTCAGACGTATTTTGCTGACGCTTAATGGGTTTTGGGACAGGACGCGCCTCTCGGCTTGCTGCCGTATTCGCACGATGAGCCAGATTAGGCTTTGCAGAATAGGGCATTTTGGGGAAAGGTTTAGCAGCGCGATTATTTTGGGGACGCTGATTCTTTTGAACCGGCATCATGGCAATAGAGGTGCCATTTTGCAAGACCAGCTCGTTGCCTTGACGCATAACGTGCAGATCCCAAAAGTATCCCACTGCCTTTTGAGGCAGCGTCCCGATAATTTTGAGCTTAAAGGCTTTACCGCGCTCATCAGACGCCTTTGTCTTACGCGCTGTCTGCTGAATTTTGACGTAAAGAAGCTGTTTGTCGTGGGCTTGATAAACAATCTGACCCCGCACTGAGAAATACCCATCTTCAATCGGCTGAGCTAACGCGGGATCTGCCTCTGGCAAATGTGCAGGCTCAGCAGATTCTCCGGTCACGGGGCTAAACCCATCTGCTGCCCAAACGCCAACCACCTGTAGGTGCAGCGTTTGTTCCTTTTCTCGGGTGCGAGGGTACACCACCCAAAAGTAGGGACGGTCTAGGTCAATATATTTTTTGACCAAGCTCATCACCTGCCCCAGCAGAACGGCATCCAGCCTTAGCCCGCTTCCCACCTCAAGTTCTCCACGATTGAAGCGTTCTTCTGAGGGGTGGTATTTGCCCTGCACCAACCCAATTGCCCTAAACTGCATAGGTTCGCTGGGGGGAGAAATAGGCTGCTGACGACTCATATTCATGGGCTGCATCTCCTCTAAAAGGTTAGCGCTTTCAGCAGAAGAGTCTTCTGCTGAAGCTTCCAGGAGGGAGGGAGGATCGTTACTGGGCGCAGAACGAGAAGGATTTGGCTTAGTCATGGGCATACGGGCTTATCGGCAGGTTGATTGGGCTTGCGAGAGAGAATGACTCAAATTGGGAGTGTTATTTTTTAAGCGTTTGGTACCTGAATTTTAGAATTATCTCTCTATATTGAACATATGTGTTCTGCCTGAGATCTTTACAATACTAATGATTGCAAGAAATCACGACTTCATCAAAAGCCCTTTAGTTACATCTATCTAAACATTGAGCATTAATGAGGTTTCTACAACAGCATCCTTTAGAGGGCGCAATCTAAAGTAGCAGCTTAAAAGCTTAATTTCAACGATTTAAGATTGTTTTGGCGATTTTCCGGAAATAGCATGTCGTTAGTATGCTCAGGTTTTTATGACCAGAATCCTTCAGTTGCTTAGGTTCCCCAAGTTTAGAACCTAGGCTGTTAACACTAATCTGCAACACCAAGGATTTAAATATTATTCCCAAAAAAATTAATTTTTGTTGATGTCACACAATATAGACACAGATACCTAACGACGCAATACGGTTAGACAATCCACAAGCGCGATCTATCTGTTGCAAGGCACACGAACAGCCTCTACAGGCTGTTCGTAGGGGTTCGCACTCAACGTACCGAAGCAAAGGCTTTAATTGCCGCAGTACATTTGAACTTTATTCGGTTTGACAGGCCATAGAACCCGATTTTTGGCTAAACAGCAGGTTTTCGCGGTAGTCAATGGGACAGTCGATCACCGTAGGAACCGTCTGGGAGAGCGCATCTTTGAGGATGGGCAAAAATTCTGCGCTGCTGGTGACGCGATAACCCTTGAGTCCCATGCTTTCGGCGAGCTTCACAAAGTCAGGGTTGCTAAACTTAATGAAGGAAGAGGATCCAAAGTGCTGCATCTGTTTCCATTCAATTAGGCCATAGCCACCATCGTTAAAAATGAGCGTGACGAAGGGCGTATTGAGGCGCAGAGCAGTTTCGAGTTCCTGCATGTTCATCATGAAGCCGCCATCGCCTGTGGCAGCAACAATACGGCGGTTGGGATGCACCAATTTGGCGGCGATCGCCCCTGGTATGGCAATGCCCATCGCTGCAAAGCCGTTAGAGATGAGGCAGGTGTTGGGCAGGGCGCAGTGGTAGTGACGGGCAATCCACATTTTGTGGGCACCCACATCGGAAATTAAAATATCCTCATCGTCTAAAACATGGCGCAGATCGTAGATGAGCTTTTGGGGTCGAATGGGGAACCCGTCGTCTTGGGCGTACTGTTCGTAGTCGGCAATAATTGCGGGACGTAGAGAGAGGGCGTAGGGGTTGGGCTTTTGGGTGCGATCGCAGCGTTTGAGAATTTCTTGAAGCGAGTCTGAAATATCCCCTACCACCTCGACTTGGGGGATGTAGCTGCTGTCAATTTCAGCGGGGCTGGCGCTGATGTGCAGAATAGGGATATCGCCCGTGGGGTTCCATTTTTTGGGGGAGTATTCAATCAGGTCGTAGCCGATGGCAATGACCAAATCAGTACGGTCAAAGCCGCAGCTAATGTAGTCTCGCTGCTGTAGCCCCACTGCCCACAGTGCCAACGGGTGAGTATAGGGAATTACGCCCTTACCCATGAAGGTATTGGCAACAGGTAAGTTAAGCCGCGTCGCAAACTCTGTCAGCGCCTCAGCCGCCTGGGCACGAATCGCACCGTTCCCTACAAGTATTAAAGGGTTGTCAGCTTTAGCGAGAGCCACCGCCGCTAGATCTAGACTATGGAAAGAGGCGTAAACCTGATCTAAATCATTTTTGTGGAGTGGATACCCCTGGGCAGGCATTGCCGCCACATTTTCGGGCACGTCAATATGTACGGCACCTGGTTTTTCGGTTTGGGCAACCTTGAAGGCTTTGCGGACAATCTCGGCGGTGCTGTTGGGCTGGACAATTTGTCTGCTCCACTGGGTGACAGGGGCAAACATTGCGACCAAGTCTAGGTACTGATGAGACTCAATGTGCATCCGGTCGGTGCTGACCTGCCCCGTAATGGCGACGAGGGGTGCGCCATCTAAGTTGGCATCTGCAACCCCCGTCATAAGGTTCGTGGCACCAGGGCCAAGGGTAGAGAGACAAACGCCCGCCTGTCCAGTTAATCTGCCGTACACATCTGCCATAAAGGCCGCGCCCTGCTCATGACGACAGGTCACAA
>JANPLU010000120.1:0-10480 GCA_031422435.1 Acaryochloridaceae cyanobacterium VAR_48_metabat_390
CTTCCGTGTGAAGGAAGTGCGCTACCACTGTGCTAATCGCCCTTAGGTGGGCTAACTTAACACAGTCCTATCGTCTAAGGCAACTAGCGATCTCTTACTCAGCTTAGTGATCCGCCGATCGCCACAAACCAGAAGTCGCTATAAGTCCCTAATTCTAAAGGGTTCTAAAAAATCCCTTCCCTACGGTTTAGGACAGTTTTTAGGATCTGACTTTTTCTCCTAAGTCCTACAGCTCATATTTGACAGTATTTAGAGGGGTTGGGCTATATTTGCTCAAACAATAGGAAAGTGATAAACGATGGGGTTAAGCAGATGGGAACAGATTTTTGGAGATTGCCAGTTAGGTGATCTACGCCTGAATCGTTGAGCCTTGAGTATCGGAGAAGCTCTGAGCTAGAAATTTGGTCAGGCCCTATCCACCGTTTTCGACAGTTCAAAGGAGCTTAAACGCGCCTATGCGTTCTTGTCGAATGTTTGGTTCATAGAGTGGTTGTTCGACATCAGCCAGGATTAAGAACAGCACTAGGTTGATTATCCAATATCCTCAGAGAAATGCCTGAGCAATTGAATAATAAACAATTAGACTCTTTATGCTTAGCTCTGAAATATCTCTTAAAAGAGACTAACTTGCCAACTTTGTTTTAGTTTGAAATGGAACTCTCTGCTAAGTCATTTATTACTACTAGCGATCGCCCTGAAAACCAGAGGATATGCTCTCTATTAGCCTACCGATTACACAAGATATTTTTATAAAAAGGTAAAGATATTCCTGAGACTTTGAATCAGTGGAAATATTTCTCAGAGAACTCTGTTCTTCCAGAAGTAAGGAAAATAGGGCAGTATTTAATTTTGCTTTATGCTGCGATTCTCCTATCGATAAAGATTCCACTCAATAAATTTTCACTTGCAGGGGCGATATCATGCAACAACTCTCTAGAATCACTTTTAATCCAGAAGTAATGGGTGATAAGCCTTGTATTCGCGGACTAAGAGTCACTGTCGGTACAGTCGTCGGCTTAATGGCTGCGGGTCACTCCCCGAAAAAATTCTGCAATCCTATCCCTATCTGGAACTAGAAGATATTTACGAGGCATTAACCTATGCAGCAGGGTGATCGGACGAAATTGAACTGCCCCTGCAATCCACATAAAAATCTTGATCGATATGAATCTCTCCCCAGACTAGATGGGGCGCAAAGCCTTGCACCCCTGCTGAGTTGCTGCCCTTACGTCAACCCTGGAGCTTTTCAATCAGGAGCTGATTCGCTAACTTTGGATCTGCACGTCCGCCTGTCTTTTTCATGAGCTGCCCCACAAAAAAGCCCTGGAGCTTCGTTTTGCCAGCGCGGTACTGCTCTAACTCACTGGGGTGAGCCACAAGCAGCTCATCAATAAACGCCTCTAATGCCGAAGGGTCTGAGATTTGGGTTAACCCTTTTTGCTCAATCAGTTTTTTAGGCGAACCACCCTGTGCCAGTAGCTCAGGCAGTAAATCTTTTGCAATTTTGGAGCTAATAGTGTTGCTTTCAATCAGCGTTAGCAGCTCTGCAAAAGCTTGAGGCGTAAGGGCAATTTCGGCGATCGCCTTTTTCTCACTATTGAGATACCCTGTAATGTCGCTCATCAGCCAGTTTACCGCCTGTTTTGCCGGGGCACCCGCCGCTAAAGTCGCCTCAAAATACTCTGCCACTGCACGGTCATCGGTCAAAACGCGAACATCGTAGGCAGAAAGCCCTAGGTCTTTTTCATGGCGATGTCGCTTTTGAGCAGGCAGTTCGGGCAGTTCGCTTTTCCACTGGGCTAATTGCTCGGCAGTGACTTCAATGGGCGTGAGGTCAGGCTCTGGGAAATAGCGATAGTCGCTGGCTCCTTCTTTAGCACGCATACTGATGGTGCGCTGTGCCCCTTCTTCCCAGAGGCGGGTTTCTTGCACTATGGTGCCGCCCGCTTCGATGGTTTCGATTTGGCGCTCAATTTCATAGTCGATTGCCCGTCCAATGGCGTTGAAGGAGTTCATGTTTTTGATCTCTACCTTCGTGCCAAATTTCTCTTGACCTACTGGCCGCACAGAAATATTGACATCGCAGCGCAGAGAACCTTCTTGCATATTGCCATCGCACGCGCCAATGTAGCGCATGATTCGCCGCATCTCTTGGGCGTATTCTGCGGCTTCTTGGCCTGTACGAATATCGGGTTCGGAGACGATTTCGGCAAGCGGAACGCCTGTGCGGTTGTAGTCTACTAAAGAATAGGGAGAATTGGAAAGGCGATCGCCGCTGCCGTGAACCAGCTTGCCTGCGTCTTCTTCCATGTGGAGGCGGGTAATGCCAATGCGTTTGCGCACGGGCTGACCTTGGTCATCAATGAGTTCAATTTCGAGCCAGCCATGTTCGGCAATAGGCAAGTCAAACTGAGAAACCTGATAGTTTTTGGGTAGATCTGGGTAAAAATACTGCTTGCGGTCAAACTTGCTGTAGTTTGCAATTTTGCAGTTGAGTGCCGTACCCGCTTTGACGGCGTACTCTAAGACCTTTGCGTTGAGGACGGGCAGCACTCCAGGCATTCCCATACAGACAGGACAGACGTTGTGGTTGGGCTGTACTCCAAATTCTGTAGAGCAGTTGCAGAAAATTTTGGTAGCCGTGCTGAGCTGGCAGTGGGTTTCTAGCCCAATGACGGCTTCATACTTAGTCTTAACAGGAGCCTCAGTAACCATGTCTTAATGCTTGCTGTTGCGGATGAATTGATTTCTATTGTATAAGACTTACGCAAGCAGGGGCATTTTGAGCGATGGAGTTTTCAGTTGAGTATTGCGTCAAAGGAGGCGAGAGCCTTGTCACACACCAGCCAACTCAACCTTTTTGAGCAACCTAACCTAGATCTGTCAGACCTAGCCTCTAAGCCTCCGCCCTTAGACAATCAGGAGGCTGGCCTTTTTAAGGTGGGCGATCGCATCCAAATTATCAAAGCTGGCTCACCCTTACAGTATCTCAACGGACAGAAGGGGAATGTTGTTAGTCTGGTTTCAAACGGCGTTGCGGTACAAGTTGAAAGTGTTGCCGTAGTCCTCATGTTTCCACCTGAAGCACTCGAAAAATGGAACCCCATCAGCGACTATACAAGCGCTAGAGAAGCGGCCGAGGCGATCGAGCTGTTTCGCGTAGGCGATCTTGTCGAGTGTCACTCCGCTTTCCTAGGCCAAGTTGGGACAGTACAAAGCATTGGAATGCATTGCGCCATTACGGTCGCTTGGGTGAAGTATGGCGAGGGCAAGCCACTATATCCGTGTGCTTTGGAGCATTTAAGCCCAGCAATACCTTAAAGAAGACAACAAGAGTAAGGCGATCGCCTATTACAGTAGCCCTTGATGCAGAAGCGATAGCATTGATAAACCAAGATTCGTAGACTTGATTGGCTCTCCTATCAAATTCACGCCAGCCTTAAGGAGGTCGAGCAGATGGTTTCATCAAACTGCCGCATCGGTATTATTGGTGCTGGAACAACAGGCACTTATCTGGGGAGCCTGCTGACTCAGCAAGGGTTTCAGATTACCCTATTTGAGAAATCGCCTTACCCTCGCACCGATGGCTGCGGCATTCTGCTGGTACAGGCGGGGATGGAAGCCCTCCATCAAGGTAATCCCCAGATTTGTAAAACCATTATCAATGCAGGTTCTCCAGTTAAGCTCTTTGAATTCCGTAATCTGCGCGGCGACGTATTTAGCACCGAAGCAGTCGAATATTCTGAAAACGAACGCCCTGGAATGTTGGTGCATCGTAAACCTATTTTAGAAGCGATTCTACAGACAGTGCCCTCAGACTGCTTTCGCTTCGGTGCCGAGCTTGAGTCTGTAACTCAGCATTCCGGCACGGTTACAGCCCATTTTAAGGACGGACATCAGTGGGAAGGCGATCTGCTGATTGGAGCAGATGGCATCGTCTCTAAGGTTCGAAACTTTGTAGTGCCAGGGGTAAACCTGTGCTACCTGGGGGATTTAGTTTGGCGCGGAATTGTGGATGACGACACCTTTTGCCCAGACGGAACGTTTTTGGTCTATGCGCGTGGGCGAGGGATTTATGCCAACTTCTTCGATATTGGGAATGGGCGCACACACTGGGGCTTTTTTATTGAGAAGCAGCAGCTAGAAGTCGAGAAAGGCGCACTTTTACCTCAAGATGATGTTTCTTCCTGCCCAAGAGTTGGCAAAGCTGTCTGACAATGCACGAGCCATTATTGAGGCAACCTTACCAGAGACAATTGTTAGCCGCTATTCCTATGATATTGATCCGTTACCCCAGCTTTATAACGGGCGAGTTCTTTTAATCGGTGATGCGGCTCATGCCAAAAGCCCTTCACGAGCGCGGGGAATGACTGCGGGATTTGAAGATGCGTTGACCTTATCGAGGCTTTTGGCGACAAATACTGACGTTGATGAAGTGCTTTCGGCCTTTCAGTCAGAGCGGATGCCCATCGTTCATGAATATCAGCGTACCAGCCGCGAAATTAGCCGCAAGATCGGCCGCAGCCAAAAGCAAGCTGCTTAACAGAAAAGCGTTTTGCCTAGGAGCTAAATGTAATGACCGAAGTAAAGTCTAGCCTGCCCTCTTCTGAGGCGTTTGAAACAAGAGCATCAGACCGCTCTGCCATCAGCTTCGATGCCTTTGATGTACCGACTGTCTTCTTACACAACTGCGGAACTTGGGAAGGAACAGCACAGCGTGTGCTGAAAGATGGAACGCTCGTAGATAAACATCTGGTTCGCGTAAAAATTGAAATTGAAGAGAAGCAGTATGTACAAACCAATACGGTGCGAATCAATACCCCCTAAGAAGTAACGGCTCAATACTTTGGATATTTTTCTGAGGGACGGCTGGTTTTTCCCATGACGGATGAGGTTTATACCCTCGGTGGCGAGAAGGCAACTGAATTTTCAGGACAGGCTTGGGCGGTCACAGATGATCTGATTGTGTATCGCGGCAGTAGAACCTTACAGAACTGCAAAACCTACTACAACGAGCTGATCGCCTTAACAGATGCCAATGCTCAGCAGCGAGTACGAACGACTCAGCTCTTTGAAGATGGATTTTACAAGCTAGTCACAATGATTGAGGAGGCCAAAATTGATGCTGCGTAAAGCCTTCGTGCTGCTCAAATTTTGGAATTTAGTTTGAATGAGTAAGCCTGATGAGCTTTTTAAAATGCTCTATCTATTGGAATATGTCTTGAGTTGAGTCTCGGCTACAGGCCCAACTGAGGCTGAAACGGTGAGCTTAAGAGAACCGCACCAACGCCGAAGATCAAGTCGCGCAGCCGAAACCCGTTTTTTGAGTAAGGTGTCTACTTACTTATTTGGTTGAGGGGTCATCCGTAAATAAGGCTTCACTTCAGTAATGCCTTTAGGGAACTTCTGACGTGCTTCTTCAGTGGGGATAGAGGGAACCACCACGCAGTCGCCGCCATCTGTCCAGTTGCCAGGGGTTGCTACGCTGTAGTGGTCTGTTAACTGGAGTGAATCAATCACTCGCAGCAGCTCGTCAAAGTTACGGCCTGTGCTGGCAGGGTAGGTCAGCGTGAGGCGGAGCTTTTTGCTGGGGTCAATAATAAAGACCGAGCGCACCGTCAGCGTGTTACCCGTGCTGGAATTGGGGTGAATCATGCCGTACAGTTCAGACACCTTCTTATCGGCATCCGCCAAGATGGGATAGTTGACGGCTGAACCTTGAGTTTCGTTGATATCGCCAATCCAGCCCTGGTGGGATTCTGCACTGTCTACGCTCAAAGCAATCGGCTTTACGTTGCGCTTGTCAAACTCAGGTTTCAGCTTTGCGACTAGACCCAGTTCAGTGGTGCAAACAGGGGTGTAGTCAGCGGGGTGAGAAAACAAAATGACCCAGCTATCGCCAGCCCACTCATGAAAATTGATGGTTCCTTCAGAGGAATCTTGGGTAAAATCGGGCGCGACGTCCCCTAGTCTCAGAGACATGGTTGAACTCCTGTGGTGTCAAAATAAAAGCGGTCAAACTTGATACGCTACTCGATCATGCCATAAAACCCCGATTCATCGGTCGGAATACAGATCTTAATAAATTTGATAGAACGATAAAGTGGGGTCAATGTCTATTTTGAAGCCTTGGTCACTAAGGCAGGGGAACCAGGGATGCCGAGGGGTGGCTGGAATAAAATGTCTTCTAGCATTTTGACGGCGGTATCGAAATCATCGTTCATGATCTGTACGTCAAATTCATGGGCTGAGGCAATCTCAATCTGGGCACGCGCGAGACGACGGGCGATCGCCGCATCGCTATCTTGACCCCGCTTACGAATGCGCACCTCTAGCTCTTCGGTGGAAGGTGGCGTAATAAAAATCTGAAGGGCATCGGGAGCCGTTTTGCGTACCTGACGGGCACCCTCTAGCTCAATTTCTAAAATCACCCGTTCGCCTTGGGCAATACGATCGAGTAAGGGCTGGCGAGGGGTGCCATAGAGATTGCCTGCAAACTCAGCCCACTCTAAAAACTCGCCCTCGGCCACCATCGTCTCAAACTGCGATCGCGTCAAAAAATAATAGTGTTGCTGGTCTACTTCGCCAGAGCGCGGTGATCGCGTGGTGGCTGAAATCGAAAGGTGTAGCTCTGGGTGGCGGTCTAAGAGCGCTCTTAAGATCGTTCCTTTGCCCACGCCACTAGGCCCTGTAAACACAATCAAATTTTGCGGCGGCGACTTTGGAGAGGGTTTAGACATGGGAAATAGATTTAATACGCTTAACCTCGTTATACCCCACTCCAACCCTCTCCCTGTGAATCACAGAAAACACGGTCTGCTAATAAAGGCGGCGATTAATCACTGCTGTCACTCGATTCTTTGCTGACCATAAACCGATGGGCAACCGTCTCTGGCTGAATGGCAGATAAAATGACGTGACCGGAATCTGCCACAATAACCGCACGGGTTCGTCGTCCGTAGGTTGCGTCAATGAGCTGCCCACGCTCCCTAGCATCGGTGATAATACGTTTAATGGGTGCTGACTCTGGACTAACGATCGCAATCACGCGGTTCGCAGAGACAATGTTGCCAAATCCAATATTGATGAGCTTAATATCCATGACCTCACTCCTAATACAAAAGTATGTAGTTACCCCCACAGGTCAGTCGTGATTTTACAGGTTTATGCTAGTGCAAGCGGCTGTTCTCTCACCCTGTGTCTCTGTGCCTATCGTATCGGCAAACCTTCGACAGCCACAACTGTAAAATGGCATTATTTAGCGGATATCAGAAGCTTTCTTCGCTAGGATGGCGCTCAGGATGGCGTTTGCCTGAAAGTATTGAAAAAGTCGGCTCATAAAACTTAACTAGGGCGTTGTATTGTGCAGCAGGTTGATTTAACGACGTTAATCGCCCTTAAGGGCGAATTATGTGCGCAGTGGATCCCTGCACGACTGGAGCAGGTGTATCAGTGCGATCGCTTTACGGTCAAGCTGGCGCTAAGAACGCTCAAAAAGCGAGGCTGGCTCACCCTCAGTTGGCACCCTCAGGCGGCGCGACTGGGCATGGGGGAATCACCCCCGCGCGTACCAGATACCTTTACCTTTAGCCAGCAGTTGGTGCATCAGCTTAGCGGGTTTGCCCTGGTTGCGGTTGAGCAAATTGCCCCGTGGGAGCGGGTGATTGACCTCCAGTTTGCCCAGCGCCCACAAGAGCCACCCCAGTGGCATCTCTATGTCGAAATTATGGGCAAGTACAGTAATGTTATTCTGACCACGGCAGATCACCTGATTGTGACGGCAGCGCACCAAGTTAGCAACAACCAGTCACGGGTGCGTACCATCCAAACCGGAAGACCCTATGAGCTACCGCCAGGACTGACGGGGCCAACGCCTGCTTTAGCAGAGACTCAGGAGAGTTGGTGCGATCGCCTCTCTCTCATCCCTGGACCGCTCAAAACCACCATTCTTAAGGTGTATCGTGGACTCAGTTCGGCGCTGGTGCTAGAAATACTGGAGAAGGCGCAGCTAGACCCTACGCAAACCACAGACACTTTAACTACATCTGAATGGGACACCTTATATCAAGTCTGGCAAAGCTGGTTAACAATGCTAAACAGCCGCACGTTTCAACCCGGTTGGCGTGCCAATGGTGGGTTTACATTACTGGGCTGGGGGATGACGCAGGCAGCGTCATCGGTTCAGGCGTTAGTGGACGGCTACTATACAGCCCAGCTTAATCAGCAGACTTTTCAGCAAATGCGCCATCAGCTTTTGCAAAAGTTGGGCAATGTATTGGCAAAGCTGCAAACGAAGGCCGATGTTTTTCTAAAGCAGATGGCAGATTCTGACCAGGCCGATCATCATCGTCAACAGGCAGACCTGCTAATGGCAAACCTTCAGCACTGGCGGCTTGGGATGTCTGACATTACGCTGCCTGATTTTGAAACCGAGCAGCCTGTGACCATTACCCTAAACCCAGAACGCAATGCGGTACAGAATGCCCAGGCGCTGTATCGGCGGCACCAGAAATTAAGGCGATCGCAGAATCACGTTAAACCTCTGTTAGAAGCAGTGCAGCAAGAAATTGATTACTTAGCACAGGTGGAAGTCACAGTTGAGGCATTAGCGCAGTTTGAGAGCGCAGAAGATCTCCAGATTTTGATTGAGATCCGCGAAGAGCTAATTGCGCAGAAGTATCTCTCTGACCCTGACTACCACGCGCCCGCCAAGGGCAAAGCCGACTTTTATCGCTACAAATCTCCCAGCGGTGGAGAAATTTTGGTGGGGCGCAACAATCAACAAAATGAGCAGCTTAGCTTTAAGGTTGCCAATGCCTACGACCTGTGGTTTCATACCCAAGAAATACCAGGTAGTCACGTCTTGCTTCGCCTAGAGGCTGGCACTGCTGCTGAACCCCAGGACTTGCAGCAGGCCGCGAACCTTGCCGCGTACCATAGCCGTGCCCGTCAAAGTACCCAAGTGCCCGTAGTGTGGACGGAACCTAAAAACGTTTACAAACCCAAGGGGGCAAAACCTGGGATGGTGGTTTACAAACATGAAAACGTCATTTGGGGAAACCCCCAGGCAGTTCTACTTCCTACTTTAGACATCAATGCGTTGGCGTAAGGGCGTACATTACATTTTATCAGGCTCCCGCTAGGCGCACCCTTCTACAAACTCAACCTCTGGCAACTTTCCAGCTCGAAATTGAGTCACACGACCGTTTAGGGTTTCAAAGATCACTCGATAGTTGCTATCTGAGGCATCTTTAGGCACAAAGGTTAGGTAGTGTCCCCCGCTACGCCCCGTGTACTTATGAGGGGTTACTCGAATTTGACCAGGATATAGAGATTTAATTCGGGCTTCTGTGTCGCCAATTTTTGCGCCACTTAGGGTAGTGATGGAGCTGCCCTTGTAGATATCCACTCTGGTAATCCGATCTTGAGTCCGAATAATTCGGTTATCTTCACGATTACTGATTACCATCACCCCTAGGTTCTGCGGCTCTGCTTTAGGTACCAGAGAATAGCAGCCACCCGTACCAGCCCGTGCTCCTTTTTCCACAAGCTTTATTCCTGACGATTTTTCAGCTTCAGCAACCGTCATACCAACCCGAATCGGACCAATTCCATTGATTGCGACTTTGGATCGCTCAGTGAGCTGAGCCTGAGCAAAGATCGGCACGGCGATTAACGTAATTGAAAGCATAGTGCCAACAAATAAGGCTAAACGTGTTCTTTGCTGGTGTATGAGTCTTCCTCTCAATAATTTAGGTTGCTGGTTCATCTAAATGTTCTGCTACCTCTGCATACAAGTTCATAACATGGCTGTCCGCCAAGCTGTAGTAAATGTTCCGCCCTTCACGACGATATTTTACTAAGCGCTGCGATCGCAATACGCGCAACTGGTGCGACACCGCCGACTCACCCATCTTGACGACTGCCGCAAGATCGCACACGCATAGCTCTTGCTGCGCTAAAGCAGACAATAGCCGCAAACGACTCGGATCTGCTAGTGTCCCGAAAAACTCAGCCATCTGCTGGGCTTTCTCGATGGAAACAATCTCTGGCTGCACCTGCCAAACATTTTCGAGATGGACTAAGTAGGCATCACAGTTTGGAGCATCAGAGACTTCTGAAGTTTTGATTTTGGATGAATGTGTCTCGTTCATACTGACTCCTCAAGTAATGCTTTCAAATCTCGCCGCCCATAGACTACACGGACAATATCAATTCCGTTTTCATGAGGATAGTAAAATACATGTAACTATTAGAAAACATAACCGTACATTTTTAATCTTGTTTCATCTTATTCAACTTGTCTTTTATTTGATGAAAAAATGCTTCTCCATCTACGACTTTCCCTTGTTGAATTTGTTGTGTTCCTTCATCAATCTTTTCTTTCAGTTCGACAATATTCTGTTCTTTATTGTTCATTAGCTTGATAAATATTCCAGGTTACTGAGCTTTATAAAGTGATCGAGCGAATGTCAAGACC
>JANPLU010000121.1:0-1913 GCA_031422435.1 Acaryochloridaceae cyanobacterium VAR_48_metabat_390
CCAGACTTACTGAGAGATATACCTGCTGTTCCAGGATAAGAGCCAGGACGAACCTATTCAAACATCTAAACCAGCATACGCCATTAAAATGTTTCACAATTTGCTGATCAAGGATCTGTAGTGCCAGACAGAAGATATCAAGAACTTCTCACACCAATAACTTGAGCGGCATAACGGCTTGAGCTTTACCCACCCCAGATAACCATTTGAAGCAGGAAAAATGAAGTCGGTCATCGATAGGCAGTATCTGTTGGAACAAACTGCCGAAGCTCACAGGTATGTCGAGAAAGGCCACAAAAGGGGAAGTGTAGTCATCACTGTGGAACACAACAAAACTTAACAACCGTGCTGCGTCAGAACATAATAAATGGCTGGCTAAGATGCAAGGATTGTATGTGTCTGGTAAGCATGAGCTTCAAGTAAAATATGGGTCTTTTCCCCACTTTCATGTTTTTTTTGATCATGCTCGCTTTAGCAACGATGCCGAGTGCAAGCGTCGCGTTAGTTGTCTCGAGATCGGCAACCTTTGGATTCCGCAACGGTGCAGCAGTGACGGGAGGGATCGTCGTGGGCGATTTGCTATTAGTGGGATTGTCAATTTTTGGCATGAGCAGCCTTGCAGAGACAATGGGCGGTTTCTTCTTTATAATTCGCTGCATGGCAGGTGTATATCTCATATTGATGGGAGTCAGTTTGCTTTGCTCCAGTGGGGGTGTACCGCAAACTTTTTACGATGATCGACCTTCCACTATAGTCACAAGTTTTGTGTCAGGTCTTCTCCTTACTTTTGGCGATCTCAAAGCAATTTTTTTCTATGCGAGTCTTTTTCCAACACTTTTTGAACTCCGTTTACTTACCACTGTTGATGTTGCAATCATTGCTTGCATCACAATTGTTACCGTCGGTGGAGCAAAGTTGATTTATGCACATGCTGCACAGGCCATTTTATCTCGCTGGAATTCTCAGAATGTACATCGGAGAACAAGAAAAATCGCTGGTGGATTGATGATAGGTGCAGGAGCATACGTGATTGTAAAAACTTAAGAATCGGCAGGACTCGGAGCGTTATTCGGTCGGTTATGTCGTAAAGGGGTTGATGTCATGGGCATCTCCAGTCGATTAGACCCCGCCAGCAATATCGAGGCCACTTATAGTGTTATTGCTAAGTTGTTGGGCTACAGTCAAAGATCGGAGGGGCGATCACAGAGCGGCAGCTACTTCAATCAGCAGGTTAGCCCACAACAGGTGATGCTACCGCTCCAAAAGTGCGCACATTTGTTGCAGACACATAAGCTGTATCTGTTGATTGACATCTTTCCGATTTAAAAGGGATAAATTTCAAAATGATGGAATCTAATGAAAGTTTGAACGAGAATTCAAATGAGGATAAATTAGAAGATGAATTAAAAATTCGTGCAGTGGAACTGACTTTTAAGAATACTGAAAACTTTATTCCTGTAGAAGGTGAGAAAAATCATTTTCTTGCTGTTGCAACGACAAGATCAGGCAAGCAAATTCTTTCAACTGATCTGCAAATTAGAAAATAGAACGAGAGGAACGCCTTTGAACCCGCAAATCATCTACACCAATCTTTCTGTAAAGCCCACGCGACCTACGCCAGCACCCACGCCTCATGCACCCGCAGAAGCCCCAGCCCCGCAAGTGAAGCGCATCCGCATTGGTTGGGGCGAAGAGGGGCGCAAAGGCGTTGCAGCTCGGAGTGAAGAACAAGCCAATGCTTCAGCCAAAGCGGTAGAGCAGCCCCAGCGCAGCTTAGTGAAAGTCAGGCGGACTGTCTCATCTGAGTCGCGGTCATTCTCAGAAGCACAGCCCAAAATTGAAATGGGTCGAGTGGAACGCTATTCAAAGCTGGAGCGCATCCGAGGACAGCGGCTTTTGCATGAAACGCTGGC
>JANPLU010000122.1:0-42230 GCA_031422435.1 Acaryochloridaceae cyanobacterium VAR_48_metabat_390
GTAGTGTGAATTCGGTCTACTCCCTAACTTATCTCCTAAAAAATATATACATGACACTCAAATCCGGCTCCTAGACAAGATTATTTACTAAAGTGCATGTTTTTCCGTAATATTTTGTTACCTTAAAAGAGCCGCACCCATTTAATTTAGAGCGGGAACCCAACCTCTGATAAAATCAGCAGCATTGCTATAGTAATTAAGCTTTTTTAAAATGCGCTACACCAAAGACGAAGACGGTCGGATTAATAACTTTGCGGTTGAGCCAAAGACCTATGAAGCAGAACCTCCCAACCCTCAGCAGCAGCGGAACTACATTATTTTAGGCATTGTAGCTGCGGCTTTAGTGGCTGGACTCATCGCCGTTTCAGTCGTCGTTTCTTAAATGAGACCTGCTATTGAATCTTAGCTTCTAAGCCTCAGATTTTAGAGCCACTTTAAGAGATCGACAGAACCCTGAAATCGCTTCTAAACCCTGCTTCGGCTGACCTTCCGAAAGACGCTTCACAAAAGCGCTCCCCACGATCGCCGCATCTGCACCCCACTCCATGACCTGACGGGCTTGGTCTGGCTGAGAAATGCCAAATCCAACCCCGATGGGTTTATCGGTTACACCCTGAAGCTCAATAATGAGATCCTGCACGCGGTCTTCGAGTTTGGTGCGGATGCCTGTAACCCCTGTGGTGCTTACTAGGTAAATAAAGCCCTGAGAAAACTTGGCGATGGTTTGAATCCGGTCTTTAGAGCTAGTAGGCGCAACCAGTAGCGTCACCTCAACGCCAACCTCAGCGGCCTGCTTCAGCAATGTCTCTGATTCTTCTAGGGGCAGATCGGGTACCACTAAGCCCTTAACCCCCGCTTGAGCTACCTGCTTTAGAAACGTTGCTGCCCCGCGATGGTAAATCGGATTGTAGTAGGTGAAAAGTATAATGGGCGATCGCAGTTCCGGCCCAATGCGCTCCACCATTTCTAGCACCGCATCGAGCCGCGCTCCCTTCGCAAGGGCGCGGGTTGCGGCGGCCTGAATCACAGGGCCATCGGCTAAGGGGTCAGAGTAGGGCACCCCTAGCTCAATTATGTCAGCCCCATTGGCATCTAATCGTCGGAGTGCTTCCGCCGTCGTTTCGAGATCCGGATCACCCGCTGTTAAAAATGGGATGAGGGCACATTCACCGCGATCTCGTAGGTTTTGAAAGCATTCAGAAACGGAAGTCATACCAAATATTTTAAAGTTGTGGACTGGGCAGTCGCCTAAGCCTTAGACGAATTTGAACTGTCTTTCTTTTCTTGTTCTAGCTCAGATTGCAGCGCCTCAAGCTCTTCAGGAGACATTTCATCTAAGCGCTTTTGTAAAAAGGCTGTCTCATAATCATCGCGCTGCTGATCGTAAGTCATTTTGCCGCCCGCTACCCGAAACAGGTAGGTTGAGACCCAGCCCAATAGCCCCAGCAAAAAAATAGCCTGACTCCAGATGCCTGCATCAAACGTTTCTAGACCCGCTGCTCTTAACCCCACATAGAGGAGTCCACCCGTCAAAAAGACGGCAATTCCAATTCCGATTGCATCAATGCGTCGCATAATTGATAGCGCCCAAATATAACGCCCTAGATTTGTCTTGGTTTGGGGCGAAAGTTAAGAAATGGACTCAGCAGCAGCATTCCTGGGAAAAAGAAAAACACCATAAAGTACATGAAGGCTCTCTCGAAGGAGCTTGCCACATACCAGCGTTTGCTCAGGTACCCGTACAGCAAACCCGGAATGACGAGCAAATAAGCGCCACTAAGCATCAGGTAGAGCAGAGCAAGAATCATAAAAGCCTACGGGGTTAAAGAACGAACGGCTGCGTTGCATAACGCCCATTATTCTACCCTGTGTTGAGGGGGACATGAACCGCACTGGTTAATCCATAGGGATATCCATCGGGTCCCCAAAATTCTGTCCAGGCTAAACCCGTCGCAGCATTTCGATGGATATCACCAATAAACTGCACGCCGACGGACTGAAGCTGCGATCGCGCTTCATCTACATCCGTCACAATAAATTCCATCATGGGGCCTTTCATGAAGGCGGTTTCTGCCAGTTTTGATCCGACAATGCCCAGACGTTCTCCTCCGGCTAGGGTAAATTCGGCAAACTGCGGCGACTGCATTGTTAAAGGCAGTTTGAGTACGTCTCGAAAAAAGGTGACGGTGCTGTCAAAGTAGGGTGTGCGTGTACCAACCCAGCCAATACCCTGTACTTGAATCGAAGGGTTATTAACTAATGCGATGGGCAATTGCTGCCGCCATCTGTGCAGCGCAAAAGATGGTGGCTGTAGCCCAGGCACGTAAGCTGCGGCATAGCCCATGCAAAAAATGCACAGCAGTAGCGCCACTAACTTGAGAGAAGTCATAATTAGCTCCGGTAGAGCATCTTATCCATTCAATTGCTCTACCCCTATGATATCGTTTGGGTCAAATCAGCGGTTTGTATCAACCATAACGGTGTGGCGATCGCCCTTAAAGGCGATACTGAGAACAAGCTATGGTTAAACACAACAGCATTCAAGGATTGAGCATGAATCCAGCGCAACTCTGGCAACGCTATCAAGACTGGCTCTACTACCACGATGAGCTAGGTATTTATCTCGATATCAGCCGTATGCAGTTTACAGATGCGGATGTTGCCACTTTAACGCCCAAGTTTGACCAAGCGTTTACTGCAATGGCGGCCTTAGAAAAAGGGGCGATCGCCAACCCTGACGAAAACCGTATGGTGGGTCACTACTGGCTGCGAAACCCAGAGCTTGCCCCAACGCCAGAACTGAAAGCTGATGTTGTTAACACCCTTGCGTCGATTGAAGCCTTTGTTAAAGATATCCATACAGGCACCATCCATCCGCCTTTAGCGCCTAAGTTTACCGATATTCTTTCTATTGGTATTGGTGGCTCTGCCCTAGGGCCTGAGTTTGTGGCAGAAGCCCTTGCGCCTGTCCATGCGCCCCTAAACATTCATTTTCTCGATAATTCTGACCCGACGGGCATTGATCGCGTTTTAGATCAAATTCAAGATCGGCTCTCATCTACGTTGGTGATCACCATTTCTAAATCTGGCAGCACCCCAGAGCCGCGCAACATGATGCTAGAGGTGCAGAAACGATACCGCGATCGCAGTCTTAACTTTGCCCAGTACGCCGTTGCAGTAACGGGTGAAGGCAGTCAGCTTGACCAACTTGCCAAAGCCGAAGGGTGGATTGCTCGCTTCCCGATGCATGACTGGGTGGGGGGGCGCACTTCTGAGATGTCTGCGGTGGGTCTTTTGCCTGCTGCACTTCAGGGCATTTCCATCCGCGACATGCTTGAAGGCGCAAAAATCATGGACGAAGCCACCCGTGTGCCTAACCTAAAGCAAAACCCTGCGGCACTTTTGGCGCTGGGCTGGTACGTCTCGGGTGAGGGCAAGGGACTCAAAGACATGGTGGTGTTGCCTTATAAAGACAGCCTGCTGCTGTTTAGTCGCTATCTCCAGCAGCTTGTGATGGAATCTTTGGGCAAGGAACTCGATCTAGACGGCAATGTAGTCAATCAGGGGATTGCGGTCTACGGCAATAAAGGTTCCACAGATCAACATGCTTACGTACAGCAGTTACGCGAAGGCTTACCCAACTTTTTTGCAACCTTCATTGAGGTGCTGCAAGATCGTGAGGGGCCATCTATGGAGCTAGACCCCAATGTCACAACGGGCGACTACCTCTGCGGCTTTTTACTGGGCACCCGCGAGGCGCTCTACGAGAAAGGCCGCGACACGATTACTGTGACCCTCCCGACCGTCAACTCAAAAATGGTGGGTGCATTAATTGCACTCTATGAGAGAGCCGTCGGTTTTTACGCGACGCTGATCAACGTCAATGCCTACCATCAGCCTGGTGTAGAGGCAGGGAAAAAGGCAGCAGCAGCGACGCTGGCGCTTCAGCAAAAGCTGCTGGAAGGTCTCAAAGCGGCAAATGGGGCGATCGCACTGACAGACCTTGCGGCAAAGTTGGGCGAGACGGAGCGGATTGAGACGGTCTACAAAATTCTGCGGCACCTCCACGCCAACGGACGACTCAAGTTTGAGGGTTCACTAAACCACCCAGGGGAATTACGAGTCTCTAGACTTTAATAAAAAAGACCAGAAGTTCTCCGAGATGGAGGTTATATGACGGTTGTGACTGTAAAACGATTCACGGTTGATGAATATCATCGGCTTATTAAGCTGTTTTTTTTTGCGGAGGGCGATCGCCTAGAACTAATTCGAGGGGAGCTGATTGAAATGGTCTCGAAGGGGATGCCTCATGTTTTTTGTAGTGGCGTTCTATGTCGCCAGCTTGATCGCCTTCTCGGCGATAGAGCCGTGATTCGAGGGCAAGATCCCATTACAATCTCCAGTCACAGTGAGCCAGAACCCGATGTTGTCATTGCAGTAGGCCACGAAAATGACTATTTGGGGCATCACCCCTATCCAGAAAACATTTTGCTGGTTGTTGAAGTGTCTGACTCTACCTTGAGGTATGACCAAACCGTTAAGCTTTCCCTCTATGCAGAGGCTGGCATTGATGACTACTGGATTGTGAACTTAGAGGCTCAGCAGGTCGAGCGCTACAGTCAGCCCTACCAAAATGCCCAAGGTGAGTTTAACTATCTCAGTAAACAGATTTCGCTACCAAACCAGTCGGTCGCAATTCCGGGCTTTGAAGATGCTGTGCTTGAGTTGAATCGCATTTTCCCCGCGTCTCCTTAGTTATTCATCGGCAGAGCGCACCCTAGATGTGGGCATACTAGGGGCTGCATCGCTAGGATAAATATCATTGGCGTACCGCCAGGAGTTCAGCAAAATGGATGATGTACAAGACATTTTAACCAGCCCCACTTTGAGCCGTCTGCTGCTCTTTACCTATCTGGTGCCTGTCTTTGGCATGGTGCCTGCGGCCTGGACCCTAACGCGCCGGAAAAGCGATCGCCATCATCGCAGCCTTAGTCGTCTCACGATGACTTTAGGAATGACCTGGGTTTTGGGGAGCCTGATGCTTAACGCATCCTTGGGAATGATTGGCGAAAATGCCGTGAGCGCTCAGATTTGGATGACCTTGTTCAATAGCGTATTTTCCTCTAGCTACTTTGTGGTTTCACTGTGGCTGATGATGCGCCTGTGGCAACGTCAAAGTCTTGAGCTGCCAGGATTCAGCTCCATCGCTAAACATTTGCCGTAACGGCCTATGCGTATTCCTCGGTTGGCTTTGATTGCGATTGGCATTGGGTTGGTTTTAAGCCTAATGCTGTGGCTAACCAATACGCTACTTCAGCTTTACGTAAGCGTCTCTGCCACGTCTGTGTTGCTGGCAAACCTACTGCTGATTGGCATTGGTGCGCTTTTTTTGACCTTAGTGGGCATCTTAATTTACTACGGGGTTGTCTTCAGCCGTCCGCGCCGCAACAGTAAGTCCCAAAAAGCACCCATTCGGCTACCGGAACAAACGTCAGCCGTTGTAGACCAGACCCTTCAGGCGGTGCGTCGTCAGGTTGCCAATATTCAAGATGAGGTGGCAAGACAGGCGGTGCTGCTGCGATCGCAGCAGCTAGAACAAAACCTGAAATACCGTGAGCTGCATATTGTGGTGTTTGGTACGGGTTCTGCAGGTAAAACGTCGCTGGTCAATGCGCTCTTGGGTCGAGTCGCAGGGGCTGTATCGCCCATCATGGGTACCACCACCGTAGGTGAAACCTATCAATTTGACCTCAAAGGCATTCAGCGAGCGCTACATATTACAGATACGCCAGGGTTATTAGAAGTCGGTATTGCCGGAACTGAGCGTGAACAAGCCGCGCGACAGTTGGCGACAGAGGCCGATCTGCTGCTGTTTGTTATAGATGGCGACCTAACCCAGTCTGAATACAGAGCGCTCAGCGCACTCCAGCACATTGGCAAGCGATTTATTTTGGTCTTTAACAAAATTGATCGCTACCCGACCGCCGACCGAGATGCAATTATGCAACGGCTCCAAGAGCGAGTTCCAGATGCAGAGATTGTGGCGACTTCCGCTGCCCCTCAAGCTTTAAAGCTAACCACTGGAGAAGATGTTCAGCGTAGCCCTGATATTGTGGCGCTACTGCGACAGATAGTGACCATTCTGCGACTTGAGGGAGAAGAGCTTCTAGCAGACAACATTTTGCTTCAGGCCACTTGTCTGGGGGATGACGTTAAGCAGCTCATGGATGACCAGCGCTTAAAGCAGGCCAATCGTCTGGTTGATCGCTTTCAGTGGATTGGGGCTGGGGTGATCTGGATTACGCCACTGCCTGTGGTAGACCTATTGGCAACGGCAGTCGTCAATGCCCAACTGGTGGTAGAGCTAGGACGTGTTTACGGCTGTGAGATGGATCTAGAGCGTGGCAAAGAATTAGCATTATCTTTGGCTAAAACGTTAGGGGGGTTGGGCATTGTGACGGGGGTGATGGAGGTTATCACAACCGCCTTAGAGCTAAGCATAGGCGGATACGTGGTAGGCAAATCTATCCAGAGCGTGAGTGCTGCCTACCTGACTCGCATTGCAGGCAAGAGTTTTATCCAGTATTTCCGAAATGACCAAGATTGGGGCGATGGCGGCATTACGGCGGTGGTTAAACAGCAGTTTGAACTCAATCGTCGAGATGACTTTGTGAAAGCATTTGTGAAAGAGGCGATCGCCCAGCTCCCCAAAGAAGCCGTGAATCTCCTTAGTAATCAAAGATTGTAGGTTAATACCAAAGACCCATAAAGATAAGAATGCAAATGGGCTTTAGAGTCCCAAGACTTGACTAAAAAAAGCGCGTTTATCGGAACGATGGAAGAACTCTATAAACGAGTGAGTATTAGAAATACGAATCCTTTGTCAAGGAATAATTTTAAGCCTTCCACTTCATCTTAAATGGTGGTGCTGCGATATCAAAATGCTGCACAACATCAGAGCTTCACCTCTGCTACACAGCTTCTGCTGCTAACCCACTGACTGCTTTGACTAAGCATTCTACTAAACGCTCAGTTTACCTTAATCGTACGCTAGAAAATACCTTGACGGAAGCATCATACTTCGACTTGAAGCAGGGTTCCTCTAGAAACCTACAAAGAAACCCTGTCTTAGACTGAAAACTTTAAGGGCGAACGACGGGACTCGAACCCGCGGGATGGTGGTACCACAAACCACTGCCTTAACCACTTGGCTACGCTCGCCAGAGCTTTACACAATATAGCACCTCAGCTTACCTTAGGTCTAGTCTTGAGTATTTAATAATAACGTTACATTTGACAGCTTAAAACGGAGAGGGGGGGATTCGAACCCCCGTTAAGTTACCCTAAAACAGATTTCGAGTCTGCCGCATTCAACCGCTCTGCCACCTCTCCAAAGGCGTTTTTTAGACTAAAACAGTTAGACAAAGCCACTAGCTATTGTACATCTTCTGGTGCTGACCAACAGGGCTGAATCGAAACATGAGCTGATTAAGCCGCTGCTTAAGATCTCGTATTTCGGCCTGATGCTTTATGTTAGACCTCTTACACGAATATGCCCCTCTCTCTCAGCCCCTCGCCTATGCTGGGCAAGGGGAGCCGAGATTAATAGTAAAGTCAGGTAGGTTGGGTTGAGAAACGAAACCCATGCTTTATCATCGGGGATATTTAAGCAAGGGGTCTACTGTTGAGCGTAAAAATTGTGATTTCAGGGCGACAGTTAAACCGAATCGGAATGCCAGAGCTACCCAACCCGCGATTTGTGTACTGAATCATTGAACCCACCTGATATTGACCGAGTGGATACTTGTAGGCTAAGGGTGGCAGCACCCGCTTCATAAAAGGTAGATACACCTGTCCGCCGTGGGAATGTCCCGATAGCTGGAGATCAAACCGTCCCGTTGCTGCGCTGGTATCAGCAAAATCTGGCTCGTGGGCCAACAGAATTGCCGCGCCGTCAGTAGGGAGTGCTGCGAGAACTTCATCGAGGCGATCGCGCTGTGCCCACACATCACCTACGCCCGCAATATGAAGCTGTGCCGAGGGGCGCTCAAGCGTCACCACCCGATTATTAAGCACTTCAATACCTGCCGTTTCTAACGTTGTTTGAACTAGGTCTGGGTTCGTCCAGACATCGTGATTCCCCAAAACTGCCACCATTTTATCTACAGGTTGCAATGACTTTAAGACCGAAAGACTGGGTGCAAATTGTTCAGCATTGCGCGTTACAAAATCACCCGTCAGCACCACTAAATCAGGGTGCATCTCGTTTACCCGACCTACAATCTTCTGAATGCGCTGAGCTGTCATGCGTCGGTCAGCGTGGATATCGGAGAGTTGCACAATGCGGTAGCCCGAAAACTCAGGTGCCAGACGGGGCAACGTTAGAGGGACGGTACGCACCTCAATCCAGCTCGGCTCTAGATCATGCACGTAATAGACCGCCAGTAGCAGAACGCTAAGTGCCAAGGCAATTTTTTGATAGAGGCGAAGCTTGGAACGACGGCGAGGCATAAAAACAGAAATTTACGGCAGTTAAACAGGTATAGCCTATCTCTGTTATCAAATCATCGGCTACGATCACACCATGACTGATGCAACCTTCCCGACTGATGCCTCCCAACGGCGGCGATCGCCCCGTCTAAACGATTGGCGACTGTTTCTGCGCATTGTGCCCTATGCCAAGCCTTACACGCCCACTCTGCTGATTTCGGCAATTTTACTAGTCCCGCTGTCCATCTCTAGCGCTGTCCAGCCGATCCTAATTGGGCAAACCATCTCGCTGCTTAAAAACGAGCCATCTACCTTCGGCTTTTTGAAAACCGTTGACCTGCCCACAGGGTTAGCCCTACTCAGTGGACTGCTGCTGGTGACAGTGCTGTTTCGGTTTGGGCTTCAGTCGTGGCAGGGGTTTCTTGTCACCAAAGTAGGGCAGCAGATCACCACCGATATCCGTAACGATCTGTTTCGGCATGTCCTTTCTTTAGCGGCACAGTTCTTTGACCGCACACCCGTAGGCCGCCTCATTACCCGCCTAACCAGTGACGTAGAGGCATTGGGCGATGTATTTGCCACAGGAGCGATCGGCATTATTAGCGATCTGTTCTCAATTCTGGCGATTGTCGTCACCATGTTCACCATTCAGGCAGATTTAGCGCTATTGCTAGTGCTGCTGCTGGTGCCCGTGAGTGTTTTGATTTGGTACTTTCAGTTTGAGTACCGCAAGGCCAACTACAAAGCCCGCGATGAGCTGTCTGGACTCAACTCTATGCTGCAAGAAAACCTATCGGGCATTAGCGTGGTGCAGCTCTTCCGGCGGGAGCAGTTTAATAGTCAGCTCTTTCGAGACAACAATGAGCGCTACGTCAAACAGGTAGACCGCACTATCTTTTTCGACTCTGCCGTCTCTGCCACCCTAGAGTGGATTGGGTTAATTGCGATCGCCGGAGTTCTCTGGCTAGGCGGTACGCGCATCCTTAGCGAAACCCTCACCTTTGGTACCCTTTCCACCTTTATTCTGTTTGCCCAGCGTCTCTTCAACCCGCTTCAGCAGTTGGCCGAAAAATTCACCTCTATTCAGTCCGGCTTTACCGCAGTAGAGCGCATTAACGATTTGCTCAGCCAGCCCGTAGATATCCGCGATGCCGTTACGCCGCGATCGCTCCCTCAAGCAGACGATGCCCGTGCCCTAGGAGAAGTCGCGTTTAAGAATGTTTCGCTGGCCTATAAAGACGATGATTATGTTCTTAAGAACCTAAACTTTACGATTAAGCCAGGGGAAAAAGTGGCGATCGTAGGGCCAACGGGCGCAGGTAAAAGCTCTATCATTCGGCTGCTATGCCGTCTTTACGAAACCAATCAGGGCAGCATTACCGTCGATGGTGTGGATGTCAAAGACATTGCCCAAAACGAGCTGCGTCGCTATGTAGGCGTTATTTTGCAAGATGGCTTTTTGTTTGCGGGGGATGTCAAAAGCAATATTGCCCTTGGCGAAACCTACTCGCTTGCGCAAATCAAAACCGCTGCCGCTCAGATGAACGTGGCAAGCTTTATTGAAGAACTCCCCGATGGCTACGACACCCTGCTGCGAGAGCGAGGCACCAATCTCTCCGCAGGTCAAAAGCAGCTCTTGGCCTTTGCCCGTGCTGCGGTTCGCAACCCCCGCATTTTGGTGCTAGATGAAGCTACTGCCAACTTAGATGTAGGTACAGAAGTCTTGATTCAAGAGGCTTTAGAGCGTCTGCTGGTCAACCGTACCGCCATTATTATTGCCCACCGTCTCTCCACCATCCGCAACGTAGATCGGGTCTTGGTACTGCGCCACGGTGAACTGGTAGAGTCTGGCTCTCATGAGGCATTGATGGAGCTTAATGGGGTATACGCGAACCTCTACCGTCTGCAAATGCTAGGACAGGCGGTTTAAGCCTGCCAGGACGCGGGACAGAATGCCAAAGCCGATGGGCAATGTTTGCCAAAACAGAAGGTGGGGCAGAGGACACCACCACCGAGGGAAACACGCCACAGCCCCAGATCGGATGCTCAACCAGACGGCATTCGCCACTGGGCACGAGCGGATAGCCTAAGACAGACTGCACTACAGCAACATCATCCAGCGTGAGTACCCCTGAACGAGAGTAGTGGGGATGCCCTGTACGCGGGTCAAAACCATCCGCAGCGTAGCCTTCTTTTTTTAGTTCGGCAATAAGCTTTTTAGCCCAGTATAAAAAGCGGCGGCGGAGCTGCTGTTTTTGCTGTTCTGTGACGGGCGTAATGTCGTTGAGCGCGACTGAACAAGGCTGCAAAATCACCATGACGGACTGCACAGAAACGTCCCAGTCAGGCAAAAGATCGCCCCGATGGTGATTAATGAAAGAACTGGGTTGATGGATCGAATATTGCAGATCTACCATGCCAGAGACCCAATAGTAAGGCTATTTTGGGTGGATTAATTCTTAGCATACGCTGGATTTGCGCTACTGTTTAGGCATCTATTAGACAAATTTCAAGCGTTTTGATTTTTCAAAAAAATCCTGCTGATTGAATTTATAAGCGAATCATCGGCAGAATTTAAGAAATGGGAATTTTCTATTGCCTTATGATTCGGCTGCTTTCCAAGTTCCATGAAAGCTAAAGGCGACGGGCTGGGGCAAGGCAAGACGACAAATCGGGCCGTCACCTAAGGCATGGCTTTCAAAAATCCAGACTTCGCTGGCGTGGCGATCGCCGTCATACACCACGGTCAAAATCCAGCCCTGCTCAGGATTTTCAGGCTTAGGAGCAAAAATCGGCTCACTGGCATAGCGATGTTCTCCTAAGTCCGCAACGATCATTTCCCCGCGCTCGTGGTCAAAGGCGGCGATCGCATCAAATAAATCCGTCCCTTTGCCCCGCTCTGATCGCGTGTTGAGATAGGTATAGCGAGAGGGCTGACCCACCAGCGCAGGCGCAACCGTGGGGAACTCGCAGGTGCGATCGCTCAGGCATACTGCGCTTGAAACCTTGGCCGTTTTGGGGTTAATGTGCAGCCGCCAGAACTGGCTAGGCGCATTCGTCTCAGGCTGACCGGAAGGCACTTCCTTCAAAAACTGATTAGTCTGGAAATCCGCATAGCGCACCACATCAACCACAACCTGTCCGTCTCGGTCTACAAATCCATTGCCAAAATGCCACTGAAACCAAGGGTCAGCTTCGGATTGACTGACCAGTTCAAGGGTGTTCCGGTCAATGACCAAAATTTGAGTGCCAAGTTCTGGCTTCCAGCGCATTGCTTCGCTATAGGATTTCCAGTGCAGAAGCAGCGGCAGCGGGTTTAGCGACAAGGGCGAAACGCAAAAAATCAGATAAGGCCCCGCCAACACAAAGTCATGAATCATCGGAATGCTTTTGAGCGGGATTTTACTGCGGCGCAGCATCTTGCCTTTGCGATCGCACTGGTAAAGATGCAGATACGTCTGTCGCCCAAACGTAACGCCAAAGTTATAAATTTCTCCCGTTTGCGGATCGACCTTGGGATGAGCAGAAAACGTGTCTCCTGCTGCGAGGCTGCCTAGGTCATCCAAACCAATCGTTTCTAGGGTCTGCAAATCTAGCGCGTGGGGATGACCGCCCTCCCACAGCGCCAGCAGCCGATTTTCGAGCGCCAGCACTGAGGTATTGGCAGCATTTTTAGGTTCATTCGATCCTGATTTCCAAAAGGGTCCCGACGCACGACGACCGTACCCAGACTGCTGAAACTCACCCGCCTCTGCTTCCGCTAAAAAGCCTGCGGTCTGTACTGTGCGATAAACACCCGTCGCTGCACCGTCGCCAAAATGAATACCCAATACGGCACCATCTCCATCAAACCAGTGGGCAATCCGCTCTGCGCCACGCTCAAACAGCGCAGGGCCGTTTCGGTAGAGGCTCCCTCGCAGCACTGGGGGTACCTGTCCCTCGATAGGTTTGAGAGACGTTAGAGGGAAATCTTGTAGGGGTTGAGTAAACGCTTTCCCCCAAGAACTGGGTTCCGCTAGGGAGCGTGGTTGTGGAATGCTGAGTGTCATAAAAAATCCTCTGTGTTGGGGCAGCAGTCGGATTGAATGAAGCAGTTAAAATACTTCACTAGAGGAGCGGTTAGCTGCTTTTTTCAGCAATCAAATCATCTACCAACTGCTCTAATTCTATGCGCGGAATTTGGTAGACCTCATTGCAAAATTCACAGGTCACTTCTGCGCCATTGTCTTTTTCAATCATGTCTTGCAGCTCATCAGTGCCCAAAATTTTGAGCGCGCCAATCACGCGATCGCCAGAGCAGTGGCAGCTAAACTGAACCATCTGATTTTGGGGCAAAATATTAAGCCCCAAATCGCCGAGTAAATCCTCAAAAATTTCTGGCAAGGTTTTACCCGCTCTCACCAATGGCGTAAACCCTTCTAGACCCGCCAATCGAGACTCTAGTAGCGAAATCAGTTCTTCGTCACGGGCGGCTTTGGGCAAAACCTGAATTAGTAGCCCACCCGCTGCGTTCACACCTTGGCTATCGACAAATACGCCCACCGAGAGTGCTGAGGGTGTCTGCTCAGAGACGGCAAGATAGTGGGTAACGTCATCCCCAATTTCGCCTGAAATCAGCTCAACCGTACTGGAGTATGGGTATCCATAACCCACATCTCGCACCACATACAAAAAGCCGTCACTGCCCACAGCAGCACCTACATCCAGCTTGCCCTGATCATTCGGCGGTAGCTCAATGCTAGGGTTCGTTACATATCCCCGCACCGTGCCGTCCAGGCCAGCGTCAACGAGTACCCCTTTGAGCGGTCCATTTCCCTTAAAGCGCAGATTAACCCTTGATGGCGTTTGCTTCATCCCCGACGCGAGCAGCAGACCTGCTGCCATCGCTCGCCCCAATGCCGCTGTGGCAACATAGGAGAGTCCATGCCGCTGACGGGCTTCTTCTGTGAGGCGTGTGGTAATGACCCCTACCGCTCGAATGCCGTCGTCGGCTGCGGTTGCGCGAATGAGCTGATCTGGCATGAAACTTAAATAATGATGGAGTCTACAGTTTTTTGACAAACATACTTTGTTATTCTACTCATGCTATGCCTTGCACTGGCTTGGCTGTAGATGGCATTTTGAGAAACACCACGCCATTCTCACCAGAAAATCTTAAAATTGAGCATCTAAACATTTGGATTTGGTCAAGCTTTCTAGCCTCAGCACTCGCAATACTTACTGGCAATCTCTATTCTTATGTCTGAGGTGAGTAACCTAGAACCCATTGCAGAACCGACCCCATCCTTGGCACAACGGCTGAGTTTAGGGGTGCTTCGACGGTGGTGGGTGACGGCGATCGCCCTCTCAGGCTGTGCCCTTGGCGCAGGCACGTTGGGTTTGTATATGCTGCTTTCGCAACCGCCCAAAGCCAACTGCGAAAGCGTCTTTTGGCCGTTTGCTTCGGCCTCCGTTCGCATTTCTTGCGCCCAAGAATTTGCCCAAAAGCATACGTTAGAAGACTTATTTGAGGCCATTTCTCTTGTCGATAGCCTGCCCAAAGGCCACCCGCTGCGCCCCTTAATTAATCGGTGGGTAGAAATTTGGGCAAAAGAAGCCCTCGACCTTGCTGAAGCAGAATTTCATAATGGCAACTTAGAACGCGCCATTGAATTTGCGAAGAAGATTCCGGCTCAGACCACCGCCCACACTCAGGTTGAAAGCCGCATCCAGCGCTGGAAAACCGTTTGGGCAAAGGGAGAAAAAGTCTTTAACAAAGCCGAAACTGCCCTCAAAGACGAAGATTGGCGAGGGGCGTTTAGCATCATGATTGGGCTACTTTCAATTGACAACCGCTACTGGTCACAAACGCAGTACGAGTTTCTAAATCAAAAAATTATTGCCGCTCAAAAAGATGAAACCCAGCTGGTAAAGGCAAAGCGGCTACTAGAGGCTGGCGGCATTGATAACTTAACCAAGGCGCTAGAGCTAGTGCAGACCCTTTCAGAGGGCACCATTTTTCAGAAATCTGTCAAAGAAACGGTCGTTAAAATCTCTAAAGCCTTAGTGAGCATTGCCGAAGTGGCTTTAGGGCGCGAAGATCTCACAACGGCGCTAAATGCCCTAGAGCAAATCCCCCGCAGCGTCAGCTTTTGGCCTGAAGTCCAGGACTGGACAGATATTGCCAATGCGATGTCCGATAGCTGGTCCGGCAATGTCGAGGGCTACGAACGGGCGATCGCAAACCTCAGAAAAATGAGTCCTCAGCGTCCGCTCTATCTTAAAGCCCAAGAATACATCCAGAAATGGAGCGCGGATATTGCTTACGTGCGCTTACTCGAAGAAGCCAGGGCTAAAGTCGCAGGGGGTTCAACCCAGGAGTTAGGACTAGCGCTCGACTTAGCCCGTCAGATTCCCTCCGATAGTTCTCAGTGGAAGTCTGCCCAGCAAGATATTAAAGAATGGGCGGCAGATCTAAGCAATCAGCAAGATCAGCCCATTCTAGACCGTGCGGATGAGCTTTCCTTTAAGGGCGACCCTACTTCGTTACGCGCCGCCATTCGGACGGCGCAGCAGATTGGCTCAGGCACACCGCTCTATACCCAAGCGCAAAGTCGCATTAAGGGCTGGCAAGACCAGCTCAACCCAGACGCTTTTGGAGCCGCTGCCATACCTGAAGCGACCGTGACGGCTGGCTCCGCCGATCAGGAAACCAAAACCCTGTTTCAAGAAGCCCAACGCATGGCGCAAAAAAGCACCCCTGCTGCCCTAGCCTCTGCCATTGAGACTGCCAGCCAAGTTTCACCCCAGGCTGCGCTCTATGCCGAAGCGCAGCAGTCTATTGCAGCTTGGGGAGATCAAATGCTGGAGCTTGCTAACAGCAGAGCCAATTATGATTTGAACAGCGCCATTGCGATCGCCCAGCAAATTCCTGCCGCCGCCCCTGCATACAGCACCGCCCAGCAGCAACTCCAGACCTGGGAGGCGGCTTCTGCCTCTGCGCCAGTCCCTCCAGTTCAACCATCAGAGCCTTAGCTCGGTCTTTCATCAAGCCAGCAAATTCACAAATCTTGGACTTGCCCAAGCGTCACATTCTCCTTAACTACATCAGGGAAACCACCCAAGCGGCAGTCAATAGCCTTGTGTTAGAGTGAGCGTACCTCACGAAAAATGGGTGCAATAGCCAATGGTTTTATCAAAGCGCAGCCTTGTAGTGGGCGTAGCAGCCTTAATCGGCGCAGGAGTTTTGACCACGGGTGCAGGGCTTCATCTTTCTAAAAGCTGGGCGCTCTTCAAACCAAGCCCTAAAGAAACGGTTGATGAAGTCTGGCAGATTATTGACCACGAATATGTAGACGGCACTTTTAACGGCACCGACTGGCGTACCATTCGCAGTCAGTTCTTAAACAAGAACTATGCGACTACAAAAGAAGCCTATACCGCCATCCGAACCATGCTTGAAAAGCTTGGAGATCCCTATACTCGCTTCATGGATCCCGAGCAGTTTAAGAGTATGCAGATTGATACGTCAGGCGAACTGACGGGCGTGGGCATTCAAATTGCCCAAGATGAGAAGACCAAAGATATTAAGGTTATTTCGCCCATTGAGGGTAGCCCTGCGGCGAAAGCAGGCATTTTGGCTCAGGATATTGTACTAAAGGTTGGGGCAAAAGCAACCAAGGGCATGGATATCAACCAAGTTGTAAGCCTCATTCGTGGCCCTGTGAATACAGGTGTGGTGCTTACCATTGGTCGAGGTAAACAAACCCTCACCTTTAACGTCAAGCGTGAGCGCATTGAGCTGCACTCTGTGCGCCACAGCTATCAGCAGACATCAACGGGTGGGGTGGGCTATATTCGGCTGTCGCAATTTAGCAGTAATGCACCCCAAGAAATGAAGGCCGCGATTCGGGATCTCACGAAAAAGAACGTGGCGGGTTTCATCTTAGATCTGCGAATGGATCCAGGTGGGCTTCTGTACTCAGGTGCAGAGGTGGCGCGGATGTGGATGAATGATGTGACCATTGTTTCGACGGTCGATCGCCGTGGCGAAACGGAGCGACTTACCGCAGGGCGAGGCCGATTGAGCGATAAGCCGCTGGTTGTACTGGTGGATGGTGGCTCTGCTAGCGCCAGCGAAATTTTGGCAGGTGCCCTCCAAGATAACAAACGCGCTGTTTTGGTTGGAGAAAAAACGTTTGGGAAGGGGTTAGTGCAGTCTGTCCATCCCCTCGGCGATGGGTCGGGGATGGCGGTGACTATTGCCAAATACTACACTCCCAATGGTCGAGATATTAATAAGAAAGGCATTGAACCGGACTATCCGGTCAAGCTAACAGAAGCGCAAAAGAAAGCGATGACCCGTGAAGCCATTGGTACGCCGAAGGATGCGCAGTATGCGAAAGCGCTGGAAATTCTAAATCAGAAAATTTTGGCGAGTCAGAAGGGGAATTTACAGACTGCTCAGCCTGTTGCCAAACCTGTCGCACCCAATTAGTTAGCGTTCTAACGCTCTCGATCATACGGCTCTCTATGTGCGTCCACCAAATCGACGCACATGGCGGGAACCAATACGAACAATCCAGATTTGAGCCTCTGGGTAACGGGCTTCAAGATGATCGCAGGCAGAAATTTCACTGGCATCGACTTCAAAAGCTCCCGTCTTGAGGTCAATTGCCACAATTTTGCCATGATTACCCTCTTCAACTTGCGATCGGATCTAAGATTCATAGATCGCATCGCCCCGCTGGGCAAACTCTTCCTTGCTGTATAGGGGTTGTCGAACTGTCATTAATTTCAACTCACTGCGACTCGATCTTTGCAAGCCCAGGCTAAATATGCCTCAGCGATAACTTAAGGCTAGGATTTTAGGGCTTCGATTTTGACGGTGCCACCCTCAATCGTATCAACTTGTAATCTATAACCGTAGAGTAGCGCCATCCCAAGCAGAGGTTCCGTTTCTGACTCTGCAATGTAAATTTCGCGGTACTGCCCATCCCAAATTACGGTCGCAGTATATAAATCGAACAGGGTTTCACTGCCATCGCCTAAGGTGACAATATCAGATGCACTCCAAGGTAAATCGAGAGTGGTAATGATTGCAGAAGGCAACGATAGAAATCCACTGAACCCTGTATCTATCACCGTATCTATCACTTGCCGTTGTCCATTCGAGTTGCCGACGACGACAAGGGGGAGCGTTGCTTCACGATGTAAATTTACGACTCCGTAAATCATAAATTTTTCTTGAGACTTCGTGCCCCAAAATGATCGACGGCGCGATGTCCGACCCGAATCACCCAAGGCTGAGCGTCGGGGTACTGCTCAAAAAGTCGATTGGTTGCGGGTACGACATTTTCATCTACCTCAAAGGCTCCAGTTTCAACGTCAATCGCCACAATTTTGCCTTCGTTTCCCGCTTCGATTTGCTTACGAATGCCAGACTCATAGAGCGCTTGCCCACGTTGAGCCATTTCTTCTTTGCTATAACGGCGTTGGCGAACTGTCATGAATTCAACCTCACTTCGACTCGATCCCTTCCATTTTAGATTGGGGCATTGTCTTAAGGAGCAGCTTATTGAGCTTTTTTTATAGACGGTCTAACGGCTAGCGCTTCACTGGACGGCAATGGGGCTTGCCACACAACCAACTAATGGCATATAACGCCGTTCATTGTTAGGTGTCTGATGGTGCTGGAAATATTGCTTTTGAAGCCTGTCCACATCTATCAACGAAAAAACCATCAAATGTAGCTCCGACGACCCCACCAACCAGCAGCACCAGCTTCATGAGATTAATCACGCCTTTCTCCCCAGCTTTTGTTATGAGTCGAAAACCAATTTTTTTGTTTATTTCAATCAGAACTTTTCCAGGTATTTGCTTTATTAGATTCTGACACACCTTATTGCCAATGGCGATACCTGCATTTTTAAGAATTTCCTCACCAGCTTCACCAAGCAAACATAGTAAAATTGTCGTTCTTACTTGCTCAGAGTGAATATCATATCCTCTAAGGTAGGCAACTGTTGCAGCCGTATTTGCTCCAAGTGCATAAGATGCAGCTAGACCTGCTGGGATGGTTAGAGGCATTGCCATCACACCTCCTAACCCAGAAATAAATCCAGTTCCAGCAGCATAGGTAGTTCTCCAGGCAATTACAGAATTAATTGCATCCTCAACGCTAGCTGCCTTACTTAAATGATCGGCAGCTACTTGTTCAGCAGAGGGAAGAACTCCTAACCCATTAATACCAGCATCAGCGATCCACTGAAGAGTAGTTTGTACTAGATTGCTAGTGTGGTCTTTTCCTGTAGTAGAAACCATAAAGCTCTCATTATAAAAATCACTCTACTTAATTTATTACACTTTTATAGAAGTGAACTACCGTAATTTTACTGAAATTTTACTGCGAGACGACTTTATCTCACTGGATTCTAAATCAGAAAGATTATTCTAGTTAAGCTTTATTGCTTACTCGAAAAAGAAATATTGAAAATCTGGAGTAAACCTTGAAGATTGAGGTCACTCCAATTAATTGCAATCGCACTTTCAATCCTCAACTCTCCCTGCTTCAAGCTTAGATTTAAAGCTGAATCATCTTCAAGTTTTTGGAACAGTACATTCATAAGCCGTAGTTGAGCTTTAGGAAGCTTATAATAAACTTTATCACCATCGACCCTCACCCCTTCTGGCAAGACCTGATTAGGAATATACCCTCCCAGAAAAGTATTCCAACCTGAAATTAGTACGCGGTAAATCAAAGAATTTGTCTCAAACTTAGGCTTATTCAATAAACGCAATTGTCCCTCAATAAAATCGCCATTGAACAATATCTTTTCAGGTGTAAAGTGAACCTTAACTTTAATTTGCTGATGTTCGATTATAGCAACTAAACCTTCATTGGTATCTGGCTCTAAACCTGTCAATTGATCCACCCTAGCAGTTGCCTGTTGGCAAAGTAGCAAAACAGCTTTAGGCTTCAGTATCAATTCTTTCGATTGCGGGATAACATCAATGTAGTCTTTCACATACTGTTGTAATAACTTGCTAGAGCTTTGAAAAGCTTTTCCCAGTTGATTCAGAATTTCCATTGGGTTTCAAAATTTATGATTGTACGGCTAGTAACGGAAGATGATTACGCCCAAACTATCACAGACTGAGAAATTCTACCTAACAGATTTTAGACAGCAGATCTGCGGCTCACAATACCAGACCACTGAACCTGACGGCGGCTGTCTCGACGGTAAGAGAAAAATCGTTCTGGGTCTTGGTAGGTGCAGTGAGGGGCGATCGCAATTTGCCCCTCTGCCAACCCCAACTGTTTCAACTGAATGGCATTTACTTGCCGCACATCAAGTCGAGCATGACCTTCTTTTTCGTCTGCAAAAATAGGTGGCGTAGGATGCTGAATTAAAGGCTTAACAATTTGCTCAGCGCTAGATTCTTGATCCTGAATATCTAGCGTTTCAAGGTCTAAAATGCTTTGACCCACTTCAGCCGCTACTGCGGTAGAGACTTGATAAACCTCGCCTGCGATCGCAGGTCCCATCGCAACACGCAGGTCTTTAATCTGACTGCCGTTGGCCTGTAGCTTGGCGATCGCCATTGGCACAATCTTCGCCGCCGTGCCGCGCCATCCGGCATGTACTGCTGCGACTTGGCCTGTCACTGCATCAGCAATCAGTACAGGAGTGCAGTCTGCGGAACAGACCCAGACCGCTTCGTGGGGGCGATCGCCTCGCATTAAACATTCGCCCCACCTTTAATAACCCTCACCTGCAAAGCATTACGAACCCTTTTGATTCTGAGAGCGAAAGCGTCCAGCAATAAAGTCTCGCTGCTGACCATGTTTGGTTTTACGTCCACTTACGCGCTTACGCCACATTCTAAAGCTATGATGCCTTCATTTCCCGTCGCATCAAGGCAATGACCTGCTTCTCGAGTAGGCCAAACTGAAGGGCGATCGACTCAAAGGTCGTACGGTCTTCCCAGGCCATTTCAATAATGCGATCAATCGTTTCACTGTCTAAATCTGGCAAATTCACGGGCTATGGCGCTAAAAAGAGGGTTAAGCTGTCTGCTATAGCCTAGCGTAATCAAATCAAACCTTTTGCCTGAGCCAAACTGAATGCCCTTTACCCTAGCGCCAAGCATCTTGAAAAAAGTGTTGGCAGTGAATAAAGATCTAAATCAGGTAGCCTACGCAGACCCTGCTTTTGTCAACCACTATGAACAGCTCAGTATGCTAGGGAATTGAGCAAGAATTTAGCCATAAAAGACAACTCAGCTTTAACCCCCTCAAAACCTATGTCAACTTAGTGATGGCAGCTCTCCTGCATTTATTCAATCGCTCTGTTAATATCTCTCAGATCAAGGCTTCTGACTATATTATTCTTAGAGACGAATCTCATAACTTCCGGCTCAAGACCTACTACATTAGACCTAAAGAGCAAATTCATCAATTAAGCGATGGGTTCAAAAATTTCAAAGTCTATTCATGGAAAAAAGAATTAGAAATTAAAAGCAAAAGTGAACTTGAATCCGTCAGCGATTTATGGCTTTACTATCTCTGCAATATCAGGTAGCGAATCAAAATAAAGCCTACCTGCTTTAAAAGCACTCCCTCTATGGGAATACTGACTTAGGATGTAAACTCTTGCCAATGAAAGATGCAGTTTAATGTCTCTTCAAACATATTATTAATCTAGCAGTGTTAATGTCTTAAAAAAGGAAAAGTTATGGGAACTCGTTCTTCAAATATGTCTGAGCTTCATCCACCTGAAAACATTACGCCTTCAACGGGGACTGTATTTTCTGCCTTAGCTGTTTTAGTACCAATCACGCTTCTATTTTTGGGGCTATTTACTGGGGTGCTTAATCCTTAATTAAAGGCTCTATCCTAAAAGCTAAAATCTCTCAGGTATTGATTCAATACCTAAGAGATTTCTTTGCTTCAAGATCAGTCTATTATTGAAACGGTGAACTGACTCAAATAGATTGAAATTTCATCAAGAAAAATCTATATTAAGCTCAGGCGATCTATGGTTCGACAGAACTTAATTAGGCGTTAGATGTGCGGCCTTCAGTGACACAATTCCAGACTTTAATCATCCTGTTTCTTCGAAGCTGGCAGCGCCGCTATGATGGCATCTGCCACGCGACCCACCGGAATTAACTCCAATCCCGTATCCGCAAGCACCTGTCCTTTTGGGATAATCGCCCGCTTAAAGCCAAGCTTAGCGGCCTCCTTTAGCCGCAGCTCTAGCTGAGAGACAGCGCGAACCTGGCCCCCTAGCCCCACCTCACCAATGATGACCGTAAACGGATCCACCATCCGATCTCGAAAGCTGGCTGCAACGGCGATCGCCACGCCTAAATCTGCCGCGGGTTCCCCTACGTTTAGCCCTCCTGTAGATGAGACATAGGCATCTAACTTTGAAAGCGGAATACCCAGCCGCTTTTCAAGCACCGCCAGAATTTGCAAAAAGCGATTGTACTCCACCCCTGTCGTTGAGCGCCGAGGCGACGCATAGCTGGTGGGCGCAGCCAGTGCCTGTAGCTCCACGACAATGGGGCGGGTGCCCTCACAGGCCACAATAGTTGCAGTGCCTGGGGTTGCCTCACCGCGATCGCCCAAAAACAGCGCCGAGGGGTTTAATACCTCTTGCAAACCCTTATCGCTCATCTCAAACACGCCCACTTCATGGGTTGCTCCAAACCGATTTTTGACTGAGCGCAGCAGCCGATGACTGGCAAAGCGATCGCCCTCAAAGTACAGCACCGTGTCTACGAGATGCTCTAAGACTTTAGGCCCGGCGATCGCCCCTTCTTTAGTAACGTGCCCCACAATAAAGAGCGTAATATTTTGCCGCTTTGCTAACCGCATCAAGGCCGCCGTGCATTCGCGCACCTGCGCCACAGAGCCTGGAGCTGAGGTCATGGTAGGTAAATAAATGGCCTGAATGCTGTCAATTACCGCCACTTGGGGCTGAAGTGCATCTAGCTCCTGCACAATCACTTCCAGATCGGTTTCGGGCAGCAGATATAAATCTGCCTTATCTGCCTGTACAGAACTCAGGGTTGTTGCCGCCATTGCATTTGACACTGCACCCAGCCGCTGCGCCCTCAACTTCACCTGCTGCCCCGACTCCTCCGCGCAAACGTACAGCACGCGATGCTGGGTTGCCAACATATTCATCATTTGCAGCAGCAGCGTTGACTTGCCAATGCCAGGATCTCCGCCCACTAACACCAGTGAACCCGGCACAATGCCGCTGCCCAAGACCCGATCTAGCTCAGAATAGCCCGAGCTAAAGCGCTGGGCGGCTGTCTCTACAATTTGGTCTAGGGTTAAGGCCGCATGGGGTTCTGGTGCGGTACTAGCGCGTTTAAACCGAGACTGCTGCGAAGCCGCGCCTAGGCGGGTGCCGTCTATAATGCCCGTCGAAGCAGCGGGTACAGCCTGCTCAACTAACGTACCCCAGCTACTGCAAGCCGGACATTTGCCAAAAAACTGACCCGACTCTGCGCCACATTCATTACAAACAAATTTTGTTCGTGCTTTTGCCATACAAATGCCATACAAATCTTAAACAAAATTAAGGTTTATCATGTCTCAAAGCGCTACATATGAAGGGCTTTTGGAATTTTTATTCTTAACAAACTTCATGGTAACTTAATAAAAGAGGTCGAAAAATGAGCCTTCAGAGCCGACCAAACTTTAAGGAGTGTTAAGTCAGTTGGAAAACCATAAAGAAAGAATTTTGGTAGTGGATGACGAAGCGAGTATCCGCCGAATTCTGGAAACCCGACTTTCAATGATTGGCTATGAGGTTGTCACCGCTGCCGATGGAGAAGAGGCGATCGAGGTATTTCACAATGAAGTGCCAGATTTGGTGGTTTTAGACGTGATGATGCCGAAGCTAGATGGCTACGGTGTCTGTCAAGAGCTTCGTAAAGAGTCGGATGTACCCATTATTATGCTGACGGCTTTGGGTGATGTGGCAGATCGCATCACAGGGTTAGAGCTAGGAGCTGATGACTATGTGGTGAAGCCGTTCTCGCCAAAAGAACTTGAAGCACGGATTCGCTCTGTGCTGCGCCGCGTGAGTAAAAATGGTAGCCCTGGCATTCCTAGCTCTGGCGTGATTCAGGTTACAAGTATCCGGATAGATACGAATAAGCGTCAGGTTTATAAAGGCGATGAGCGGATTCGGCTGACGGGGATGGAATTTAGTCTGCTGGAGCTTTTGGTAAGTCGTTCGGGCGAAGCATTTTCGCGGGCTGAAATTTTGCAAGAGGTTTGGGGCTATACCCCTGAGCGCCACGTTGATACGCGCGTGGTGGATGTCCACATTTCTCGTCTCCGCGCCAAGCTTGAAGAAGACCCCAGCAACCCTGAGCTGATTTTAACCGCCCGTGGCACTGGCTATTTATTTCAGCGCATTATTGATGCAAACGAAGTCGGTTAAACTGAAGGACAGCTTACTGGCTCGCTGAACTGACGGTTTAGGCAAACCCAACCCTATGACTTGGTGGCAACGACTCAAAAAAAATCCCCTTGCTCGTTTTGGGATTGCGATTTTACTGATTTTTTACATTGCAGTCATCGGGGCAGATTTCTTTGCGCCTTACAACCCCTACGTTTCGCAGCCTGATGGATCCTTGCTGCCACCAACTCGACTGTACTGGCGCTCAGAACAGGGCACTGGGCTATCAGTTTATCCCACCACGCAAGGCCCTGTGGATGTAACGACAGGGAAGCGTTTGATTAGGGAGGACCAAACCCAACCTTCCCCAGTACGACTGTTTGTGAGGGGAACTGAATACAGCTTTTTACAGCTTAAGTTGCCATTGCCAACCCAGTGGTCGCTGACCAATCCCAAGATTGATCAGGTCGTTGTGTTTCCGGGCTTTAAGGGCGATCACCATCTTTTTGGAACTGTCGGCACTGGCAAAATTAACCTGCTGGGTACCGATGAGCAGGCGCGCGATCAGTTTAGTCGTTTGCTGTACGGCGGTCGAGTTAGCCTTAGCATTGGGCTGTTGGGCGTTGCGATTTCCTTCCCGTTGGGGATGTTAGTAGGCGGCATTTCTGGGTATTTTGGCGGTTGGATCGATGGGGTTTTGATGCGCGGCGTTGAAGTCTTGATGACGATTCCCTCGATTTATCTGATTGTGGCGCTGGCGAAGGTTTTGCCCGATACCCTCAGCAGTAGCGATCGCTTTATGCTCATTGTGCTCATTACTTCTCTGGTGAGTTGGACTAGTCTAGCCCGCGTCATTCGGGGGGAGGTTCTTTCGCTGAAGCAGCGAGAGTTTGTTCAGGCCGCGAAAGCTGTAGGTGGACAGCCGCTGTATATTATTGTTCGCCATATTTTGCCCCAAACCGCAACGTTTGTCATTATTTCAGCGACTCTATCTATCCCTAGCTTTATTGGGGCAGAGTCTGTACTCAGCCTAATTGGGTTGGGCATTCAGCAACCCGATCCGTCTTGGGGCAACCTACTATCTCTAGCAACCAATGCTTCTATCTTAGTGTTTCAGCCCTGTCTACTGTGGCCGCCCGCTATCCTAATTATTTTGACAGTGTTGTCTTTTAATCTCTTAGGCGATGCGCTACGGGATGCACTAGACCCTCGCAGCCTTAGACGCTGATCTCTGTGTACGAAATTGCAGATTCTCAATGCGTAAACCTTATCTGGATAGGGTGACTAGAAGCTGTTGCTAAATGTGATTTCGCAGGTTCTAAAGTCAGATTAATAAGTACATCATAGACACTTCCCCTGGGTAATGCAGAAAAGCCATGAACCCCTCCCTGGAACCTGCTACTGTGGCGACAGTAGTGCTGAGGAGCCTTGGATATAAATGCTCAGATTCCCAACCTAGAGCCACTCCCCTGCCTTAGAAACAGTAAAGCTGGGCAATTGTGTTGATTCACATTTGCATTTTAATTCAACTTAGAATGGCTCAAGGCAGAGTTGAACTGCCGACCTTGGGCTTATGAGTCCCCTGCTCTAACCACTGAGCTACTGAGCCAAAACTTAACGATTCTCATTATGCCATAACCTTCACCGTTTAGAAAACCAAACGTTAAAAATTTCATCACCCTCATTTCATCCTCAAAATTGAGCAGATTCACTGTGGGGGATGAGACTCTGTAAGATTGGTAAAGGAACGAAGCACATACTCCACCCACAACCTATGGATATCAAGCAGGGATTCGTCAAGGCTGTTGGCAACACTCCCCTCATTCGGCTCAATAGCTTTAGTGACGAGACGGGCTGCGAAATTTTAGGGAAAGCAGAATTTCTTAACCCTGGTGGCTCGGTCAAAGATCGGGCAGCGCTGTTTATGATTGAGGATGCTGAAGCCAAAGGCTTGCTCAAACCAGGCGGCACGGTGGTAGAAGGCACCGCTGGCAATACGGGCATTGGCCTTGCCCACATCTGCAACGCCAAGGGCTATAAATGCCTCATCGTGATTCCAGATACGCAGTCTCAAGAAAAAATGGATGCCCTGCGGGTGCTGGGGGCGGAAGTCCGCGCCGTGCCTGCGGTGCCCTACAAAGACCCCAATAACTACGTCAAACTCTCAGGCCGACTGGCAGCCGAAACTGAAAACGCCGTCTGGGCAAACCAGTTTGATAACCTAGCGAACCGCATTGCCCACTACAAAACCACAGGTCCAGAAATTTGGGCACAAACCGACGGCAACATTGATGCCTGGGTGTCTTCAACGGGGACGGGCGGCACCTATGCTGGCGTGGCGCTTTACCTCAAAGAGAAGAACCCCAACATCAAGACCGTACTGGCAGACCCCATGGGCAGTGGACTCTACAGCTACGTCAAGACGGGCGAAATCCAAATGGAAGGTAGCTCAGTCACCGAAGGGATTGGCAACAGCCGCGTGACCGCCAATTTAGAAGGCGCACCCATTGATGATGCCATCCAGATTGACGACCAAGAGTGCATCCGCGTTATTTATCAGCTCCTGCGCAAAGATGGGCTGTTTATGGGCGGCTCGGTGGGCATTAACGTAGCCGCAGCGGTGGCCTTAGCCAAGCTGCTTGGCCCAGGCCATACCATTGTGACCGTGCTGTGCGATGGTGGCACAAGATATCAGTCAAAGCTTTACAACCCTGAATGGCTAAAAGAAAAGGGATTGATGCCATTAGACATGCAGTAAGGGTTTTCATGCATAAAGTTTGGCCTAGGGTTCAGCGGCTGTGGAAGCGCTGGAAACCATTTTTGTCGCCGCTGCTATTGATTGCTATCTTCGTTTTTCTGGGGCATACCCTTACTGCCCATTGGCAAGAGGTTCGCACGGTACGCATTACGGCGGCAGGCTGGGCTTGTCTGGCGATCGCCACCGGAGTCACCCTCTTCGCCCACATCTGGACAGGCTGGGTCTGGGGCTGGATTTTGCAGGAACTCGGACAGCCCATTAGCCGCACCTGGGCATCGCAAACCTATCTCAAAACCAACATTGCTAAGTATCTACCAGGTAATGTGCTGCATTTGTATGGGAGGGCGATCGCCGCAAAAGACCAAGGCGCACCCTTTGCAATTGCATCCTTAAGCGTTCTGCTTGATACCCTTCTCATGGCATCAGGCGGCGTAATCATAGGGTTATTTTGCATCCCGCGTCCGTGGCTGCCATTGGCAATTGTGGCAGTGGGCGGTATTTTACTCGTGCTGCACCCCAAAATTTTAAGACCGTTATTAGATCGGCTCAGTCAGCTCAAAAAGTCTAGTGAAAATAAAGCTGAAGCATCTCCCCAACGATGGCTAAAACACTATCCCCTAGGGCCACTGTTAGGGGAAATGCTGTTTGTTGCGCTGCGCGGGCTAGGGTTTGTGCTGACGGTTGTTGCCCTTACGCCCATTTCACTTCAGACCGTTCCCACGCTAATCAGTATTTTTAGCGTGGGTTGGGTGCTAGGGTTTGTGACCCCTGGTGCCCCAGGAGGATTAGGCGTATTTGAACTTACAGTCAGCATATTACTTACTCAAGAAGGGTTGTTTCAAAACGAGCCAGGGTTATCGGTGGGTATAGCGCTGAGTGCCGTGGCGCTGAACCGGTTGGTGAGTACCCTAGCTGAAGCCATTGGTGCGCTACTCGCGTTCTTGGATGAGTGCTGGATGCTCTAGGGTTGCGGCGGAATCTGGGTGCGTAGCCCTTGCCCCTGCGAGTCGAGACACCACCATTTCTGGAGATAGCGCCGCCAGAAGCTTCTCAATAACGGTACTAGAGCCTTGAGCATCCCAAGTTGCGCCCTCTAACAAATAGCGCTGAGCCGATTTGCCCACCAGGGAAGCGCTGTAGAAGGCGATCGCCCCCTGAGTGACTGCCCGCACTATAGGCGCACCCTCCGATCCGTTCAGCATATTGCCGAGTCCGCTGGTGCTTATCTCTGCTAACCCTAAATAGCCAGCACTTACCAGCAGCGTTTTCCAAAGGGTACCAATGTTGTGACGGGTGACGGGCAAGTTTTGGCGTTGCAGCAACTGCCGCACTTGGGCAATATCTATCAAAAAACCTAGGATAAGATCTAGCCCACCCCAAGGGTTAAGACCCACCAAAGCGGCTTTGACTCCCCAAAGCTGCCACTGTGATTTTTCAAGGGGTTTTGCATGGTACTGGGCGATCGCCGCTACAATCTGGCGCTCGGTGGCCTGCACCTGAAGCAGCACATTCAGCGACAGTAGGTATAGACCTTCTCGGTTCAGCAGGTTGAGAAGAGCCTGCCGTAGAGGTTCAATTTGAGGGGGTGGTGTTTCCCACTCGGTGCTGGTGCGACCATCTGGCCATTCGTGACGCACCTGGATAGGGGCTGGCGCTGCGGAAGTCAGCACAATTTCTTGAGGGGACAGTACGGTCTGAAGTGCCCCATCGGTTAAAGACTGATACAGCATTTCAGCCTTTAGATCTGGATACAGATCGGCTTTATTGACTACCCAAAGCATCGGCTTGCGAAGCTGCGCAAGTTCTGCCAATGCCTCTAGCTCAATCGGCATGGGTGGTCCTGCCGTCACAAATAAAATCAAATCCGCACAGCGGGCAATGTCTTGCGCCATGAGCGCCCTAGCCTCACCCGAAATTTCATCTAGGCCAGGGGTATCAATTAGCTCAATCTGAAGGCTGGGTGCCCCAGCCCCAGACCAGCGCACCGATCGAGGCCACTGGGTCACGCCATTAAGTGGCCCAGTGGGAAAGAGCGATTCTCCAAATAGGGCGTTAAGAACAGCAGATTTACCACGGCTCACCAAGCCAAAAACCACAATTTGAAGCAGGGTCCCAGACAGCTTATGCTGAAGCGCACTCAATACTTCTAGATATGGCTGTAGCTGTACCTTTAGCTCAACGGGTGTTTGCTGATAGCGTGCGATACGAGTATTGAGACAGGCGATCGCATCGTCTCGGATCTGCTGCTGCGCGGTACGCTCTGTTTCTACAGTTACTTCAATCATTGTCTAAACCTTGCTCTCCTCTCCCCTCAAGGGCGAGGGGTAAAGCCTTTGGCTATAAGAAAGGGGGAAAGGGTGATATTAGGTTCAGCGAAAAATACCAAAAAACCGAGGAGACCTCGGCTTCTGGAACAATCAAAGATTGAAGATTGAATATCATCTTCGGGTGTGGAGGGCAGGTTTTGACAAAATTTTGGGTTAGAGCTGATGCAGGTTTAGCTAAACCTGCCCCTACCCATGAATCACCGACCCATCAACGCCCTAGATATTTTGTTCGCTAAACTGACGGCACAAATGCTCAAACGGCTGTGCGACTACTGCCGCTGCGTCAACGCCAGCCTCTGCGACCTGTTCTTGCACAACGGCTTTCATAATTTGAATGCCGCGTACCGTGGGGCCAATGGGCACACCCAAAGAGTTATAGGTTTCCCGCAGTCCTTCTAAGACGCGCTCATTGAGTACGTCCATATCGCCAGCCACCAGCGCATAGCTGGCATAGCGAAGGTAGTAGTCCATGTCGCGTAAGCAGGCTGCGTAGCGACGGGTAGTGTAGGCATTACCACCAGGACGAATCAGCTCAGGGTTTTCATCAAACAGGCGTGAGCCGGCTGTCTTGACAATTTGGGCAGCATTGCCAGTAATGATTGATGCAGCCTGAATTCTGGCAGCGCCGCTCCCAAAGTAGGCTTTGAGGGTATCAATCGCATCTCGGTCTAAGTAGCGACCTGTAATGTCATAACTCCCAATGACAGCAGTCACTGCATCCTGCATGAGTTCCTCTCCCAACAAAGTTCAGTAATGATGATCGTGGCTTACCAGACGGGCTTTCCCTAATTTCTAATTTTTGCAGATTAGGTGCCTTGTTTCGTAAACTTTAGCGCGCAGTTGATAAAGCTTTATAGCTCTAACCGCTCTCTACACGGCTATCTTAGCGGTTTATCGGCACCTCATTAAAATCATTAAGAATTGCTGCGCAGTTTCAGACGAACCCGAGTCAGGCTAAACCTAAAAAGTGGCGATTTCCCCTAACAGAGAAATCGCCACTTTTGTTAACTAATCGATGTAGAGGCTTAGAAGCCTACTTCACAAACAGCATTTCCTGATAGGTCGGCAAAGGCCAACAATCGTCTGCCACTTCCCCTTCTAGAGCGTCAGCATACTCGCGCACCTTGTCCATCAAAGGTCGAATGGTTTGGGCACAGTACTGCATGTGATCCTCAGTGGTAGAGAAATCGTGTTTCTCCAGCGCTGCTCTGAGCTTGCTGACGGTGTCCATCATCAATTGAACCAACCCTGCCACCTTATCAGCCGTTTCCTGTTCTAGGGTGATGCCAATCGCCTTCAGGCTGGTGATGGTGCTAGACAGTTCAGCCAAATACCTTACTGCTGCGGGGTAGATGATGGTTTTGGCCATGCTCACCACTAGCTTGGCTTCTACATCGATCGCCAAGATGTACTGTTCAGAGTACACATCAAAACGACTTTCAAGCTCTACGGGGGTCAATACACCCACGCGATTGAACAATTCTTCGATGTAGTCTGCTTTCAGAACGGGTAGCGCATCGGCGGTGGTGCGGAGATTCGCTAGCCCACGCTCTTCAACCGCCATTTTATGCCATTCTTCTGAGTAGCCATTGCCGCCAAATACGACATTGCTGTGTCTCTCCATAATTTCTTTGAGGACTTCATGGGCAGCTGCGCTGAGGTCGAGTCCAGACGTCATTTTGCCATCAAGTTCGTCAGCAACCCAGGTCAAAGAGTCTGCCAAGACGGTGTTCATTGCCACCAGTGGACCCGACACCGACTGGTTAGAGCCAACGGCGCGAAACTCAAAGCGGTTGCCCGTAAAGGCAAAGGGAGAAGTGCGGTTGCGATCGCCAGGGTCTTTTGAGAACACAGGCAATGTATCTACCCCTAAATCCATCATGCCACCGGGTTCAGAGCTTTCTGGCACGCCCCTACTAATTTGGTCAAATACCTTTTCAAGCTGACTGCCCAGATAGACCGAGATGATGGCCGGGGGCGCTTCGTTGGCACCCAAACGGTGATCGTTGCTGGCGGTTGCCACCACAGCCCGCATTAGCGGCCCATACTTATGAATACCGCGAATCACAGCGCCGCAAAACAGCAGAAACTGAAGGTTTGCATGGGGTGTATCGCCTGGATCGAGCAGGTTGCCTTGCGTCGCGTTGCCCACGGACCAGTTGACGTGTTTCCCAGAACCATTAATGCCTGCAAACGGCTTCTCATGGAGCAGACAGACAAAGCCATGCTTCTTTGCCGTCATCTTAAGGATGGTCATGATGAGCTGTTGGTGATCGCTCGCTACGTTGGCAGCCTCAAAGAATGGCGCTAGCTCAAACTGCCCCGGAGCCACCTCATTGTGGCGCGTTTTTGCCGGAATCCCCAGCCGATACATGCGCTCTTCCACGTCCTGCATAAAGACCTGAACACGCTCAGGAATGGCGCCAAAGTAGTGGTCATCAAACTGTTGACCTTTGGCAGCGGGCTTTCCAAATAGGGTTCTGCCCGTCAGCAGCAAATCAGGACGGTTATGGGCAAAGTGAGAATCTACTAAAAAGTATTCTTGCTCGGCACCGCAGCTAGAGTTAACGGGCGCGACGTCATCATGTCCCAATAGCTTCAATACGCGCACGGCAGCCTTACTCATAGCCGAAATGGAGCGCAGCAGCGGCGTTTTTTTATCGAGGGCTTCACCAGTCCAAGAAATAAATACCGTGGGGATGCATAACGTTACCCCATTGTCCGTTTCCATCACGTAGGCCGGGCTTGTGACATCCCAGGCAGTGTAGCCCCGTGCTTCAAACGTAGAGCGTAAGCCGCCATTGGGGAAAGAAGACCCATCCGGCTCACCCTGCACCAGCACCTTTCCAGAAAACTCGGTCAGAACCGACCCGTCACTCTGAACCGAAATAAAGCCGTCATGTTTTTCGGCGGTTGCATTGGTCATGGGATAAAAGACGTGGGCGTAGTAAAGCGCACCTTTAGAAATTGCCCAGTCTTTCATGGCAGAGGCAACGACTCCCGCAACAGATACATCAAGCTTTCCGCCTGTGTGAATTGTTTTTTTGATGGACTTAAAAACGTCCTTAGGCAGACTGGCCTGCATTTTGCTGAGTGTAAAAACATCCGTTGCCCAGAGGGATTCTAATCGCTGGGGGATTTTGGACGGCAGTGGCTTGCGATCCGTAACCTGAGAAACTGCCTGAACGCGCAATTCGTGACTCATCTTTATTTTTCTCCCTCAGATGCCATAACGGGTAATAATACTTTGTCAGACTTGAACAAAATGTGACGACAGTAACGGTTTGAAGTGTGAAATCATGCCTAGGTAAGTAGATAAAACAGGCTAGGCTAGGCCGTCTTTTTTGGGATCGCTGCATGGCTGGCAGCATATTTTTTTGACATTAAGGTCTAAAAGACTTAAATAGAGTTAGTATCCGCTGTTGTAACGCATAAAAGCAGCACTCAGCTGAGCAAGTTGTCTGCTTGTTCGATTTTACAAAATTACATAGAGCCTCAGCCAGCCCCTTTTTCGATTTTTAGGCCAAGACAGCCCCTATGCCAGATCCATCTAGTTCTCAGCCCTCTGAAAACGCTTTAGCCGTGGAAGACAATACGCTTCTTTTAGAACGAGCAAGTCAAGGAGACACAGCAGCCTTGAAACAGTTCTTAGATCTGAAACTCATTAGCCGTAAGGTCAGGATTGTTGAAATTGAAATACGACAAGAGCGTCTACAGCTAAGCCTTTCGGGGCTTGAGGTTCCGGATCAGAGTATTTTTGAGCCATTGCTGCAAAGATGGATTGCGCCACTAGGTCTTACCTACATTTCAACCGTTGAGCTATACGGGCAAAGAGAAGGGTCTGATTTACCTTTTTGGCGTTCTTCTTTTAACCCGAGTGAGATTGATCTAAACCATTTAGACTCCATCATTGAGCCTGAAGGTACCCCACCCACTGTATTTATCGATCCACTCCAAGTCGAGTTTAAGGCACCTACGCTTTCTGGTCTGACGGAAGTTCTTTTCCCTGAAGCGTCAATTCAAGCTCAATCTATCCCTGTCCCGCTGACAGCTTTTGCGCTAGGCATCCCGAAGGATGATGACAGTGCCAATGCGGATGGGGTTACGAATGAAAAAGATATAAAGTCTTCTACAACCCCAGGGATGTCTGAAGAAAAGACGGAGGCTGTTAAGGATTTCTTGGCACGATACGCAGCAGGAGAACGAGACTTTGCCAAAATCAACCTTAACGAAGCAGATCTATCTGGGGTCAATTTAACCCTGGCAAATCTTCAGACCTCTGAACTGATCTGGGCCAACCTTGAGAAAGCAAACCTTTACTACATCAATCTTAGTAGTGCAAAACTGCGCCATGCCAACCTTAGTGGAGCCATGCTTCGCAGCTCCAATCTCCAGGGGACAGATTTTTTAAATGCAAACCTAAGGGGCGCAGATTTAAGCTGGTCTAATCTCAATGGCGCAAATTTAACCGGTGCGGATTTGACGGATGCGAATCTTAAAAACGCCATTTTAGATCGCGTCATCTTACCCGATGGCACGCTTTTAGACTAAGGCTAATGTCAATTGCGAACTTTGACCTAGTGGTGATAGGGGCAACGACTGCCGCAGAGGCAGCCGCAATCTCTGCGGCGCAAACTCATGCCCGTGTTGCCTGGGCACCTAATACTAGTCTTACGTCTAATCCGTTGTTACTTTTGCGGGAGAGCTCCTATCGTTTTGCTCAGCTCAAAGGCTGTGATCAAAAGGATTGGCGGCAATGGACGGATACCTTGATGTTGGCGTATGGTGCAAAGCAGTCACCGTCTGTCGTCCAATCCTATGGTGTGGAATATATACAAGGCTCTGTTCTGTTTGAGCACAATGATTCTTGGGTGGGAGAACGATTGCTGCGATCGCGCGCATACCTACTGGCCCTCGACCCAGAAGAGACGCTTCCAAACATTTCGGGAATCGACCATCCAAAGGTTTGGACGATTTCGCATCTTTGGGATATGCTACGCCGCACAGATCAAAATTGGCCTCAATCCATCGCTATTTTGGGTAATGGTTCCCAAGCCATTGAGCTGAGCCAAAGTCTGCGGCGCTTAGGTCTCTCGGTTTTGCTGATAACGAGGAACAGCTCACTGCTGCCTCAAGAGGATGAAGAAACCGCTTTTTTGCTTCAGTCTTATTTAGAAGGCAGTGGTATCCAAGTTGCAACTCAGGGAGATCTGACGACAATAATGCCTTTGCCTGATGGCGCGCTTTTACTAGAAGTAAAGGACTCTAAATTTAATGCCGAAATGCTGGTGATTGCGACTGAAACATTTGGGCGTTTACCAGCGATGTTAGATTCGCTAAATCTACGGCAAACAGCTCAAGGCGTTGCGGTAGACCCTACCCTGCAAACCTCAAATCCACGCATTTATGCAGTCGGCTCTCTCTTAGGTGGTTATCAACTGCCCAGTATTGCGCTGCGAGAAGCAAAGCTTGCGGTACAAAATGCGCTGTTTGAGAAACGATCGCCCATCCAGTACCATCAACTTCCTTATGCTATCCACAGCGATCCGCCCTTGGCGAGGGTGGGGCTGACGGAAGCCCAAGCACGGCGACACGACCCGAAGGTTGAGGTATTGCGGCAGACCTATAAAGACTGCGATCGCGCTCAATTCAACTTATCTCCCGTGGGGTTATGTAAAGTATTGGTGCAGCCAAACGGCATAATATTGGGTGCCCATATTGTGGGAGACTCGGCACCAGACCTGATTCATTTATTTGCGTTGGCTATTGAGCAACAGATTACGCTTCAGACCCTCGGTGAGCTGAGGTACATTGCGTCAACATTTACCGAGATTGTTGGGCAAGTTACCCAGGAGTGGCTGTGGCGGCAGCATCAACGCGATCGCGATGAGCGTTGGTTTTACAACCGCCGTCAGAATGTTCGTTAGCCCCCTCTCAAAATATCTTGCTATGAAGCTCAAAATAAAACGGCTTGTAGAGTCTGCCATTATTCCTCAGTATGCCCATCTGGGAGATGCAGGGCTAGATCTGGTATCTATTGAGGCAAAAACGATTGCGCCGGGGGCAAGTCAGCTGATTCGTACGGGTATTGCCATTGAGCTGCCCCCAGGCACCGAGGCTCAGGTGCGGCCTCGCAGCGGATTGGCGCTCAAACATCAGCTTACGGTGCTAAATACGCCTGGCACCATTGATGAAGGCTATCGTGGCGAAATTTGCGTCATTTTGATCAATCATGGCTCTCAGACTTTTCAGGTAGAGCCAGGGATGCGGATTGCTCAGATGGTGATTACGTCATTTATTCGCGTGACGGTGGAGGCTGTGGATGTGCTTTTAGAAGATACGGCGCGTTCATCTGGCGGCTTTGGTTCTACGGGAGTCAAAGGCTAAGGCGAATGACTACCAGCCCATAGCCCATCTGTTGAAGTGGAGTATTTGATTCAACGTTAATAGCATTTCGGTTCTGTGTCAGTAAATGTTCATGTTGACGCTAAACTTTTAGGGTTAATGGCATGGAGCAACCCTCGTGGCGATCGCAGAACTCTCAACCCTAGAGCCTTTGGGTACTGTTTTAATTGCTCAAGCCACCGCCCAGAGTGAAATTTTAACGTGGGTGCAGGCCGTTATTTTAGGTATTGTGCAGGGCATTACCGAGTTTTTGCCGATTAGCAGTACGGCACATCTCCTCATCTTTACCGATATCTTGGGCTGGAAATCCCTTTGGACAAAAGAAGCCACCGATGCGATTCAGTTTGGCAGCGTGGTTGCGGTAGTCCTGTACTTTTGGAAAGACATTCAGCAAATTTTAGGGGGGGCGATCGCCGCCTTGCAGGCCAAAGACTGGCAGCGTGAAGAATGGAAAATTCTGACTGGCATTATTGCAGGTACTATTCCTGCCCTTGCCGTCGGTTTTGTGCTTAAAAAAGTGCTGAATATTTCACTAGAAAGTCCCATCCTCATTGCCGTAATGTCGATCGTAATGTCGCTGGGGCTGGCACTCGCAGAAAAAATTGGCATTCGTAAGCGCGGCTTTGACCAGCTAGAGGTGAAAGATGGCTTTCTTGTGGGTTTAGGTCAAATGATTGCCCTTTTACCAGGGGCATCTCGTTCTGGATCAACCCTAACCGCTGGCCTGCTGCTCGGTTTAGAGCGCGATACAGCCGCTCGGTTTTCATTTTTGCTTGGCATCCCAGCACTTACCATTGCAACTCTTGTCCAGGGTAAGGATGCCTTGAGTCAGCAAGGTATGCTGCTTCCCCTTTTAATTGGCACAGCTTCATCTTTTGTGTTTTCGTATCTCTCCATTGCTTGGCTGCTGAAGTTTCTTAGAAATCACAATACCTGGGGATTCGTTTGGTATCGTTTGGGGTTAGGGGTTGCACTGCTGATTGCAGTTATTTCAGGTCAGCTCAAGTAAATTGTTTCCCACCGCGAAACGGGTTAAATATGGCTAAGACAAGTAATGCACTTTAACGATTTGAGATAAAGTCGCACATCTCAACAGCACTGGCTCTCAGCTCAATGGCTTAACCTTTTGATTTAACAGTGGGTTGTTGCGCCGTAAGACGAGCCGTTTGAAGCGCCTTCGCCAGTTGAATCATCGTCGTCTGAAGTTCAGTAGTCGGGTCAACCGCAACCATCCCTTCAGGCGTGGCCTGTAGTGCTTCAAAGTGGAGGTGAGGACCAGTAGAGTTACCCGTACTGCCAACTAAACCAATGACCGTCCCCTGCTGCACCCACTGTCCAGGTTTTACAAAGACTTCCGATAAATGCGCATAGCGAGTCTCTTGCTTACCTTGATTGTGGTCTAGCAAAATCGAAAGTCCATAGCCGCCCAAAAATTCTGCCACGCTAACCTTGCCAGAATAGGCTGCTAACACCGGAGTGCCCATTGGCGCACCTAGGTCGGTACCGGAATGGAAACGCCATTCGCCCGTAATGGGGTGAACCCGCCAGCCAAAAATAGAGGTGATATCCACCGGATTGACCAGCGGAAAAATCATGCGCTCCCCACCGTTTAGAATCCACTTTAGGGGGTTTGCGCCCGTCAGTGGCTTAATGGCTAAGTTTTGGGGCGGCACGGCAGTATAGTTCAAGGCTCCTTGAATCGTTTGAGCGCTAACGCTTTCTGCGTTTTTAGCGCCTTCAGGTGCAGCCCAGCGATTACTCGCCCAAGCGGGAGGCTGCTCACCTGCTTCAGACGGTGAAGCATAGATCGATTGAGCAGGGGGAGCAGCACACAAGCTGGCAGCGACCGATTGGCTAGCTGACAAAGTGGCTTGGCAACCAGATGAGCGCTCGTTAACCACCACCTGGTCTGGGGGAGCGTAGGGTTCCGTTGCACCTACGCTGTAGTCTTTCGTATCAATGTAGGGTTCGGAGGCTTGAGGGATGAGTGCTGGCTCAATTGCAGCAGGAGCTTGGGCTGCGGGGGCAATCGGTTCTGGCTCAAGCGGTGCGGCTGAATACGGTTCCGGTGCAGCGATAGGTTCTGGTGCAGCGATAGGTTCTGGCACGTCGGGTGCAGCAGCAGGCTCTGGTGCTGTATTGGAGGCGGTAGAAGAGGGTTCTGCAATAACCAGATCGGACGCTGTAGACCGCGTAAAGGCTCCTAGCCCTAGGAGGCTGCTCAGACTCATCCATACGCTCAGCATCAGCAGGGATTGGATGCGACGTGATTTAGGACAAGTCTGAACGGTAGGGTTTTGGTGCTTCATCTGGCAAATCCTCTCGGGCTTCGAGTAATGATAGTTATCACGATTGAGTAGAAATCAAGGCAATCGTTTTGAACTAAGCTTTTTCTATTATGGGGAGCGATGCGAAACTTTGCTGAAGTTCATGCAAAATTGTCAGGTGTACGCCGGGTTGTTTGATGTACAGAAGACGGCTTCTGGACTGTTTCTGTTCTCCATCATAGAGATTTTTTGAATTTGTTAGGTTAAGACACGTTTGATGAGCGCATCTCCTTTAACTCGCTGCTATAGATTAATTACCAGTTCTAGCCGACTTGCGGCGATCGCTATCTGCCTCGCGCTGCTCTCCAGCGGTTGCCAAAAATCCTCTCCTTCTGCGGTTGCGTCCTCTGCGCCTATACAGTCACCCCTTCCTGCGCCCCCCCCGCTCATTGCAAGCAATTTTGCACCCTTGTCTGGCAATCTTAAGCCCGTCATCAGCACGTTTGTGATGTCTGCTGCCAATACCCTATTGCCCAAAACGCAGGGGGTTTGGATTCAAAGCGATGGGGCATTGCTGGGAGACTATCAAGGCAACGTGCCCTTATCAGCAGCATCTTTAACAAAAGCCGCGACGTCCTTGGCGGCGCTGCAAACCCTTGGGGCAGGCTATCGCTACCAGACCAAGGTGGGGGTTACGGGTGTGGTGCAGAAGGGCGTTCTCAAGGGGGATTTAGTGATTCAAGGGGGGCAAGATCCATTCTTTGTTTGGGAAGATGCGATCGCCCTGGGCAATCTCCTCACTCAAGAGGGCATCCAGCAAATTGACGGCAATCTTGTCATCCAAGGGCCGTTTTATATGAACTTTGAAACGCAGGCAGCAGCGGCAGGGATCGCGCTACGTCAGGGTCTAGATTCAGCCGAGTGGACACCAGAAGCGCTTCAGCAGTACCAAACTTTACCCGCAGCCGTGGCAAAGCCTCAGATCGCAATTAAGGGAAACATTATCTCTGTCAAGGTGCCCCCAGCGAACACGCAGTGGATTGCTCAGCATCAGTCTCTGCCGCTGGCGAGTTTACTCAAAAAGATGAACCGCTACAGCAATAATCCGATGGCTGACATGATCGCCAACAGCATAGGGGGCGCAGATGTAGTGGCAAAAAGGGCGATCGCCGCTACGGGTGTCAGCCCTACAGAAGTTCAGCTCATCAATGGGTCTGGTCTAGCCGTCGAAAATCGAATCTCGCCCCGTGCCGTCTGCGGCATTTTTAGGGCGATTGAGCGGCTCGTGCAGCCTCAAGGTATGACCATCGCCGATATTTTTACGGTCATCGGTCAAGATGAAAGCGTGTTAGATCGGCGATCGCTGCCTAAGCAATCCGTTCTCAAATCAGGCACTTTAGATACAGTGAGCGCACTAGCAGGAGCATTGCCCACTCAGCAAGGCGTAGTGTGGTTTGCCCTGATGAATAGTAATGGTGATGTAGAAGCCTTTCGGAAGCTACAAGAAGCGCTTCTCGTCTCTTTAGAGCAGACTCTCGGTACCGCAAGCTCACCCGCCCTTAAATCTACAATTCCAGATCCATCGACTGACATTGCCACAAGACTGTGGACACATCTGTAGGATTTGAAGTAGAGCCATGCGTATCAACAGGGCAATAGCGCTATTGTTTGGGGAACAGCATAATAAGATACTTAACCGTCATCTCTAGCGGCTTCCAGTTGGGGTCTGATGCGGGAATCCTTCGCTCTCCTGAGACGGCTTTATACGGTGCAGGAAATTGTTTGTCCGTGCCCGGTTTGGGGGCTAATTGGACGATAATCTTGCCAAAGTACAGCTCTAACTGAGTATCCGTCAGCGGTACGATGCCGCTATAGGGACCCCCAAGCCCCACAACTTGAAACGGCCCCAGTTTTTGCTGAAGCTCAGCGATGGTCATCCCAATGCGTAGGTCAGCGGGGAGCTTCCAGCCTCGACCCATGTCAATGATTTCATAGGGCTTGGCTTTTGTCTTATCTTGCCAAACAATGGTTAAAGACCAGTCCGGACCAAGGTTTACTCTGGTACCAAATTCACGCTCTGTTTCATTCGCGTCCGGTGGGCGCACATCGGTTAAGCGTTCAGCGCCAAATATTTTAATGAGGTCTTGGTAAGAGGTGGCGGCGGTAATGGGGCCAAAACTTACCCCTGGAACAACTTCTGTATTGAGCGCTGCAGTCCCTTGAGCCACGGTAAGTGGAATAAGTCTACTCTGAAGGGGTTGACTCAGGGTGACAGGCTGAATTCCTGTCCACAGGAGTCCGGCACAGATGCTTCCAAGTCCTATCCTGTGGACAGATGACGTTAAACGAGTCATGAGGTGTTGCTGTCTTATTTTAATCGTTTTTCTAGTGAAAAAGACTCTTTCCCTAGGGGTTTTGTTCCATTTTAGAATTAGAACGGAGTCTTTATCTCGCTCAATCTAAACGTTCTGACTAAGCCAGGCGATCACCTCTCGAATCCAGTCGTCTGTATTGGCACTTTTTGAGAGCGCCGTCTTCTGCCCTACGGCTTTAAGAGCATCCATAATTTCGCGGGTGCTATAGCCCAAGGCCAAAAGCGTCATTTCTACTTCAGCCTGCACTTCTGAGGCTGGGCCAGGCAGCGGAGCGCTTATTAATCCAGCTTGCTCCCGCCACTCTGCTAACTTGGTGCGCAGTTCTAGAGCGATGCGCTCTGCGGTTTTAGCGCCTACACCAGGGGTTTTAGAGAGCAGCTGGGTATTGCTGCTGATAATGGCCTGAATCAAATCCTGTAAACCAAAGGTATCTAGTAGCGCTAACCCAAGCTGTGGTCCAATACCGCTCACGCTAATGAGCTGACGGAAAAGATCTCGTTCAGCCACAGAGGAAAATCCAAACAGAATCCACTGATCTTCACGAACCTGTAGATGGGTAAAGACTTGGACAAGATCGCCAATGTCAGGAAGCTGCTGGATGGTTCGGGTCGGGATTTGAAGGTCATACCCGACAGCATTAACCTCTAGGGTTATAAAGCTGCGAGGGCTAGAACTTCGCTGAAGCGAAGCCAAAGCGCCTTTGAGATATCCAATCATGTTGATAGTGGCTTGGAAGTTTACTGTGGTTTAAGGAGATATGTCTTTGAGGATATCGGAGTTCAATGCGCGCGATCATTTTGATACTTAAGTTTGATTATCAAATGAGTTAGTAGGGTACTCTTGAAACTGACGTAATGTTGCTGCTGCGCACAGACAGCGGTTTTAGGATGCATTAGCGTCAGGTCTTAAAATTGAGCGGTAGGCTTGGTCTCAGCTTTATCTTTGCTCAACAGAGTCCCTGAGGGGCGATCGCCTCAAGACCGCCTCGCCTTAAAATGACTGTCTCCCTACCCCATGGAAGTCTACTGCCTCGCGAGCCGCTGAATCAGCTTTACTTTTTAGATTTTCAAGATGAACTCGCCTTCCCGTTTAAGGGTTTGGGGAAGTGACTTCATACGCCGATAATGACGGTCGTGGTTTCATCCCTGCTGATTTTCCGCTGAACTTGAATTCAGCGTTTGCCCAGATGCGGCTCCATCGGGTTCAAACAGCACTGCGGGAATGGTGATCGCAGGTATTCACCTTTTCAGACCTACTATCCAGATCAAGCTTTATCTGAAATTGATTCGCTATTAGAGCACTTTAGTGCACTGGGTAAGCCTATTCACATTACGGAGTTAGACGTTTCTTCTGCAACGGGCATTGATAAGCAGTCTTACCCTAGAGAAGCGCAAGTTTTGTGGCGTGCCCTAGAGTCAGATTATTCAGGCCGATTGGATTAAGCAATTTTATACAATCTGCTAGAGCAGAGCTGCCATTGAGGCAATTTCTTGGTTTAATTTTACAGATCTAGGCTGTTTTTGGCCTTTAGGCGGCTTATTTAGATCAAAATATGCAACCTAAAGAAGCTTTTTGTCGATTAAAAAACATTCTGGCGCAGTGGCACTACCCATAGTCTAAAAACGGAACGCTTTGCTGCCAAAGAATTCCAGGTATATGACTAAACTAAAGATGACCAGGAGGCCACATAAGCATCAGATTGTTCCATGATGCGTTGAAGCTCTTCGTGTTCCATGGCTTGGAGCGCCATAGATAGTCCCATTTGTACAATGCTGAGCCGCTGTCTGGCTTCTTGGCTCAGTTCTTGGGCGGCTTCTTCTGTACAGGCCAGAATGGTGGCAGTCATGCTGAGATTATCGGCGGTTACGGCTAAGGCTTCGGCTAACAAGCTGGTAAACATAATCTCAACTCTTTTGGTTTCACTGGACTACTTCTTCATCATGGACTAGGTAAAGTAATTGCAAAACTGGATTATTACTGATCTTTAGGTAATGGCTTCATCTCCCTATCTCAGGGTTTACGCGGATAGACAAGATGTATAAAACCATACAAATAGCTCGATATGGCGTTGTTGCATAAGTGGAATCTAGGACAGAAATCCCCCTTTATTGAGGTTGGATTAAGCAGCAACTGGAACACTGACAGGCTTACCCAATTGAATCATCCGGTTCAGCATCGCGCATTGACACAATAATTCTGTC
>JANPLU010000123.1:0-101670 GCA_031422435.1 Acaryochloridaceae cyanobacterium VAR_48_metabat_390
GCAGGCAAAGGTCACGAAGACTATCAAATCTTAGGGACTGAAAAAGTCCACTTCGATGACCGTGAAGAGGCTGAAGTTGCGCTACGGCAGCGCCTTAGTAATCGCTAACCAGAGAATGAATTTTCTAGACGGTAAGATACAATCCAATCCCATGAGCCAGCGGGTGATACATTAAGGGCTGCTTAAAAATAGCTCAAGCCTCCGTCATCACAGTGCTATGAATCTATCGACCATTATTCTGGCGTTTCTTGGTTTGGGGATCTTATTTGGCGCACTGCTCAATGGCACATTTCCAGCGGCGATCGCCCCCCTCGACCACTACCTCCTGACCCCTATCGGCGAGGTTTTTCTGCGGCTGATTCAGTTTGTAGTGGTACCCATCGTATTTTGCTCCATGATACTGGGGCTAACCCGCATCCAAAATGCAGCACAGGTGGGGCGATACGCCATCAAGCTGTTGAGTAGCTATGTCATCACCAGCATAGTTGCCACTGCCCTTGGGATGGGCATGGCCTTTCTGCTAAAGCCAGGAGAAGGAGTGACAGGGTTTAGCCTTCCCGAAGGCTTGGCGCAGGCAAAAGGTGTATCCCTGCTCGATTGGCTGGTGAGTTTAGTGCCCGTTAACCCTCTAGAAGCCTTAAGCACCGCCAACCTGCTGCAAATCATCGTCTCCGCCGCGCTCATCGGCATTGCAATCCAGTTTGTAGGGGATAAGGCATCCAGCTTTTTGGCCTTTATCGAAAGCTGCTATGCCATCTTTGAAAAAGTATTGGCTCTGGTGCTGTACGTTGCGCCCATTGGCGTATTTGCCCTAATCAGCTCCGTCATTGCCACCCAAGGGCTAGAGATTATTTTGCGGCTGCTGGTGTATGTGTTGGGGCTGTTTACCACTACTGCTCTCATGATTGGCATTTATACCTGTATCTTGTTTGCCTTACGCGCCAAACCGCTCCACTTTTTTCGCAGCCTTTCCCCTGCGCTCTCCCTTGCTTTTGGCACCGCCAGCTCCAACGCGGCCCTGCCCATCGTCCTCCAAAATGTTCAGGAAAGCTACGGTCTGCGCCCTGAAATTGCGACCTTTGCACTGCCCTTGGGGACTGCCCTAAAGCGCGATGGTTCAGCAATTTTGCAAGGGTTTAATGCCCTATTTATTGCCCAGGTTTATCAGGTGCCGCTCACATCTTCAATGCTGCTGGCGATCGCCGTGAGTACCCTTCTCGTCTCCTTCAGCACCCCTGGTGTCCCAGGGTCAGCGCTCATTACGATGACGACGGTGCTATCTGCAGCAGGGCTACCGATTGAAGGCGTGGCGATCGTGGCAGGGGTAGATCGGTTAACCGATGGGTTTAAAACCGTACTGAATATTGTGGGGAATACCACCAACGCCATTATTTTGAGCCATTGGGAGCCAGAACAAATTGCTGTTTCTGTTGAGAAAAAAATTCCAGAACTTCAACCCAATCTCCCTTCCTAATGTTGTGGATTGCGAAAACAGCGGGTGATGCAGTAAACCTGACTTAGCATAAGAAAAGATCTCATCACAGGCAGGCACTATGATCGTTGAACCCGCACAACCCGTAACAGAACGCGAATGGTGGGCACAGCGATGGATTGATGTTCTAGAATCCTTTGGCTGGCGACGGCGACTAGAACGCGCCAGAAACTATGTGCGTGAAGGACGAGTGCTGTCTCTCAACTTCCAAGGTTCCCAGGTGTTGGCTCAAGTGCAGGGCACTGCCCCAGAACCCTACGCAGTCTCCTTAGGGCTAGACTCCTTCACTGAGGAGCAGTGGGGCTACGTGATTGAAGAACTCTCCACACGCGCCATTTTTGCCGCAAAGCTGCTCGCTGGGGAGATGCCCCAAACTATTGAAGATGCCTTTACCGCCAGCGGACTTAGCCTATTTCCCTTTAGTAAATTTGATATTCATAGCACCTGTGACTGCCCCGACCCTGTGAATCCGTGCAAGCATATCGGCGCGGTATACTATCTTTTGGGCGACTACTTTAGCCAAAACCCCTTCATTTTGTTTGAGCTGCGAGGGCGCAATAAAGCGCAAATTATCGAAACCTTGCGTCAATTGAGGAGTGATCCAGACGCTGCGTTTGCGAATTCATCTCCCACCCCCACAGAACACCTGTCCGTATTACCTGACCTTGCTCTACGATTTTGGCAGTACAACGTCCAGCTTGATCCTTCTCTCGTTGTCATCGCGCCACCCCCTACTCAAGAAAATGTGTTGGATGTGTTAGGGGCATTTCCTCTAGAAGAGGCAGTCTTATCCTCAGGCAGCAGTGGAACAGCGGGACAGAAGCTTTTAGAGGCGCTGCGACACATGTATCAGCAGGTGTATTATCAAAGTCTGATGACTGCCATGCAAACTAGGGAATAATTTTGCAACCTACGGCTTGGCGTTGAGCGGTGGCAGACACGCTTTGTCATATAGCAGCATAGACAAAGTGTTCCATTGTCAGAAAATAGAGAATAACGAGGTATTTTAAGTAAGATTAGACTTGTTTAGATAATCACTGAGGGTTCGAATCAGTTTTTTATGCCGCTCAGAAGAAATAGAGCCAATTGAACCAATGATTTTATTTCGTGGCAACACTGACAGAAAGCCCAGCCTAATCAAAGATTTTGTTTTTAATCCACTGGAAATAAAATCTATATCTTCAGATGAAATGATTTCATCAAAGCCTCGGACTAACTGATGTAATTGAGTGCTAATACCGCAGACAAGAAAATCTTTGTAAGGTGGTAATTCTCGTAAAATAACTCCAGGTCGATTCTTTATCGCTCCATTAGCTTGTGAGACGGGTACGAGGATTACATCACCTTCCTTCATATTCGGCGTTGAACTCCTTAATTAAGTCTAACGAATATTCGATCTCATCTGATTCATAAGCATCTCCAAGCCTTTTTCCAGATAAATCAAGCCATTCTTCTCGCTCAAGATCATCGGTTGGCAATACAGTAACAATCAGTTTTGTATTTGGCTCTAGCTCTAAGGCTTCGTCTAAAAGAATACGATTGCCATCAAAATGAGCTTTAACAGATGTAGGGTTCACTTGTTTATCTCCTAGATAAATGTTATTTCGACTGAATTAAATACCCACAGCGATGCTCGCCATTGACGATCCAGTGGGTGCGCTCGACTTTGCAGTTTTGGAGCGCCACGGCAAACATTTCTAGCTCATGACCACAAACGCTTGGAAATGACTCTGCAACGTGAGAAATGGCGCAATTGTATTCCGTCAAAATAAATTGGGTGGCGATCGCAGGCTCTACATCTTCTGGAATTGGGTAAAACTCTGCCATGTACCCTTCTGCCTGTCTTAGCTGCACTAGCCCAGCCACCCGTTCAGCCAAAGTTCCTTCCCCCAACTCGCGCTGATACTCGATCGCCTTTCGCTGCCACTGCTGCCGCAAAATCGACTGCATTCCGTCAGCGCCTACGGTTTGGGCAAGGGTATCTAGTAAATCTAGGGCAAAATCATCGTGACGATTGGGGAGGCGATCGCGGCCTTCTCGACTCAGGCAATACACATGTTGCGGTCGTCCTAAGCCTGACTGATTATTTTTGAACTCAATCAGTCCTTCTGTTTCTAAATCCTTGAGGTGACGACGAATCGCCTGCGGACTGACTGCAAGCCACTCTGCTAATGCCTGAGCCGTCGCCTGACCCCGCTTTAACAGAAGATTAAGGATATCTTGTTTCGTGGAGGCTGTCGTAGTCACAATAATTTTTTCCAAGACTTTGACAACGGGTTTGTTGCTAAAGTAGTCTTATACAGAGTTACGCAATCTCAGAGTTGTTTAAGTCATTATACACGCGCATCAGCGAAGGCCAGCAATGGCAAAAAGCCTAAATGCTCGATAGGGTAAAGGTTTTAAGCCTAAATCAGATCAAATCTAGAAGCGTGTTTATGCTTGGCTCCTTGTTTTAAGAGACTTTAAGAGAGAACGCATCCCATGACTGCAACCGCCCAAACCCTGGTTAATCAGCCCTATAAGTATGGCTTTGTCACCGACATTGAGTCAGAGCAGATCCCTGCTGGACTGAGTGAGGATGTGGTGCGGCTCATCTCTGCCAAAAAAGAAGAGCCACCCTTCATGTTGGAGTTTCGCTTAAAGGCGTATCGTCAGTGGCTCAAAATGGCGGAACCGCTATGGGCACATGTGCATTACCCTGCCATTAACTACCAAGATATTGTGTATTACTCTGCTCCCAAGCAGCAGATCAAGAAAAATAGCCTGGATGAAGTTGACCCCGCGCTGCTCGAAACCTTTGAGAAACTGGGAATCCCTATTTCTGAGCAAAAGCGACTCTCTAATGTGGCAGTAGATGCCGTGTTTGATAGCGTTTCTGTTGCAACAACCTTTCGCGCCAAACTCGCCGAAGACGGCGTAATTTTTTGCTCTATTTCTGAAGCGGTCAAAGACTACCCAGAGTTAGTCGAAAAGTACCTCGGTAGCGTCGTGCCCGTGGGTGATAACTTCTTCGCTGCACTCAACTCAGCAATATTTAGCGATGGCTCTTTCGTGTTTATTCCCAAAGGTGTGAAATGCCCGATGGAGCTTTCTACCTATTTCCGCATCAACACCGAAGGCGCAGGCCAATTTGAACGGACGCTGATTATTGCCGAAGAGGGCGCTCAGGTCAGCTACCTCGAAGGCTGTACTGCCCCCATGTTTGACACCAACCAGCTCCACGCCGCTGTGGTAGAACTGGTGGCGCTTGACAACGCCGACATCAAATACTCCACCGTCCAAAACTGGTACGCGGGTGATGAAAACGGTAAAGGTGGCATCTACAACTTTGTAACCAAACGCGGTCTCTGCGCTGGCAAAAATTCCAAGATTTCCTGGACTCAGGTTGAAACAGGTTCTGCCATCACCTGGAAATACCCAAGCTGCATTCTTGTGGGCGAAAACTCAATTGGTGAGTTTTATTCTGTGGCGCTGACCAACCACTGTCAGCAGGCTGATACAGGCTCCAAAATGATTCACGTTGGCAAAAACACCCGCAGCACCATTATTTCTAAGGGGATTTCGGCTGGGCGATCGCAGAACAGCTACAGAGGCCAAGTCAAGGTAGGGCCGAAGGCAGAGGGGGCGCGGAATTATTCCCAGTGTGACTCAATGCTGATTGGCGATCGCGCCCAAGCCAACACCTTCCCGTACATCCAGGTGCAGAACAACACCTCTAAAGTTGAACACGAAGCCTCCACTTCCAAAATTGGTGAAGACCAATTGTTCTACTTCAGCCAGCGGGGTATTTCTGCCGAAGACGCGGTGTCCATGATGATCAGCGGCTTCTGTAAGGATGTATTTAACCAACTGCCGATGGAGTTTGCCGTAGAAGCTGACAGACTTCTAAGTCTCAAACTAGAAGGCAGCGTCGGCTAGCCACTCACCCGCCCACCCTTCGGCATGGGGTTTGGGGGACGCCGCCGTCCCTCAATGGGGGGCACGGGGGGCTAGACCCCCGAAATTCACAACCGGACAGTTAAGACCCTCTCCCTTCGACAGGCTCAGGGCAACGCCCCAACCCCTCTCCCAGAGCGGGAGAGGGGAGTAAGAAACAAAACAGATTTTAGTTATTGGCGGAGACACACATCGGAATGATTATTGAAAACAGCGAGGTCATCCTCTCAGTCAAAGATCTCATCGCCGAAGTCGGCGGCATCGAAATTCTTAAAGGACTCAGCCTAGAGATCAAAGCAGGCGAAATCCACGCCATCATGGGACCTAACGGCTCCGGCAAAAGCACCTTTTCCAAAGTCCTGACCGGACACCCTGCCTACACGGTCACAGGTGGCGAAGTATTTTTTAAAGGCCAAAACCTCTTCGATTTAGAGCCTCAAGACCGCGCTCGTGAAGGGATTTTTCTATCCTTTCAATACCCCCTCGAAATACCTGGCGTCAGCAACCTCGACTTTTTGCGCGTTGCCTACAACTCCAAACAGAAGCATAAAGGACTCGAAGAAATTGATGCCTTTGATTTTGACGACCTCATCCGCGAAAAGCTGGAAATTGTCAAAATGAACCCCGCCTTTCTTGACCGGAGCGTCAACGAAGGCTTCTCTGGCGGTGAGAAAAAGCGCAACGAAATTTTGCAAATGGCGCTCTTAGAACCCACCCTTGCCATTTTGGATGAAACCGATTCTGGCTTAGATATTGATGCCCTCAGAATTGTTGCAAACGGCGTGAACCAACTCACCCATCCCAACAACGCCGTTTTGATGATTACCCACTATCAGCGTCTGCTCGACTACATCGTGCCCGACTACATCCACGTCATGGAAGGCGGTCGCATTGTAACCACAGGCGGTAAAGAACTGGCTTTTGAACTTGAAGAGCGTGGCTACGACTGGATTACTGACAACGAACCCGTTGAAGTAGGTGCCCGATGAGCCTCCAAGTTTCTAATGTCGAAGAATTGACTGAAGTAAAGACCTTGGTAAGTGAGCAAGATCGCACCCAATATCTTTCCAGCCTTCTTGCACAGCGTAGCCCGTTGCCCCATACGGGCTGGTTACAGAACGTGCGCGATCGCGCCCAAAACCTCCTGCGTGACCAGGCGCTCCCCAGCACTCGTGACGAAGACTGGCGTTTTACCGATCTGTCTGCTCTGTATCGAACTACTTTTAAACCTGCCCAGCCTGCCGCCACTATCAGCGCTACTGAGTTAAAAGCTTGGACAACCTCCGATCTGCCGATCAGAGTTGTTGTCATCAATGGCGTATTCTCCCCCAAACACTCGACACTAGATGCACTACCATCTGGCATAACGGTGAAGCCCTTGGCAGCGACGGATGAGACAATCCAGCCCTACCTCTCGCAACAGCAAGGGATGAACGAAGTCTTTACCGCCCTCAATACCGCCAGCTTCACCGATGGTGTTGTGATTCGGGTTGGCAAAAATCAGGTTTTTGAAACCCCCATTCATCTTTTGTTTTTGACCATTCCTGGTGCTGAACCGACGATGAGCGCCCCCCGCACCCTTGTCATTGCCGAGGCTGGAAGTTCTGCCTCGCTTATTGAAGAATATGGTGCGATAGCTTCGCACCAAGAGTCCGCCGAAGGCACTTACTGGACAAACGCTGTCACTGAAGTTTTTGTGGCTGAAAACGCTCAACTGCGCCATACCCGCACCCAACGGGAGTCTGTCACCGCGTTTCACATTGGCAAAACCGCCGTTACTCAAGCCCGTGATAGTCGGTACGCCCTGACGACGCTAAGTATGGGTGCGCAAATCTCTCGTCATAATCCAGAAATTGTGTTGACGGGCATCCAAACCGAAACCCACCTGAATGGGCTTAACCTTGCAGTTGAAACACAGATTAGTGATACTCATTCTCTAATTCACTTTGCTCAGCCTCACTGCATTGCTAAGCAGTTGCACAAGTGCGTTGTAAATGACCGAGCGCGAGCGGTCTTTAACGGCAGAGTTGAGGTGCCCAAAGCTGCTCAGCAAACCAACGCCGCTCAGCTCAGCCGAAATTTGCTGCTATCGCCCAAAGCGCGGGTGGATACAAAACCTCAGCTTGAAATTGTGGCAAATGACGTAAAGTGCGCCCACGGTGCCACGGTCAGCCAACTCGACGATGAAGAAGTTTTTTATCTCCAAAGTCGCGGTCTGGATCGCAAAGATGCCTGCGATATTCTTGTGAAAGGGTTTGCGGCTGAAATTACCGAGAAAGTGCCTTCGGTAGAACTGCGATCGCGTCTCTTAACCTCAATCCTCTCTCTCATCCGCAACGAACGCACATAGGACAGATTATGGTTGCAACCCAAGTAAGGACACTGGCTGACGAACTGCGCCTAGACTTTCCGATTTTGTATCAGGAAGTAAACGGCAAACCCTTGGTGTACCTCGATAACGCCGCCACTTCGCAAAAACCCTTGGCTGTTTTAGAAGCCATCCAGCACTACTATCGCAGCGATAACGCCAACGTCCATCGCGGCGTACATACGCTTAGCTCCCGCGCTACCGATGCCTATGAAGGCGCACGGGATAAAGTTGCAGCCTTCGTCAACGCGGCCTCTCGCCAAGAAATTATCTTTACCCGTAACGCCACCGAAGCAATTAATTTAGTGGCCTATGCTTGGGGTCAAACCACCCTTAAACCAGGAGACGAAATCATCCTCTCGGTGATGGAGCATCACAGTAACTTAGTACCCTGGCAAATTGTCGCCCAGCGCACCGGGGCCATCCTGAAGTTTGTGGAGCTAACCGAAACCCAAGAATTTGATCTCGAGCAATTTCGATCGCTAATCTCCGATAAAACCAAGCTAGTGTCGGTGGTGCATGTGTCCAATACCTTGGGCTGCATTAACCCCGTGGAAGAGATTGTGGCGATTGCCCACCACCACGGCGCAAACGTCTTAATCGACGCTTGCCAGAGTGCCCCCCATCTTCCCCTAGACGTACAGGCCATCGACTGCGATTGGCTTGTGGCATCCGGTCATAAAATGTGTGCCCCAACGGGTATTGGGTTCTTGTACGGCAAACTCGATCTGCTGCGCTCCATGCCCCCATTTTTGGGCGGAGGCGAAATGATTGTGGATGTGTTTTTAGATCACTCCACCTATGCAGATTTGCCCAATAAGTTTGAGGCAGGTACCCCTGCGATTGGAGAGGCGATCGCCCTAGGTGCAGCCGTTGACTACCTCACAACCATCGGCATGGACAAAATTCATGACTACGAACAGGAGTTGACCGCCCATTTATTCCGTCGATTAGCCGAAATACCTGAGCTGACGATTCTTGGCCCTCAGCCGAAAGCCGATGGAAGCGGTCGCGCTGCTTTAGCCTCCTTTACGGCGGGTGAAGTTCATCCCCATGACCTCTCCACTATCTTGGATGAAGCTGGCGTGGCGATTCGGTCGGGACACCACTGCACTCAGCCACTGCATCGGATTTTGGGAATATCTTCTTCTGCACGGGCTAGTCTGTATTTTTACAACACTCGTGAGGAGATCGATATGTTTGTAAAGGAGCTGAAAGAGGCGATCGCATTTTTTGGTGGATGACAGAGTTAAATCTCATCATATGTTTATCTTTTGACTATTTATGGGGAAATCTAGTTTAGATAGCCCTATGTCCAGTGTTGTTCTTGTACCAAAATCTGGTATTAGATATATGTATCATTGTTTTACGTATGCATGAGCACTTAAAACCCATCTTAATTTTACAAAAATGTCTAGCTTGTACATACCAGATGAATATAAAGAAGGGTTCACTTCGCTCGGAACTCTTGATCACGAGAATTTTGCCAAGCTTATTAGGCTACTAAACGAGGCTGGCCCTGCTACATCTTCTTCAACGTTAATTGCCAATGTATCTGCAAAATTTGATGAAGCCGTTAAAAATCATATAGTTAGCATTTTAGAGGCAGTGACAGAACTTGATGAATATCGTAGTTCTGGTGATCTTGATGTGGAAGATATTATTGAGCAGTCATACAAAGCTATCTTAGAACTTGAGACGGTTAAAACTGATGAAGATGCTCAACAAATTTATGAAAGATTAAAGCAACTCATTAATGCTGATAGCAATATAGCCATAACATCCAAAATATCTGATCTAAAAGCTGACTACGAAAAAATATTTCTGCACTCTAGAATAGTCAATGATGTAAGGCCAATTTTCGGCGAAGATTGTTCTAAAAATCCAAAAGGCATGCTAATTACGCACAATCTAAAGATTGCTTATCGAGATATTGAAGGATTTAAGGAAATTTATCTCTCTCTTGATATGAATGATGTTTTGCAAATTTTTGAGCAAATCAATCGAACTATTTATAAATCAAATTCTCTAGAAAAAATGTTTAGAGACTTGGGCATAAATTATTATACAGAAAGCCAAGAAGAAGACTAGAAATAAGACAATCATGCATGTTAAAAATTTTTCTAGACACACAATCAATTCTGAAAACGGTTTTTTTGGAAATAAGCCGAAGAAAAGAATAAAAAGAACAAATGGTTGGCAGAAAGTTATTAATACCCCGCAATTAAAAGGTAACGCTTATACAGCAAGGAACCTGGAAGCTGATGGATTTAATAACGAAAGACTAGATATACAAATGAAGAGAGTTAAAAAAACTTCAAGGCCTAGTTTTTTTTATTCGCAAATTGCTAAATACTTTGAGACATTCAGGCTTTTTAAATATAGCGAACGAAAGTTTGTGCCCCAACCTCTTAAGAAGGTGGCAAAGGTTGAAACTGTAGATTCTGCTACTGATATATTGGCTAAAGCCATAACTGGAAAATTTTTCAGTCGCCAAGAGCAAATTCAACTGGAAATGGAAACCCTATCAAGACACTTTCAGCATCGACGTCAATTGCTTGAGCCATCTTTCACGGAAATCCAAGTTGCTCAACTCTTAGGTGCCTCTCCCCAGACTCCCCACGATCTCGTGAGCAGTAAAACGCTTTTGGCGATTAGAGACGACGGTAAACTCTGCTTTCCATCTTGGCAGTTCGACCCAGAAGGTCCCGATGGCGTAATCGATGGCTTGCCAGCCGTACTGAAAGCCCTAGAAATATCAGACTATGCAAAACTCAACTGGTTAACCCGCGTCAATCCTTACCTTGATAGTCAAACCCCTATTCAATCGCTCAAGTCGGGACAAAAAGAGCGCGTTCTCGCAGAAGCTTCCGCTGTCGGAGTAGGGCAGTGGTCGTAATTGGCAAACCGCCCCCATCAAAACCGCCTAACCCCCTTTATTGCACCCTATCCTCTGGTAGTTTCCTGCTAAGGATCTTTGACCCCACTTCCCACAATACCCAAGCGCTTACGTTTAGGCACTTCGGCCCTATAAATCGATTCGACCACCAGCGCATTTCTTCACAAGGCGGTCACACTCAAGACCCAGAGCGAGGCATTTACTACGCCGGACTTACGCTGTCTTGTTGCTTGGTGGAATGTTTTGGTGACAGTGGGGTCATTGAACTAAAAGACCAAAAAATCTGTCGAGTAGAACTTACGCGAGACCTGACCCTACTTGACCTTAAAGACAATGGCGCAATGCGCGCAGGCTCTGTAGCAGCTTTGGCAAAAGTGGCAAATCGGCATCTCAGTCAAGAGTGGTCGTGCTATTTTTACAAGCAAACCCGTCTTTATGGACAAATTGATGGCATTAGTTTTCGTAATGCCCATAATGACGAAGAGGCGAGCGCCCTCTACGAACGCGCTCAGTCGGCTCTTATTTGCCCAGAGAATCAAATTCTACGACTCGATCATGCTAGTTTGCGCCCAGCAATCCAACAAGCAGCACTCGATAATCACCTAGATTTTCCGCCATAGTACGTTTGTGGTGGCGTTGAAAGAGGCGATCACATTTTTTGGATGATACTTGGGGTGGGATGGTGGCTTGGAGTGCGAGCGCCATCCATAAAATTCTCCTTAAACAATCTTCCGCGTCACCTTAAAAATGCTGTCTGGAGGTCTCTGCGCCATAGTAGTTTCCCAGGCGATTCCCCGTAAAAACGCATCGCCCGAGGGTGTTTCCACTACGTCTACGCCCCATTCTCCAGGCTGGAGAGCATCGGGGGAGGCGCTGGTAGGTGATGTGGTCTTAAGACCCCCTAAGACTAAAATGTCTGGGTTAGCACCTGAAGTGATTTGCGGCGATCGTTTCGCATCCAAAGTACGCACCTCTGCCAAGGCTTGGGCGCATAGCTCACCGACCTGTTGGGCAGAAAATTCTGGAGTTGCAAACAAAATTTCAACCGTCCAGTGGGGATGGTTGATAAGCCGACAGTGCAAGTTCGGCTGGTCACCTAACCCTGCTTGAAATACTTGTGCAAATTCTTCGCGGCTGAGCGCTGGTAGAACGTCCGGTGAGATGTCAAAGTTGTGGGAGAGAAGCATTCGCCCCTGATTTGCATTACCCAAAATGGTCTATGACCTTCATTAAAGTTTGTTTTGAGAATCAGTTTTTATGAGCCAACTCAGTCTAGAGCAGCCTGCGGTTCAACTGCAAAGCCCAAATGTTAAAGACCGAGTTTTGGCAATGATTGAGCTGCAAAAAGGCTACATCAGCGTCCTCGCCGCTCTACCGCTGATTCAGCAGGCGCTAGCAGATGATAATACCCAAATTCGCGGTATGGCAGTGTAGTCTCAATCTGCATCAGCCCAAATCATCACAGCTTGCCCTAATAATCTCCACCATTCATTAAGCAAAGGTCTCTAGAAAATCGCGGACACGACTTCTGCGCTTGGGCTGACGCAGCTTTTGCAGCGCCTTCGACTCAATTTGGCGAACCCGCTCCCGAGATAGTTCCAAAACCTTCCCAATTTCGGCTAGGGAATGAGACTGCCCATCCTCTAAGCCAAACCGCATCTGAATCACGTCTCGTTCGCGAGTGGTGAGTTCCGCGAGCAAGTCCTGAAGCTCCTGCTGAAGCGACTCTCGCATCATGCTCTCTTCAGGGGAAATATTGTCCGTTTCGAGTAAGTCGCCCAGCTCGGTGTCTTTATCTTTGCCGACCTTGGTTTCGAGCGAAATGGATCGGGGTACGCGCGTCAGCAACTCCCGAATCTGGTCGGGGGTTGTCTCTAGCTCAATGGCAAGATCTTCAACGGTAGGCGTGCGCCCTTTGGCCTGCGCTAGCTTACGCTGGGCTTTTTTAAGCTTGTTGAGTTTTTCGGTAATGTGGACAGGTAGGCGAATCGTGCGGCTTTGAGTGGCGATCGCCCGCGTAATGCCCTGACGAATCCACCAGTACGCATAGGTACTAAAGCGATACCCCTTAGTGGGGTCAAACTTTTCAACCGCGCGCTCTAGCCCCAGCGTCCCTTCTTGAATCAGATCCAGTAGCTCTAGCCCTCGGTTTTGATACTTTTTCGCCACCGATACCACCAGGCGAAGGTTGGCCTGAATCATATGCTCCTTCGCTCGGATCCCATCCTTCATGACGCGATCTAAATCGCTCACCTGCCAGCCAATAGATTCGGCATAGGCGGCTTTCCCTTCTGAGATAGAGGGTTTGAGTTTCACAAACTCAATATTGGCCTCTCTGGCCCAGCGCTCTAAGGACGGACGATGGCCTAGATTACAGGTCAGGCGATCGCGCACTTCCATCAGCCGCGCATACTCAGCAATAGCAGGATGATCGCCCGTCAGCGCTTTGTTGCGCAGTACCATCAGATGCATGTAACGCTGCACCTTTTGAGCTTCTGTTACCTCTTCATCTCGACCCAAGAGACGAACCCTGCCAATTTCTTGGAGGTAAATCCGCACAAGGTCTGTGGTGCGTCGCTGCTGCCGATTGTCAGAAAACTCAAGATGGGCTTCATCTGAGAGTTCAGCCCCATCGTCCTCTAAATTTAGCTTGAGCAAGCTTGGATCAAAATCTTCGCCAGGCTCACTAAACGGTTTTTTTAGAGATGTTTTGTCATTGGACATAGCCAGTACCGATTGCATCGTTCAGTGCGGGGATAAAGGAATAACATTTTATATATCCCTAGGTTTCCCAAAACTCAGGAATAGCGTGCTATTGGCAAAGTTCCTTTCTAATCTCTTGTTAAGCTGGAGTGGTCTTCGCGCTTTTTTCTCGCTGCACCTCTCCATCGCCAATGATGAATACCTTTGTTTTACCTTCAGCCTTCTTTTTGACCGTACTGATCACCATTGGTCTATTTTTCTTTATCCGAGCCTCGGTCAAACCACGGCTTGAGACCGCTACTTGGTCTGTACCCCAGCCCGATCAGCAGGTCGTACAGTCTGTGACCGAATATCTAGAAGGACGCGCCTATCGACTGCAATCTGTAGACCGAGATCAAAATCAGGTGGTGTTTACAGGTCTAGTGAGCGCCAGTACAGGTCTAGCGCTGTTTCTCTCTATGCTGGCTGCGGTGGGCACTATTTGTTTAGGGCTAACGCTTTGGGTACAGTTTCCAGCTATCGGCTATTGGGGGTTTCTGAGCGTATTGGTCGCGCCTTTAGCAGGCTGTTTTTATCAAACCAAATCGACTCGACCAGAGCAGGTCATTTTATCGGTTAAAGGATTAGATGCCATCCACCAAACGCGGCTCCGCATTACTGCCCACCGTGATGAAATTGCCCTATTAGAAACGACCTTAGGATTTCCACCTCAAGACGAATAGCATTGCCGCGAAACGATGTGTTTTATCGCTGGGCATGATTCATCTCACCAAAATTACGAACCGGCGATCGCACGCTAAAGTGAAAACCCTTTCTTAAAGTCCGCTCGCGTCATGGGTTGAGAGACTTCTAACCCTTCGCCACCCAGAACCGTCAAGGGTTCTCCATCAATTGAGACCCAGACTGGCTCTTCGGGGTTTAAGCTACTGGCGGTATAAATTACCTGACCCAGCCGCGCCTGCATAGCGGTACTGCCCCCGCCTGTCGTAAAGGACTGACTCAGGTCTACATGCACACCATCTTTCTCCACCTTAAGAGCGTTTAGCTTTGTCCCGTCTGGAATTGAGCTAGTGACGTCACTATTTGCCGGCCCTTTGAGTAATCTTTCCACCGTAGCCTTAAGCTGTTCATCTGAAGTACCACCTTCCTTAACAGCAATCTGTACGGGTGCAAGCTCTAGCTTTTTGCCATTGCTGCGCAGCCAATAGACTTTTGCCTGTGCTTCTGTCGTTGGCTGGGTCGTAATTTCAGCAGAAGGCGTATCCGTTGGCGTCGGTTCAGCAGAAGGGATAACGGAGGTAGGCGAAGACCCTATGGTGGGCGTATCTGTCTCTAAACAGCCACTTAGCCCGAAGGGCGAAGCAGCCATTAAGATGATGCTACAAAGCACCCCTGTCCTACGTATTCTAAATTTCACCATAAACTAACCGAATCCTCCACTCCAACCTTCATTCTTAGGATACTCTGCTGCTTCACCGGACTACTGACGCAGCCGATGTGTTTTAGCATCACTGCACCGCTTCGGCAATCCAGGTTTTGAGCGTCGAAACCAGCGCTGCAATAGGAATTTCGACGGAGGTTTTATCGGCGCGTTTGACCACCTCAACCTTGCCTTGCGCCAGCGATCGCCCCGTCACCACTCGATAGGGAATCCCAATCAGCTCCGAATCTTTGAACTTCACGCCTGGGCGCTCATCGCGGTCATCGAGCAGGGTTTCAATCCCTGCCGCGTTGAGGTCTTGGTAGATTTGCTCTGCCGCTTCAACTTGAGTGGCTTCTTTGAGGTTGGGGATAACGACAATCACATGATAGGGGGCGATCGCCACAGGCCAAATAATCCCATCTTTGTCGTGAGATTGCTCTACCGCGGCCTGAGCCAGTCGAGAGACACCCACGCCATAACAGCCCATCACCAAGGGAGATTCTTCACCCTGTTCGGTGGTGAAGGTTGCACCCAGTGCCGCTGAGTATTTGGTGCCGAGCTGAAAAATATGACCAATCTCAATGCCTCGAGCCGTTTTGAGCAGTTGGGTAGGATCATGGAGGGCGTGATCGCCCGCCGTTGCCTTGCGCACATCAACGACCCTAGCCAAAGTCAAAGACGAACCCCAATTTGCACCGATGAGATGCTGATGGGGCGTATTGGCTCCCGTAACGAAGTTTTTTAGCTCCACCACGGTCTCGTCCGCCAAGCGCAAAAACTGGGGCGCAACGTTAGGCTTAGCCTGAATCAGGCTATCTGCGAGGTCTGGGCCTAGATACCCTCCAGGGAGAAAACCTGCTGCCCATTGGGACTGAGATTCAGGATCGGCAATTGCCACCGTCAGAACCGTCTTCGCTCCATAGTTTCCTGCTACCTTACCTACCTCATTGAGTAGCTTGACCTCATTCACGGCCTGATCACCGCGAATGCTGATGAGGACTAAAACTAAGTGACCGTTATCAAAGGTTGCTTGGTATAAGACATTTTTGACAATGGTTGTCGCATCGCAGTTAAGCTGCTGACAAAGCGCATCAATCGTATTCGCGTTTGGCGTGTCTTTTACTTCGGCCTTGATAAACGCTGAAACGACAGCATCGGAAGGTAAAGCAGTCGCTTTTTCTACGTTGGCGGCGTACTTTCCATCCTCCGTATAAAGCACCTCATCTTCACCCGCATCAGCTAAAACCATAAATTCGTGGGAGCCAGAGCCTCCAATTGCGCCAGAGTCTGCTTCCACCGCACGGAAGGTTAACCCCGATCGCCGCAGAATGTTGGTATACGCCTGGTACATCTGCCCGTAGGTTTCCTTGAGGCTCTCGACATCTTTATGGAACGAATAGCCGTCCTTCATAATGAACTCGCGGCCTCGCATCAGACCAAAGCGGGGGCGAATTTCGTCGCGAAATTTGGTCTGTACCTGGTACAGATGTAGCGGAAGCTGTCGATAGGAGCGAATCATATCGCGGGCGACGGCAGTAATCACTTCTTCGTGGGTTGGTCCTAAGCCCAACTCTCGACCCTGGCGATCTTTGAGGTTAAACAGAATGCCTTCGGCTTTGTAGGTGTCCCAACGCCCTGACTCTTCCCAAAGTTCGGCGGGCTGAATTTGGGGCAGCAAACATTCTTGTGCGCCCGTTGCGTCCATTTCTTCGCGCACAATCTGCGTTACTTTTTTGAGGACGCGCCACATGAGCGGCAAATAAGCATAAACCCCGCTACCGATACGGCGGATATAGCCTGCCCGTAGAAGCAGCTTATGGCTTGGGATTTCTGCCTCTGCGGGGTCTTCGCGCAGAGTGACAAATAGCATTTGAGAAAGCCGCATGGATTCTTTTGGTCTGTGACGTAACGGCAGTACAATTTCCTAGTCTAGACGAGATGATGCAGTCAAAACAGGCGATTTGAGACATCAACAGAACCTCTTGCATGAATATATATCTCCCTCAGTCCCTCTCCCGTCCGGGGAGCCGGAATTAGCGCTTCTCCTCCAGTAGGAGAAGCACACTTCAAGACTTGTGTGTATGGGGTAGAGATGAGGGGTATTAGTTTTGCCAGGCAAACATCTGCTCCGCAGTGATGACACCGACTACAACGATGATGTATAAGACGATCAAGCAGAGTAAGGAAACTTCATCGTGGTCGCAAGTCCTCCTCAAATCAAAACAGAAATTGTGACGGGCAGACGGCTTTATTGGCTACTGCTATTTGGATTGTCTGTCAATGCAGTCCTTTCAGATATTGCAGGAAGTCGCTTTCGTCAGCCGCTAGAGAGTTTCACGCTGCCCTTTGCAATCAGCATCGGTTTAGTGAGTGCCTTGGGCTACTGGGTGGTTCCTTGGCTAAGGCAGCTAAAGGCTGGTCAGGTGATTCGTGAGGATGGGCCGCAAAGCCACCTCAAAAAGGCCGGAACCCCAACTATGGGCGGCATCTTTTTTGTGCCTGTCGCGCTGCTGCTCAGTCTAATTTGGGCTTGGACAACAGGAACGCAGGCAATGGAGGTAACGGCTGCGGCATTGCTGACTACAGTGCTTGGGTTTGTCGGCTGGCTAGATGATTGGCAGGTGCTTCGCAAAAAGTCTAATAAGGGTTTATCGGCAAAGGTTCGCCTTGCGATCGAGTTTGGAGCAGGTGGCCTTTTTTCCCTTTGGCTCCTGCTGGAAAAGCCCAGCATTTCTACCCTTATCTTTCCCTTTGGGATTGCGCTGCCGATGGGGTTTCTATTTTTGATTTTGGCTATTTTTGTAGTGGCAGCCGAAAGTAATGCCGTTAATTTGACGGACGGTATGGATGGGCTAGCAGCGGGGACTACGGCGATCGCCCTGTTTGGCTTAGGCCAAATCATTGCGCCTGAGTATCCAGGACTAATGCTGTTTTGCGCCTGTATGAGCGGGAGCTGCATTGGGTTTTTGACTCACAATCACAACCCTGCCACAGTCTTCATGGGCGATACGGGTTCTTTAGCGCTAGGGGGCGCGCTGGCGGCGGTGGGCTTAATCAGCAATTCGCTCTGGGCCTTGCTGATTGTAAGTGGCCTCTTTTTGGTGGAGTCTTTGTCTGTGATTGCCCAGGTGATTTACTACAAGTCAACGAAGGACGCTGATGGAATTGGCAAGCGACTCTTTAAGATGGCTCCGATTCATCACCATTTTGAGCAGTCAGGATGGTCAGAGTCTCGTGTGGTTGCAACCTTTTATGGGGTGGTGATAGCGTTAGCGCTGCTGGCGCTCAATCTGAGCCAGTTTGCGTAAAGTCTAAAGCTTCGCAACATGCCTAGCCGTGAATCAGCTAACTTTAGGCTGGGAACTGCTGGGCATAAAAACGGGCATAGCGTGAATTTTGATTCATCAACATCTCATGGGTTCCGGCCTCCACCACCTGCCCTTTCTCCAGCACCAAAATGCGATCTGCGCCTCGTACCGTAGCCAGACGATGAGCAATAATAAATACCGTTCGCCCCTGCATCAAACGCTCCAACGCCTCCTGCACTAGCGCCTCAGATTCTGAATCTAACGCCGAAGTTGCCTCATCTAAAATTAAAATGCGCGGGTCTAAAAGCACCGCACGGGCGATCGCCACTCTCTGCCGCTGCCCTCCCGAAAGATTGACGCCCCGTTCTCCCAGCACCGTGCCGTAGCCCTGAGCAAACTGAGAAATAAACTGATGGGCATTGGCAACCTTTGCGGCGGCTTCTATGGCGGAAAGATCGTAATGCGCCTGACCAAAGGCAATATTTTGGGCGATCGTGCCTGAAAACAGCACCGTATCTTGAGGCACGATGCCAATCTGCTGACGCAGACTCTTGAGGGTTACGGTTTGGATATCTACCCCATCAATCAGCACCTCGCCCCTTTGCGGCTCATAAAAGCGTGGTAGCAGATTCACCAGCGTGGTTTTCCCTGCCCCGGAAGAGCCGACCAGCGCAATGACTTCCCCTGGCTGGGCAGTTAGGGTCAGTTCTTTCAGGACAGGCTGACCGGATGGGTAGGTAAAAGAAACGTTGCGGTACTCTACCTTGCCTTGGACGGTCGGAAGGGCGATCGCCGTAGCCTGCTCTATCACCGTAGGCCGTAAATGCATCAGCTCAAATACGCGATCTACAGAGGCTTCCCCCTGCTTAAATTCGTTGTAGTTACGAGTGGTAATACTAATGGGGTCAATAAACAGAACGGCGGAAGCCGCAAAGCTAATAAACTGGCTCCCCGTGAGGTTCCCTTTAGAAATTTGCCATCCCCCCAGTAAAGACAGTGACACAAAGCTCATTGCGGTTAGAAAGCCCACCACCGGATACTGTATTGCTGTCACCATTTCAGTAGCAAATTTTGCCTGTCGGTTGTTTTCAGCCGCTTTCACAAACCGAGCAATTTCGTAATCTTCAGCAGCAAAGGCTTTAATGAGCCGAATTCCGCTAAAAACTTCAGTTAAAAGAGTAGAAAGGTCGGCGATCTGGTTTTGGCTATGGCGCGAAAACCGCAGCAGTCGCTCGCCAAACCAGGTGATTAACAATGCCATGAGTGGGGCAATGACGAGGGTTGCTAGCGTAAGCTGCCAGTTCAGATAGATCATGTAGCCCAAGACCGCAAGAAGCTGAAGAATGCAGGGTAGAAACTGATGGAAGAGCTTATGGATTACTTCCCCCACGCGATCAACGTCTTCAGTGAGGCGATAGACTAAATCCCCTGTTTTAGCCGTCTCAAAGTAATCTAGGTTGAGGCTTTGGAGCTGAACATAGACCCGCCGCCGCAAATCTAGGGTGATCGCCAAGGCCACTTTTGCCATTCCGGCATCCTGACCAAACTGAAATCCGCCTCTTACTGAAAACAGACCCGCCGCAATGAGTGGCAGTCGCATCAGCGCAGCCATATTGCCTTGCCCCATATCTGTAGCAATCTGACCGATGAGGGCGGCTAATATCGGCATGGTTAAGACAAACCCGACCGAACACGCTAAAGCTACTCCTAAAGCTGGCAGTTGAGGCCGGAGATAAGGCAGCAGCAGCCAGTATTGCGATCGTGGTTTCAAGCGTTGTAGCCCAGAGACATTGTGCTTTTCATTCTCTCATCTGGGTGAACGGTAAATCTTATTTCTGCACGGCACTTTCAGCATGTTGATAGGCCACAGCCTTAAGCTGCATCGCCCTAAAAATGTTGTAAAACCCGTTGGAGCGCGACGGCGTGAGGCTCACGTTTAAACCTGTGGTTTGGATAAACTCTGGCGAAAGGGAACCCACCACCTCCGGCGGCAGTCCACTAAGTCCCTCCACTAAAAGCGCTACTAGTCCTTTAACCAGTTGAGAATCAGAATCTCCGGCAAAGTAGATTTTTTCATCTTCTAGCCTTGCCGTCACAAAGACCTGGGATGTGCAGCCCTGCACCTTGTTTTCTGATGTTCGTGCAGCATCCTCTAGCTCAGGCAGACGCTTTGCAAACCAAATCAGCAGTTCATAGCGTCGCTTCGATTCAGCAAGCCGCTCAAAGCGGTTTACCACTTTTGCAAGAGAGTCTGGGAGCGAAACAGCCGCAAAGGACATAGTTTAGAAAAATAGACAGCGCAGTCCTTATTTTAATGGTTTTGCGGATTCGCCATCAGCCTAAGCCGTGGAAAAATCTCTGCTTCTACGGATGCCTCAAAAGAGTCTGAACCGTAACCCTGAATCAGGGCGCTGTACTTAGCTACGCCCTCAGCACCAGCCGTCTGGAGATGGCTCAACAGCACACTGCTGGTATCTAGCAGGGTGTTGACATCAATGTTGCCGTAGTCTGGCTGGTAGGGCGAAAGCCGTCGAATCCCTTCCCCCAGCAGAATGACGGCACCTCTCCCGTTTTGGTTGCCCAAATGATAGCAGCCCACCGCAATTTGCAAAATGCCCTGAAAAAACGTTTTATTCGGCTCTTGAGCCTCAATCCAGAGTGCCTCTAGGGTATCGTGGCACTCATAAAATTGACCAGACTGGAATTCCTGAACGCCCTGCCAAAATGAGGTGGGCAGTGCTTCAGCACTCATCTAAAACTTGTTCGTTTCAGAACGAATTTCTTCGACGCTAATGTCTTGGCGATCGCCACAAAAGGGATTCTCCGGCGTCAAAAACAGCATACAGTGACACTCTTTACGCTCCCGCATGGGGACGCAGGGGCAGTTCCAGTAGGCCGCAGCCACCTCTGCTTCTTTATCTTCATAGTAGCGACAGGGGCAGAGGGGCGACCCCAAGTCATCCTTATGCTTTGCTAAACCTTCAATGACAACGGCAGTTGTACCCAAATCCGAACAAAAAAACGTGCCCGTTCGCTTGGCATAGGTTTCAGAAAACTTACGCATTGCCTCAAGGCTTTTCTCAGTTCCTTGTAGAGGGCCGCCGCCTGTTGTTGTCATTGCTTGCTCTCAGTGCTGCTGTCAATAAACTCATGCCTTATTTACCGTATCATCTTTCCGAAGGGTTAAGTTCATAGAATTTCTCAATTCTCAGCTCCATATTTTGTTTAGAATTGTCTGGAAATAGGGCTTCTAGCCAATGCTACCCGTGGAGTCTAAACCTTGTGAATAACCCATCTACGCGTCAGAATAAAGAAGTAGATTATTAACTTTTGCAACAGCTCAATGGTTCAGTCCGCTGCTCACCTTAATAATTTAGCCACCTCTACAGTGCTTTGTCCTGACTCATTGCTGACGACACCGTCTAAGTTAGATTACGATGTTGCCATTGTGGGCGGGGGCATTGCAGGCATAACCTTAGCGGCAGCGCTTAAAGATTCTGGGCTAGAGATACTGATTATTGAGGCGCAATCTCAATCAGTGGCGAACGCTGGGTGCGAAGCTATCGCCAAGGGACAAGCCTACGCCATTCACCTCAGCTCTAAGCGCATCTGGGAAAGTATTGGGGTTTGGTCTGAAATAGAGCCACAGGTTCAGCCGTTTAACCATGTGCGGATGTCGGATGCAGACTGTCCTTATGTGGTGGAGTTTAAGCCGTCGGATCTCAGCACAAAGGCGCTAGGCCATGTGGCACAGCATCGTGTGCTGTTGAAAGCGCTTTTGGGGTTTGTCGACACCTGCAAAAACATTACGCGGCGCTGTCCCGCGCAGGTCATTGCAACACAAGAATTTGACGCTTACGTAGAAGTAGCGCTTCAGAATATTGATGCAGACCCCCAGGAGGTTCAAACTTTTCGGGTTGGTTTAGTAGTGGGCGCAGACGGCTCAGCCTCGCAAGTGCGGCAGCGCTCTAAGATAAAAACGCGCGGCAAGACCTACTGGCAGTCTTGCCTGGTTGCAACGATTCAACCCGAAAAATTTCATCAAAATACGGCCTATGAACGCTTTTGGCCTAGTGGTCCTTTTGCCATTTTGCCCGTGAGCAGCACCCAGTGCCGGATTGTCTGGACGGCTCCCCATGCGGAAGCACAGGCACTTTTAGACTTAGATGACGCATCCTTTATTGAAAAGCTGACTGAGCGCTACGGTTCCCAGATGGGCAAGTTAACCCTAGTGGGCGATCGCTTTTTATTCCCCGCTAAGCTGATGCATTCTTGCGAGTACGTGCGATCGCGTTTAGCCCTAGTGGGCGATGCAGCGCATTCCTGTCATCCTGTCGGCGGACAAGGCCTGAACTTAGGCATCCGAGACGTGGGCGCACTAGCGCAGATACTGCGGGACGCCCACGCAAAGGGTGAAGATATTGGAAGTTTATGGGTGCTGAAGCGCTATGAGCGTTGGCGACGCTGGGAAAATAGGCTCTCTCTAGGCTTTACCGATCTCATCAATTTGATGTTTTCTAACAATATTTTGCCGCTGGTGGTCGTGCGTCGTTTGGGGCTGTGGGCTATGAAGCATATTCCCATTTTGAAGATTGCGGTGCTGCACTTTATGGCGGGGTTGATGGGCAAAAGACCTGCTTTAGCCAGAAAGATGCCTTGAATTTAGAGCGATAGATCCACAACGTTCGCAAGCCGTATTTGCAGAAGACGATATAAAACTCTAGATAGCTCCCGCCGCAGTATGGGCATTTTATTTTTAGGGAGGTCTCCCATCGTCTCATTTCCAGCATTTGTGAGAGTTTTGCCCACCAAGCTTGCAAAGTGCGCTCGCATCATGGGTTGCTCTGGCGCAAAGCGATTTCGCCCAATGCCTTTAATAAATCCATTAGAAAACAGCGCTTCAATACTGGGGTAGGCAACATGGTTAGTAGGGACATCTACAAATGTAGGCTTAGCCGAACTAACAAGTTCTAGCCCTAGGACGTTTACAAGGGCGATCGCCGCCACTCCACGACTCACCACCCCCTGCGGATTGAAATTCAGGCTTCCATTGTCTTCAGTACGAACCATCCCCGCTGCGGCTAAAACCTGAATCGCCTCAAAGTCTGGATCCTCATGAGAGACATCATTGAACCAAAATAGCGGAATCCCAAAACTGGTGAGCTGCCCCTGAAACTGGCGCTTGAGCCAACGATCTTTAGCCACAGCCCGCACCTGCACCCCTTGACTCAGGGCAAAAGCTGCCAAATGCCCTCCGGCTTCGCCAATCGCCCACTCGATGGGATGCATACGATAGGCAGCGTTAGTAATATGCGTGGTGCCAATGCTTTTGGCAGACAAAATAAGTCCATCCGTGCGAATAGGAATCAACGCACCTAAAGGAATCGTAAACGGGAGTGAACGATTGCCATCTTTGCCCAGATCGACATGCCCAGGTGCCTCGTTGGGGTGAAAGTCAAGATAGTGGTATTGCCCAATGCCAACCGAGTCCTCAAAGCTACGAGCGCGAACTGCGCCAGGAAAAAACTTTGCCGCCACATCTTCATGGCGCACGGTGGTAAGCGCTACCCCCCGCCGCGCTTCGCGGATGTAGGGTTCTAGGGCAATGCCATCTGCTGTCCAGGTCAGATCGCCCCGTGGGGCTAGCGTTGGGGCGGCGTTCGCCTGCAAAAAGTGGATATAGGCTTGAGTGCGATCGCGTCCTCTGGCAACGACCTGCTGACGCTTCTGCCGACTCACCCCCGTGAGTACCGCGCCAAATAAATAATCATTTCCGCAGCCTTGGGGTGCATCTGGCCCTAAAGGACTGGTGCCCCAATTCATAACGCTCACATCTTGGTCATGCACAGTGCCGTCTTCAATACTGCGCTGAAGGCGACGATAGCGGAACATACCCATCGGGTCAAAGAATGCTTTGGCTTCCCAGCCGTTTTTCCCTTTAAGCCAAAAGGTGCTGGGGAAGAATTTAGGATCAAGCCACGGCTCAATGCCATAGCCAGCTGGTGCTGGGATAGAAACAGGAGATAATGCTTTCTCGACTACGGCACAAAAGGTAAACGCCTGTTGACACAAAGGGCGAGGCTCCTCTGGCAAAATGGCTTCACCCGTCTCACTGCGAGATTCTTGACCTATGCGAGATTCGATTTTGCCTAGCGCTAGTAGGTCGCCTAAGTCGGTGGCTTCAATTACAACATCGCCATTGACGGTGAAGGTTTTGCCATTTTCTACATCTTGGAGTACGACGCCTGTCACGCGGCGATATTCACCCTCTACCTCCTGTGTTAGCACCTGAGCTGGTTCAGCAAAGGGAATAATGGTAAGCCGACCTGTTTTGAGGTAGGGTTCGATGCCTCTATTAAGGGCGATCGCCGCAACCACAGGCGTTACCGAAAAGTGGCTCACCCAGCTCCCGCCAGGGTTATGAATTACGCGCCCTTCGACAGGCTGAAGCTGGCGCTGGCGATCGCGGAACTGGCGCTGCGCTCTAGAGATGCAGAAAAACTCCCCATTCTCAAGCTGATTGGGGTCGCGCTGGTCGGCAGGCACTAGCGCCTTAGGAGCCATCAGCGGCGCATCATCAGATGCGGGGAGTGCTTGAGCTGTAAACTGTCCGCCCAAAACTTTTTGAGGCGCAACAATGCAAACTGCCGTCCCCGCCTGTAACGCACCCAAAGCCGCAGCGTAGGCCGCTGTCGAGCCACCCACTACCAAAATTGGGAATTGCAGAACCTGCCCATTTTCGGGTCTTAAGAAGGCGCTATCGTCCAAAATTCCAGTAGATGATGACATAGGCGTTGAGCAACCAATACAACCCGAATTCAAGAAATGACCTTACCTTAAAAGGAGCGTCATGAGAACAAAACGTGTCATCAGAGAATCGTCCGGCGATCGCCCTTATCCTAGGTGCAACCCAAGGCATCGGCTTGGGGTTTGTGAAACACCTGCTCCAACGGCCCAATATTTCCACAATCTTCGCTACTTATCGCACCGCAGAAGCCGCCAGTGAACTGTTGGCGCTTAAGGCCGCTCACCCAGATCGCCTGATCTGCTCAGCCCTAGACATCACGGATGAAGCTCAAATTGCCGATCTAATGCAGACCATTCAGGCTATCACTCCAATGCTTCACTGGGCGGTCAACTGTATCGGCGTTCTCCATGAAGGCGCACTTCAGCCAGAAAAGAGCCTAGCTCAAATTAATCCAGAGCGATTGATGCAGTATTTTCAGGTCAACAGCATTGGCGCAATTCTGCTGGCAAAGCACATCATGCCGTTACTTAAGCACCCTGAACGCAGTATTTTTGCAACCATTTCTGCCAAAGTGGGCAGCATTGGCGATAACCACATCGGGGGCTGGTACGGCTACCGTGCATCCAAGGCAGCGCTCAATATGTTTATGAAAACAGCGGCGATCGAGTATGGACGCAAAAGCCCCAACACTATCATTGCGCTCCTGCATCCTGGTACGACCGCTACGCGCCTCTCAGAACCCTTTCAGCGAAATGTCCCCCCTGAAAAACTATTCTCAACCGAGCGTACCGTTGCCCAACTGTACGCTGTGCTTAACCAGCTTGAGCCTGTCAACAGCGGTCAATTCTTTTCTTGGGATGGGGCAGAACTGCCTTGGTGATGGGTGCGGTGTTAAAGAGGGCGATCGCAGGTTGTTAAAAACTCGCAACATTTGTTAACATACCAATAGGTTTTCATTGATTTGTTTTCTCCCCCTACTGCCAAAACAGTAGGGCTTTTTTTATGACGAGAGCAGCAGCGGCATTTTGCTTGTCGATCGCGCTTCAAACTCAGTAAGCTACCCATAAAGGCTGACGCAAACGAGAGGAATCAATGGGCAACGCTCAAAATGTATTAGGGGGACCGCTGCAAACCTGCTGTACTTCTCCCATGACGGGGTTTTACCGCGATGGTTTATGCAGCACAGGGGCAGGCGATGTGGGCATTCATGTCGTCTGCGCCCAGATGACCGCCGAGTTTTTAGCATTTTCAAAAGCACGGGGCAATGACCTTACTACGCCGATGCCTGCCTATCAATTTCCAGGACTTAAGCCAGGGGACTGCTGGTGCTTGTGTGCATCGCGCTGGAAAGAGGCGCTAGATGCAGGCATGGCTCCGCCTGTGGTGTTAGAAGCCACCCACGCCGCAGCAATCGAGTATGCAACCTTAGACGAACTGAAGCAGCACGCCTTAGACGTTCGGTAGAAGAAAAGTCCTCTATTCAGATTCGCCTTGGGTTGTGACCAAGCCTTTGAAGTCGTAAAGCGTCGTGTCGGCTAGGTGAGATAGAGAGACATGCTGAAGACTTCTAAAGATGCTGTCAACACGCCCAGGCGTTTCGGCATCCCATGCCTGAAGCATTTTTTTGGTTTGAAGCCGCTGCATATTCTGCTGAGAGCCACACAAATTACACGGAATAATGGGGAACTGCCGTAAATCAGCGTAGCGCTGAATATCAGACTCACGACAGTAGGCTAAAGGTCGAATGAGGATGTTTTGCCCATCGTCGCTAATGAGCTTGGGTGGCATGGCCTTGAGTAACCCTTTATGAAACATATTGAGAAACAGCGTTTCGACAATATCGTCTCGATGATGCCCCAGCGCCACCTTGGTTGCGCCCTCTTCATTGGCAATCCGATATAAAATGCCGCGACGTAGCCGCGAGCATAGCCCGCACATCGTTTTGCCTTCTGGAATAATGCGCGTGACGATGCTGTAGGTATCTTCTTGGACAATGCGGTAAGGTACCCCCAAGGCCGTTAAGTAATTCGGCAGCACGTCTTCAGGAAAACCGGGCTGCTTTTGGTCAAGGTTGATGGCGATAATCTCAAACGTAATGGGCGCACAGCGCTGAAGGTTGAGCAAGATATCGAGCATCGTGTAGGAATCTTTACCCCCAGACAGACACACCATCACGCGATCGCCGTCTTCGATCATGTTGTAGTCATAGATGGCCTTACCGACCAGGCTCTGGAGTTGTGATTGGAGCTTATAAACAGCCTTGGAAGGGCGAACAGAAGAAGCAGCTTGCATGGCGTACTGGGTTAGATCAGGTTTGAAATGACGAGGTTAAGCAGTTGATTGACCGATGAAAGCCCCGAAAGGCTCCCTTCTACAGCAGAATCTGGTCTAGCGTTGAGAGGAGAGGGGAGAGATTGAGAAAATGTGATGCAAAGTGTCTCATAGCGCTGTTTAAGATTACCCTCAATTTCCTCTGACGATAAGGGCTGAAGATTGAGGCTGAGGCTAAGAATCGTTTCTTGATGAGTCAGGGCTTCAAGACGGTTGACCACCAAGGGTGTGGAATGAATGTGGCTAAGCTGCCGTAGGGCGATCGCTAATGCAACCCAGTTAATCGGATTTGGAAATGCGATCGTCATCAGTGGCGCTTGATATGCCAAACCTGTTTCGACCTCTAAAACACTTTGAGCAGGCACTGTCCCATTCTGGAGAAATTCTTGTGCTGCTTGGGCTATGGTATAAGCCTCTGTTACGTTATCTTCCACTATCTGAAGATCTTGCCTAAATTCTGCGGCCGGAAGTGACCACTGAATGCCTTCTAACTCTGCGCCCTGGGGCATCTCCTCAGTATTTTCTTGGCTCCAGCGAATCCCCTGTAGATTTGCGTTATGAAATCGCGTATTGACAACCTTCGCTTCTTTGAGATTGGCAAAACTAAGGTCAGCATTTGTAAAATCAGATTCGCCAAAATTCCCCCCGCTCAAGTCGGCTTGTTGCAGCGACGCACCCTGAAAGCTTGTGCGCTGACAGTTGGCACAGTAAAAGGTCGCGCCGCTTAAATTGGCGTCACTCATGTTTCCCTCAACGCAGATTGCCTTACTCAAGTTTGCCTGAGCGAGGTTAGCGTTATGGAGGTTAATAAAGCTCAAATCTGCTTTGCTCAAATTTGCCTGACTAAGGTTTGCCCCCTGTAAATTTGCCTCAGTCAAAATGGCCTGACTAAAGTTAACAGACGCTAGATTTGCCTGTGCGAGATTGATTTCAATACAAAAAGACTGATCTGCCCAAGCATGACTTAAATTCGCCTCTCTCAGGTCAGCCCGAGAGAGGTCAGCCCGAGACAATTTCGCACGACGGAAGTTCCCTTGGATTAAATGGGCAGTGTTTAAGTCGGCCTCGGTAAAATCAGCGTTTTGACAGTTGCTTAGGGCAAGGTTAGCAAACCGTAAAAGCCCCCCCTTTAGGCTCGCATTTTGAAGATTGGCTCCGGTTAAGTTAACGCCAATAAAATTAATACCCGCTAAATCTAGCCCCTGAAGGTCAGCGCCGCTTAAATCCAGACCTTCAGAAAAATGAATTTGACGCCATTGATTCCAGCGCCTAACGCCACGACGAATGAGTTTGAGATGGGCACCATTCGCCACGGCAGAAGTCCAAGTGGGCTAGGCAATTGTTGATATGGAGCAGATTCTAACGGATAACTGGCCTGAATGGGGTTGAGAGGCTTTCTCACCGAGAGTGATGAGCATTGACTAACCCTATAGCCATCAGCCTTTAGAATAAAGAGAGGCGCTTTTGAACGCAATGTGGCGGTCGCAAAATAAGCCGAGTGCAATTTAATTTGCTGCAATGCAATCAATGGGAGCTTTGAACGAAAAATTTATGACAAAACTGCTGATAGGTCTGTTGGGCATTTTCTTAAGCGTGCTGTGCTGGGGTTCAATGCCTGCCCATGCCGCGAGTTCCGCTGCGATTCGAGCTTTTGATGACGTGGCGATCGCCTCCAAAAACTTTGTGGGCAAAAATCTACAGCAGGCCGAGTTTAGTGACGCAAAGCTCAGTGGCGCAGACTTTAGCGGGGCAGACCTGCGGGGCGTGGTGTTTAATGGCGCTGTTTTATCTGGGGCCAACTTTAACGGCGTTAATATGACCGATGGACTGGCCTATGTCTCAGACTTCACTAAAGCCGATTTTACCAACGCAGTTTTAAACGGTGCCCTTCTGCTCAAATCAACCTTTCGAGGTGCCACGGTGACGGGGGCAGACTTTAGCGATGCGGTTCTCGACAAAATTCAGGTGGCTGCGTTGTGTAAATCTGCCAGTGGCGTTAACCCCGTTACTGGGGTGTCAACCCGCGAATCGTTGGGCTGCAAGTAGGTCAGATTTGATCACGCGGGGTCGGGGTGGGGATAAGCCTTCGGAAACTGTCCGCGCTGCTTACGAGATTCCATTGCACGCTCTAGTAATGTCAGCATTCCAGGCGACTCTTCTTGGATAGCGAGCAAGAGCTGTTCACCTATTAAAGCTTCCTCTTCATCCCCTGGATCGATGCCCGTTTCCATCACCGCGTGGAGGCGGGGTAATGCCCAATCACCCACAATTTCAATAAGTCCATCAAAGCAGCGGTTAAACTGCTGGGCGGTCAGCGTTGAGTCTTCAATGGGGAACTCAATAATGGCGCAAATTTCGCCGTCTGAGGGGTCGTACTCCCACTGAAGCATTTTGGTTTCCCAAGAAATGCTGAGCATGGTTTGGAGAATGGCGGTTTTGTGGGGATGATCTTTCACCCCTGCCAAGATTTCAGGGGCAAACAGCTTAAAGAATCGCCCTTCTTCATCAAGCTGAATCACAACCAACAGATTTTCGGTGGTTTCCAGCACTAAGCGAACCAAAATGCGCGACTTCTCGGGCTGAACGTCATAAACTAAGCCTTTCGGGGCAAGATAGGTGGCGATTTGGTCTAAGGTGATGCCCATTCGTTCAGAACTTGACTGCAAAAACGTACTTTTTTGATCATATTCTGCATTTGCACTCAGCGAAAATTGATCCCCTTAAGATGGAGTTATGGCTTCATCTGTACTGTCTGATTTGGAGGTAATGCCTTATCGAAACGATCTACGGCAATTTACAAGGGCTGAAGAGTAATCAGATTAAGCAGTTGCGGCGACTCTATCATCAGCGGCTACCTGGCGATCGCATCACCACCCCAGAGTTTGCCCAGCGGCTTGCCGCCATTAGTACCGAAATTCAAGAGCCGATCTGCACCTATCTCAATCGACGGGGGCAGGTCATACGGGTGGGCGTGGGCACCCCGCGCCAAACCCAGATGTCGCCCCAAGAGATGCCCCGCTATGGCGCAGAACGACTCAGCGGCATTCGCTGTATTGCCACCACGCTTAAAGGGGAGCCGCCCAACGAAGCCGCCCTCACCTCCATGGTGCTTCAGCGACTGGATGCCTTAGCCGTATTGAGCCTAACCGGAGGCGGATTTGAGCGCCGTGGGGGTGGCGCGACGGGCTATGTCAAGGCGGCTTACCTTGCCCATCTAGTGCCTAATCTTGAGCATCCGTGGACAGTTTCTGAGGCCATTGACCCCGACAATTTAGCCCAGCAAGATCTCTTAGACCTCGTTTCTAATCTAGAAGATGAGTTTCGCCAGTCTGAAGCTCCAGCCGCCGCTGCCGCTACCACTGGGGGTAAGTCAGCCACCGGAATTGATCGGGTAGTGTTGGTGGGGTTAATGACGCAAACCATGACCATGGAGCAGTTCCAAGATGGACTCGCAGAGCTGAAGCTACTGGTCGAAAGCGCAGGGGGACAGGTGCTGGATGAAATTTGCCAAAAGCGATCGCAGCCCCACCCTCAAACCGTTGTCGGTCAAGGGAAGGTTGAGGAAATTGCCCTACATGCCCAAACCTTGGGAGCCAATCTGGTCGTCTTTAACCGAGATTTGTCCCCTTCTCAAGGCCGGAACCTAGAGAACCAAATTGGGATTCGGATTGTTGATCGAACCGAGGTGATTCTGGATATCTTTGCCCAGCGTGCCCAGTCTCAAGAAGGCAAACTTCAGGTAGAGTTAGCCCAGCTAGAGTACCGGATGCCGCGCCTAACCGGACGGGGACAGGCTATGTCTCGACTGGGCGGTGGCATTGGCACCCGTGGCCCTGGGGAAACCAAGCTCGAAACCGAGCGCCGCACCATTCAGCAGCGTGTTAGTCGGCTTCAGCAGCAGGTGACGCAGCTTCAGGCTCATCGCTCGCGCTTGCGGCAGAAGCGACAGCATCATGGGGTGCCCGTCATTGCCGTAGTGGGCTACACCAACGCAGGTAAATCCACTCTGCTCAATACCCTTACCAACGCCGAAGTCTTCGCCGCCGATCAACTCTTTGCGACCCTAGACCCCACCACTCGGCGTACCGTTGTGCCCAATGCCCATTCTGAAGAACTTCAGCACATTTTGCTGACGGATACCGTTGGGTTCATTCACGAGCTGCCGCCTTCTCTTGTGGATGCCTTCCGCGCCACCCTAGAAGAAGTGACCGATGCTGACGCGCTGCTGCACGTCGTAGACCTGTCTCACCCTGCCTGGATGTCTCAGATTCGCTCAGTCATGGAGATTTTGAAAGAGATGCCTATTACCCCAGGCCCTGTACTGCTGGTGTTCAACAAAATTGATCAGGTGGATGCCGATACCTTGGCGATCGCCACTGAAGAATTCCCCCAAGCGCTCTTCATTTCTGCCAGTCAGCGCCACGGGCTAGAGACATTGCGTACCAAAATGGGTCAGCTCGTAGACTATGCCGTTGTGAATGCTGGGACTTAGCCACAAAGGCTTAAAACCGCACCAAAAACGTCTGAAATAGTTCTCCATCAGCCGTTTTGGCAATGTTTCCACCTGCCGAACGCACCAGCGCTTTCCACTCTGAGAGCGCTGGCAGAAGCACTTCTGCGCCTAGGTAGGTTTCTAGAATCGACCAGTTTTCGGCGAGTTCTTTGTCTGGATCAACTGCGTCAAAGATGAACATGCCGGAGGGTTTCAGTGATCGCTTGACTTGTTCTAGCACCAATTCCCAATACTCCAGTGGGTAATAGCAGCTCCATCCCGTTGCCACAACGCCGTCAAACTGCGATGCCGCGTAGCCGAGCTGGTGCGCCGCGCCTAACTCAACGCCCTTAAACAGCTTGGAGTTAAGCTGTGGTCCTCGGCTTTTGAGCGCTTCTTGAGCAAAGGTGCTGATTTCTTGACCATAGAAAAAGGCATCCCAGTCTCGCCAGGGATAAATCAAAAAGCTCAGGCCGCAGCCAATATCGAGCCAATGCTGATTCTTCTTTGGAGTCGCAACTTGCCAAAACTCTGACGCAATCCGTGCCTGGAGCTTGCCTGCTGCCCAGTCTTGGAACACGGGCATAGACTCTATCTCTGCGGGGAGGTCAAAGGCTTCTCTCTTGTACTCGCGGTTATACCGAGTTGCAACCGCCGTGGTTAAAGTCTGCCAGTCATGGCTGACCGTTGGGAGTTCATAGCCTGTACTCCAAGACTCAAAGGGCTGCTTTGCATTTTTTGACATTGATTCCATGCGCTTGTGCAGGATACTCTTCATCACTATAGCTTTGTGTAGAGCGGTTCTAGTCTCTGCAATGCCGCTGAGCTAGAAATGACTAGAGACATACAGATTCAGAGCGATAAGTATTTGTCAATAAAAGTAGATATTTATTCGCGTAAAGCTATAGAAAACTAGAAAAAGCCGCAGAAACACGACATTGCGGCGTATTGGCAGCCCCTTTGATAAGTTATTTACAGACTTAGGAACCGTTTATATTACAAATCCCGTTGACCAGATTATGGGGGATGTAGTCTAAATCTTAAAATTTCACGTAGTATCAAAAATGGAGAACCTAAGTGAGGTGATGCTGTGCTTACATATCAGCCCATTCATCACCCTGTACATCAATCAGATGCACTCCAGGGACTTGCTTAAACGAGAACTGCCGTTTCCATGAATTGAGAGGACGACTGTATGGCAACTTTCAAGGTTAGATTAATCAATGAAGCTGAAGGTCTCGATACTACTATCGATGTACCTGATGATGAGTACATTCTCGACGTTGCCGAAGAGCAAGGCATTGATCTTCCGTTCTCTTGTCGTGCGGGTGCTTGCTCTACCTGTGCCGGCAAGATTTCTGCGGGTACTGTTGATCAATCTGACCAATCTTTCTTGGATGATGACCAAATTGAAGCAGGGTTTGTGCTGACCTGTGTGGCGTATCCAACCTCTGATGTCACCATCTTGACCCACCAAGAAGAAGCACTGTACTAGTTTTAGTGCCGCTGCTTAGCTTCTAATCAGCCCTACGTTAAACAGGGGAATCTTATGGTTCCCCTATTTTGCTATTTAATGCGCTGTAGTCAAGACAACCTAGAAGTCCGTAGGGGCGCAAGGCCTTGCACCCCTACAAAACGCTAACGTTACGGCGAAGTATTACCTAAAGTGCTTTAACCCAGGCGGTTGGCAAAAACAGCATTTTTCTGAGGTCAGGGACGTAAGCACGCTTCGTAAATACGTCGTAGGAGTTGCGCTCAATCACGTTAAGAATTTGGCGGTACAGCACCAAAGCGGACCACACAGGCCAACGGGCGTCTTTTTCTAGGGCACTGACGCCGTCTTCTGCTATCTCAAAAAACTTACGCGCTCGCTCAATCTGAAACTTCATTAGCGCCTGCCAGCGCTCATCAATCACGCCTTCAAAAAGTTCGGCTTCGGTGTAGTTAAACAGCCTTAAGTCTTCTTGGGGCAGGTAAATTCGGTTGCGACGGGTATCTTCGCCCACGTCTCTAAGGATATTGGTGAGCTGGTTGGCAATGCCCAGGGCGATCGCCTGTTCAATCGGATCCTGACCGCCGCCGTTCCTCGCATAGGGGTTTGCCCAAGGTGCCTGGAGCCGATCTGAAAACGTTTCTAAGCCCATCACCTGAGCCGACATCAGGCCAACCGTCCCTGCCACGCGATAGCAGTACAGCTTTAGCTCTTCAAAGGTTTCATAGCGACTGCGGTATAGATCCATCCGCTGCCCCTCAATCATGTCCCGAAAGGGCTGGATATCGAGGCTGAACTGCTCGATGGTATCTACTAGCGCCACGTCGTAGTCGTCGACGGGGTTTCCTGCAAAGACATCCTCCAGATTGGCTTCCCAAGCGTCGAGGGTGTTGGTGGTTGTAGCCGCTGCTTGAGGGCCGTCCACCAGCTCATCGGTGCGGCGACACCACATATAGATCGCCCAGATCCCGCGACGCTTTTGCTCGGTCATCAGCATTGTGCCGAGGTAAAAGGTCTTAGAATACTTTGCTGTGACCTGCCGACAAAGTTCGTAGGACTGCTCTAGAGAACTTTGGGGCTTCATGCGTCTTGGGGTTTCGGGCAGTTGCAGCATGTTGGCAGCTAGACAGGGACGGCTTGGACAGAAGGCAAGGTCGAAACAGGCTGGTTCGGATGCGCTTGGTCAATAGCCTGCGCTGCCAGCTTACCAGAAAGCACGGCACCTTCCATACTGCCCAGATACATCTGTTTGGTATAGCTACCCCCAACGTAAAAATTTGGGATGGGCGTTTCTTGCGTGGGCTTAAAGTCTTGACAACCCGAAGAGGCCGTATAAACTGAGCGCGGGGTTTTCACAACTTTATATTTACGCAGCTTTGCGGGGTTGTCTCCGGTTAAGTGCTGGGGAAATAATCGCTCTAGCTCTAGCATCGTGGCGGCGATAATTTCTTCGTCAGATTTATCAATCCAATCTTTGGCAGGCGCTAAGACAAACTCCAGCATCGAGCGGTCTGGGTCTTCGTATTCTTTGCAGGTGATGCTCATATCGGCATACACGCTCAGCAGATCTGACCGCGAAAACAGCAGATGATCAATATCTGTAAGCTTGCGGTCAAACCAGAGGTGCAGGTTAATAACCGGAACACCTTCTAGCTTGTTTAGCTTCTCGAAAAATGGAATAGACTTCCACGGCTGTGGCATCAGCGCTTTGAGTACGTCTACAGACATGGCGCTGACGTAAACATCGGCCTCAATAATCTCATCGGGCTGACCGTTCAGTCCCCGCATCAGGAAATGCCGGACGGTATTATCTGCGTTCAGCACGACTTCTTTGAGCGGCTTTTCAAGCACCACTTCGCCACCGCCAGCGGTAATGTGATCCACGATGGGCTGGCAAAGGCGCTCTGTGGGGGAGCCGTCTAGAAAGGCGATTTTTGACCCGTAGCGTTCGCGTAAAAATTTGTTGAGCGCGGTCAAGATAATGGTGGCTGAAACATCCTCTGGATTGAGGAACGTTAGGGCTTTGGATGCGGCAATAAAGATATCGGAGTTAACTTTGTCGTCGATGCCCTGACGGCGCAGCCATTCTAAAAGGCTGTACTTATCCATATCTTCGACGTACTTTTGGCCTCGCAGCACACCAGGCCATAAACCAATCGCAAACCGAATCTTTTGCTCCCAAGTCAGCATGTCGTTATTGCGCAGGATCGACATGACGACGTTAAAGGGTGCCATGATGTCGGGCACACTAAAGTAAGAGTAGGTTCCAGGCTTCTCGGGCTGATTGAAGATGAGGGCGTGCTTTTTCCACTGAAGCCGATCTTCAATGTCAAGCTCTTTCATGAGCTGAAGCATGTTGGGGTACGCCCCAAAAAAGGCGTGTAGACCCGTCTCGTACCAGTCGCCGTCTTCATCTTTCCAGGCTGCGACAAGGCCGCCTAAAACATTGCGACTTTCGAGAACAATGGGCGTGTGCCCTGCATCTACGAGGTATTTTGCACAGGCTAACCCTGCTAAGCCGCCCCCGGCGATCGCAACGCGCATAAACAGCTTTCCCTAGTCTAGAAGTTTACCGAAAGAGCCGATTTATCCCACTTCAGGCCAAATCTCGCTCCCCATTATACGTTGCAAACCGTTACATTTGGGGTCGATTTTGCAATGTAACTTCAAGATCGGCTCTCAATCTTAAAATTCGCTGCCTATATTTTCCCACTGAAGGGTCTAAAACGGAACGGCAAGGGAGCCGCCCAATAGCACGACCGCAACGGTATCCACGACCCCATGCACCAGAATGGGCACCGCCAAACGATTGGTTTTAGCAAAGGCCAGCGCGTAAAACATTGAGGCTGAGGTTGCGAGGGCGATATAGAGTCCTCGGTACTGCCAAAGGGTGAGGGGGTTTGTGCCCGATGCATTGCCGACGTGAGATAGGCCAAACAGAATGGAGCAGCCTAGGACAGAGAGTAACAGGATGGTTCGGGGCGATCGCTGCGCACCAAGAATCCGCCATTGACTAGAGTTGTTGCACGAATATGACCCTCTCCAACCCCTCGCCCAGAACGGGCGAGGGGAGCCAGAATTAGCCCTTCTTCTCGGGTGGGAGAAGGATAAAGTCTTTGGGCTATGAGAAAGGGATGAGGGGGATAGGATTGATGCAGAAGGTCTACTTAGCTCAGCTCGATGCGTTAAGCAATCGCGCAGCAGCACCATCAGGCCAGACCGGAAAAAGACTTCTTCAAAGATGCCGACGCGGAAGGTAAATAAAACAAAGTAAACGGCTAATCGCAGGGGGCTGAACTGGTTTTGGGCTTGGGTAGGCTGCACAAAGCCTGAAAGGGTGGCGATGGGGACTAAGGTGACGATCGCCGCCCCTACAATCACCCCTAACACAGGCCAATCTTGGTGCCGCATGGCAAAGCTATAGCCGAAATGCGATCGCCCCAGGCCTGAGCCATAAATCATGACCAAAACAAAGAGGTCAACCCCAATAAAAACCCCAAAGCTAAAGGAAGGAACAGAGAGCCAGTACAGAATGGCAACGCACAAGACCATCAGCCCAAAGTCTGACGGCACCAGTCGCTGCGGGAGAGACGCGGTAATGATTTGGGAAGGCCAGACTAACCCAAGGCAGACTAGCCCATACACTGCACTGATGGCAAAACCTTCCCAAGGGATTGCGGTGTGGTGCAAAGAGAGATAAAGAGTGTTGAGCAGCAGTAGGCCATACAGTTGCCAGCGCAGTGAGGGTTGGGGATTTTGCCGTAGAGACTGAACCACAAAGGGAATGCGAAGGGCAACAAATACGCCGCCTAAAAACAGGGCAGAATTGAGCCAAAATTGCCCTGTAATGATTAGAGTGTTGAGCTGCTCGATCCAATTAAAGTGACGAGGACTGAAGTTTAGTCCTTTCCCAAACGCGATCAAAACAGCTAAGGCAGCACACAGTAGGCACTGAAAGCCCAGTCCTTGCTTGGGCAGCAGTACCTGTTTTACAAACTGTTCGCCCTGCGGGGTAGCTAACCCAAAAACGGGAGCTGCGGCAAATGCCACAAAAGAAAACGCTTCACTTAGACTTTCGCTAGGCGGCCAGTTGCCTGCTTCTGGGAGATGGTGCCGCAATAAAATTGCAGCGAACCAGATGGTTATGCCTAGGAGGGCAATGAATCCTTCCCCTAAGCCGCTGTAAGGTTTTGGCTGCAAAAAAATGTACCAATGCCAGTATTGGTCTAACTTCATGTTGCTCTACCCGTAACGTGCTAAAAGCGATGGCACTGTTATGAAAGTCGACACCAAAAGCCTCTGAAAACGTCATAGAGGGAGAGATATGGGGTTCTATTTAGGTAGAGCTAGCCTCAGCCTTTTTCTGGGTGGTTTTAGCACGAGTGGTTTTAGTGGCCGCACCCTTAGTTTTAGTCTTAGCGGTCGCAGCTTTAGTAGTTGTTTTGGCTGTCGCTTTCTTGCCGCCTTTCTTTGTTCCAGCCTTTTCTAAAACCAACTTCAGGGCTTCTTCTAGAGAGATATTTTCAACCGTTGTTTCTTCTGGCAGACTGGCGTTGACTTTGCCATATTTGATGTAGGGGCCATAAGGGCCATCATAAATATTAATAGGTTCCCCATCTTCAGGGTGCTGGCCTAGTTCCCGCAGCGCCTGCTTCGCCGCAGCCCGTTTCCCACGACCTGTTTTGGGGATTGCCAATAGCTCTAGCGCACGTTCTAAAGAGACGGTAAATAGGCTATCTTCAGCCTTAAGAGAACGAAAATCTTGCCCCTCTTTGCCTTGATCATGCACGATATAAGGCCCAAAGCGGCCTAGCCCAACCTTTACAGGTCGCTCTGTCTCAGGGTGGCTCCCCAGCAGTCGAGGCAGCGCCAAGAGCGACAGCGCCATTTCAAGGGTCACGTCTTCCATGGTGACGCCCTTAGGCAGAGAAGTCCGTTTGGGGTTCTTTTGGCCAGGCTGAGGCGCATCCCCAAGCTGCACATAAGGGCCATAGGTGCCCAACATCATATAGATGGGTTCGCCTGTTTCTGGATGGAACCCAACTTTTTCGGGACCCTCAATTTTCTGCTTCAGAATTAGCTCGACCTGATCGGGGTTCAGGTCGGCGGGAGTCATGTCCTTGGGCAAGGATGCAGTGACGGCAGCGCCTTCGCGCTCAGCTTCGACGTAAGGGCCAAACCGACCAATGCGGACTTTTGCTTCTAACCCAGAGAGGTCAATGGTACGGGCTTCGAGAGCATCAATGGCGGCTTCACGGTCTTTGACCTGATGCTCTAGCCCTGCATCACCCAGGTAAAAAGACTGGAGATAGGGTAGCCACTCCGCCTCACCTCTAGAGATGTCGTCTAGGGTTTGCTCCATGCGGGCAGTGAAGCCAACATCTACCAAATCAGGGAAGTATTTTTCTAAGAGTGCCGTGACGGCAAAGGCGGTAAAGGTGGGCACAAGGCTGGTGTTGCCCTGACGCTGGACGTAACCTCGGTCAATAATGGTGCCAATAACGGAGGCATAGGTGCTAGGTCGCCCAATCCCTTCGCTTTCTAGAGTTTTGACGAGAGATGCATCGGTGTAGCGAGCAGGGGGCTGGGTTTCGTGACCGATCGCTTCTAAGGTTTTGCAGATGGGGCGATCGCCCTTCTTAAGATCCGGCAAAATCACTTCCTGGTCATCAAGAGCAGCATCGGGGTCATCCGACCCTTCAACATAGGCACGGAAAAAGCCAGGGAAATCAATGCGTTTGCCAGAGGCCCTAAAGCCAGCATCTTCGACGTTAATTTGAACGGTGACAAAGGTTTGACGCGCTTCTGCCATTTGGGTGGCGACCGTGCGCTTCCAGACCATTTCGTAAACCGCCAACTCCAGCGCCTTTAGACCCGTTTCTTTGGGGGTACGGAAGGGGCTACCCGCCGGACGAATGGCTTCGTGGGCTTCTTGGGCACCTTTAGATTTGGTGGTGAACTGGCGCGGTTCAGGACTGAGGTAGGGGGTGCCGTAGAGGGTTTCGACCGAGGTACGGGCAGCAACGATCGCCTGTTCTGACAGATGCACCGAGTCGGTTCGCATGTAGGTGATGTAGCCCTGCTCATAGAGACTTTGGGCAATTCGCATGGTTTCACGGGCAGAGAGGCGTAGTTTACGACTGGCCTCTTGCTGAAGCGTGGAGGTAATAAACGGCGGTGCGGGTTTGCGGGTGACGGGGCGTTCTTCAATGCCGCTGACCTGCCACTGTTTTTGGTCTAGGCGCTGCCGCAGCGCCGTGGCTTCGGCCTCGTTGAGCAAAACGACTTGACGACCTTCAATCACCTGACCCGTGTTTTCATCAAAGTCACTGCCTGTGGCGAGGCGCTGACCGTTTAGCGTCACAAGCTTGGCAGAAAACGGCGTTTTGTCTTTTTCTAAACTCGCCTTAAGATCCCAGTAGCTGCCCTGACGGAAGGCGCGGCGCTCTCGCTCTCGCTGCACGAGTACCCGTACTGCCACAGACTGTACCCGTCCGGCGGAGAGGCTGGGGGCAATTTTTTTCCACAGCAGGGGCGAGAGCGTATAGCCCACCAATCTATCAAGAATCCGGCGTGTTTCTTGAGCGCGGACGAGGCGCTGGTCTACCTCTCGACATTTGCCTAAGGCCGCTTTAATGGCCTCATCAGTAATTTCATGAAACACCATTCGCTTGATGGGCACCTTGGGCTGCAAAACCTGAATGAGATGCCAGCTAATGCTCTCTCCTTCTCGATCTTCGTCAGTGGCAAGAAGCAGCTCATCGGCATCGGCGAGTGCTTCTTTCAGCTCTTTGACCAGCTTCTTTTTGTCTTTGGACACCACGTAGAGCGGCTCAAAGTTGGCGTGGACATTAACCCCTAAAGAAGACCACTTTTCAGCCTTGACCGCCGCTGGAATTTCGCTTGCATCCCTGGGCAGATCCCGAACGTGACCCATCGAAGCTTCAACCCGATAGCTAGAGGGTAGAAAATTCCGAATGGTTCGGGCTTTGGTAGGAGATTCAACAATAACCAGCGTGGACATAGGACGCGATCAACCCAAAGGAGTATGAAACAAAACCGAGCTTAATCAGCCATTGTAGGCAACACCGTTGCAAAGACCTTCCGTAGATGGACGGATTTGTTTTCGTTTTGGCTGATTGAAGCGAATGAAGAATTAGCAAAGATGCGTATAAGACATTAGAGAGTTACAAACGGCGCTGTTGTCAAGTCTTCTCGTGCAGAAATCATAGCGCTTCTATAATCTATATTGAATCCTGCTATCGTGCTTGAGCCGCAATGCGGGTTAAAATTTTCAATGTGTTACATCGGCCTTAAGCTAATCATGGTTTGCTTAAGGTAATTTGCAAAGCTTAGAACGTTATTCACGGCACCCCTATGGACTTTGCCAATCTCGGAAGTCAGCTTAATGCGTTGGCTATTTTGCCAGAAAGCGTCGTTACTATTACGCTGCTGGTTGTTCTTGTCAGCGATATCACGTTGGGGCGTACTTCGGTAAAGTGGACGCCTTATGTGGCGATCTCCGGACTACTCGCTGCGGTCGTTCTGCTGGTGCTCCAGTGGGATCAGCCCAATACCATTGCCTTTTTGGGCAGCTTTAACGCCGACAACTTCAGCATTGTCTTTCGCGGCATTATTGCACTGTCGTCTGCGATTACCATTTTGATGTCGGTTCGCTACATCGACCAGGCGGGTAGTGACCTGGGCGAATTTATCAGCATTTTGCTCGCGGCAACCGTCGGCGGCATGTTTTTGTCCGGTGCCGAAGAGCTGGTCATGATTTTTGTGTCGCTAGAGACGCTGAGTATTGCGTCTTACCTGATGACGGGCTACATGAAACGCGACCCGCGCTCGAACGAGGCAGCGCTGAAGTACCTGCTGATTGGGGCATCTAGCTCAGCAATCTTTTTGTACGGGCTGTCGCTGCTGTACGGTCTATCCGGCGGTCAAACCCATCTGGCAGGGATCGCAGCGGCTTTGGGCAACGGAACCGAAAATTCTTTGGGTCTACTAATTGCGCTGGTGTTTGTGATTGCGGGCGTCAGCTTCAAAATTGCGGCGGTTCCCTTTCACCAGTGGACTCCTGACGTATATGAGGGTTCCCCTACACCCGTGGTGGCCTTTTTGTCTGTGGGGTCTAAGGCAGCAGGGTTTGCCCTTGCGATTCGGCTACTGACAGACGCATTTCCGGCAGTGGTGGAGGAGTGGCGCTTTATCTTTACGGCGCTGGCTATTCTGAGCATGGTGCTTGGGAACGTGGTGGCGATCGCCCAAACCAGCATGAAGCGGATGTTGGCCTATTCTTCGATTGGTCAGGCAGGCTTCATCATGATTGGCATGGTGGTGGGCACTGAAGCAGGCTACTCCAGCATGGTGTTTTACCTGCTGATCTACCTGTTTATGAACCTAGGAGCCTTTGCCTGCGTCATTCTGTTTGCCCTGCGAACGGGTACCGACCAAATTAGTGAGTACGCAGGTCTGTACCAGAAAGATCCGCTGCTGACGTTGGCCTTGAGCATTTGCCTACTGTCGCTGGGCGGCATTCCGCCCTTGGCAGGATTTTTCGGCAAGCTGTACATTTTTTGGGCAGGCTGGCAGGCAGGAGCCTATGGCTTGGTGCTGCTGGGGTTAGTCACCAGCGTGGTGTCGATTTACTACTACATCCGCGTTGTAAAGATGATGGTGGTGAAAGAATCCAACGAAATGTCGGAGGTGATCAAAAACTATCCGGTGATCAACTGGCAGCCTTTTGGTATGAGGCCGTTACAGGTGGGCATTATTTTTGCGATCATCACAACTTCTCTGTCAGGCATTCTGTCTAATCCGCTGATCACGATTGTGAATCATTCGGTGGCGGATGTGCCGAAGCTCCAGCGCGGTTCAGTCGTGGCTAGAGAGATGGGGAATAACGGGCGATCACAGCCTATTGCAGCCGTCATCGCAGCCAAATCCATCGCGCCAAAACTTTAGTTGAAGACCGATTCGCTATTTTATCTTCTCTTCCAAACTGCACCAGACATTTTGTTTGATGTGTTGGGTCGTTTGCCTGCCGTTGAAAATGCCTATGATTTTTGCTCTGTTGAGCTAAAGCAGACAGACTTTCGGATAGACAGGGTTTTTGTGCCCCGTCCTGAGGCAAATGACTCAACGGTCTACTTCGTCGAAGTGCAGTTTCAGGAAGATGAGTTTTTCTATCAGCGCTTTTTTGCTGAAATTCTTCTGTATCTGCGTCAAAACCCAACCGTAACTCAATTGCCTCGGCTGGGAGACTGCTGACCCGATGGGAAGTTTCCAAAGCCAAACTGTGCTTAAGCTGCTCTGCCTGTTCAATCAATGCTTACTAATCCAGCACAGCGTAAAATTATGAGAATTTGAACTTGCATTGGTTAGACATTAGTTAAGCATGGGTACGGTTTACTTTTAGTCTAGAAGACCTGTTTTATCCTGTTTGTGATTTAGATCGAGTAAAGGTGTGATTCGCAACACATTTTTGTGTGGATGCTTCACCCGCTGAGGATCTGCCCTAGAAATGTAGAACTGTTAAGGAAAGAAATTGTGCCTTTTTACAACAACAGCTACATTTTCTAGTGGGCTACCGCGCGTAAGAGACAATTTTGACCTACACTAATCTCGATATTTAACTCTACCGACTGCGATCGCAACTGGTGCTATGACAGGTCTTAAACATTGGAAACGCTGGGCAATTTTTGGTCTTTTGGGGCTGTGCTTAAGCTGGATGATAAGCTGCGGCAATTCTGCGCCAGAAACGAGCAAGGGACTCGATGAAAAGGGCAAAGCCACCATCGAGTTTTGGACCATGCAGCTTCAGCCCAAATTTACCGATTATTTCAATGACCTAATTAAGGCATTTGAGCAAGAAAATCCGGCGATCGCCGTGAAGTGGGTAGACGTTCCTTGGACTGCAATGCAGAGCAAAATCTTGGCGGCGGTGTCGTCCAAAACAGCACCCGATGTGGTCAATCTCAACCCAGATTTTGCAGCGCAGCTTGCCGGACGCAACGCATGGCTTGAGCTAGACAGTAAAGTAGACGCTAAAGTTCGTAGTGAATACCTGCCCAATATCTGGAAGGCCAGCACCCTTAATGGCAAAACCTTTGGCCTGCCTTGGTACTTAACCTCTCGCGTTGCCATTTATAACAGCGATCTGCTGCAAAAAGCAGGAGTAGCTGCTCCGCCTAAAACCTACGCCGAACTCGCAGCCGTCGCAAAGGCCGTCAAAGAAAAAACGGGCAAGTATGCCTTCTTTGTCACTGCTGCACCAGGAGACTCTGGAGAAATTTTAGAGTCCTTTGTGCAGATGGGCGTTAAGCTCATTGACGCTCAGGGTCGGGCTGGCTTCAATACCCCAGAAGGGAAAGCCGCCTTTCAATACTGGGCAGACCTGTATCAGCAAAAGCTAGTGCCGCCTGAAATGACGACCGAAGGCCATCGTCATAGCGTGGAGCTATACCAGTCAGGGCAGACAGCTCTACTGTCTTCTAGCCCTGAATTTTTGGGCAATATTGCTACCGATGCGCCTGATGTGGCAAAGGTATCGGTTGCCGCCCCTCAAATTACCGGATCGACGGGCAAGAAAAACGTGGCGGTCATGAATGTGGTGATTCCCAAAGACACCACCAAGCCGGATGCGGCAATTAAGTTTGCGCTGTTTTTGACCAATCCCAAAAATCAACTGAGCTTTGCGAAAGCGGCGAACGTTTTACCATCAACCACCGCCTCACTACAAGATCCGTACTTCAGCAAGGTGGCGGCAGACGCAACTTCGATTGATAAGGCTCGTGTGGTTAGTGCAGGACAAATGAAAGAGGCGGAGGTGCTAGTGCCGACGCTGAAGGACATTAAGTCACTGCAAAAAATTCTCTATGAAAATTTGCAGGCTGTGATGCTGAAGCAAAAAACGGCGGATCAGGCACTTAAGGATGCTGAAAAAGCCTGGAATCAGGAGTATGCAGCGACCTAATCAATCAGATTAGATTATTCTTGGTCAATCTCAATCCGACCCACTCCCGTTTTAGGATAGTAGTTTTTAAGAATCTGCTCATAGGTAAAGCCCTGCTCCGCCAGTTTGAGCGCCCCAAGCTGGCTCATGCCATGCCCTTGAAATGCATCTGAAACAATATCATCAGAAGCAGCATAGAGCGATTCCACAATGCCGCCCCGATAGCTCACAAAAGACCCTGCGGTTTGGTCAACGGCAGTGCGCGTGGTACCCGCTTCAGATTCAACGCCCTTATAGACCTGATAATACTCATCCGAACCAAGGTGGTACAGCTTATTGGCAGGCTTAAAGTAGTAGGTCAGCGCATAAGATCGAGCGGCGATCGCCTGAGCCTTGAGTGCCGCCATCGGCCAGCTTGAGGAAACTTCTGCCCCTACCACGCTGTAAAGATACAGCCGGAGGTTGACATAGTTAACCGCCCAAAGTTTGCCATTATCTGCCACTAGCAAAAGCGTGCCGCGATAACCGCGATCGCCAACATATACAAGGCTCCCCTGATCGGGGACAACCCAAGTGATTTTGGGTGCTGATTTACCGCCAATAGTCATGGCCTGGGCATCTGCCTGAACCATATAAGGTTGAGAGGCCGTTAGGCTTTGCAAAGGTTGACCCGATTGGTCAAACAACTTACCGCTGCCAGAGACCGCAATGCTGAGGGATGGTGTACCACTGGCGAGAGCGACATGCATCTCAACAGAGGAATCAACATTAGGATAGAGCGTTGAACGCGCCAGTTGACTGCGACGCGCTAGCTCTGCCTTGGAGAGAACGGGTTGTCTCGCTGAGGAGGGTTGAGTAGAGATAGACGGTTGGGGCATCGGTAAGGCCGCTTGGGGCGTAGCACTAGGGCGGACACTCAAAAAGGGAAAGACCGAAACGGTTGGGCTATGGGAGATAAAGGGAACTGGCGTAACGGTACAGTTTTGCGCAGGGCGCACCATTGCCCAAATCGGAATGACAACGAAGGGCAATGGCAATAGCCATAACCCGAACTTAAGAAACTTCGGTACAGTAGGTTTTGTCATGGTCACGGATGACTGTAGGCGCTAGAGACAGCATGAGTCAAGATATTCGCATTTGTTTTGTGGGAGATTCTTTTGTCAATGGCACGGGCGATCGCACCTACTTAGGCTGGACAGGCCGATTATGTACGGGATTAGCAAAGCAAGGCAGAGACGTCACTCACTATAATTTAGGCGTTCGCCGAGACACCAGTGTTGATATTTGGAAACGATGGGAGGGTGAAACAGCGCATCGGTTGCCCTACGGCTGCGATAACCGCATTGTCTTTTGCTTTGGCACTAACGATACAACCTGGGAAAACGGACAGCCACGAGTCGAACTAATTGATTCTTTAAGGCACTGCCGTCGGATTCTAACCACGGCAAACAAACAATACCCCGTTTTGATGATTAGTCCGCCTCCCATTGCTGACTCTAAGCAAAACGCCCTTACAGAAAAACGCTGCGAAGATTTTTTGCTCACGTGTTCGGAGTTAAAGATTCCTTATCTGGATATCTTTACGCCCTTAAGTCAGTCCCAATCTTGGCATAAGGCAGTTGAGGCAGGCGATGGATCACATCCTGGTGCAGATGGGTACGTAGAGATTGCTGATCTGATCCAAGAATGGTCAGTCTGGCAGCATTGGTTTGATGCCCCATGATTGTAGAGTGGTTACGGATTAAGGTAGCACCAGAATACCGAGAAACGTTTGTCCAAAAAGACGATGAGATCTGGACTTCTTTTTTAAGGCAATGTCCAGGTTTTCTGCACAAGGAAGTTTGGATTAGTCCAGATGACTTTAGCGAAGTGATGATTGCAATCTACTGGGCGACAGTTGAACAGCAGCAGGCGATCCCAAAAGCAGCGCTAGATGCCGTTGAACAAATTTTTTTGGCAGCGCTAGCAGTTCCGTTTCAACCGCTCGAAATTAAGCTGTATCAGGTTCGTAAAACGACTATCATCCGCTAAAGCGTAAACGTAAAGTCTCGAATAAGCATACCTGGCACCTGAGCACCGCCCAACGATCGCCCCCCGTAAGTATCCACGTCCGCCACAAATGCCTGAAAATCTGTCACTGCTTCTAAGTTCTCGCCTAAGAATGAATAGAGGCTATCATCAAAGCGCAGATCTTTGATGGGTGCCACAATCTCGCCGCCCTCTACCCAGAAACAGGCGTAGCGGGTCATGCCCGTAATGCGTCCGCTGGGGCGATCGCTCCAATTCAAATAATGCAGATTCGAGAGATACAGCCCAGTATCGAGCTGCTTCAGAATGTCACCAGACGTAAGGGTACCCATTGAAACTTCAGGGGCACGGAGGCTTTCGCCACTGTTGGCGGCATTGCTCACTACGCCATATTCTTTTGCAGTACGGGCATTGATCAGGGTATTAGTAAGGTTCCCTTGGTCAATCAGCAACACCTCTTCTGGCGCAATTTCGCCCAAACTATTGAAGCGGGGCACGGTACCACGACTAAAGTTTTCGCGCAGCGAGAAGAGTGGCGATAGGGCTTTACCTTCCCGCAGTTTAAGCAGGGCGCTACCACCCTGCCGCAATGATGATTCACTGACGGCTCCCCAAGAAAACATGGAGAGCATTTCCGCCACTGCTGCGGGTGCCAAGTAGGTTCGATACCGTCCTGGCGCAATCGTTTTGACAGGACGATCCATCACCTCAAGCTGGGCTTTGGAGGCTTCAATCTCAGACTGGAACTGTTCTTGACTCCAGTTTTGACCTGCCAGGGTGGCCTTCACCGCCTTCTCAGAGGGGGCAATCATTGAATAGTCGAGAAAAAAGGTTTCCGTGGCAAACCAATGGCGCTGTCCCGCGGAGTTGGCATTGGCGCGAAGGATAGAGCCAGAAGCATAAATTCCGGTAAAGTCTACACCCTGCACGAGGGGTAAAATGGCCTGGGGTGCATCTTCAGGAGCCAAGAGCTGTCCGGTATAGACCTCATGGCTAGAGCCATAGTTTTGAGGCAGCACGAGGTATGGATCGACAGGGAGTTGAGGAAGTTCTTGCCGCAGGTCTTTGAGGGCTTCTAGGGCGATCGCACTGTCCACCGCCAAACACCCCGTAAAAGAAACCGAGGCGGTTGCCGTGCGCTGATTATGGCTCAGACGAAGAGATAGATCGCCATCGGTGACGGTGCCTGACTGGCGAATTTTGCCATGATTGAGCCGCATAAAGTGGCTTTCTTCGCCAGACAGGTCAATGGTTAGATGTTCTTCTGCGCCCAAGCTATTTAGCAGCAGATCGCAAAGCTGATTGAAAGACTGCTCCCACTGCTGACTCATGCTACGCCTCCGAAGACTTCGATGTTGTTAAAGACGCACATGGGCGATGCATGACCTACGCGAATGGCCTGGTTAGGTTCGCCTTTGCCGCAGTAGGGGGTGCCGTACATGGCTACAGTGTGGCGATCGCCCACTTTCACCAAGCTTCGCCAAAACTGATTTGTCACACCACGATAGTTAGGGTTGCGGACGGTTCGCGTCAACTTGCCGTTTTCGATGAGCTTGGCGTATTCGCAGCCAAACTGAAACTTATTGCGGTAGTCATCAATAGACCAAGAACGGTTTGATTCCATATACACACCAAACTCAACGTCCCTAATCATGTCCTCGAAGGTGCTGGTGCCGGGTTCTAGGTTCAGGTTTGCCATGCGATCAATGGGCGGACGGTTCCAAGATGTAGCGCGGAAGTTTGCAACCCCAGGCACTTGCGATCGGGTTTGGCTTTCTAAGCTACCTAGCCCTCGCAGCAGTAGCCCTTCTTTGATTAAATACTCACGCTGGGCAGGGGTGCCGCCATCATCAAAGGCGTAGCCTGCAAACTCGCCTGGGACGGTGGGGTCAAAGGTAACGTTCATGAGGGGCGACCCGTAGACGAGAGTGCCAAAGTCGGAGAGCTTCACAAAGCTGGATCCGGCATAGTTGCGCTCATCGCCCAAGATGCGGTCTAGCTCTAGGGGATGCCCGATGCTCTCATGAATTTGCAGCATCATCTGGTCAGGTGCCAGCACGAGGGTGGTGGCGGTGGTAGGGCATTCTTCAGAACCCAATAGCTCCACGGACTGCTCTCCAATTTGACGGGCGCGCGCTAACACAGCGGCAGGGTCAAAAACCTCTACGCCTGCTTGGTAGCAGCGAGCCAGTTGACCGTTATCGGTACGCTTTTGCGTGACGGTGCCATCCTGAGCAGTGGAGGCGTAGTCGGTTTCCACAAAGAAAAAGCGCTGGTACACATCAGAACCGTTGCTGCTAACAAACCGCTGTTCGGTTTCGACAGTTTGAGCCATGGCGCTGGTCTGCACTACCTTATCGGAGACTTTGAGGGTAGTGCAGACTTGGGTAAGTAGCCCCACAAGGTCTGAGACGCTGATGCTATCGGAGGGCTGCTGTAGGGGGGAGGTATACTGCCCAACGGCTTTGGGGCGCACATCTGGAGTAAAGGAATGAATAGCCCACGGGGCGGCGGCAACGGCCTGCTGTTGAGCCTGCTCTGCGGCGGCTTGAATGCCTACTTGGTCGAGGCGATTGGTGGCAGCGTAGCCAAATTGACCGTTGGCGAGTACTTCGACCATAACGCCTTCGGTGCAAGATTGGCGGTTGGCTTCGGGGTTGCCATCACGGACGTAGCGGGTGGAGGCTTTTTCTGAGACTTGACGTAGGCCGACCCATTCGGCTTCTATGATTAGGTTGTTAAGGGCCTTGTGTAAATCAAACGCCATAAGCTATTTTTGGTGGCAACCAGACAAATATAGGGGCTAGTCTAGCGTTTCTTCGTGAATAGGGTCACTATTACTGAAGTCGGTTTGCAATATGGGTCATGCTGAGACAGCCGCAACAAAATGCTTTCCGTATTCTTGATACCAGCCATTTAATCAGCACAAAGATGATCGTCAGTCAGGTGAGGATATTTACCCTCTTTGTAAAAGAACCTCAAGAACAGGTGGAGTTATCTGCCTTGATTTTTACGCCCACTTCGTACTTCTGTTTCGTATGCCAGGCGTTACTTCATAATTTTGCCCAGCGTATCGACCAGGTGAAATTAAGATTAATAAATTCGGTCTACAATGACGACAGCACAGCAAATTAATCAGCAATGTTTTATCCTTAAGGTTAGAGTAATAATGAATGTCTCAGGATCAGCCGCCTAGCAGTAAGGATGAGTTTCTGCGCCCACGCAGTCGATATTACGGCGAATTTACGCCTACCAACTTAGTGTTTAACTCCAACCTACAGGAGTTTGCAGCTCAGGTTGGGTTTATTTGCGCCCTAGAGACCAATGGCAAGATCTCTAGCGCCGAAGCCTATCGGCAAATTAAAGATTTGTTCAAAACCCTGAAGCATAGCAAAAAAGAATTGGGCATCGGAAAGTCAAACCTCAATGGGGGGACAGAGTCGCCGCCGCTGGACTGAGTGAATAGAGGCTAGACAGCGATATATTGAAAACTCTTGGGCAGACCGTTGGGTGAGTCACACTATGTCTGAGTTCAGCAAGTCTTCGTGGGATTTTGGGCGGTTCTTACAAACCCTCAATTACTTTGAAGCAGTCCCTCTGTTAAGTTGGGTTCAAAAAATGTTTACTGGTGCTACGCCTCCACCTACCCCACAGCCACAGGCTGGCATCATCTTTAATTTCCAAGATGCTTCACTACCCTTGAGCCAAATCTGGGGTGCGTTAGATGATGTCGTCATGGGCGGCGTTAGTGCCAGTACGCTTCAGCAAGCAGCCGACGGAGCATTATTTACAGGCGATGTCTCAACGGCAAACTCCGGTGGCTTTGCATCCGTGCGAACTCGAAACTTTGAACCACCCTTGAATCTTTTAAACACAACAGGCTTAGAACTGCGAATTAAGGGGGATGGAAAGCGCTACAAGCTGCTGGTGCGGGATGAAGACAGTTGGGATAGCGTCGCCTATGCCTACTCCTTTGATACCGTAAACAACCAATGGGAAACAGTGCGGGTTCCATTTTCTAAACTGGTACCTGTTTTTCGTGCTAAAACCGTCAAAGATGGCTCGTCTTTTAATTCAGGCCGCATCCGATCTTTTCAGCTCATGCTGAGCAAATTTGAGTATGACGGGGTCTTAAATCCTCATTTTGAGGCGGGTGCTTTTACGCTACTGGTGCAGTCGATTGGGGTTTATTCGTGACGCCATCCCCATGAGCATTGTGTGGCTTTTTGTCGTGGTGGGTTTGGCCTTCTTTTTAGCCTGGAACCTTGGCGCGAATGATGTTGCCAACGCAATGGGCACTTCGGTAGGGTCTAAAGCTATTACGCTGCGTCAGGCGATCGCGTTGGCGGGGGTTTTAGAGCTGACGGGCGCGGTTTTCTTTGGTCAAGAGGTGACAGCTACTCTAACGGGGAAGGTTGCGCCCCTCCAGCTTTTTGAAGGGCACCCCCAGCTTTTTGTGGTCAGTATTGTGGCAGAGCTGTTAGCCACCAGCCTTTGGCTACTGTTTGCAACCTGGCAGGGTTGGCCTGTGGCATCTTCTCATGCGGCAGTGGGGGCGATCGCCGCCATTAACCTCATTGCCTTTGGTCTAAACGCCCTGGATGGGGCAATGGTTCGCACAATTGTAGTGAGCTGGGTTCTCACCCCCTTTGCTAGCGGACTGGTGTCTGCTGTCTGTTTCTGGATCCTCCAGCGGACGGTGTTAGCTCAGCCTTCCCCTATGGAGCGCTGGCAACATTGGAATCCCTGGCTGAGCGTTGCGCTTGTAGGGATAGTGGGCGGACTGGTGTTTCCCACCGTGGTCGAACCCGCAGCATCTTTTATGGAGGGGCATTGGCATTGGACATTACCCCATCACGACTATGCGTTAGGGCTGGGGCTGTTGGGGTTACTGGGGTTAACCCTCTGGACTCTACCCATTCTGAACCCTGAAATGGAAGCAGAAAACATCGTCGTAGAACGGCAGCTCGCTAAATTTCAGGTCGTCAGCGCCTGCTGTATGGCCTTTGCCCACGGCTCGAATGATGTTGGTAACGCGGTGGCTCCCTTAGCAAGCTTTGCAGCGTTCTGGCAGACCCAGACGATTCCTGTGACGGGCGTTGTTGTGCCGCTCTGGACGCTATTGCTGGGGGGCGTTGGCATTGTAATTGGGCTGGCAACCTGGGGTAAAAAAGTGATTGTGACCGTCGGGGAACAGCTCACCGTACTACAGCCTAGCTCGGGGTTTTGCGCGGAGTTGGGTGCAGCCGCCACGGTTTTGCTAGCATCTCGCTGGGGACTGCCCGTGTCAACCACCCATGCTTTGGTGGGGAGTGTCGTTGGCATTGGGCTGGTGCAGGGTGCCACATCCCTTCAGGGAGCAACGGTGCGCCAAATTGCAGCGGCCTGGTTTATTACGGTTCCGGCAGCGATGGCAGTGGCTGGAGCTGTGTTTGTAGGGCTGCGATTGCTCCTCTCGGTATAGCCTTAGTACACACAAGTCCGAGAAAATCCCCTCCTCGGAGGGGTACCCGTAGGGCGGGGTGGGTTAGTCATAGCGCTACTGACTAACCCACCACTGCCCCTCCCAGGAGGGGATTTATCCTGAGACGTTTGCGTACACGGCATCCCTAGCCTCGTAGGGTATAGCCCACGCCTCGAATGGTATGAATTAAGCGCTTTTCGCCATTTTCCTCAAGTTTTAGGCGTAGGTAGCGAATGTAGACCTCAATAATGTTGGAGTCGCCCATAAAGTCGTACCCCCACACTTTTTCTAAAATCTGGTCCCGCGTTAGCACCTGCCGAGGATGATTCAATAGATACTCCAGTAAATCAAATTCCTTTGCCGTTAATTCAATAGGGCGCTTGTCTCGAAACACCTCGCGGGTACTGTGGTTGAGGCTCAAGTCCTCAAACTGAAGAAGATCTGAGTTTGACTCATGAGTACGACGCAGATGGGCGCGGATTCTGGCTAATAGTTCTTCAATGCTAAAAGGCTTGAGTACATAGTCGTCTGCCCCCGCGTCTAAGCCTGCTACGCGATCGCTCACCTCATCTTTTGCCGTTAGCAAAATCACGGGCATTTTATTGCCTGTTGATCGCAAGCGACGGCATAGCTCCAACCCTGATAGCCCTGGCAGCATCCAGTCCAGAATGGCTAAATCTGGCGTAGATTCTCGCGCGAGGGTCAACCCCGTAATGCCGTCATGCGCCACGCTAATGCGATATCCTTCTGCACTCAGCTCTAGCTCAATAAATCGAGCCAGAGGCACCTCATCTTCCACTAAAAGGATGTGCATCATCGTCATGGCGCTGCTGCCTAAGAATCAAAATATACCCAGCTAAGCCTAAACGTACCACCAAGCCCAGGCAATTAAAACCGCCTGAAGCGGAAGCCTTGCCCAGTAAAGCGCAGGAATATGCGGAATGCCCGGAAGCTGAATTTGATTGACTGCCATGTTGATATTGGCCGGAAATACAGCAATAAACAGCGCAATGAGACCCCAGGCAGCGGCAGAGCTAACGGATGGAATGAGTAGACCCACGCCGCCTAGAATTTCAAAAAAGCCGCTGATATAAACCAGTGCCAAAGGGTAGGGCAGATAGTTCGGCACAATTTTGACAAAGGGTTGAGGTTTTACAAAGTGCAGTACCCCCGCACTAATGATAAAAGCGGCTAAGGTAAACCGCAAAATTTCTCTTAAAATTTCCATCAATAAGACCTAAAACCACCTGTAGCGCAGCGTAGCTGAACCGCCGCTATTTGTCTCTCTTCCTCTGGCGATAGATGCTGCCGATATGTAGTCTGCAGCATCTATCGCTTAGCAGCGCTACTTTGTGGCAGCGGGGGCAGGACAGGTTTTATATTGCGGTGAGGCTTTATCAAAATTGCACTGGTAAACATAGCTCTTCTGCCAGCTCAGCGGAATTTCGAGGAGCGATCGCGCCCCCGTAAAGCCCTGTGTCACAAACAGCACCAGCGCCACGCAGTTGAGCACAATATGAACCGTCCGCCAGCGATTGGAGCGATCTTGATAAATTTCTCGCAAAATTGCTAAGGCGAAAATCATCAGGAGAGAAGCCGCAATGCCGTGATAGTAGTGCGAAAAATACCAGTACGCATCATTGCGGTAAACACCATCCTGCGCCCCTAAAATGACCAGCCCCATGCCCGCTAGGGTGGCAAAAATGCCTCGCCACAGCCGAGTTTTGGCTTTGTAGAGCAAGATTAATGCCGCAATGGTTGCCACAAAAAAGGCAGAAATAAGGCTCACTTTCGCCGCGTCTTTTTGCCAGAGTTGCCCTTCAATAATGGGGGAGTAAATTTCGCTCGCCAGCGCCAGCAACACCACGCCAATGACAGCCCCTGTAAGCCATTGACCTAAGGCGACGTGCTCTACCCCAACGCTGGGCGGCAGCTTACTTTTATTGCCCATACGTGTTTCAAGGCGACGCTGGCGCGTTTGCCACGCCATCTTGACCACCATGCCGATAATAGGAAACACAACGGCAACGGCGATCGCCGGATGCAGCAGTACAACGTAGTCTTTCAGATTGAGATCCATACAACCCTTTAAATGAGGACGCTTACAAGTAGCGGCAACCTTATAACTGATTTAGTGCTCTTAAAAGCCTGCCTTTGTTCAATCTAATCAATATTTCAGCATTCATTGTCTCGATTTACTGTTTTGCTTTAGATACGTCTAAGCATCCCCGTTGGATTCCTTTTTTAAAGCGCTTTGACTACAGCGCGCTCACTTCGGTAGAAGAGAGAACAGATATATCCTCCTCAGAGAGGATGCTTAGAAAGTCAATATTGGCGGTGAGGGTGGAAAGTTGGGGCAAAATTTTAGCAATAAAAATCTCGGATGCCTTTGAACGATACCGATTGGGGTTCAAAATCAGAGACAACGTCCGCTTGATTACAACGTTTTCGATATTGACTCGCTTAAGGGCACCCAGCTTCAGCTCTTTTTCAATGGCAGATACCGAAATAAATGCGGCACCTAACCCAGACTGCACTGCGTTTTTGATGGCCTCAATGGAGTTCAGCTCCATTTCTACTTTCAGTAAGCGCGGGTCAATGTTGCCACGCACTAAAATCTGGTCAATGACCTTACGGATGGTGGACTGGGCATCTAGGGTAATAAACCCAAGCCGATAGAGGTCTTCACGCTGAACCGTGTCTTTTTGGGCGAGGGGATGAAAAATGGGCAGCACTAACGCCAGCTCATCTTCTGCATAGGGGGCAATTTCTAGGGTTGATTGCAGTTCTAGGGGTACTTCTCCGCCAATAATGGCGAGATCGACCTGCCCATTCATCACGCTCCAGCAGGTGCGTCGGGTGGAGTGCACATGAAGCTGCACTGCTACTTCTGGGTAGGTCTGTCGAAATACCCCAATCAGCTTGGGCATGAGGTAGGTGCCCGTCGTCTGACTTGCCCCAATAATAAGCGTGCCGCCCTGGAGGTTATGCAGGTCTTCGATGGCGCGACAGGTTTCTTGGCACAGCGCCAAAATGCGATCGCCATACTCCAGCAATAAATGTCCTGCCTCGGTAAGCTGAGCGCGACGACCCCCTCGGTCAAAGAGGGGCACATCTAGCTGCCGCTCTAGATTTTGCACCTGAAGGCTAACGGCAGGCTGAGAAACGTAGAGGCTATCTGCGGCGCGCTTGAAACTTCCTTCCGCTGCGATCGCCTTTAGAATTCGGAGCTGATCTAGCGTAAAGGGAAGGTCAGACATAGGAAATAGACCTGACAAAGGATAGAAAAACTAGGTTCCACCCCCTGAAGCAGCTTCAGGGTAAGATGCACTGACAGTTTACCGCGAACGATGCTGTCCCTTGCGAAACGACGCAAAGAAACGCCCTAAAATGCACCTGGATGGCTAGACCTAAGTCACTGCAGGCTAAATGTGTCCCTTAACTTGTAAATATTCCTTCACGTTTTAAGGAAAATCGATGAGTTTAGTGCATGGGCGGAGCGCAAAATAGCCGTTTAATTTTGTGGTGGCGGGCAATACGATGTTTGCGAGCTGTGAGAACCTTTAAATGACATTGAGACTTGCACGATTCTGACAACTTCGGCTAATAGTCATTACAACCAATCCATGATCAGATGCCTGTGATTTTAAGCCCTGAGAATTATGGGCGATGGCTTGACTCCAATGTGTAGTGTGGTCAACCGTTACCAGATTTGTTGCGGCCTTTCCCTGATGCGTCGATGCAAGCGATTCCGGTCAGTGCCAGGATGAATTCTGCAAAAATAGACGATGCACTTTGCATAAAACTGTTGTCAACAAATTGAGTTCATAGTAAAACAAGAGTGATTTTTAAGTAGGAGAAGACTACAAGTGATTAAGTACGAACGGGTAGTTAGTTATTTAAAGAAAAATGGCTACAGTGAGGAAATCAATATTTCCGACCATTGGTTTACTAATCATGAACAATGCAAGAGAATTATTAATCAGAAATTTACAAATAGTTATAGCCAGATTTTTGAATTACAAGTGAGATGGAGATCTCCAATAGGTAGAGCTTGCGTTGAAGCGATAAGGAAGCATATAGAGCAAAAAATAGAACGGAATCGCTTGGAGGGGACGAGAAGATACCAGCTCGGTGATTTAAGCTTTCTATATGCACAATTAGATTTGAATGATTTTAGTTTTTGCTTTAACAAGAAAAAGTACAATATCAAGTCATTCGTGGAAATTTTCCCGACAAGTCAAATTGGGGGCTGGCACGATCTTAGAGGCATACCTCTGGATGGAATTTTTCTGCCGAGCTGTGAGTTGATTAACCTTAATTTTAGTAATGCTTCACTTATTAGAGCTAATTTTCAACAAGTACGGTTTATTAATTGCAATTTTGTATGTGCAGACTTTGATTATTCAAGAATTGCGTTAATTAGACATGAGCAAGATACTTCATTAGGGGGGATTTCCCTTAGAGGAGCATATATAAAGGCAATAGAGCTTAATAGCCGGACGATTAGAACTCCGATGCTAATTAAGGAGATAAATTACTTTGAGCTTATTAAGTATTTACTTGAAATAGTAGTGTGGAAAAAACATCCGATAAAATATCGTGGACAATGGACGAGATTTCAAATGGTCGATGTCCGTGAAGTCAATGAACCATTGATGAGATATCAAGCCGAGTATATTAACTGGTCTCAATCTTTACTTGGGAAAATTGACAAATTTTATGAATTGCCGATAACAGAGAGAATAGCTTTTCTTGGATCAATTATTTTTACTAAGTATTGGAGATCGGCAGCAGTTCTGGCTTCTTTCTCTGCGATTATCAATATATTGTTTTCTTTTTTGTATATGGCACTCTCATCTCATTTCAAAGGTTTGTCGGGTAATTTTTTGGAAAGTCTCTATTTTAGCATTGTGACATTTACTACTCTTGGCTATGGTGATGTAACGCCATGCGATGATTTGGGACGGATTCTAGTAATACTTGAAGTAGTTATAGGGTATATAACTCTTGGGAGTTTCTTGTTTATACTAGGACAAAAAGTATCCCAGAGATATTAATTTATATGAGTAATATGTGCAAGAAAAAATTAAGGTTTAATGGCGAGATTACAGATTCATCTCTCCACTAAAATGTGAATTCTTAATCTGAAAAGAACGAAGGGGGGGGGTAAGATCGCTCTACGAAGACAACAATAATATGCTCGCCCCCACCGATAAAGAACAGTTGCGAATATGAAGGTGAGATGTTGAACAATCGCGATCACCCAGCTAAGTTCTGAATCTGGTGATCGCCCCATTGAGCTAGAGCAAGGAAGAATATGCTCGATACGAACATAAAATTTATGAGTCGCAAGCGCAACAAAAGTTATTCTCAAGTTGAAATCTAATAACGATTATAGAAACCTATTCTTGAACTTCCACTGCTAAGAGTTGGGCAAAAAGGATTGGAGAAATTCTAAAACCAGCAATCTGAATCAGATCTTCCAGTAAAGGTTTCAATTGAGATATTGTTTCAGATTGTTTTGCTTTCAGCAAAATACCTAATACACCTGTAACATTTAGCCCTAACGATTTAGCAACTTTTCGTCCATCTCGTTCATCAAGCAAAATATAATCTGCCTGTTGCTCTAAAGCCAATGCAATCGCCTCGGATTCACCTTGGTCTAGTGTCTGTCGCAAAAGCTGGACAACCGCTTGAGATTGGATAAGAGGCTGAATCTGAATCCACCCTTCAGTGATCGCATTGCGAATAGCGAGGGAGCCAGGGCGATCTTCGTTGACCCTAAGTTCTGCTAAGACGCCGGGAGGGATGATTATCTGGGCAAACTGCTGTTTGATTAAGTCTAGATGCTCAATAATAGCCAGATTGAGGATTGGGGATGTGTTACACACTATGGGCATAACTGAAATCATCCTCTAGTTCTGATTGTCCATAGTGCCGAGAGATTCCACGTTCGCCCAGCAAACGACCAAAGGCGTATTTATCCAGTTGAGCAAGTTCTCGTGACTTGCCAAAAGACAATAAATCTTGGCTGTAAAGGGCGATCGCCAATTCTTGGAGGAGGAATTGCTCAAGCTGACCTTCGGGCAGGCGCACCCCTGAGAGAACGGATTCAGGAATAGAGAGTTGCAGACTCATACACTTAATTGAACCTCAGCGCTATGCCCTCATTGTAGTAAGGTGCGATCTCCATATCAAACCACTGTTTTCAGGGAATCAGATCTTTAAGAAACGCGTTATGCCCTTCACCTACAATCGAAAAATTCTTTGCTGTACCAATTCCTACGCCGCGCCCTGACAATCACGATCTCCCTAACACAATGCTTAAACTCAGATCTAGCCAAGAGGACTGAGTAATAGGGGCGCTAGTAGAGACAAAATCAACCCCTGTCTCGGCAATTGGTCGCAGGTTGCTCAAGGTCACATTGCCCGAAGCCTCAATTTTAATGCGCGGATTTTTGCTGCGAATATAGGCGACTGCCTCTTTCATCTGGGCGATCGCCATGTTGTCGAGCATAATAATATCTGCTCCGTGGGCAACGGCTTCTTTCACCTGATCGAAGTCTTCGGTTTCTACTTCAATTGCCAGCACAAACGGGGATAATTGGCGCACGCGCTGAATGGCGATCGCAACTCCCCCAGCAGCAACAATATGGTTATCTTTAATCATCACGGCATCATCGAGGCCAAACCGATGATTTTGGGCACCGCCTACTGCCGTCGCGTATTTTTCTAAAACCCTTAGTCCAGGCGTGGTTTTGCGCGTATCCACAAGCTGCGTTGGCAAATCGGCAATCTGCTCCACATAGCGGCGGGTTAAGGTGGCAATGCCGCCGAGGCGCATCACTAAATTGAGCGCAACCCGTTCTCCCATCAGCAGGGCTGCTAAAGAGCCTTCTATGGTTGCAATGGTGGTACCTGCGGTAACAAGTTCACCCTCTTGGACAAAGGTTTTGACTACAGCATGGGAATCCAATTTCTGGAACACGCGCTCTAGCAATGGTAGCCCTGCTACAACACCATTTTGCTTGAGCCGTAGTTCTGCCACCCCAGCGGTATCAGAGCTTGACAGAATTGCGTCTGTGGTGCGATCGCCCCGTCCAATATCCTCCAGAAGCCACTGGTGTAAAAGCGGATCAAGGGCGATCGCAGGGGGGAGTGGGGGCAAAACCTTCACAGCAGTTTCCTCAATGCCATTACAAAAAACCGCAGTAGGCTAGCCTACTGCGGTTTTGATTTTAGAACCTATTACAACGGAGAGGGAGGGATTCGAACCCTCGTTAAGTTGCCCTAAACAGCATTTCCAGTGCTGCGCCTTCAACCGCTCGGCCACCTCTCCAGGTGGATGTGAATTTCCTTGTGGAATTGGTTCACATAAGTAAGATATGTTAACAGAATCTAAGCCTCATATAAACAAGTTCCCTTAAAAAGATTTTTATGGTGCCCACCTACACCGTACAGATTCGCGATCGCCGCACCAATACAGAGCACGCTGTAGAGGTTCCGGCCGATCGCTACATCCTTGAAACCGCCGAAGAGCAAGGGGTAAAACTACCTTTTTCCTGTCGCAATGGAGCCTGTACCGCCTGTGCCGTGCGCGTATTAAGCGGCGACCTGCACCAGCCCGAAGCAATGGGGTTATCTCCCCACCTTCAGCGTCAGGGCTATGCCCTGCTGTGCGTGAGCTACCCGCGCGCATCCTTACGGGTCGAAACCCAAGATGAAGATGAGGTCTACGAACTGCAATTTGGGCGTTATTTTGGTAAAGGAAAAGTGCGCCGTGGACTACCCCTAGATGAAGAATGAAACTTTGCCACCACATCAAACCTTTGAACTTGAAGGCTTTTTGGACATTGCGACCGAATCCGCTCTGAGTGCAGGTGCGATTTTACAGTCTTTTTGGGGCAACCTAAAGTCAGTTCAAGAAAAAGGGCGATCTGGAGATTTGGTCACTGAAGCTGATGCCGCCGCAGAAGCTGCGGTGATCACAATTTTGAAGCGTCACTTCCCTGACCACCAAATCTTGGCGGAGGAATCTGGACATCAGGGGAGCGATACAAGTCGGTTTTTGTGGGCGATTGACCCCCTAGACGGCACGACAAACTATGCTCACCAGTACCCTTTTTCTGCCACCTCTATCGCTTTACTGATTGATGGAGTGCCGCAAGTGGGGGTGATTTTTGACCCCTTTCATCAAGAGCTGTTTCGCGCTGCCAGCGGATTGGGCGCAACGCGAAATCGTCAGCCCATCCACGTTTCGCAAACTTCAGCGCTCTCCCAGAGCCTACTCGTGACTGGATTTGCCTATGACCGACGAGAGACAATAGACAATAACTATGCTGAATTTTGTCACTTCACCCACCTTACTCAGGGCGTTAGACGTGGTGGTGCTGCGTCCTTAGATCTTGCCTATATTGCCTGTGGGCGTTTGGATGGATATTGGGAAAGAGGTCTTTCGCCTTGGGATATTGCCGCTGGAATTGTGTTAGTACAAGAGGCAGGGGGACAGGTCAGTGCCTACGACCAAACACCTGTTGACCTAAGCTCAGGTCGCATACTTGCAACGAATGGTTATCTGCATCACTCTTTAAGCACCGAACTCCTCAAAGTTAAGCCTCTCACGATGCCGTTGCCTTACGCATAACTGTTTCATGAAAACGTTGCTGTCGAAAGCTTGGTTTAACTCATTTAGTTAACCCATTTAATTAATCCGTTCATTAACCCCTTGTATTCTGACCTTGGAATAAGCTAGATGTCTTTTCAAATCAAACAGGGATTGGCCGAATTCGGATACACAGACCACTATGCAGTGCTGGGTTTGCCAGTTGATGCAGCAGCGGCAGAGATTCGAAAGCGCTATGTGAAGCTGGCGCGTATTCTTCACCCTGATAGCTGCGCACCCTCCATGGACAAGGGGCAGGCAAGCCAAGTTCTTTCTAAGCTTGTAAATCCGGCTTATCAGTTTCTCTCTCAAGAAAAGGAGCGTAATGATTACGATATGTTGCTGAAATTGGTGGGGCAGCGCGCCAATTTGGAATTTGATTCTGCCCGACTTCATCATCAAACGGCAAAAGATCTGCTGACTTCAGATCCGTATCAAGCCTTTTATCTTTCAACAATTCAGAGTCTGGCGGAGAACCAGTATGGTCAGCTTAATCGAGTGGTAAATGTGATTGAGCAGATGAGTGAGCTAAACCTCATGTTTCTGCTGCGTCGGGAGCTAATGCAAACGCCCCGCCATAGCCAGCCGTCTTTTTTTGAGGCTGCTCCCGCAGTTGTAACTCAGCCCAGCAGCCCTGAAGTATCGGTGACAACCCCTGCCAAGAAGCCAGTCGATCAGAAAACGGTGGCTCCTTCGGAGGAATTTCTGCGGCAGTATGTTCGACGTGCAGAAGAATACATTGAAAAAAAGCTTTACCAGCCTGCGATCCAAGAATTAAGGTCTGCACAAAAGCTAGATCCTCAAAACTTTCGCTGTAATCTGTTGTTGGGTGTTATCTATCTGAAGCTGAAACAGCCTAAGATGGCTAAGGGATATTTACTAAAAGCCCAAACCCTAGATCCTCGAAACGCTGAGTTACTTCAAGAAATAAATGAGCTAAAGAAACAAGAGGCTTTGGTCGCTAAACCGGTTCAATCGGGCGTTAAAGCAGCGGCTCAAGCTGGGAGCAAGCCTTCAGGCTTTTTAGGTGGTTTGTTTGGGAGAAAAAAGTAGTGGCAACCCATGGCAGCAATAAGCGGTAGCAACCAATAGCAGCAATACATGATCTATCAACCTCCGACTGGCGCTCGGGATTTGCTGCCCGTAGATGTGGCGCAAAAACAATGGATTGAGCATCGACTCCAGGACGTGTTTAACGGCTGGAGCTATCACCGCATCATTACGCCCACTTTAGAGCGCCTAGATACGCTGGTAGCGGGTGAAGCGGTACAGCCAGAAACCGTAATTCAGGTGTGGGATGCAGAAGAGGGCATTTTAGGGTTACGTCCCGAATTAACGGCCTCGATCGCTCGGGCGGCGGCAACGCGCATGGTGGAGACGTACCCGCAACGGCTTTTTTATACCGCCAACATTTTTCGACGGCAGCCGATGGGGCAAACCTATGGGCAGCACGAGTTTTATCAGGCTGGCGTAGAGCTGCTAGGGGCTGGAGGTGTTTCTGCGGATGCGGAGGTGCTGCTGCTGCTGGCGGATGCGCTGTCTAGCCTAGGGCTAGAGCAGTGGCATTTAGTTTTGGGGGATGCAGGGTTAACGCGATCGCTTCTGTGGGATTTCCCGAAGCCGCTGCGAGGCAAGGTGAGAGAGGCGATCGCCCAGCTCAACTACGTAGAACTTGAGCAGTTGCCCCTAGAGCCTGCCCTGCGAAATCGCGCCCTAAAGCTGATGGACTTACGCGGTGAACCAGTTTCGGTGCTGCAACAGGTCAGCCAATGGTCTTTGGACGCTACCCAGCTTGCGGCGGTACAGCGGCTCAAGTCTGTAGTGGAGCTTCTAGAGGGACATCCCTCTGTCACCCTAGATCTGAGCCTTATTCAAAGCTTCGATTACTACACAGGGTTGGTTTTTGAGGTGGTCAGCGATAGCTTTAGCGGTCAACGGGTGTTAGGTCAAGGAGGCCGCTACGACCAGCTTTTGAGTCTGTATCATCCTCAAGGCCAGATGATCCCAGGGATTGGGTTTTCGCTCAACATGGAAGACTTGCAACACGTCTTAATGGGCACCTTGCCTCAGCACACTGCGGTCAGTCACTGGCTAGTCGTGCCTGCTTCCCCTAATTTGGTGGCGGCGGCGTTCTGCCATGCTCAGCAGTTAAGGCATCAAGAAGGTTCTGTTCGGGTAGAAGTGGAGCTTGAGGGGCGATCGCCCGAGCAAATCCGCCTTTATGCAAAACATCGACAGATTCAGCAAATTGCTTGGGTGAGGGCCGCGAGTTCTGTCACAATTGAGACCGTAGAACCTTCGACCTAAGGCCGCTCCATGTTAACGGTTGCTTTGCCCAAGGGCGCATTACTCAAAGACAGTATTCGCCTGTTCCAGGCTGTAGGCTTGGACTTTAGCGCATTTTTAGACTCTAGCAATCGTCAGCTCCAGATCCCAGAGCCGACGGGCCGTGCTCAGGCGCTGCTGGTAAGAACCCATGATGTGCCGGTTTATGTAGAGTACGGTCAGGCTCATCTTGGTGTAGCGGGCTATGACGTACTGAAGGAGAAACAGCCCAAGGTTGCCCACCTAAGAAACCTAGGATTTGGATTTTGCCGGATGTCGGTGGCAGTGCGCGATTCTAGCCCCTATCGCTCTGCCGCAGAGTTTCCGCCCTACAGTCGGGTTGCCTCTAAGTTTGTGAACTGCGCGCGGGAGTATTTTGACCAGCTCGATATCCCCGTCGAAATTATTCCGCTGTACGGCTCGGTCGAGCTAGGCCCTATTACGGGGATGTCCGAGGCGATCGTCGATTTAGTCTCGACGGGTCGCACCCTCAAAGAAAATGGCTTGGTAGAGCTAGAGGTGCTGTATGAAAGCACAGCTCGTCTGATTGCCCATCCGCTGAGCTATCGGCTGAACACCTATGGGCTTCAGGATTGGGTAGAGCAGCTTCAGCCTGCTAGTCTTGGGGTTTAGACCTTATCTCTGTAGGGAGCGCAAGGCTTTGCCCTCCCTACGGAAATAATGTTGGCTCTATTCTTCGTCTTCGTCTTCAGAATGGACTTCCCCTGGCACAACAGAGTTAGCAGATACCACCGCACCACCATCCAGCTTTTGGCGCACTAGCCGTTCAACTTCCTTAGCAAAGTCTGGCTTTTCCTCCATGTACTTGATGGTATTGTCTCGGCCTTGACCGATGTTGTCACCGTTGTAGCTATACCAAGCACCTTTACGGACGATGATATTGGTTTCTTCAGCAATATCCAAGATACAGCCCAGGGAAGAAATGCCTGTTCCGAAGATGATATCAAATTCGGCAATTCGGAATGGGGGCGCAATTTTATTTTTGACGACCTTGACCTTGGCGCGGATCCCAAACTCTTCAGTCCCTTTCTTGAGGGTTTGAATACGACGAATATCTAGGCGCACTGAGGCATAAAACTTAAGGGCGTTACCGCCTGTGGTGGTTTCAGGGTTGCCGTAGCTGATGCCGATTTTTTGACGAAGCTGATTTAAGAAAAAGACCGTGCAGCCCGTTTTGCCAATGTTGCCCGTAATTTTGCGCAGCGCCTGACTCATCAGCCTGGCCTGCAAGCCGACATGAACGTCGCCCATTTCGCCTTCAATTTCAGCACGGGGCACCAATGCCGCCACGGAGTCGATCACCACGAGATCAACGGCGGTGGAGCGCACGAGCTGATCTACAATTTCAAGCCCTGCTTCGCCGTTATCAGGCTGAGCGACGAGCAGGTTATCAATATCAACGCCGATCGCCGCTGCATAGGTAGGATCTAGGGCGTGTTCTGCATCCACAAAGGCAGCAACGCCACCTGCTTTTTGAACTTCGGCGATCGCATGGAGTGCCAGGGTGGTTTTACCGGAGCTTTCGGGACCGTATAGCTCCACCACGCGACCCTTGGGCAGCCCGCCGCCTAAGGCTAAATCTAAGGTTAAAGAACCGCTAGGAATGGTTTCAACCCGCATCCGGGTGGCATCCCCCAACCGCATGATGGAGCCTTTGCCAAAGGATCGCTCAATCTGCGTGAGTACGATATTGAGGGCTTTTTGCTTTTCTGGATTGGCGGTGATTTCTGTAGACATGGGTCTGTTAGCCGTCACAGTGGATAGGGTCAAATCATGAGTCTTCATTGTATGCGAGAACTTTAGCGGATCGGCTGGTTTTCGCAAAGGCGGCAGAATATCGTCTTGGGGTTGGGTGCGATCGCCAAACCACAGTATCTTTTTTACGCGCAGCAGCGCACACTGCATGAATCCTCAAAGCGCTATAATTCTTACCAGCGTCTTACTCATGTTGCTCAATGAAGACTACCCGATTGTCTAGTAAAGGTCAAGTCATCATCCCCAAAGACTTACGGGATGCATATCGCTGGGACGTTGGGCAAGAATTAATTGCCGTTGATGTGGGCGATGGAATTTTGCTGAAGACAAACAGTCCCTTTGAAGAAACTACGCTTGAAAATGTTGCGGGATGTTTGCAATGCATCGGAGAATCCAAAAGTTTAGAAGAAATAGAAGATGCCGTTCGTCTAGGAATTCTGGAGGAATGGCGTGATCGCAGTTGACACAAACATTGTGGTTCGGCTGCTCACCCGTGATGATGAACAACAGTACCAAAAGAGCCTCAAATTATTTCAGAGTCAGGATATTTTTATCCCAGACACTGTCATTCTTGAAGCAGAATGGGTTTTGCGCTTTGCTTATAAGTTTCAACCCTACGAGATTTGCCAAGCCCTCAGAAGCCTATTTGGTTTGCCGAATGTGTCCGTCGTCAGTGCCAAGTTAATTCAACAAACCTTGGAATGGCATGAACACGGACTAGATTTTGCCGATGCCTTCCATCTCGCTCATAGCCAACACTGCGCTGAACTACACACCTTTGACGAAAAATTTCGTAAAAAAGCCGAAGGATTAGCCCCCTGTAAGGTTAAAAACCCCTGACTTCACCTTTCTAATCTTCAAAACCTGATCATTTTATCCGAACCGCAGACGAGACTCTAAGATGAAAGGATGCAAATCCAATCGCAGGAGTGATTCGTGGAGTCCCAATATAGCCCCGCCAAAATAGAGAAACAGTGGCAGAAAAACTGGGCAGACCAAAAACTGCATGAAGCCGTCACAGACAGCAGCAAGCCTAAGTTCTATGCGCTGTCGATGTTTCCCTATCCCTCTGGCAACCTTCACATGGGGCACGTCAGGGTCTATACCATCGTGGACGTTATCGCTCGCCATAAGCGGATGCAGGGCTATCGCGTCTTAAACCCGATGGGCTGGGATGCCTTTGGTTTACCTGCGGAAAATGCGGCGATCGAGCGAAATATTCCGCCTGCAACGTGGACTTACGCCAATATTGACCAGATGCGCGAACAGCTCAAGGATTTGGGCATCTCTTTTGATTGGGATAAAGAAGTCGCCACCTGTTCGCCCAACTATTACCAGTGGACGCAGTGGCTGTTTCTCCAGTTTTTGGAGATGGGTTTGGCCTACCAAAAGGAAGCCCTCGTTAACTGGGATCCGATTGACCAGACCGTCTTAGCCAACGAACAGGTCGATAGCGAAGGAAAATCTTGGCGATCAGGGGCAAAGATAGAACGTAAGCAGTTACGTCAGTGGTTTTTCAAAATCACTGACTACGCCGAGCAGCTTTTGCAAGATTTAGATCAGCTTAGTGGCTGGCCAGAACGGGTGCGTCTGATGCAAGCCAACTGGATTGGAAAATCTGTGGGTGCCCACGTCACCTTCACGACCCAAGACGGGGATGACCTCACGGTCTTTACCACTCGCCCCGATACCCTTTGGGGTGCGACGTTTATGGTGATTTCGCCAGAGCATCCTTTGGTTGAGAAATTAACCACCCCTGCTCAAGCTAAAGCGATTAAGGCGTACCAAGCCGAAGCGGCAGGTAAAAGCGAAATGGATCGCACAGCAGAAGGACGCGAAAAAACGGGGGTCTGGACGGGCGGCTATGCCATTAACCCCGTCAATGACGAAAAGATTCCGGTTTGGATTGCGGACTATGTATTAGTAGACTACGGCACGGGTGCCATTATGGCAGTGCCTGCCCATGACCAGCGTGACTTTGAGTTTGCAAAGACCTTTAATCTACCAATTAAAGTGGTGGTTCAGCCCCCAGATCAATCTTTGGATGGGGAGACTTTAGCTGCCGCCTATTCGGGTGAGGGCGTAATAGTGAACTCGGAACCCTTGGATGGGGTTCCAGCAGGGAAGGGTAAGGGCAAAAGTGTAGAAGCGGCGATCGCCTACCTCGAAGCCAACCATAAGGGTAAAGGCACCTCAAATTACCGTCTGCGGGATTGGCTAATCTCGCGGCAGCGCTACTGGGGCTGTCCCATCCCTGTAGTGCATTGTCCTAAATGCGGGGTGGTGCCTGTGCCCGATGTAGAACTGCCTGTGAAGCTCCCCGATAACGTTGAGTTTTCAGGGAAAGGTTCGCCCTTAGCCAAGTTAGAAGACTGGGTGAATGTGCCCTGCCCCACCTGCGGCACCCCTGCTAAGCGCGAAACCGACACGATGGATACCTTCATGTGTTCGTCTTGGTACTTCATGCGCTACCCCGATGCTCAGAACACAGGGGCGGCATTTGATCCGGCAGTGACCAATGACTGGATGCCCGTAGACCAATACGTCGGCGGCATTGAACACGCGATTTTGCACCTGCTCTACTCGCGTTTTTTTACAAAGGTGATGCGCGATCGCGGTTTACTCACCTGCGATGAACCCTTCAAGCGTTTGCTGACCCAGGGCATGGTGCAGGGTAAAACCTACAAGAACCCCAAAACCGAACGTTATTTCATTCCCCAAAACATCAAGGATTTAGGGAACCCCGTCGATCCAGAGACAGGAGATGCCTTGGAGATTGTCTATGAAAAAATGTCGAAATCCAAGCACAATGGAACGGCACCTGGCGAAGTAATCGCCAAGTACGGCGCAGACACCGCTCGGATGAACATTTTGTTTAAGGCTCCCCCCGAAAAAGATCTGGAATGGGACGATGCCGATGTTGAAGGCCAGTTCCGATTTCTTAACCGCGTATGGCGACTCGTTACTGAATCCCCTGCGGTGGCGAAAGGCAGTGCGCCCTCTTCCGCTGCTAAAGCGCTAACTAAAGACGAAAAGGATCTCCGCCGCGCCGTCCATACCGCCATCAAAGAAGTGAGCGAAGACCTTCAGGATGAGTACCAATTTAACACTGCTGTCTCTGAACTCATGAAGCTTAGCAATGCCCTCAATGATGCTGGCATCAAGCAGTCTGGTGTCTACACTGAAGGTATTGAAACCCTCATTACTCTTCTGGCACCATTTGCCCCTCACATTGCCGAAGAACTCTGGAAACAGATTGGCAAAACTGGCTCAGTCCATCAGCAGCCTTGGCCTAAGCTTGACCCTGACGCGCTCATTTCCGATGAATTAACCCTTGTGATTCAGGTGATGGGCAAAACGCGCGGCACTGTGCAGGTGCCAGCCAGCGCCACCCGCGAAGAACTGGAAACCTATGCTCGTACTTCTGAGGTAGGGCAGCGGTATCTGGAGGGGCAAACCGTTAAAAAGGCGATCGTTGTGCCTGGTAAATTGGTCAATTTCGTCCTTGGCTAAAATCTTGCCTTTAGCTAATTTTGATGGGAGGCAATTCATCCTCCGCAGGGGGAAGCGGAATGGGTGCAAACGCCTTGGCGGCCTCTTGGCTAAGCTGATGGGCGAGATCTGCCTCTTCTAATCTTTCTAAAAAGGGCAGAATATCGCTAAAGCTACGAACACCTAGCTGTTCGAGGTCTTCTATCGTAATCGTTTCATCCGATAGGCTACCGCGCCGTTGCAGTAAAATCCGAACCCGCTCTTCCTGCACATTTAAGGCAGCTTGCTGACGTAAAGTGGGGGCAGCAGCTCTTAATCCTTGCTCAAGAACTTCAGGGTTAATCACGGTTGCTTGAAGATCGGCAGCAGTAGACAGTACGGTGTTGCCTAAGCGGTTGAACAAGCGCGGTTTGCCTAAGGAGACTTCGCAAAAACGTTTTGCGGCTTCTGGCAAGAAGGGCAATACGGAACGTGGGTCTGTTGGATCGGTGCAGCCATTGTCAATTCTGGCGCTGTTGAGGTAGTTGATCAGCATTTGATACATGGTGGGCTGATCCAGTTCTTCGAGCTTCAGTTGTAGATCGAATAGACCCCGTTCACTGGTGAGTAGATCTCCGGTCATTCCCGTTGGGTGCCCTGTGAGGATAAACCAGGCGCGTCCTTTTAACATGCCTTGGGCATCGTGCATGAGTTGCCGCACGGCGCTGGGGTTTTGTTTGTCTAGATCATCAATGGCAATTACGACTCCTTGGGGATATTGCTTTTGTGCCCGTTCTAAAAGTGTTTCTAGGTTAACAGTAGAATATTGTGACTTGGGAATTGGTAAGTCCTTCTCGCTAAGTTCCCCGCTCACAACCCAATTTGCGCCGACTTTACTACCACGCTCTTTCAAAACCATTTCAGTGGGGATGCCCATTTGATAAAGCTGTTGCTGTGCCTTTTCGTCATCAGGCATTGCTTGTGCTAGTGCAATTAGTGCTGTGGTTGCAAGATCTAAATTTGCGGGTAGAGAGATGTAAGTCGTCAACATATCTGGACGCTTACGGCGCAAGACGGACAACACTTCTAGCAGAAAAGCACTTTTGCCAATTCCCAGCCGACCGTAGACTAAAATGCGCCGCCGCTCACGACTTTGGAACAGGTTAAATATCTGGCGCAGTTCATTTTGCCGTCCAGTAAAAATATGCTGTAAGGTCTCACTCTGAAGATCGGTTGGACTTTCGGTGAATGGGATTTCTCTCAATCCTAGCCGCTGAATGTTGCTGCTCGACTGGTCAAAAATATCATCAGCGGTGGTCATACATACGCCTCAATTGCCTGTCGTTCAATTGCTTTTTGGGTGGCTTGATATAGATTTTCCACCTCAGCCGCTTTGTTAGGCTGGTTCAATTGATGATAATGCTCTCGTGCTTTAGTCAATTCAGCAAGACCCTTTTCTAGATGCCCCTGAGATACAAGTACGCCACCTAAGCCAGCCCTGCTTTGGGCGATACCAGTCTGATCTTGAAGGTGTTCGTAGAGGCGGAGGGCATCTCGATAGTAAAGACGGGCGTTGTCCCAATCGGAAAGGGTTTCGTGAGCGCGTCCCGTTTGGAAAAGAGCACTCGCATGGGCGAGGGGATTATCACTTGTGCTGAGTTGATTAACGCTGTTTAGTAAAAGTTGTAACCCTTCTTGCCATTGACCATCTCGTACTAGACGACCACCTAAAACAGATTGAGTGATGGGTAAGGCTTGCGAGATTTTTTTTCGGTCGTAGTGTTCCGGGCTTATGGCATCTAAAGCTGTTTTATAGGCTTGCAAAGACTGCTCTAGGTCGGTGGAATTTTGACTGTGCTCGTAGCGACGAGATAGGGCATTACCTAAGAAAATCTGAGTCTTAATAAAGGTAGAACTGCCCAAAGCTGAAACTTCCAGAACTGACTCTAGGAGAGTAATCGCAGTATCTAAATCGACAAAATTGTCTGTCAGTGGGGCGTATTGCACTAATGTCCCTGCCAGGTTTTTTTGCGTCATTGCCCAATCTTGCGGGAACGCCTGACGGGTACAAACCTGTAAAGCCAACTGATAGGCAATGATAGCCTTTTCAATGTTCTCAGACCGTTCGCCGCGCAGACGAGCACCATAGGCATGCCCTAGGTTATTTTGTGCCGCAGCCCATTTTTCTGGGAACGCCTCACGGGTATAGATCTGTAACGCCAACTCATAGGCGGCGATTGCCTTTTCAATGTTCTCAGCCCGTTCACCGCGTAAACGTTCACTATACGCAGCTCCTAGATTATTTTGCGTTGCAGCCCATTGATCTGGGAACGTCTGACGGGTACGTACCCGTAAAGCCAACTCATAAGCGGTGATAGCTTTTTCAATGTTCTCAGCCCGTTCACCGCGTAGACGAATACCATAGGCATTACCTAGGTTATTTTGTGTTGCAGCCCATTGCTCTGAGAACGCCTCACGGGTAAAAACCTGAAAAGCCAGCTCATAGGCGGTGATAGCCTTTTCAAGATTTTCCGCCCGTTCGCCGCGCAGACGAGCACCATAAGCATGCCCTAGGTTGTTTTGTATCATTGCCCAATTTTGCGGAAAAGCCTCACGAGTATAGACCTGCAAGGCCAAACTATAGACCGCGATACTTAACTCTAGGTTCAGCCTCCGATCACCTAAAGGAAATTCCTGAACTAAATTACCAAAAGTTCCAAAAAATGCAGCAATATTGTCACGCTCATTTGGCAAACGATCAACTGTTAAAGCCGTAAATACTGAAGGTAAGGCGTCTAGCAATTTTTCATCTAACTTTGCCTTGTTAGACTTCAAAAACTGATGGATTTTTGTCTTATTACCCTTTGCCTCAACCACGCACTCCATAAACGAACGCATAAAGCCTTTAGCATTTCGTGTTGACGGTATAGACTTCCCAAATCCCTTTTTCGCCATTGCCATTCATCCGCTATCAGATTCTGCATTTGACTATTTAGAGAACAGTCCTCATTGACTGCCCACAAAAGAGTAAACCCTATTTAGATCTTAGTGTAACCATCACAACTCAGTAGTCATTAAACGTCTGTTAAATTGCGAACAAACCATTCTTGACGTTTCTTTTCAGAATGACAAACCAATCCGAGCCAGAATCTAACGCCAGCATTGTGATTGAGTATGACGAAATTGCGGATAACAAAGAAGCGCAGTTTCTGCAATGGCAGTCAGAAATTCGGGCGGGGCTACAGCAGTTTGAAGGCTACCTCAAAACTGACCTGTGCCGCCCAATTCAGGGGATGCAGGAGAAATGGTACATCGTAGTGCATTTTGACTCCCCCGCCCATCTGGGCGAATGGCTCGATTCTGACCTTCGCCACCGGATTATTGGCAAAGGTAAAAAAGAATTTGGCCCCTACCGCTACAAAATTCAGACAGGGTTTGAGGGTTGGTTTGGCAAACGCAACGGGGCAGAGGCAAACACCCCTGCCTGGAAGCAAAATTTTGCGGTGCTGTTTGGGCTATACCCCACCGTCATGCTAGAAACTTTGCTTTTCTCGCGCTTTGGGGTCTTAGATACTTGGTCACTGGCACCCAAAATGTTTGTGAACAATCTCATTAGCTGCTCTTTACTGACTTGGATTGTAATGCCCCTCACCACAATGCTTCTGAACTTTTGGCTAAAGCCTCAGCAGGCCGTCACAGAAGACTTGGGACAAGAATCGCCCTCTGCTGCTACCCCAACCAATCTCATCGGCACCCTACTTGTTTTTATCGCCTACGGATTCATGATTGCAATCTTTCAAGCTATTGCAAAGTAATCAGGCAAAGTATTCAGCGCTTATAGGTCTACAAGCTGTTTCGCAAGCTGGTTGTGTTTTGTGACCAGCGCCGTTAAATCAATGGTAGTGAGCTGTCCCTGATTTACTACCTTTTTGCCGTTAATAAAGCTGTAGTCTACAGAATCAATCAGACAAAAAATGACTGCTGCCACTAAATCATGGTGCGCCCCAGCAAAAGAGTGGCGATCCGTATTTACAGCAATAAAGTCTGCTGACATGCCAGGGGCGATCGCCCCAATATCGTCCCGCCCCAACACCCTTGCGCCGCCGAGGGTCGCCACCTCCAAAATTTCCCGTGCCGTCATCGCTGTTGGGTCACAGTCGCGCACCCGCGCCAGCAAAAAGGCAGTTCTGGCTTCTTGAAGCATATTGCCGCCGTCATTAGAGGCCGAACCATCTACGCCTAAACCCACAGGTACGCCTTGGTCTAACATTTTGCGAATGGGCGCAATACCGCTGGCAAGACGCATATTGCTACAGGGGCAATGCGCCACACCCGTTCCGGTTTTGGCAAACTTTGAAATAGAATCATCGCTCAGCTGCACACAGTGGGCGTGCCATACGTCTTCCCCAAGCCAGCCCACCGATTCTGCAAAATCTCCTGGGATCAGGCCAAATTTATCGAGGCTATAGGCCACATCCGACTGATTCTCGGCAAGATGGGTATGCAGACGCACTCCTGGATACGCCCGCGCCATCGCCGCCGACTCCCGCAGCAGATCGGAGGACACGGTAAAGGGAGAACAGGGTGCAAGGGTCATCCGCAGCATCGCGTGACGATCATTATTGTGGTATTGCTCAATCAGCCGCTGAGAGTCTTTCAAAATGTCAGACTCTTGCTCAACCAAGTGATCTGGCGGTAGCCCTCCCTTGCTCACGCCCATGCTCATACTGCCCCGACTTGCATGAAACCGCAGCCCAATCTCGGCGATCGCCGCAATTTCATCATCCAGGGTGCAGTCATTCGGGAACAGGTATAAGTGATCGCTGGCGGTGGTACAGCCAGAAAGCATTAGCTCTGCCGCCGCCATCTGAGCGCTTACATAAACCCCTTGCGCCGTAAGCCTTGACCACATGGAATAAAGGGCTTCTAGCCAGTTAAACAGGCTACAGTTTTGCGCCGCTGGAATCACCCTTGTAAGGGTCTGGAAGAAGTGGTGGTGGGTATTGACAAGACCAGGGAGGACGATGTGGCGATCGCCCAAATCCAGCACCTCATCCGCCGTCTGAGGCAGTTCTGCCGCTATCCCCACTTGTTCAATCACCTGATCTCGGACAAAAATTGCGGCATTGTGCAGCTCTCGTCGGGCGCTATCCATCGTGACGAGGGTGTGAATATTTTTAACCAGTAAAGTCGTCATGGGTGCTGAAAAAATAAGGTTTTAGAGATTTTCATAAATTAAAGTAGGCTTCGGAATAAGTCTGAAGCCTGCTCAACACAAGTTAGTGATATGTAAAAACTAATCTTCAACCGCAACGGATTTCGTCGATGCCATCTCAGGTTCGTCCTCAACCTTTGGTTGTGACACCACTAGGGTTAAGACCAGCGCACAAATTGAGCCTGTACCAATGCCGGATTCTAAAACGCTTTTTACTTCCGCAGGAAACTGCTTTTATGCATCTAGCAAAAGTTATGCCCAAGCCAGCAGACAAAGAAATTGCCAAAATTACAAAGGATTGGTTACCCATTTCAATTTCGCGTAAGATGTTGAACCCAGCCACTACAACGGTTCCATGTCATTCATACCTTAAAACTCCGCAGCAAAGATCGGGATTTATTCACGCCAAAGTATACCGTATACTTTAAATCCTAGGCATTTTGTATCGAATAAAGCGGAAATGACTGGCACCTACGCTTCAGCTTAGACAACAGGCCGCAGCGTAGGCGCCAATCTATAGGAACAGCTCATTGTTGGCAAAATAGGGTTGAGAGGGACTATTGGCTATGTTCAAATGTTTATCGAGACTGAGTACACTGATTCTTTCCGTCTCCTTAACGATGGAATTCTAGGTGCTTAAACATTAATACTTTGAGCTTAAAGTCCCAGCTTTCTTTGTACCTATCTTTTTTAGTCGAACTCACGTTAAAGGGGTGCCCCTAGAGCCGATCCAAATACTTTCTTGGATGCGAGGATTGAAAAAATAATGCTCATCGCTGAGTGACAGAATAAAACAGCAAACGCAACCCAGTAGACGCCGTGCTGAACCACTGACAGAATAGCAAGTGCGAATACAGCAGTATAAAAAACATCAAAGTATAGCGAGACCTCAGGCTTATCATCGGCATTGAGTAAGATTGAGGTAACAAGCTTTAGTGACACAGGAACAACAGAAATACAGATCAAAATTAAAACTGGAATAGCAGGAAGCCACTTTATGCCAAAAATAACAGGCACATAAAAATGTGATAAAGAGGACTGAAGCATAACAATCAGAGAAATGGAGACCATGATGACCTTAAGATTTTTGAAATACTCAATCTTAAATTTGTGTGGATCAGTTCTAATGCCGCACAAGTGAGGATATAACGCCCAAACAAACATATTTACAATGTTCATTGTGATTCCAGAGCCAGCGTTAAAGGCAAAATAGTAAAAGCCTAGTTCGTCAACGCTAAGAAACTTGCCAATAATTAAATAATCAAGATTGCTTCTGAGTCTAGTAAGTAGTTCTACCCCTAAAACATTCTTACTAAAATTTACAATATTTTCCCAGTCTTTCAATATAAAGGCTTGAGGAGTTTTCCATGATGTATCTAATAGGTTGACCACTGTCCATAAAAGTGTTGAACAAAACATCGCAAGTGCAATGGACCATATACCAAGGCCCAAAACGACAAAACCAACAACCATTAGGCTTGATGTAATAGACTGAGCAGCATGAATAAAGGCAAGGGCTTTCATTCTATTGCCGCGCTCAATCAGAGAAGACTTAATTAGAAAAAATGGAAATATTAAGTAGGTTAATGCGCAAAAGCAAAGTGGAAGAAACAGATCAATACTTCCATAAAACAGAGAGATGGGATATGCAGCTAAGCACTGAATACAAAAAGCAATGATACAGGCAATCCAATTAATCCAGTAAGAACTATCGCAGATTGTCTGAAGTGATTCATCATCGGTTTGCACAATCTTTGCGGTAATTCCACTTCTAATGAATACAAAGGCAAACTCATAAGATATATATATAATGGCCATTAAGCCATATTCTTTTTGACTAAAATGTCTGGCTAAGGTTACGGTTGTTGCAAGACGAAAGACTCGGTTTGCCAGCTCAGCGCTACCCAGCCAACTCATGTTGCGAAAGACTCTTCCGTTAACGATTTCCTTAATTTTCTTGCTGACCATAAGTTGTTATATAGACCTTTTGAGTGCATTATTTCAGGTAAATTTCTGAAAAGCACTCCTCGATTTGCTTGAGAACTTTCGTTAAATGAGTCTCACCTTAAGGCAGAACTGTTTGAGCCGAAAGGATTTAGGCTTCCGACTACCTATAAAATTGATGCTCGGGCCATTTCGGCTGCAATTAGTGTTCAAGAGGATCTCACTTTAAGCTGTATCCCGTTGAAACGTCGGCGCAGTGCATACAGGAGTGCTAAAAAGCGTTTACAGGCATTAGCCCCAAGCCATTGATTCAGAAAAATGAGCGTCGTGAGTTTCCAGAACTCCCTTGACAGGATAATTGGGGGGTATTGGGCGATCGCCTTCCGCTGCAGTTTGGCTGCAATATCTGGTTGAGGCGTATGCCCCTGTAATGGTTTCCAGGCGACATTAAGGGCCATAAATCCGCTGCTTCTGGCTTTTAGATATTTCATCTCTTCTGGTGCAGCGTTAAAGTTCTTCTCAATTACAATCCGGTAGCTAGCTGCCATCGCTTCCCAATTTCTAGAGGCGCTGGAGGGCAGTTGGCGGTAGTAAACGAGCGGTTCACTAACGACTTTAAAGTCAAAGTATGGAGCCATCCGTAGCCACAGATCCCAGTCTTCCACAAAAGACCTGAGGTTTCGATCAAATAAACCTACCTGTTCAAAGCAATTGCGGCGTATGAGTGGAACACTGCCACAGCCCACAACGTTAAGCTCAATAAGTTTTTTCCAGACTTTTCCTTCATCCTTTGCGCCAAAAAAACGTCCCGTGAGCCGACCGCTTTCATCCATCAGCGCAGTCCAAGTATAAACCAACCCTGCTTCCGGGGATTGGTTCATCAGCGTCACCTGTTTTTCTAGCTTTGTGGGATGCCACAGGTCATCAGCATCCAATAGCGCTACATAGTCTCCTTGAGCATTTTTGATGCCCGTGTTTCTAGCACCTGACAACCCCTGATTTTCTTGAGAGATGAGCTTAATCTTAGGGTGATGGAGTTCCGCAACCCAGTGCGCCACATCATCTGTACTACCATCATTTACAACAATGACTTCATAGTCTTCATAGGTCTGCTGCAAAACGGTTGTCACGGTTTCGGGCAGGTATTTCATTGCGTTATAAGCAGGGATAACAATTGAAACTTTAGGCATAATATAGATAATTTTATAGAATTAATTAAGCTCATGATTTTTCAGAAAAATATGATTTTTGATTTGACAAAAATCGGGGTGTTCTTCATTAAATGCAATACCTAAAACAACAAGGCCAGGCCAGTATAAATAGGTCAACGTATCAATATTATCGACCGTAGAAAATATTAATAGTATACAAAGAATGCAGATCCCCACATTGGCATATTTGTGAGTTCCCACTTTAGTAATGAGATCAAAGAAACTCCATAGAAACGCAATTGCGAAAGGAATAGCCGCAACAATCCCGTAGGCATACAAAGTTCCATACCAAGTGTGATGAGATCCGATCCCTCGAAAGCCTACTGAAGCTGGACCGTTTGCCGTCATTGTTCCATGTCCCCAAATGGGAGATTCTCTCCATCCATCTAGCGCCATTTGCTTGAGTAAGTCTCTGGCTTTATTAGAGCCACCTCGATATTCGTTGACAGCAGTCGCCAAATCCTCTATCCCATTTTGGATTTCAGATAAGAAGATGGTTCCACCTAAGAGAATTCCTGAAGTCAAGAACATTCCCCAGGAACTCATGAAGCTGCATAAAAGCCAGCTAATAATGAGAATAAGCGGAAGACAGATAATAGCGGCACGAGAAACCGAACTAATGACCAAGGCTGCTGCTCCCGCCATGCCTAAGATTTTGAATTTTTTGTCTTTTTCTTGCATACAGAGACAAAAAAAGATATCTCCCACAAGTCCTAGGGCTGGAGGCCATGGTGCTATCATTTGAAGTCGCTTTTCACTTCCGTCAAATACTGCGCCAAATAATTTGACATCATAGTAGAGTTCTCCTCCTCCAAATTTTGAAAGTGGCGAAATAAAGGAGTAGCTGGCACTATCAAATAGGTTAGAAAGTATCGTAAAAAGTATAACGAGCACAAGACTCTGAATACAAAATATGCAGGTTGCGCGATAGATAAGCTGTGGACGTATCTCTAAATGACCAATGAGGGGAAACAGCGCCATTAAGGCGAAGGTTCTAAACCAGCGGTTGACCAATGTAAAAATAATTTTGGAGGTGGGTAGGTCAGCATTGAGTCCACCTACTACGGCGGCGATCGCCACAACTGCCATACAGCCCAACCAAACCCATGCAGGAATAGAGAGGTAGACTCTTTCGTGTTCTGGGGTTTCAGGTGTCTGTAGCCACCATTTTTTTAAGAGATAGCCTGTGAGAAATATCGCAAGTAGCGGCGCAAAAACGGAAAGTCCGCCGATGTAGTAAATGGCATAGGTACCGATGATGTAGTACCAGATTAGCGCTTCAGGCAGGTTACAGGGCTTCATAGATAAGCTGGACTATTCCTGCGAGGGGAGAGAAGGATAAACGGTATTGCTCCGAAGCTGAGGACTGCTGGGCAAGAGGTCGGCAGTCATTTCTGTGGGATCTTTTTGCAGGCGTAGACGAGCCCAACGGCGATCGCGCAGCCAAAGCGCAGCCAAGCCTAAAGACAGCAGCACAGAGGCCAAAAAAGTGCCAAGTAAGATCGGCACAACCTTTGGAGAACTGGGTAACTTAGGCAGATTGGGGCGACTGCGCATCGTCACTGGAGGGTAAGCATTAGAAATGTTGGAGTTAGCCAGATCTAGCTTGCCTAGGGTTGAAGTAAAGATCGCTTCTGCAATCTGTACATCTCGCTCTAGATTCACCAACACTGATTTTTTGTTAGAAAGGGTGGTCATCATCCCTTCAAGCTGCTGAATCTGCTGATCTAGCGCTCCAGCCTGTCCCTTTAGCCCTTCCGCCCGTCCCTTTGTGGTGATTATCGTTTGAAACAGACCACTGCGCTGGGTTTCAGAGCTAATGCCATTGCTGACATTGATCTGCTTCAGCGTTGCGTCATTTACCTCTCGTCCTAAAAGCTTCTTGCCTCTGTCCAAAAGCCGTATACGAGCAGACTGGTTTTCCTCAAGGGTCTCAATCACTTTCGGGTGAGTGGGTGAAAGAGAAGACTCTAAGGTACTCAGTTCAGCACTGGTTTTGCTGTAGCCCAGCAAATACTGCTGAAAAATTCCATCTGACTGAAGTACAAATGCATCCGCAGCCTGCTGTGGCGAAAGACCTAAGCTTCCTGAGAGCTGTGCAAGCTGGTTTGTAGAATCTTGAGCCTGCCCTAAGACTTCAGATTTTTGGCGGCGTAGAGACTCGATGTTGACCGATAAATCTCGCAGCTGTTCTCCCGAATCTAGCCCTGACTGAACTTTATAGTTAGAAAGCCGCTGCTGCGCTACTTTCAGACGTTCTGCCGCTAAATCTAAAGACCCCTTTAAAGTTTGACTTTTTTGAGAAACCTCCTGCTTGCGAAGCGACCCGAGCTTACTGTCAAACGCATTTTGAAAGGCGATCGCCTTTTGACGTGCTTCGATAGGACTGAAGCCAGTGACAGCAATCTTAATCAGCGTTGTGTTAGGCACCACATCAACACGAGGTTTTCCAAAGTCTTCTAGGGATTCCTTTGTTGTGTTGGCGGCAGAGGCTACCACTTCTTGCCCTTCTAGTAAATCTTTATAGTTGGTGCGAGGGTCTGCCACCATGAAATTACTATAGGGAGAATCGTTGCTTTGGGCAGCACGACCTACCCCTGGAACCTCCAGGATGGTATCAGAACGAGCCGCTGGCAAATCCAACGTCCAAGCACTAGTGTAAACCGGACGCTTCAGCTTCAAAACAGTGATCGAAAACGCCCAAAGCAGCGTGTTTAAAACAATCCCCAAAATCACATAGCGCTTCCATCGCCCTGTTGAAGCATCTTGTTCCTCTGCTTTAAACGACTCAGACTCATAAGTCGGCAGCGATAGGGCTGTCTCAGATGCTTTTGGATGCCCATTTAAGGCTAAATCTTGATTTAAATGCACAGGCAGCTTTGCGGTCTGTACATCTGCATCTGCCATCGAAGGGGCAGCAGAAACGGAAACTTCACGAGGCTGAAAGTCCTGAACTTCATGGGCAACATAGCCATTCTTGCCCTGAGGCAAAGAATCGTCTTTTGCAGCAATAACCTTGTCTAAAAGTCCTGGCCCATACTGCGGATACCCAAGCTGTACAAACCGAACTGCGGCACGCAGCTCTTGAGGCGGCGTATTTTTGAGCAAATAACCCAGCGCCCCAGCACGCGTTGACTTCGCAATGAGTGCCTCGTCATCATGCATACTCAGCACCAGCACTTTCACATCAGTAAACTGCTGGCTAATGACCTGAGTAGCACTGACGCCATCTAGTCCAGGCATCTCCATATCAATCAGCACGACATCCGGCTTCAGATAGCTCACCTGCTCAATGGCGGTATGCCCATCACTTGCCGTCCCTACGACCTGAAGGTCAGGGGCTGACTCCAGAATCATCTTTAGGCTTTCACGAATTGATTTTTGGTCATCGACCAGCAAAATACGAATCATCGGTTCATCCTTTTATGATTGCTGGGAACTGCCACAAGACTCGTGCTGTACCGCACTATAAAATCTCACAGCCCAGGTATTTTTCATCAGCACCATCGTAAAAGTTAGAGTTTTAACGCAACTTAGAATCGGAGCCATTTTTCTGTGGTTCCCACAGGCTTTTGAACAATTTGATGCGGGCAGAAAAAGCGCCACTGACAACATGTCATCTACTATATCCTCTAATATCTCAACGGCAAGTTGTGCTGCTAGTGAAACCGGGTGGGCTGTCGATACTCAGCAGCAGCACTAGAGCGCAATGTTGGTGGTGCTGGAGTCCAACCACATAAAGACTCATAAATCTGGGTTACTTCCGTCGCAACGCGATGCCAGCTATGATGCAGGAGTATTTCTTTGTGCGCTCTTTGAGCCATCAGCTTCATCTCATAGGGATGAGACAATGCCCAACGCAAGGCATCTTTTAGTGCAAACATATCTCCTTTCTTAAACAGCAGTCCACGATCTGTATGGATTAGCTCTCGATGGGCTGCAATGTCGCTGGCAATAATCGGAATGTTTTCGCGCATGGCCTCCAGTAAGGCAAGAGGAGATCCCTCCAAGTTTGAGGGTAAGATAAACAGCCCTGCACCGCGAATGATCTCAGCAAGGCGAGTCCCTCGAAGTTCCCCCGTAAAAATAATATTGGGGTTAACAGATGCAAGCTGATAGAGCTTTGATGGAAAAGACCCTGTTCCGGCAGTGCCACCGACTAAAACCAGTTTCCAATTTCTGGCTTGAAGGATCTGAAACGCCTGAATCAAGAGATCTGGACATTTTTCTGGCACCAGACGGCCTAAAAAGACCATGTATTTCTCTGGCTCAACGCCCAGCGATCGCACAAAAGGAAACGCTGTGTCAGATTCTGCATAATTTGCTGGGGCATTCGGAATAAAAACGGTGGATCGGTCATAGGTTTGACTAAAGTAATGCTGCAAATCAGATGAAACCACCGTGATCTCATGGGCAAACTGTACCGCAGTCCTTTCTCCCAAGCGAATCAGACGACTCGAAAACTGCCCCCACTTTGCGCGCTGCCAATCTAGCCCGTGACAGGTCACAACAATCTTTGACGCCGTGACTACACGCGGTAAAACGCTGAATAGACTAGGTCCGAGCGCATGAAAATGAATGACGTCATAGCGAGGCTTAACAGCCAAAATAGAGGCCAGTGCCGATGTCAATAGAGTATCCAACCCGTTGATACCTAGACTTGGCAGCGTTACGACGTTAACACCCTGAAAGCTGTAGCGGCTCTGCCAAGGAAAGCCTGTGTATACAGACTGTGCAAAGAGGTCTACCGAATGACCGTTTTCCACAATCTTGGGAAACACTTCCGCACAATAGTGCTCAATTCCTCCTTGTCTTGGAGGCAGTCCCTTTGCACCAATTACCGCAATTCTCATCAAATTTGGCACTCAAAGTGACTTGGCTCTACAACTTTCCCCCTACCGTCAAAACAAAGCGTAAGAAAAGCTCTATTTACGTTTAGATTCAACCTATCTTTTTAATATCAAAGCTGTAAGTCGATTTATACAGAACCAATGACTAACGCATACATACTACTTTATATTTGTTGCTGACAATCAAATAGCTTTAAAAGAGCAGGTATTTCATCGTGAATGCTTAATATTCTTAGCATGTCTAGGCTACAAAGCGCCAATTTCAATAGTTTGCATCTTTTGATACAGTGGCTCATGTATATCGTGAAATACAGAGGTCTTCTAACCTTTGATATTTTTTTTAGATCTTCCCCAATATTGATACATACTTTCGTAGACTTGGCTCACGACTTCGTCAACTGCAAAAGGCCGTACGGTCTCTAAGCAAGCCTGAACAGGAAACCGCTCAGGTGATATAAGCACATGAAGAAGTGCTGCTGCAATTTCTTTGGGGGTGCGCTCTTGGCATACTACACCACTTCCTGGCATTAGGAATTTAGGTGTTTCTCCGCAATGGGTTGTAACGACGGGCGTACCTGAAGCAAGGGCTTCTAGCACCACCAGAGGCAGACCTTCATACACACTGGTTAATACTACCGCGCTAGACAGTTTATGAAGCGCTGCCAAGTCTTGTAGTGCAACTGCACCCAACAAAGTAACAGATGACGTTAAATTTAGCGCCTTAATTTCATTTTGAACAGGCTTCATCAGTTCGCCTTCTCCAGCAATTAGCAAATGAACATTAAGCGATGGTTCTGCAAGGGATTTGAGTGCTGACATGGCCTGTACCAGTAGCAGAGGGTCTTTTTGAGGATGCAGCCGCCCCGCGAATAAAATAAAGTGTGTATCGGAAGGCAAACCTTTCTGGGATGCTAAATGCCGACGCTGGGATGCCTTATCTACGGGAGTGAGGGGATAAAATTGCTGATTATCAACGGTATTGCGCACAAGCTGGATGCGCGTTGCCAGGTCAGGGTACTGGTGGCGGTATAGATCGATAGACTCTGAGTTGCAGGACAAGATTTGCTGAAACTGACCCAGTAAAAACCGCTCTAGGGCGAAATAGACCTTTGGAAAGCGCCGCCACAGAATTGCATTTTCGCGTCCTGAAGGGCTGTTAATCTGTTGATGGATGTCGTTGTGAATAAATAAGGTTTTTGCGCCAGACCAGTGCCGCGTCATGAAGGTGGGTTCTAGGCGATGGAAATGCATGAAATCAGAGGCTAAATTTTTACCTCTAAGCGCCCATGTATACCGAACTGAGGTTGGCACTTGCTTGCGAACGTTATCGTTCTGGAGATGAAAGAGCGGCATAAATTGGAGCGATCGCCCCTCTAATTCCCCGTCATGCCACTGTCCTAGCGCCTGCTTTGGATCTATCCCTGTGCCGACCAGCCGAATCTCAAACTCAGGGGGTGCGTACTTGATGTAGTAGCGAATCAGCGTTTGGATACCGCCAATGGTCGATTGCCAAGGGTTAAACTGATAAAAAATGGTTAAAATTGGCTTGCGCACCCCTAATTTCAGCTCCTAGTGCATAGAATGTGTGGGAATCAGGCTAAACAGGCTTCCACATCATATAAGCGCTGCTGCTAATCTGCCACTTTGCCCCGTGGAGTCAATGGATTATCTGCCCAATTTGCTCACGCCGCCCACGGTTTTATCGGTGAGTGGTCTCACTAGTTATCTCCAAACGCTGCTGGAGCAGGATAACCAGCTTGTGCAGCTTTGGCTCACGGGAGAGGTTTCGAGTGCCAATCACCATCGCAGTGGGCTGTTTTTTACCCTCCAAGACCCGGAGGCAGACGCGACACTACAGTGCGTCATTTGGAAGTCGCACCTTGAAAAACTGGCGATTGTGCCCGAATCGGGGGAGCAGGTTATCGTTTTAGGCCGAATTCGGCTTTATCCTCAGCGAGGCCAGTATCAGCTTGTGGTGTGGCAGGTGCTACCTGCCGGAGAAGGGCTACGCGCCCTACGATACCAGCAACTGCGCGATCGCCTGACAGCAGAAGGGGTCTTTGACCCCCAGTACAAACACCCCATTCCTGCACATCCACAGGTGATTGGCGTAGTTACTTCGCCACAGGCAGCGGCTTGGGGCGATATTCAGCGCACGTTGAGGTCGCGCTACCCTGGTTTGCGAGTGCTGTTTTCGCCCAGCTTGGTGCAGGGCGATCAGGCGGCAGAGTCTATTGTGAAGGCGATCGCACGACTAGAATCAGACGGTACTGCCGAGGTGATTATTTTAGGACGGGGCGGCGGAGCTTCTGAAGACTTAGCCTGTTTTAATGATGAGCGTGTGGTTCGGGCGATCGCTACCTGCCCTATTCCCATCATTTCTGGGATTGGGCATCAGCGGGACGAAACCTTAGCAGATCTTGCCGCAGATTGCTGCGCCCATACGCCCACGGCAGCAGCGGCTTTGGCAGTGCCTGACTTAATGGAGCTTCAGGCGCTTCATGGCGATCGCCAGATGCGGCTGCGCCATGCCCTAGAAGCCAGTGCTTCAGCGTCTCAAACCGTCTTGAATCGACTCAAGCTAAGACTTCAGCGGCTTCAGCCTGATCGCATGGTGAAGCAAGAACTGAATGGAATAGCCACCCTTCAGCATCAGCTTTTGCAGGCGGCGGGCTATCGGCTGAGTGCGCAGCAGCAGCGCCACCAGTTTTTGCAACAAAAGCTGGCAACCTTAGACCCCCGTGAAGTGTTGAGACGAGGTTATGCGATCGCCCGTCCCTTGCAGGAAGGTAATGCAGAGGTAGGTCGCATTGTGCGCAGTGCCGCCGACCTTAGCCTAGGTCAGCGTTTACAGCTCCAGTTGGCACAAGGGTCTGTGCAGGTTACAGTAACCCACATCCCCTCCCATGAAACTTTGCCTCAGGATTAATGCCCATGAGCCGTCGGACTTTTACTTCAACGCCTGTTTCAGACGCTCAACCACCCGAAGACTGGCGCTATGAGGCTGCTGTTTCTGAAGTTGAATCTATTATTAGTCGCATTGAATCGGGTGAACTAGAGCTAGAGGACGTATTTGAGCAGTTTGCCCAAGCGGTTCAATTTTTGGGGCAGTGCGAAGCTTTTTTGACTGCGCGACAGGCTCAAATTGGCTTACTCATTGAAACGCTTGAGGATTAGAATCATGGATTAAATAGCCTCAACTTTTGACCCTCACCCCCAGCCCCTCTCCCAGAGCGGGAGAGGGGAGAAAGAAATCAAGGAAAATATTTATGCGTCATGCTCGCCCGTAAATCAGAAATTGCCCGATAATGATTCCTCAAGCGGCATGAAGACGTTGCCAGTCTGGGCGCGGCTTAGTGCGGCTAACGTCCTTTAACGCCAGTCCATGACCCAATCAACATCGCCTACTCCAGCCGCAGACCCCAAGCTAAAATTTGGCACCAAACTCGCCTACGGTGCGGGTGATGCCGGGTCTGCAATTACGGCAAATATGCTCATTTTCTATCTGTCTCCTTTTTTGACCGACATAGCAGGTCTAAGCCCTGGTATGGCAGCACAGACCCAGCTCATCGGCAAGCTCTGGGATGCCGTTAACGACCCGATGATGGGTGTGGTGAGCGATCGCACCACCTTTGGTAAATGGGGGCGGCGCTACCCATGGATGCTGCTCGGCGGCATTCCGCTGGGGATATTTTTCTTTTTACAGTGGATTGTGCCCCACTTTAGTACCAACGAGGCGACCAACCAAATGGGGCTGTTTTGGTACTACACCCTCATTTCAATTTTGTTTAATACGGCCTTTACGATGGTCAACCTGCCCTACACAGCACTTACGCCAGAGTTGACCCAAGACTATAACGAGCGTACCCAGCTCAACAGCTTTCGGTTCTTATTTTCGATTGGGGGCAGCATTGTCTCCATTATTATCTTTGACTTTATTATTAAGAGCTTTATCAAAAGCCCAGCCCAGCAGTACCTCGCCATGGGCATTGTTCTGGGACTGCTATCGGTGGTGCCCATTTACTGGTGCGTTTGGGGCACTCGCAAGCGGGAGCGCGAAATGGCGGCGCGGCATCCTAATGAAGACTTGGCGGTTTCGATGCCCCTCATGACGCAGCTACGAATTGTGTTTAGCAATAAACCCTTTTTGTACGTCGTCGGTATTTACCTTTGCTCTTGGTTTAGTGTGCAGCTTACGGCGACCATTATTCCCTACTTTCTCAGAAGCTGGATGCTATCGCCTCAGGCAACGGGGGTGGTTATTTTAGCGGTACAGGGCACTGCGATGGCGATGCTGTTGGTCTGGAGTAAGTTGAGCGATCGCTATGGCAAAAAAGCGGTCTACTTTATGGGCATGGGGATCTGGGTGATTGCGCAGTTTGGGCTGTTCTTTTTGCAGCCCGGTCAGTTAGGACTGATGTATGTGATGGCGATTTTGGCTGGGTTTGGCGTTTCAGTGGCGTATCTTATTCCCTGGTCAATGCTGCCTGACGTGATTGAGCTAGATGAACTGACCACAGGGCAACGACGCGAAGGAATTTTCTATAGCTTTATTGTCTTTCTGCAAAAGATTTGCCTAGGGCTTGCGGTTTCGCTGGTCTTAGCCTGCCTGGGCTGGGCTGGTTACGTGAAGCCAACAGACGTTATTCCACTGCCCGTGCAGCCCGACGCAGTACTGTGGATTATTCGGTTAGCCATTGGCCCCTTGCCCACCTTGGCGCTGATTGGAGGATTGATTATGGCGTATTTTTATCCCATCACCCGCGAAGTTCATGCCGAAATTTTGCTGAAGTTAGCCGAGCGCAAAAACGCAGCTCAGGACAATCTTCAAAACGATAATTCTCAGGATATTCCACCTGCTTGACCCTCTGTACTGCACCTCTAAAGCGATGAAAAAGCCAAAGTCCAATCCCCTAGAGCGTCCTGCATACATTGAATTTGGTGCTGGATCTGTTGACCCCTCCCCAGCACGCCCTGAAGTACCGCCGAACCAGCAGCAGCTTAAAGTAGAGGCATCTCGTAAAGGCCGCAAGGGCAAAACCGTGACCGTCGTGAGTGGATTTCAGAGTTCTGCGACGACCCTTGAAGCCTTAACCAAGCAGCTTAAAAATCAGTGTGGGGCTGGCGGTGCGCTCAAAGACAACGCTATCGAGGTACAGGGCGACCACCGCGAAAAAGTTCAGCAGTTTTTAATGACGTTGGGCTATAAAGCAAAGCTGAGCGGAGGATGAACGCTTAACTAGCAGAGGGTTCTTTGCTATCGGCAAGCAGTATATCCATTTTGTAGACAAGTTGCTCTGGGTTTAGAGGTTTAGTCAAGAAGGTATCTGCACCTGCCGACAAATAAGGCTGTGGCTCATTGAGGGCAGATTTTGGCGCAAGGGCAATAATTCTCATGGGGTGATTTTCGCTGAGTTGACGAAACTGCTGAATCAGCTTTAACCCATTGCCTTTGGACCGATCTACGCTAACGATTGCCGCAACAGGATGCAAAAACTGAATCTGCTGTAAAGCCGTAGAGTCTTCAACAATCCAAACGACGTGGTAGCCAGCGGCGGTTAGCATCTCACAGATGAGCGTGGCGCTTTCTTCGTTGTCTTCGATCAAAACAACCCGTGCATTTAGCTCGCTGGTATAGCGCGATCGCCCCAATTCTTCGTCGCCCATCAACAGCTTTTGATTAGGGATCTCGACGGTAAAAGTAGAGCCTTGTCCTTCTACAGAGCTGACCTCAATCCAGCCTCGGTGTAAATCCACAAGCTGTTTGGCAATGGCTAAACCCAACCCTGCCCCTTCATAGGAGCGACGGTAGGAGGCATCTAGCTGCTGAAATTTTTGAAACAGCAGCGACTGCTGTGTAGAAGGAATACCAATGCCACTGTCTTCGACCTGAAAAATAGCGGCGTTGGGTTCAACCCAGACGCGCAGGGTCACTTCCCCCTCCTCTGGCGTAAACTTAATGGCGTTAGAGATTAGGCTAAACAAAATTTCTTTTACGCGCCGCGCATCGGCGACAAACCGATCTCGCTGAGGCATGATTTTAAGGTTTAACCGGAGCTGAATGTCGTTTTTCTCCGCCGTTTCGCGCAGCATCTGGACACTTTGCTGCGCTAAGGCTGTGAGCGAAAACTCACTGAGATTCAGAACCGCTTTGCCTGACTCAGCTTGGGAAAAATCCAAAATGTCGTTAATTAGCTCTAGCAGATGCTCGCCGCTGTCATGGATAGTCTGGAGATAGCCGCGCTGCTTATCGTTGAGCGGCCCCAAAGACCAACGCAGGAGCGTGGCGGACATGCCAATGACGCAGGTGAGTGGGGTTCGTAGCTCATGGCTCATGGTGGCTAAAAACTCGCCCTTAGCGCGGTTTGCAACCTGAATTTCAGCTAGCGCCTCGCTCAATTCTTGGGTACGCTGTTCGACCTGCTCTTCGAGGGTTTGCTTTTGTCCCTGGAGCTGCTGATAGAGCTGAGCCTGATGGATGGCGATCGCCAAATGTTCTGTTACCTGTTCTAAAAACTCAATCTCGCGCGCCTTCCACTCATGGGGTTGTCCGCAGTGGTGGGCAATAAGCAGCCCCCAAAGCTGATTTTGTACCAGCAGTGGCGTTACAAACTGCGCTCGTACCGCATAATCTTCATGCAGCAGCCCGACGGGGCCATCTAGCAAATCTAACGCGCTGGCGGCAGCAGCCGAATTTGCAATCCGCTCCCCTTTGCAGTATGCCTGATACGTTTTAGCGCTGGTCGCCCACTGATGCTTGGCCGGAGTCAGCGGCGCAATCGCTTCGCTAGAGCAGGATTCATAGGCAATGCTGCCACTACGAACCGTGAATGTAGCGTTTGCCCGTTTTGACTTTGGGGGTGATATTGGTGCATCAAACTGATAAATCAAGAGCCGATCCACGGAAAGGCATTCTCGAATTTTATGGACGGCGGTCTGCAAAATAACGGGCAGTTCCAGACTCTGACGAATTTGAGCCGTGACTTGGTTAATGAGCTGCTCTTGTCGTACCTGCTGATGAAGGGCTGCGTCCACAATAGGACGGCAGGTGGACGCAGAAGGAAGCTGTTGGGCGGTGAACTGCTGCTGCCCTAACAGTTCACACAGTTGCTGAATCAGTGCTTCATAGGCAGAGGCTGCACCGGAAGACTGGATTGGAATCGCAAGCGCTTGCGTGAACTGCGCCTTTAGGGCAGGCTGTTTTGTGACCTGCGATCGCAGTTTTTTGAGAAATGCAGCAATGGTTTTAGCCTCAAAGCTTAAAACAGCGGCTTCTGTCACTTCAGCGCCAGCCAATTCAGCCCGCAGCAAAACGCGAAACTCGGGCGTCACCATCACCAGAAAGCGTGAGGATGCCGTAAGGCCAGCCGCCGTCAGCAAATCATCGGTTAACGTAATGCCGCCGTTTTCATTTTGTGCAATGCTCTGGCTTAGGTTCAAAAGCGCTGCTTTAAGGGTTTCAACCTCACAGGGCACCTGTATTTCACCTGAAGAAACAACAGCGGCAGCAGCAGAGAGTTGTGTTGTCATTGGCTTAACTCTCCCCAGACTGTTGATTTAGACAAACCATCGTTGTTCTCCCTTCACTTTGAGATTTTGTTTTCACGCTTGTGCGAAGAAAAGCAAAACCTCAAGGTTATCGTCACGTTTTCATATCTTGATCTTGTTCTATCTCAATTTTGGGGTGCTGCTCCAGAATCTACTAGATCCTTTAACGGTTCAAAGTACAAATACTGATGAATGTCCTGCCAGTTTTGGGGCAATATGTCATCCTAAGAACAGGCCATCGGCCATGTTTCAACTGTTTTTAGCCCTCCCTACCCCTTTCATCTGTGCAAGACGCGCTCATTATCGAACTGCCCAACCCTCAAAGCGCGATGTCGCTGGCGGGTGAGCAAGAATCTAATCTCAAAACCCTTGCAAAACAAACGGGTGCGCGGCTGCTACTGCGCGGTCAAGAACTCAGCATTTTTGGCACAGAAGCGCAGACGACCCTTGCTCGCGAGATGATTTATCTGCTGCAACACTTTTGGCGCGAAGGGCGTGCTATTTCAGATGTGGATATTTTGGCGGCTCGCCATGCCCTCAATACCGACAAAATGGAGGAATGGCGATCGCTCCAAGATGATGTCCTCGTCAAAACCCGACGGGGAGAGGCCATCCGAGCCAGAACCTTTCGTCAAGGGCAGTATATTAAGGCCATTCGTCAGCACGCCATTACCTTTGGCATTGGTCCTGCTGGCACAGGCAAAACCTTTCTCGCTGCCCTCATTGCGGTACAGGCACTTTTAGATAACGAGTACGAGCGAATCGTTCTGACGCGCCCTGCTGTAGAAGCTGGCGAAAAGCTCGGTTTTTTACCCGGCGACCTTCAGCAAAAAATTGACCCCTACCTGCGCCCTCTCTACGATGCACTCTACGAACTCATTGACCCAGAACGCATTGCTTCTCTGATGGAGCGTGGAGTAATCGAAGTCGCGCCCTTGGCCTACATGCGAGGACGCACCCTCAACAATGCCTTTGTTATTCTAGATGAAGCCCAAAACACCACCCCCGCCCAGATGAAGATGATGCTGACCCGCATTGGCATGAAGTCTCGCATGGTGGTGACGGGTGATTTAACCCAGACAGACCTACCGTCTCATCAGACCTCAGGACTGGCGATCGCCCGTAAAATCCTAGAGCCAGTTGAAGGAATTGCCTTTTGCTATCTGTCTAAAGGCGATATTGTGCGCCATCCCCTCGTCGAAAAAATTATTGAGGCTTACGAACTTTACGAAGGTGATTCTCTGTCTTAACCTAAGGCGACCTCTAGCGCCAATCCAACGAAAGAACTAGCTGTATCTATACAGCTAGTTCTTTCGTTTATCTATTTAGAGCAGGGTAGAGAACGCGTCATGCCAAGCTCAGTGTCAAGAAGAGGAAAAGTCCCTTCGGCACTAGCAGCATCCATACCCCTCAATGCTGTTTGGATTAGGCCTGCTAATTTGCGCCCTGACCTTTCGGTACAGTTTGCCATTTCGGGGACTACGTGGGCCATGCGGGGGGTATGACAGCCCAATCAACTCAATCAATATAGCGATTAATACACCTATTCTCATACCGTATTTCTACGGGATTTTTTAGAATTTCCACCATTTTAGTTTCCGTGTTTCTTCGGTTGAGCGTGTACTTTTTTATAAATTCAGGATACTCAATCGACAGCTTAAGTTTTGAAAGTCTTTTCTGACAAGATTTTTAAGGTTACGCACGGTTTGATGACCATCGCCTCATAGCGAAGTTAAGTAAGATAAGACCCATAGGTCTGAGGGGTTAATTCACGTACACTAATAATCTATCGGTTACTGATCCGTGCGATTAGTGCGATCGCCCATTATTCATCTTCGGTCAATCAATTTTTTGTATGGGACAAAAGCGCGTTCTTTCTGGGGTACAGCCGACAGGCAGCCTACATTTAGGCAATTATCTAGGTGCCCTGCGAACCTGGGTGAGCGAACAATACGAGTACGAAAACTACTTTTTTATTGCAGACCTCCACGCCATTACCGTCCCTCACGACCCTAAAGTTTTAGCCGAAAATACCTATACCCTAGCGGCGCTATATCTCGCCTGTGGACTCGACGGTGCCCACACCACCATTTTTGTTCAGTCTCAGATTTCAGCCCATGCCGAATTGGCATGGCTGTTTAACTGCATTACGCCACTCAACTGGCTTCAGCGCATGATCCAGTTTAAAGAGAAGGCCATTAAGCAGGGCGAGGATGTCAGCATTGGTCTGCTAGACTATCCGGTGCTGCAAGCCGCCGATATTTTGCTATACCAGGCCGATCTTGTTCCCGTGGGGGAAGACCAAAAGCAGCATTTAGAGCTAACCCGAGATATTGCTGCTCGCTTTAATTTTCAGTTTGGCAAGCCCAAGGCTCCCGTTTTGAAAATACCAGAACCCCTCATTCGTCCAGAAGGGGCGCGGGTGATGAGCCTCACGGACGGCACCAAAAAAATGTCTAAGTCAGACCCCTCTGAGCAAAGCCGCATTAATTTACTAGATTCCCCCGATGAGATTCGCAACAAAATCAAGCGCTGTAAAACAGACCCCATGCGCGGACTAACCTTTGATGACCCAGAACGACCTGAATGCCAAAATTTGCTCACGCTGTACATGCTGCTGTCGGGTAAATCGAAGCCAGCGGTTGCCGCAGAATGTGCCGAGATGGGATGGGGACAGTTTAAGCCGCTCCTGACGGAAACGACGATTGAGGCACTCAGACCCATTCAAGAAAAGTACCGCGACTTAACAGAAGACCGTAGCTATATTAAAACTATCTTGCAGCAGGGACGTGAGCAGGCTGAAGCAGTTGCCCAACAGACCCTTCAAACGGCTAAAGATGCCCTAGGCTTTGCGAGAGAATGAATATGAAATAACATCCAGGTTGTGTAGGGCGGGTTTTGCTGATAAATCTGGGATTTCTCTAAGGTTATATCAGCTAAACCCGCCCTTACGAGATCACTTGATTGAACGGATGGCGCGATCGCCAGGACTGCTGCACTAATCTTTTAGCCCAATGACATCTGCCGTATCTACCTCTAACTCCTATGCTCCCATGTCAGCCTTTGAAACGGCGCTTCGAGCGGGCGAATTTTTAATTACGGCTGAGGTTGCGCCACCCAAGGGCGGGTGTCCTCAACACATGTTAGATCAGGCGCTTCACCTGAAAGCGTGGACTCATGCCGTCAACATAACGGATGGCAGCCGTGCAGTGATGCGGATGTCTTCTTGGGCTGCGGCGCTTTTGCTTCAGCGCCACGGCATTGAGCCAGTGTGCCAAATGGCCTGCCGTGATCGCAACCGAATTGCGCTTCAGGCTGACTTAATGGGCGCATCTGCCCTGGGTATTCATAATATTTTGGCGTTAACGGGCGACCCCATTACGGCAGGAGATTTCCCCAAAGCGCGCGCGGTATTTGACCTAGAAGCAGTGCGTCTGCTCCAGACGATTCAAAAGCTAAATGGGGGGTCAGATGCCAACGATAAGCCCTTGCCCGATGGCGCAACGCAGCTTTTTGCAGGAGCTGCCGTTGACCCGCAGCTCTCAAGCTGGTCTAGCCTTCAAAAGCGATTTGAGCGCAAAGTTGAGGCGGGTGCCCAGTTTTTTCAAAGCCAGATGATCGTTGATTTTGATCGGCTTGAAAAGTTTATGGATCAGATTGCAAATCCCCACGGCAAACCTGTGTTAGCCGGAATTTTTCTGCTGAAGTCTGCTAAAAATGCCCAGTTTATTAACCGCAACGTGCCGGGTGTCTCTATCCCCGATTGGATGATTGAGCGCCTAGAGAAAGCCGCCGACCCCCTCCAAGAAGGAATGGCGATCGCCGCCGAGCAGGTGCGGATGGCGCGGGATCTTTGCCAGGGTGTACATATGATGGCGGTGAGGCGAGAAGATCTCATCCCCGCAATTTTAGAGATGGCGGGACTTAAGCCCATCCCGCCGCGCACCCCCTGACAAAAGTAAGTCCTGTTATAGCCTTATGCCTTAGCCTTCAGCATCTCTGTTGTAACAGCAGGTAAGACCGGCATCGTGTCGGGGGGAAGCTCCAGAATCTCGTTGTACATCTGGTTGTAGGCGATCGCCGACTTTGCCCAGCTAAAGTCTTGTGCCATGCCACGCTGCTGAAGCGATCGCCAAGCATCTCGGTACTGGAATCCTTCCCAGGCTCTGACCAGACAGGTAAATAGGTCAAGGGGTTCGTAGCGGTCAAAGCAGTATCCGGTTCCGGTGCCTTCGCTGGGGATATGGTGCGTCACCGTATCCACTAGGCCACCTGTGCGACGCACCACAGGCACACAGCCGTAGCGCAGCGCAATAAGCTGACTAATGCCGCAGGGTTCAAAGCGGCTGGGCATTAAAAATGCATCTGCCCCGCCATAGACTTTGCGAGACAGCGATTCACTATACAAAAGCTGTGTAGAAACCCGTCCAGGGAACCGAGAGGCCAACTGCCAAAGCTGCGTTTCGTAGTAGCGATCGCCTGTCCCCAATACCACAAACTGCGCGTCGGTATAGGACAAAAACCGATCCATCATTTGCAGAATCAGGTCTAAGCCCTTTTGTTCCACCAATCGAGACACCATCCCTAGCAAAAACGCTTTGGAATTGACCTCAAGCCCTAGCTCCTCCTGGAGGGTAATCTTATTTACTTTGCGGTTGTCTAAGGTTTCGGCAGTATAGGTTTTGGTTAGATACTTATCCTTTGCGGGGTCATAAACCTCCGTGTCAATGCCGTTGAGAATGCCGACGGTGCGATCGCTAATAAACGACAGCAGCCCCTCCAACGTCTCGCCATACTCCGGCGTTTTAATCTGCTCCCCATAGGTGGGCGAAACCGTATTGACGCGATCGGCATACTGAACCGCCGCCGCCATCAGGTTATGCCCCTGCATATACCAAGGGCACCAGGTAATCTGATCGAGCTTCCAGCGCCAAGGCCCCTGGTAGGCTAAATTATGAATCGTAAAGACCGTGCTGATATCAGGCGACTGATGCATCCACACGGGCAACATGCCCGTATGCCAGTCGTGGCAGTGAAGCACCTGAGGCTTCCAGTAGTTCCAGCAAAACTCCGCTGCCCCATTCGAGAAAAATGTAAACCGCCAATCTTCGCTATCACCACCATAAATATTTCGGGGGGCAAAACACGGATGCCCCATGAGGTAAAGCGGTACGTCCGTTCCAGGCAGAACCGTTTCATACACCGCAAAGTGATGAAACATTGCATAGCCCCACCAAACGGGATCCTTTGGAATCTCCATTTTGTCGTCTAGGAAGCCGTAGTAGGGCATGAATATGCGGACATCATGCCCCATGCGGCGCAGAAACTTCGGCAGCGCCCCTACTACATCCCCCATTCCTCCGACCTTGGCGATGGGAGACGCTTCTGCCGCGACAAACAGAATTCGCATATTGTCTTGTTACCTTGTGCTGGATTCTATAAGGCTCCTCTGTGCTTCCCGATGGACAGTCCACAAGATCCTGTAGATAGTTTAATGGTCGAGGGTAAAGAATCCAACTAATCATGATCGATTCCGTTCAAAAAAATTGTGGCGAGATAGATTTGCCCCAATAAAAAATGGGCTAGAACCAGTCCAGCCCATATTGAAGACCTGCATCTCAGCGTTTTGATGCTGAGCGCACAGGCTAAAATCCGCCGAACAGCGAGCGAAGCAGGCCAAAGGCACCGAGCGGGGATGAGACCGTACTAAATATGTCGCCAAACGAAGCCAATCCAGATTTGCCTACAATTACCACGTCGTTATTTCGCAGCGGTGGATTGCCTTCTTCACTGACCGGTGCATTAAACGAAACCTTAATGACGCGCTCGGTCACGGTTCCATCTGGGTTGAGTCGCACCAGCTTCACAGTGCTTTTGTTGGCTCGTTTGCTGTCAAACCCTCCCGCAGAAAGCACTGCTGTACTCAGAGGAGTATTGGGCTTAATTTTGACGGTGCCTGGACGAATAACTTCTCCCACCACGTTGACATCAATGGTGGTGGGTGACAGCGTAGCGTCGGATAAAAACTGCTGCTCTTCTGCGGTTAAAGGGACTACCGATTTTGAAACAACGACCGTATCACCCTGCTGAAGCGGAATATCCTGCCGAATATCGCCTTCTACCAGCAGCCGCCACAGATCAACGGACAAAAGCTGCTCATTGCCCAGACGCGATACCCGCCGCACCTGAATTTTACGAACATCGGCTTCGGGCTTAATGCCGCCTGCAAGCTGAATGGCTTGAGAAACGGTGGGTAAATTTCTAGAGGTTGATCCCGTCGATGTCCCTTGGCTTCCGGCTTGCCCAATGACTGAATTCGCGGCCTGAACCACATAAGGCCCCGGGCGGAACACCTGCCCCACAACAGCGATGTTGAGAGGCTGAGTATTGTCAGCGGCAAAGCTTGAGTTAACGGCTGCGGCAAAATCTTCGATAGAAGGTCTTTCCGATGCCTGAACGACCACAATGTCTCCATCTCGGAGGCGAATATCTTGGCTAATATCGCCCTCTCGAATCAGCTTCATGAGGTCAACGGAAATCGTGTCGTAGTTACTGGGCTGATCAAATTTAGAGCGTCGAATTTGGATGTTGCGTAGGTTTGCGGAAGGGGTCACGCCACCGGAAAGCTTGAGAAGCTGTGACACGGTTGGAATTTGATCGGTGCCCGTAAAGGGATAAGTCCCTGGTTTAACCACTTCGCCCGAAACGGCTAGGGTAAGCTGACGAGGCTTAACTAAAACTAAGGTGAGATAAGGACGCTTAAAGTACTTTTTATACTGTGCGCTAATGTTGGCCTCAGCTTCTCGGATAGTTTTGCCCCCGACAAAAACCCGTCCGACAAAGGGTAGGGTGAGGCTTCCGTCTACTAAGACGCTGTAGGGTGTGGCAAATAGCTCATTTTGTCCGAACATGTCTAGCTTAATCTGGTCGCCTGGGCCTAAGACGTAGTCTGCCTGGTTAATATTGGATAGACTGGCGGGGGATGAATTGCCCGCACCAGGAAGAAGAGGAGGAGGAGAGATCTGCTGGCTAGATGAGGGTGCTACAGTAAGCGCCGTTGTGGAAACAAAGGTCGATAGAGCAATCAAAACTAGCGATTGAGCAGGACGAGTCATTTTTTTATCCAAACCAGGATTTAAAAGGGTTTACTGATGCTAGGCACAAATCTTGAGACGCACATCTATTCCAGGATGTTTCAAGTCGCCACCAATCTGGCATATTCATCTCAAATTTGGCAATGTTAGCTCAATGACTCTCTCAAGTCAAAGTTGAGCATATTTTTAGATAACGTTTTCTAAAAAATGAACGACTCGTCGAAAGAATACCATTGTTCTTTGATCTCTAGGCTAGATGTTGATTTTACGGACTTTATGTTCACCATTTTATCCTGCTTTATCTTGAAAAATAGAGGTATCTTTAAGTGTATTTATTTGTAACTCGAAAGCGTTAATTTTAGAGAGAAAAATGGGTACTCTGTGCAGCCGCTAATATTATTTTCTGGCTAATGCTGCAATGCAATCTTGCAGGATAGAATACCCTGAGCCTCTGTGAGGAACATTGTAGAGCCTGTAGGCTGATGAGTCTTGGCGCATTAAACTAAAGACGTGCTGATTCTACGCTATGACGAAACGCTATGACGAGCCGACGAATTATTGACCTTTTGCGCCACGGAGAGCCTGGAGATGCAGTTGTAACGCTCTCTGGATGGGTACGCACCAAGCGGGAACTGAAGGGCTTTGCCTTTCTGGAGGTGAATGACGGCTCATCCCTTCAGGGGCTACAGGTGGTAATGGACTCGGCCTTGCCAGACTACGAGGATCTGCTGCGATCGCTCTCTACAGGCGCATCCATCACGGTAGAAGGGGTTTTGGTGGCCTCCCAGGGTAAAAACCAGCGGGTGGAGCTAAAGGCGCAGGCTGTCAAGGTATGGGGGACTGCGGATCCAGAAACCTATCCGCTGCAAAAAAAGCGCCACTCCTTTGAGTTTTTGCGAACGCTAGGGCACCTGCGATCGCGCACCAATACGATGGGTGCCGTATTTCGCGTACGCAATGCCTGCTCAGCGGCAATTCACGATTTTTTTCAGTCGCGGGGGTTCATGTGGGTGCATACGCCCATTATTACCACAGGGGACTGTGAGGGAGCCGGAGAGCAGTTTGCGGTCACAAACTTTAACCTCAGCCAAATTCCTAAGGCAGCAGACCAGAGCGTAGACTTTGGCCAAGACTTTTTTGGCAAACCCACCTACCTCACCGTCAGCGGGCAGTTTGAGGCTGAAATTATGGCGATGGCCTTCAGCAATGTCTACACCTTTGGTCCCACCTTTCGCGCTGAAAACTCCAATACATCTCGGCATCTTGCCGAGTTTTGGATGGTGGAGCCAGAAATGGCGTTCTGTGACCTCAAGGGCGATATGGATTTAGCCGAAGCCTTTTTGAAGCACATCTTTAAGTCTGTTCTAGAGCAGTGCCCAGAAGACATGGCGTTTTTTAATGAGCGCATTAACCCCGCAGCGATCGCCACTGCCGAAACCATCATCCATTCAGAGTTTGCGCGCATTACCTATACCGAGGCGATCGCCCAGCTCGAAAAGGCGACCCGCACCTTTGAGTACCCCGTCGAGTGGGGGCTAGACCTACAGTCAGAGCATGAGCGCTACCTTGCCGAAGAACTCTTTAAGCGTCCGGTCATCGTCACAGACTACCCCGTGGGAATTAAGGCGTTTTATATGCGCCTCAACGAAGATGAGCGTACCGTTGCCGCGATGGATATTTTGGCACCCAACATTGGCGAAATTATCGGCGGCTCTCAGCGTGAAGAGCGGTTGGATGTACTAGAGCGCCGTATGGCTGCCATGCACATTAGCCCCGAAGACTATAGCTGGTATCTTGATCTGCGACGCTATGGCACAGTGCCCCATGCAGGCTTTGGGCTTGGGTTTGAGCGGCTGGTACAGTTTATGACTGGAATGGCAAATATCCGTGATGTCATTCCGTTTCCACGCGCACCCTTAAGCGCCGATTTTTAAGATGTGCCAAACCCTATGAAATACTGGCTCATGAAAACTGAACCCAACGTATTCTCCTGGGATGACCTCCAGAAGATGCCTGGGCAAATCACACCTTGGGAGGGGATTCGCAATTATCAGGCGCGTAACTTTATGCGCGACGAGATGAAGCTGGGCGATCGCATTTTGTTCTACCACAGCAATATCAAGCCGCAGGCCATTATGGGCATTGCCACTATTGCCCGGGAAGCCTATCCAGATTCTTTTGCCTTTGACCCATCTAGCCCCTACTACGATCCAAAAAGTAGAGTAGAGTCCCCCCGATGGATGATGGTAGATGTGCAGTTTGAGTCTGCCTTTGACCCGCCGATTACTTTGGATGAGTTGAAGGAAGTGCGATCGCCAGAACTAGAAGATATGATGCTGTTACAGAAAGGATGCCGACTTTCTGTGCAGCCCGTGACGGCTGAGCAATGGCAGGCCGTTTGCAACCTTCGCGCTTAGGCTTCGTCATATCTGGTAAGCCAATCCAGTTTTATCATCGGTTTTAGTAAAGGTCAGAGCATCATGGGCTTAGCTCTATCCTCTCACTTTGGGATCTATCAATCGATCAGTCTTAGCATCCTGAGTACAGGCATAATGCTGGCAGATCCAAGTTATGCGCTTCCGGCGGATTTTGGACTACGAGCGCCTGCTCAGGTTGAAAAGCTATTACAAACTCCTGTACAAAAGCCTCAAGTTAAGGCCGATAACCCTTCAGATAAGAGCCTTACTGTGCCAGGGTTATGGTGGGCTAATCAACAGTTTGGGGACAAAATGGTTCAAAACTGGTTTGCCTACCGCCGTCCCGAAGCGCGTAGCAGCCAGGTAAGAGCCATCGTTCGCCCAGATCTATGGAGTCGCTACACTTATTTGGAGCGCTATGCCTTTTTAAAGCGCTTTGGAGCGACCAGCAGCGCGGCTGGCTATCATCTGTTGGTTTTAGATAGACAAAATTATCTCCTCGGATCTTATACCTGCGAATTTCCGAGTCAAATAAAGCCTGCTCCCCTTAATCCGTGGGAACAGCGATTAGTGCCGTTAACCTTGCCGCCTATCAAGGCTCCCTGCAACGTATGGATTAGCCCCGTCTATGGCTCCGAGTTTTTCTAGCTGGAGTCTAAGCGCGCATTTGCTGCCACAGGGACTGATATTGCTGGGTCGTTGACTCAGTGATTGGATCTAAAAGCTCACTTTTGCCAAACCAGCTTTGACTGGTGAGAAACTGTGCTGTAGCGCCTGAGGGCAAGCTTTCTTGACGGACAGAAGACACGGCATCGGTAAATTGAGAAAGCGCCTTCGCAACGTCAGGCTGCCACCAAAATTCAGCCCACTGCTTCAGCAGCTTTGTGTCGCTAGAGCCAGCCTTAGGCCAAACCCAAACATCGCTCCAGAGCGCAGTCCCTGACTGCGGGATGACAAATCCAATCTCGGCTTCATCATTTAATGCGGGCAATATATCTGTAGACCAGCCCACCGCAGCCCATGTATCTTTAAGCAGCAAAGGCTGAAGGTAGTGACTAGAGCTATAAAATTTAGCCTGTTGATGGAGGGTTTTGAGTTCAGACGCGAGGGATGGAATCGTCGCTAGGTTTTGAGTATTGTAGGAGTGATTGAGCTTTTTAAGGGTAAGGCCAATCACTTCACGGGGCTGATTGAGCAGGCTAATTTTGTTTTTGAGTTCCGGTCGCCACAAATCCGACCAGTCTGTCGGAGTCCAGCCGAGATCTTTGAATTTATCTTTGCGATAGGCGATGACAGTGGCACCCCAGCGGTAGGGGGCACCCCAAATTTCTCCTTTGTCAGAGAGCTGACCCTTGCGATCGCGCCGCACCATTTTCTGCCACTGCGGATCGAGGGTATTCCAGCCCGTGATTTGGTCAGTTGCCCACGGGCGAATTAAGTCTTGGGCGATCGCCGCTTGTAGCCAATAGTCTCCCAGACTGGTGAGGGGATAGAATTTTGAAGGCGAGCCTAAAATACTGTTGCTGATTGACTCAAACAGATTGGGCTGTCGAGCAGACTCCGCTGTTTCAGGATCTGAACCTTTTTGAAGGTCTAAAAACAACTGCTCGGCACTTGAAACTAAGGACAGCTTCAAATCTGCTTCGGACTTGATGCTAGATCGAAAGCGTGACACAAGTTGGGGCGGCAGGCTTCGTGCTAAAAGGCTTACCTGTAGCGATGACGCATTTCGACGGCACCCCATTAAGCCCTGGCTAAGCGCAACAGTGCCAAGGCTAAGCAGAAAAGAACGACGATCCATCAATGAATAATTACAAAATCGAGCTGAACTGACCTGGATAAAATATCCTTGTCCTAATGTTTATCCTACTCTGGCAGAGGCTGACTCAAGGCGTTTTGAGCAAGTCTCCTCGGTCTAAGGAGATTTTTGACTGGCAGTACGGACTTTTATCCTGAGCCGTGGATAAGCTGCTGCTTTAGCTGCCGCGCTACCTCTAAGCCCACCTCAAAGGCATTCTGAATGGTTGATCCCACACACCATTCGCCGCAAATCCATAGGGGCTGACTGAGTTGTGCCGATAATGGATGCCCTGGATACCCGTTAGCGGCGATCGCATACCGCCAGCGATGCACCTGCAATAGCTCCGGCGCTGCAAACCAAGGCGCGTATACTTCAGCGATATAATCGAGCATTTGCTGACCCACTGCCGTAAGATCTGCCGCCTCAAAATGCTCCATTGCAAAAGCTGGGGTGCTGTGAATTGCAAAACAAGAACCAGAAGGCATCTCGCGTTTTCGGCGATCGCAAATCATCCGCGCAATGACCGGATCGTTGTGGCACCTCAACTCTGCCCAAGGAAGGCTTTGCCACGGTGCTGAGGGAGCATAGCCTGCGATCGCCGTAATGTAGGGGTCAAACTGCACGTTTTGAAGTGCCGCTATCACCGCCGCAGAAAGCCCATCTTGAACCAGAGGAATGCAAAGATCTAGCGCTTGAGGTGCCGGAATTGCCACAACAACCGCTTTCGCATAAAAGGTCTTGGCCTCTGTCGTAATTTGCCAGATATTGCCGTCGAGATGAAGGCCAGTAACGCGCTGGGTCAATTCGATGGGTAGGGTTTTGGCGAGTTCTTTGGCGATCGCCGTCATCCCCTCGGGCGCTGCATAATACTGAGCAGCGCCTGAAGACTGTATAGGCTCTAAAGACCACTGACCTTGGCTAAAGGAGGCGTCATAAATTTGGTTCCCTGACCAAGGCTGAACAATCTTCTGCTCAACTAACGCGTCAATATAAGCTCCATAACGCGATCCACCGTAAAGCGCGCGTTCTACAGTGGGCGCACCATGATCGACCAAACTTAACGGCAGGTGACGAGTCGCCACACGGCCTCCAACACCGCGAGATTTTTCAACCACTACCACACGATATCCAGCATTCTGAAGGGCTAGCGCACAAGCTAAACCCGTCATTCCAGCTCCGACAATGACTACATCCCACATACATTAAAAAGAATGTAAAAGTTGTAATTCAAATCAACACCTCCCTTAAACAGCAACAAACCAGAGTCCACCCAAACCAGTTAATCCACCGTTCTGGAGGGGGTTTGGGGGACGCAGCCGTTCTTCAGCGGGGGGCTTGGGGGAAGACACCCCCAATATTACGAACCCACCAAACCTCGCAACATAACCCACCACTTACGACGACACCCCCCACCCAAAAGCATCGCCTCCAACCATCCTAAAAGGACGTAAAGTATGTGCGCCCCCACAAAAGATAAATAAATCTATCCATAAAGAAGTACCGCCCCTCATTCCTGAAGGGCGGTACTCTCTTAAACTAATGATTCAATCCGTTTAGGAAAGAATTACCCATTGATAGCAGGAGCAGTCATCGCCACAGGCGCAGACTCACCAGCTGCCAAATCGAGCGGGAAGTTGTGCGCATTTCTTTCATGCATCACTTCAAAGCCCAAGTTCGCGCGGTTCAATACATCTGCCCAGGTATTGATG
>JANPLU010000124.1:0-3949 GCA_031422435.1 Acaryochloridaceae cyanobacterium VAR_48_metabat_390
ACGAATTTAACGTTTTTTTGGAATCCCTTAAACTACACCCTGATTTTGTAGCAAATCAAACTCACCAAACTATTACTTATGATGTCGATCACCAAAAGTATCTTAATCGAATAGCGATTGATGGCATATTTAGAGACTTTATTTTACCAGGAAATCGCATTGAGTTTTTTGACGAATTACATCCTATTGCAGACTTCATAACAGCAATTCCACAAAACTATGATGGCTTAATCGATTTCACAGTCTGTAATTCAGTTTTGATTGGTGACGCGATAAAACGACAGCGAAGGTGTATTGTTATTGTTAACAAAGAACTGGCAACGCTGGAACTTAGGATGGTCATTTACAAAGGCATAATTGAGCTATTGTCTCGGCTTGATATCGATTATACGGATGCTGCTGCAATGATCCGACATGCAAGTTTAAACTGATTTATCTGTTCAAATATGAGGGAAAAACTCATGAAGGATCTAAAAACTGTATTAATGCGTAATGCTCCTCAAATAAAAATGGGAGAGGAAGAAATTCCATTACAGAAAGAGCGACTTAAAGCTGATTTACAAAGATTACGAAAATCTAAGGACTGGGCATTTTACATTTGTGTAGGGATGGTTATATTAGCCTTTCTTCTCTCGATTAGTCTAGTTGTTACTCTTTTTCGAGAGCCTGATAAGATAGCCATTTTATTTGGTGCAACTGGACTAACTACAGCGGGACTTATCTCAGTTATGCGCGGAATTTGGAAAGAGAAGGTCGCAATTGAATTGACGATGGTTTTACTCGAAAATATACGTCCTGAAGCCTTTGAGTCGCTTCTTCCGGTGATTCTGCAAAAATTCTGACGAGCAGTGAGAGAGTTGGGTAGCGGCGCGGTATAACAAGTCGATGAAGCGGACGGTTGAGAGATATTGCTGGGGTTGCCACAATTATCTGCCGCCGCATATCTTAGTCGTTATACGGTCGTTAAAAAGCTCTGTGTCCAGGGCTTCTGGGATATCGTAGTTTCCGCAGGGCATCCGCTTGTAGTAGCGGTCATAGCTAATCACCAACGCCTCACCCGCGTAATGCTGAAGCAGAGCATTCGCTAAAGTCGTCTTGCCAGCGCCGCTACCACCAGAGATGCCGATGATTTTGCAGGGGTTTGTCATTGGTGAAGCCTTAGCAATTGCCTAAGCAAACGATCAAGAGCTTAAGATACGCTTTAAAAGATTGCCATGCAAGGTGTATTGATGGTGTTTTTCAGGAAATTTAAAGCTTTTGCTGGTCAAAGCGATCACGAGCAAACGTAGCTGGCGGTTAATCAGCACACTTTACCAGAGCTAACGCAATGGCAACACCCACAGAATTACCCTATTGGGCAAATGAATACGTCACCCATCTACGAGCGCATCGCCCAGAGATGTACGCAGAAATGGTGGAATCGGGCGAACTAGAACAACAGGCTTTGTCAATTCAAGCATCAGCCCAAGCCTACTACAATCAGTTGTTTGCCCACAACAAAGGCCAGGGCGAAAATGACGCTACGGCTGATTTCTACGCAAAAGGCGATGTGATGCGAGAGTATATTTTGCTGCCGACCGAACAGGATGTACCAGAGCTTTACGAAAATATGGATGGAATGGCAGAAGAACCAGAAGATGCGTTTGAGCCAGGACATCTTGAATTCTTGAAATATTTGTGCGAAGAAACGTTCCAGCCCAGTGCTGGTTCAGACGCTTATAAAAGACCACCAGTAAACTCCTAGTAAAAAGGCAGTTTTGGACTCTTTTGTGGATTGAAGAGTTCACGAATTTGCTGTGGATTTTTGTCGAAACTTCTAAATTAACGAGTGAAGATCATGGCCTTCCAGTAGCAACGGAACAGAAAACAACGCTAAGGCTGAAATCCTTATAGGGCATAGCTTTCAGTCGTCAATTTTTCAGGTTTTTGAACTCTTGGATCGCTGCAAGCCTTACTGGGCATAGGTTCTGGAAGATGAGGTTTGTTTTGAGTGCAGCGCCAAGTCAGAGTTTAGTGCTCCAGAGTAGTATTCATACTCTAGAACAAAAACTATTATAGTTACCTTTTATCATCCTCTTAGATGCAAATACATCTATATTTCGGGATGATATAATGTGGATTTTATACTAATTTTTAGACCAATAAAGGAAAGCCTCATGTCAGCTTCTGCCAGAGTACAGTGTTGAGTTTATTTTGAGTTTCCTGATTACTGCATCTTGAGTTAAAAGCTCTAAAAGCTTTCTATATATGCATTTCAAGAATTATTTGGTTTCCGTTTGATGGATTTTGATATGCCGATGATAGCTTAGGTTGATTCTCATAAGTAGAATTTATTGTTGCTAAAGTTAGTATACTTATACGTCGATAAATTATCTCAAAAAGTGACCTAATGTCGATAATAGTGATGCTGATTATCTATATGGATTTTATGGTGTAAAAAATTACGCTTTATCCTTTCTTTTACAAAAAAGTCTGACGATCCATGCCCCTTACCTTTACTCCCGCCGAATTGGAGATGATTCTAGATAAGCTTTTGCGGCATCGACAAGCCTATAAATAGTGGCTGAAGCTGGAATAAGACATTCTCAACGTCTTGAACAAGCAGATTCAAGATGCAAATGAGGATAGATTTGCTAAATTAAGCAGTTCTGACTTCAAGTAAATCTATCTGAAGTCCTTTATCCATAGAGCATTGAGCTGATTTTGGTCATATTGAATCTTGGATTAATAGTGCTGAAACCTTTGTCCTGAAAGCTTTTCAGGCTTTCTGATACGCGAGAAACATGAAAAAGTGTCGCTTAGAACGCATACTGGGCAAGGCTTTCAGCCTTAGCGTTGTTTTCTGTTCCGTTGCACCTGGAAGGCCATCATGAGTCGCAACTTCAGGATCACTCAGGATTTTGTGCTAGCTTCTGGCAGCGCAAAGACCAAAGCACGGAATAATTTAGCGGCGATCGCATTGCTCAAGCAGATTGAAGCAGAAGACCGCACGGCAAGTTCTGACGAACAAATGGTGTTGGCTCAGTATGTCGGTTGGGGTGGTATATCGCAGGTCTTTAACCCAACCCCAGATCGTGACTGGCAAGCATTAGCGTCCCAGGTCAAAGAAACACTGGAGCCTGCCGAATATAACTCAGCCCTTGAGAGCGTCTTGAATGCTTATTACACGTCCTATGAGGTTATTCGGGAGATCTATCAAGGACTAGATCACCTTGGTTTTAACGGAGGGCGAATCCTAGAGCCGTCGATGGGCGTGGGGAACTATTTGGGCGTGATGCCGCCTGACATGGAGCGGCGCTCTGAAGTTACTGGAATTGAACTCGATAGCATCACCGGACGGATTGCAAAGCAGCTATACCCAGAACATGAGATCTATGTTCAAGGGTTTGAGAAGTCACCCTTACCGAAGGACTATTTTGACCTAGCGCTCTCCAACGTGCCCTTTGGGGATTACAAGATTGGCGACCCAGAGTATAACGACCTGAACCTGAAGGTTCATGACTACTTTTTTGCAAAGTCGCTCGATAGGGTGCGCCCAGGTGGACTGGTCTGCTTCATCACCAGCACAGGTACGATGCAGTCGAAATCAGGCAAAGGGTTTCGGGTGTGGATGGCAGAGCGAGCGAACCTCGTTGGTGCAATGCGCCTGCCAGGGGATGCCTTCAAAAGTAATGCTGGAACCGAGGTCACCACAGATCTCATCATTCTGCAAAAGCTTGGGCCAACAGTGCAGCCCAGTAATGAACAGTGGATCGATGTCGTCGGCGTGGGCATCAAAGACGCAGAAGGCAATGAGCTGACGACCAATGAATACTATGCAAGACATTCAGAGCGGATGCTGGGCATTCCCTGTGATGACAAGCTGTATCCAGGCCGCTTAGCGCTCCAAGGCGAGGGAAATACGATTGAGCGAATGCGTGACACATTTGCAGCATTTCCCAGTCAGGTT
>JANPLU010000125.1:0-13520 GCA_031422435.1 Acaryochloridaceae cyanobacterium VAR_48_metabat_390
CCCAAACTGGGTAAGGATTGGAACAGCGAAACCTCGATGAAAGGTATTGGTTATTAAGCGGTCATTGTTTGGAATAGTGCAGTAACAATTCTCTCCTTTATCCCACATCACGGTGGGTATATTGAACATGATCCGCGCTTCCTTAAACGTCAGATCATCCGTTACCCCGTCTGGGTTATTAAGTTCATGGATGACTGTTTCTAAATCGCCGCTCAAGTCACTAGCCACAGCAGCAAAAGCACCTGAAACACCTGAACTCTCCTCAAGCCCCAGAAGTGCATGGAAAAGGACTTCTATTCGTTTCTGAATATTGCTTAAGACATCAAGAGGATGAACTTTGTGAGTTGATGTAGTCATGTTTGTCTCCAATAGGTTGTAAAGGTTCCGATTTCAAAATCGGAGGTGTGGGCAGTAGATGGCACTGCCCAAGCCATGTAATACACGGTCTAGTCGATGGGAAACCCTTTGTACAGGGTTGGAGCCTTACGCGGTGCAGGCATGGCCTGACTAAAGCGGCGCTCTACCTCATCAACCTTTGTGGGCTGGTTTACTGAGATGGTGACGGTCTTTGTTTCTACAGTGGACTGATTCATAATGAGTTACCTAGTAATGGGTAGAGCAGCGCTTAGTTTTCCAGACGGGGCGCTGCTTTTTGCTTTACATGAATAATCTAGCGCTAATAATCTAGCGCTGTCAATCATTAAGCGCGAAGAAAATAGCGCTAATATAGTGCTATGACTTTACTCATGGGAGAAATATACGTGTCACGTCTAGCTGAATTGCGAAAACATAAGGAACTCACCCAAAGGCAGCTTGCTGATGCTGTTGGGGTGGATCCGTCCACTGTTAGAAACTGGGAAAGAGATAGAGGAGGTGTTGAAGTGTTTGCTAGGGTTGCGAGGCTCTGTAAGGTTCTAGAGTGTTCACCTAACGAACTGTTTGCGGTTGTTGATCCTCTAGAAGTGGAGAAGGTCTAATGCGATCGCTACCCAACCGTTCGGCATGGCTACGCCGCGTCATTACTGAAGCTGCACAGCGGGATCTGATGAAGGATGGTGAGACATGACTCAAACTCAACCTGACCGATTAGATCAGCTTGAGTCGGTCATTGAGCGCATAGACCGCAAGCTAGATGCGATCACCGCTGACATAGCAGGATTAAGGCTTGAAACTCGTACCTTTGAAGCGAGAACAGGTGAGCGGCTTAATAGCATTGATCAGCGCCTAACCTTGCTTGAGAGCCGTGTCGCGGTTCAAGATACGCGGCTATGGGGATTTGTCACCGCTTTAGTCCTAGCACTTGTGGGGTTACTGGCAAAGCTGGCATTTTTCCCGCAGACTTAAATAGTCCAGCAACACCCTAAATGGGGCACACTTGGGGGCATTTCTAAAATGCTTAAAACTGAAATGCTTTCTATTCAAGCACCTATAGAGTTTTATCAATAGATAGTATGCCTATCATCGTTGCAGACTGTCTCTCTAAAGTTTATCCCGTTGCCATTAAGCAACCTGGAATGCGCGGCACCCTGTCGCATTTTTTTAAGCGTCAAAATCGGCTCGTCAATGCTGTAAAGGACGTGAGTTTTGAAATTCAGCCTGGAGAAGTGGTGGGTTTTTTAGGGCCTAATGGGGCAGGTAAAACCACCACGCTTAAAATGCTGACGGGTTTAATTCATCCCTCTAGCGGTCGAGTGCGTGTAGCAGACAATATCCCCTTTCAGCGCAATCGAGCATTTCTCGAAAAAATTACCCTAGTGATGGGTCAAAAGCAGCAGCTCCTGTGGGATTTGCCTGCAATGGATTCTCTACGGATTAATGCGGCGGTGTATGGCATTAGCGATCGCGAATTTAAACGGCGCATTGGCGAACTCACCGAAATGCTCTCCCTCGAAGAAAAGCTGACCCAGCCCGTGCGCAAACTTTCCCTCGGGGAACGGATGAAAGCAGAGCTACTAGCGGCGCTGCTCCATCAGCCCCAGGTCTTGTTTTTAGATGAGCCGACCCTTGGCTTAGACGTAAACGCCCAGGTCAGCGTTAGAGAGTTTTTAAAGTCTTACAACGAACGCTTCGATGCCACTATTCTGCTAACCAGCCACTACATGGCAGACATAACGGCACTCTGCGATCGCGTTCTCTTAATTCATCAGGGGCAGCTCATCTACGACGGCGCGTTAGATGGCTTGCTAGATCATTTTGCACCCTATCGTCAGGTCAAACTAGAGCTAAAGCAGACATTTCCAGAAGCCGAGCTTGCGCCCTACGGCGAAATTGAGTCTATTTCTGGTCGAGAAGTGTGCTTTATTATCCACCGAGAAGAGCTAACCCGCGCCGTTGCTAAACTCTTGGCAGAACTCCCTGTCTGCGATCTGACGATCACCGACCCACCCATCGAGGAAATTATTGGCCGCGTATTCAAAGCAGGGATAGTGGAATAATGCAGATTCTCCATCAGTCCAAGGTGTTTTTGTCGGTGTACTACGCCTATATGGTGGAGTATCGCGCTGAGCTAATTTTGTGGGTGTTAGCCAATTCAATGCCCCTGATTATGATGGGAGTTTGGACTCAGGCAGCGGCAGGCGGAGGGTTTTCGCTCTCGGCGATTGACTTTGCTCGCTACTTTATCTGCGTGTTTTTAATCCGGCAGCTCACCATTGTTTGGGTGGTCTGGGAGTTTGAAAAAGAAGTGGTGGAAGGGCGACTTTCCCCCAGGCTCCTACAGCCGATTGACCCCGTTTGGCACCATGTTGCGGGGCATGTTGCAGAACGCTTTGCACGAATGCCGTTTACGTTTGTGCTAATGGCGCTGTTTTTTGTGCTGTATCCTCAATCATTTTGGGTGCCCAGTGGGGGAGGTGCGGTTTTGGCGATCGCCGCTATCATCCTCGCGTTTATCCTACGGTTTTTGATTCAGTACACCTTTGCCCTGTTTGCCTTTTGGACAGAGCGAGCCACGGCGATCGAGCAGTTTTGGTTTTTGTTTTATTTGTTTTTATCGGGCATGATTGCGCCCCTCAACGTTTTTCCTGAAGGGGTGAAAGCAATCGTCCTGTGGACACCGTTCCCCTATCTCATTTATTTTCCCGCTAGCTTACTGGTGGGATTACCCGTCAATGTAGGTCAAGGCTTTGGCGTGATGGTAGCCTGGAGCGCTTTGTTCTGGGTGGTCAACCGCTGGCTATGGCGACGCGGGTTAAGGCACTATTCGGGGATGGGGGCTTAAACAGAGGTTTTAAGACAGAGAGCACAACAAAATTAAAGCGCGCAGCTGTGCCACCTTCGATAAGATGGAGACTGCCCACGCATTACCCAGTCGTTAGTATCCTGTGCCCATGTCTGCCTCAGTCCAGCCCGAAGCCATGTCTGCAAAGATTTCGCTGCCCAAAACCAGCGAATCAGAACCCCTCAAGCGCATTCGCCACACCACATCCCATGTGATGGCAATGGCGGTGCAGAAGCTATTTCCAGGGGTACAGGTGACGATTGGCCCCTGGATTGAAAATGGGTTTTACTACGACTTTGATAGCCCTCAGCCGTTTTCTGAAGAAGATCTGAAGGCGATTAAAAAGGAAATGACGAAGATCATTAATCGCAAGCTCCCTGTGCGGCGCGAAGAAGTTTCCCGTGTCGAAGCACAGCAGCGGATTCAGGCGCTCAATGAACCCTACAAGCTCGAAATTTTAGAAGGACTCCAAGAGCCAATTACCCTCTATCATCTGGGCGATGACTGGTGGGATTTGTGTGCAGGTCCTCATGTTGATTCCACTGCTGAGCTGAACCCCAAGGCGATCGAGTTAGAGAGCGTCGCGGGTGCCTACTGGCGCGGGGATGAAACAAAAGCTCAGCTCCAGCGCATCTACGGCACCGCTTGGGAAACCCCAGAACAGTTAACCGAATATAAACGCCGTAAAGAAGAGGCACTACGCCGCGATCACCGCAAAATTGGCAAAGAGTTAGGGCTATTCATCTTTTCGGATCTGGTGGGGCCAGGGCTGCCGCTCTGGACACCTAAAGGCACAATTCTTCGCTCTATTTTGGAAGACTTTTTGAAGCAGGAACAGGTGAAACGGGGCTACCTACCCGTTGTGACCCCCCATATTGCGCGGGTGGATTTGTTTAAGACCTCCGGGCACTGGCAAAAATACCACGAAGACATGTTTCCGCTCATGAGCGAGAACGAAGGCGATCGCCTCGCGGAGCAGGGCTTTGTCATGAAGCCCATGAACTGCCCCTTCCACATCCAGATTTACCAAAGCGAACTGCGCTCTTACCGCGAACTTCCCATTCGGTTTGCAGAATTTGGCACCGTGTATCGTTATGAGCAGTCTGGCGAACTGGGCGGACTCACGCGGGTGCGGGGCTTTACCGTCGATGACTCCCACCTGTTTGTGACTCCAGAGCAGCTAGACGATGAATTTTTGAAAGTCGTGGATCTCATTCTGTCGGTGTTTGAGAAGCTTCAGCTCAAAAACTTCCGCGCTCGTCTGAGCTTCCGCGATCCGGCTTCAGATAAGTACATTGGCAGCGATGATGCTTGGGAAAAAGCCCAAACCGCGATTCGCCGCGCCGTAGAAACCCTGGGGATGGATCACTTTGAGGGCATTGGCGAAGCGGCCTTTTATGGCCCCAAGCTAGACTTTATTTTCCAAGATGTGCTGGAGCGAGAATGGCAGTTGGGGACGGTGCAGGTAGACTACAATCTGCCAGAACGCTTTGGCCTGGAGTATGTCGCTGAAGACGGCAACCGCAAACGCCCTGTAATGATCCACCGTGCGCCCTTTGGTTCTTTAGAGCGGCTGATCGGGATTTTGATTGAGCAGTATGCGGGCAATTTCCCGTTCTGGCTGGCTCCGGTACAGATGCGGTTGCTCACAGTTTCGGATGATCAAATCCCGTTTGCACAGAAGGTTGCAGCCAACTTTTTGATGCAGGGGCTACGGGTTGAGGTGGATGCAGGGGGCGATCGCCTAGGCAAAAAAATCCGCAATGCCGAAAAAGCTAAAATTCCGGTCATGGCGGTGATTGGAGCCAAAGAGATGGAATCTGATAGCTTAACCTTGCGTCTGCGGTTGCCTGACCCCAATGATTCTGGTGTTGTAGCTTCTCAAGAAATTGAAAGTTTACCTGTCGCCCAAGTGCAAGCAGCGCTCTTAAACGCAACCCAGGGCTATACAGAACTTTCGACAGCCTTTAGTGCTATTTAGGTCAATGCCTCAAGTCTCTATTGCAGCATTGGTGAGTGCCGCTCAGGCAGGTCAACTCATCGCGTTCCCCACTGATACGGTGCCTGCCCTGGCAGCAGTGCCCGACGCAGCGGCGAAAATCTATGGAGCAAAACAGCGTTCCTTAGAAAAGCCGCTGATTTTGATGGCGGCATCGGCAGAAGATCTGTGGCCTTTTGTGAACGGGGATGCAGATTCTCGATCCATTTGGCAAGCCGTTGCAGCCCAGCATTGGCCTGGTGCCGTAACTTTAGTGCTGCCTAAGGGCGATCGCGTTCCCGTTGCCGTCAATCCAGAAACCCCAGCCACGATTGGGATTCGAGTTCCTAACTGGTCGCTTGCTCTAGAAATTCTGAAGCAGACTGGTCCCCTTGCTACTACAAGCCTTAATCTTTCCGGTCAGCTACCTTTAGAAAGATTAGAAGAGATTGCTCAAGTCTTCCCGTCTGTGCTGGTTCCCACCGCGCAATTGTGGGTGTTGCCGCCCAACATCAACCGAACACCCTCTACCGTCGCCCAGTGGAGTGGTGAGGGCTGGTCAATTTTACGTCAGGGTCTAGTAACCCTAGAACCTTAAGAAATCAGGAAAAAATGATTAAAAATGCCGAGAACTCTGAGGGGACGAATCGGAAACTCTGTGGTGTAAAGGCTGAACAGTAAAAAATCTTGGCGCTCGGTATTGTGAGCAATAAAAGCGCGGATTTCGGCTTTGCCCTGCTGCATAAAAACTTGACAGCCATCTTTTATCATGGTGTCAAACAGCCTAGGCGTGCGGTCATTGGCGCGGCACAAGTCTCGAATGAGTAGGCGTGAGACGGTCTGCGTCGCAAATTCAGTGTAGTTTGCCTGCTTTGGATTGGTGGCAGCAAAGGTAATGCTCAACCCAAACACAACGCTGTACCCTACCCACTGCGTCATTTTGGGCGAGAAGCGAGGTTTTGCAGAGACTAATTGCTTAGGAGGAGAAGGCTGCATCATTCAGATCTAAGCCCAATAAGCGGTTGGGGGATTGTGAAATAGTGCGTACAACAAGGCGTTGCCCAAGGTTTCGCTCCCCCTACATTTATCATTAGATCTCTGTTCTTACCTTTTTGAAACCCGTATGGAGCCAACTAAGTTAGAGGTTAAATACTTCATCTTCAATACCAACCCACCACTCGCCTAAATTCATCAGTGCCGCATGGAGTTCTTCTACCTCGCGCATGTACTCATCGGGGGGCGTACTATCACGTCGCTCTTGGAGTTTTTTAAGGCGAAGCTGAATCAATAGCCAAGGCTTAGAAATGCCGTCAGTTTCTTCAATGTATCGCGCAAGCTGACCGCTATCCATAATGAGGTTTAACAGGGTAAAGGATCAATGGGGAAAAGCTTTAAACAATTTGCTCTGAGTTCATTCTAAAGCGTTTCTTGAAGCTGCATCATAAACTAATCTTGCTGAGAAAGCCGCTTTACAGATTGACTACTAAAGCGCTTATGGGCAGACTTCAAAATGCTTGGAATTTTCGCCGCATTGGGGCTACTTAAAAGGCTGGCTTGAAGATCTAGCGCATTGACTTGGGTGGCCTGTTGACCTACAAACCAATGTCCACCGTTACCCAAAAGGTTGTAGCGCATTTTGGCATACTCTTCTAGGTCGTAGGCATTCGCTAGGTTCCATAGCCATAAAATAGCAGGGATGTTTATGCCGCTAGGCGTAGATTCAGGGGACGGTAAGCCTTGATGCCAAGTTTTGTACCAGTCTTTGCCCAGCGTTGAAATCGCCGCTTCTTCTAGCCGCGCTAAAATTGCGGGAAGCACCTCGTCTGCACGATCCAATCGATCAAGTGCCTCCAGATGTTCATCAAAATCAGAGGGTTTAGAGGCTCCTATACTCAAGGTATGTACCTGAGCATGACTCAAACAAAACAAGTCATTAAAGACCATTGGGCTAATCGGCATACAGAGATCCACCAGCTTTTGAGGTGGGCTGTATAGTTTGCCGCCCTTATCTGAAGGGCTAATAATAAAGACCCCCATATCGTGTCGTTGGGCATCTAAAATAGCAGGCCAGTTATTCTGAAAAATGTAGTACCAGTGCAGGTTGATGTAGTCGAAAGCATTGGTGGCGATCGCCTTCTGAATCAGCTTTGTTGACCCGTGGGTCGAAAACCCAATAAAACGCACTTTCCCTTCTGCACGAAGCTGTTGAGCAACTTCAAGACAGCCCCCTGCCCGAACCGTGTCATGGAGCAACGCTTCGTTATTAATACCGTGAACCCCCAACAGATCCACGTAATCTAGCTTTAGATAAGCCAGTGACTTCTCAAAGGTCTTGCGGAATTCCTTAGCATCGGAAGTCGGCGAAACCTTCGTTTGAACGGTTAACTGATCGCGACGAAAGGTGGGCAAAATCTGTCCTAACTGCATCTCTGAAGAGCCATAGCCCCGTGCCGTTTCAATATGATTAATGCCCAATTCAACGGCACGCCGAATGGTTGCCTCCAAGTTATTTTGGCTGTCATCAGGCACCTGGTCCAGCGGCACATCCTGCCACTTATGCTGGTAACGCATCCCCCCGCAGGACAATACGGGCATCTGGATTTCAGTGCGTCCAAAGCGTCGATACAGCATCCGTTCACTCATATTCCTTCGCCTATATTCTAGACACAACCCATAAGTCCTCGAATGACCTGCATTAAAAAGGCGGTGAGATGCTGTCTCACCGCCTTTCAAAATAGCCTTGAAACTATCCGCTACATTTCTCTAACAATAGGCTGTCCGTCTTTAATTTCGCCAATCAGCACAATGTCGGTAACACCTACAAAAATGCCGTTTTCTAGAACACCTGGGATGTTGTTTAAGGTCTTTTCGAGTTCGGCAGGATTGGGAATGGAGGCAAAAGTGACGTCTAGCACCATATTGCCCTGGTCGGTAATGACAGGGCCATCTTTTTTGATACCCATGCGAAGCTCCGGTTTGCCGCCAAGCTGCTCTAAAGCACGGGTAACAGGGGCGATCGCCATAGGTAAAACCTCAACGGGCACCGGAAAAGTAGAACCCAGCGCAGTGACAATTTTGGACTGATCGACGACCACAATAAAAAGTTCGGCGAGAGAATCCACGACTTTCTCGCGGGTGTGGGCAGCCCCGCCACCCTTGATCAGATTTTTTTGCGGATCGACTTCATCCGCTCCATCGATCGCAATATGAATCCGCTCCACTTCATCCAGCGTGGTCAGAGGGATGCCGTACTGCTTGGCGAGGACAGAGGCTTGAAAGGAGGTGGGTATGCCTTTGATATCGGTGAGTTCACCCGATTTGAGGCGATCGCCCAAATATTGAATGGCAAAGGCGGTGGTTGAGCCAGTCCCCAGCCCCACAATGGAACCGGACTGCACGCGGTCGGCGGCGGCTTTACCCACCTGCTGTTTCATAATTTTAACGGCGTCTGCCCCATTGCTCATATCAAACCCTCAAGCCTATTCTTTATATTGTCTCTAAGAATGCCGCAAAGTGTCACCACTGCCTAGGGGTCAAGTCAGGCATCTCCGCGATGCAGCGCAAAAGTATATTTTATTTAGGTTCCTGTATCCACGTGCTTCTCCTGCACTTATAACTGCTCCTATCGTTCTGCCACCAAGTGTGACAAACTGCTGCAACCCCGTTATGGTCGGTGACGTACCGTCCTAAAATGAAAACGCCCAATCTTGTGCAGAACGATTTGCTTGAGCAGCATGACGACCGAAGCTCTCCCTGTTTCTAGGCGCAAGCTATGGCTTGCGGCAATCAAGCCGCCCATGTATAGCGTGGCAGTGGTGCCTATTTGGGTGGGGACAGCAATCGCCCAATCGACCCAGCATCATATCAACGGTTGGGTTGCCTCAACATTTTTGCTCTCTGCCATTAGCATTGTGGCGTGGAGTAACGTCAGCAACGATGTCTACGATGCAGAGACAGGCATTGACCAAAATAAGCATCATTCCCTCGTTAACCTGACGGGCAATCGCCCCCTCATGTTTTGGATTGGTAATGGATTACTGGCATTGGGCGTGCTGGGCATTGTGGCGATCGCCCTCCTCCAGCAAGACTTCACGGTATTAGGGCTGGTGCTGCTGTGCTGTTTTTTGGGCTATCTCTACCAAGGCCCCCCGTTCCGGCTGGGCTATAAAGGCTTGGGTGAATTTCTGTGCTTTTTTGCCTATGGCCCCCTGGCGCTTTCGGCGGTGTACTATAGCCAAACGAAAAGCTGGTCGATAACGGTTTTGTGCACCTCGGTGTTTTTGGGCATTATCACCAGCATTATTTTGTTTTGCTCCCACTTTCATCAGGTCGAAGATGATGTTGCGGCAGGGAAGCGATCGCCCATCGTTCGCCTCGGCACAAAACGCGGTGCGGCGCTGCTGCCGTGGCTGTGTGGCACGGCCTATGGCTCAGTTTTGCTATTCGTAATTTTAGGGTTCATGCCCGTAGGCTCTCTCCTCACCTTGGGGAGTCTACCGTTTGCCATTAAGCTGTGTCAGTTTGTGGGGCAGCATCACGACCAACCTCAACGGGTCAATAACTGCAAATTTATTGCCGTGGCGCTGCATTTTTGGAGTGGTCTGCTGCTGGGTCTTGGCTTTTTGCTACTGTGAGCTGCTATCGCTTGCGGTTCAAGCCCTATCAGTGGTCATTTGAGCAGCCGCTTCAGACCCATCATGGCCTATGGAAAGTCCGAGAAGGACTCATCATTGGGCTTGAGCAGAAAGATGGTGTCATCGGCTGGGGAGAGGTTGCGCCCATTCCTTGGTTTGGTACAGAGACATTGGAGAAGGCGATCGCCTTTTGCAAAAGCCTTCCTAGCGTACTGAGCGAATCAGACATTCTTTGTGTTCCCAACGCTCTACCAGCCTGTCAGTTCGGTTTTGGCAGTGCCTGGGAATCCCTGTCTACGCCTCCAACTACGATAAAAATGAAACCTTCGCAGCTAAGCGCCCTACTGCCTGCGGGGGAAGCTGCACTATCGGCTTGGCCTAGCCTCTGGGAAAATGGGCATCGTACCCTTAAGTGGAAGATTGGGGTTTTAGAAGTTCTGCAAGAGCTGGAGCTATTCCAAGGCTTGGCAGCAGCATTGCCCGAAAATGCAATACTACGCCTCGATGCAAACGGTGGGCTGACGTTAGAACAGGCACAGCAGTGGTTAGAAAACTGCGATCGCACCTCTCACATCACCATCGAATATTTAGAGCAGCCGCTCCCGCCCGATCAGTTTGAAGCGATGATGCAGCTCACTCAAGCCTATAAAACCCCCCTTGCCCTAGATGAATCTGTGGCGACGGTGGCTCAGCTCACGCAATGTCATGGGCGTGGGTGGCGTGGGGTGATGGTGGTTAAAGTGGCGATCGCCGGATATCCCCAAGCGCTCAGAGAATTCCTCAACGCTCATTCTGTAGAAGTGGTCTTTTCTTCTGCCTTTGAAACAGAGGTAGGTCGCACGGCGGCGTTAGCATTAGCCCAAGCCTTTAACATTAGCGATAGAGCCATTGGCTTTGGGGTGAAACCGAGTATCGCTTCCCTAAGCTAAATACTGAATCCATTCAGAAACAATTTCTGGGGAGCCATACCAGCAGTGATTCTTCCCCTGTTTGACCGAGGCTGAAGACGAAGGCGAATGCTGAACGTTATTTAATATCAGGTTGGTGGCACCATCTAAGTGAGCTGCCTCAATGGGCGTAATTCCATCTCCCCAACATTGACCTATACCCCCCGTAATCTGGTAGCTCTGGTAGGTAAACCATTTCCCCAGACGAAAACTGGGTTTGCCATAGATGGCTTTGCCTGCAATACAGACATACTTAACCGCAGAGTGAAACGCGCCTGGATAGGTTGTATTCACAAAATCTATATTGCGGCGTGTCCAGCGTTCTTGGCTGGTGTGTGGGGTGCCCAAGGTGATGAGGGTATTGACTAAGGGCTGACCATTCCAACTGCGATCGCAGTACCTCTCTTTGCCCAAATAAATCCGCGAAATCCAGCCCCCCGCAGAATGACCGATTAAGTTAACCTGGGTGACCTGATGCTGAGCTAGCGTTTGCCGAATGGTCTGATCGAGAATATCCAAAATGGGAGTAACAGGCCGCCCACCTAACGTAACCCACCAGCTTTGGCGCGTTAGCGGTACCGTCACCGTAGGGAATCCAGCCTGATTGAGAGACTGCTCTAACCCTAAATAGTCAGAGGCAGCAGCAAGATATCCTGGCAAAATAACAGTCGGTAGCGGCATAAATATGATCCCGTAGCGGCAAAGGCGATAATAATGAGAAAATAACAGCAGTCTATCAAGCGTCTTTGTCTTGTGAATACCGTCCGAACCGTCTCTGATACAAAACGAGCCTTCTATACCTTACATACCCGTCCCGTTTCGTCGGTGTACCGACGGGTGGTAGAAGAGCTGATGGTGGAAATCCATCTGCTTCGCGTTAATGAAGATTTCCGCAATGACCCCATCTTTGCCCTTGGAGTGGTTGGCACCTTTGATCGCTTTATGGCGGGCTATGAGCCAGCAGCAGATCGAGACTCTATTTTTAGGGCGCTCTGTGGTGCGGAAGAACTAGATCCTAACCAGTTCCGTGCCTCTGCTGAGTCTGCTAAAGTTGCTGCTGCAGGACACAGCTCAGAAGATTTGCTAGCCTGGGTGACAGAATCTGCTGCGTCTGGCGGCGAAGGGATGGCGGGGACACTTCATGCGATCGCCACAAACCCTAAATTTAAGTACAGTCGTCTGTTCGCCATTGGTCTATACAACTTACTTGAGTCTGCCGATCCGGCTTTAGTGACTGACGCAGAGAAGCTAAATAAGTCCATCGACGAAATAGCGGTGCCCTTAAACCTTTCGGCAACCAAAATTCAGCGTGATCTTGAGCTATATCGCGGCAATATAGATAAGCTAGAGCAAGCCCAGAAAGCAATGGCTGAGTTTATTGAAGGGGAGCGTCGCCGTCAGCAAAAGCGGGCTGAAGAACTTCAGCAGAAGGCTGATGCCGCCGCTGAAGCGCCCGTTACTCCAGAGCCTGATTCGGCTGCGCCCTCTGCCTAAAAGAGCCGTATAACGTTTAGCAGGAACGATTTCTATGTCCACGGTGCCTGTTTCTTTGGTGCGTGCTACTGGCTATGGCGATCGCTCCACCCTGCGCTATGCCATTGAAAAGCTGCTCGAACCTCTAAGCGGGATGAGTGCCTTTGTAAAAAAGGGCAATCGCGTGTTGCTTAAGCCCAATCTGCTCACGGGCGCACGACCCACTAAAGAATGCACCACTCGCCCAGAGGTGGTGTACTGCGTAGCGCAGTTGGTCAAAGAAGCAGGCGGCAAACCCTTTTTAGGCGATGGCCCTGCCTTTGGATCAGCCTATGGAGTAGCCAAGGCAAATGGTTATTTGCCCATGCTGCAAGAGTTAGACATTCCCGTCGTCGAGTTTCATCGCGCACGGTACAAAGCTGTGGGCGAGGCGTTTGATCATCTGCGGCTTTCTAAGGAAGTGATGAATGCAGATGTAGTGATTAACTTACCCAAGGTAAAGTCTCACATGCAGTTGACTTTGACCTTGGGGGTCAAAAACCTGTTTGGCTGCGTCCCTGGCAAAATGAAGGCGTGGTGGCATCTAGAAGCAGGTAAAGACGCGGATCGGTTTGGCGAAATGCTGGTGGAAACTGCCCGTACCATTAACCCAGATTTGACCATCTTGGACGGCATTATTGGGCATGAAGGAAACGGGCCAAGCGGCGGCGAACCTAGAAATTTGGGTGTGTTGGCAGCTTCTGCCAATGTGTTTGCTCTTGACCGTTCTTTAGTTGAAATCCTGAAGGTAGATCCTTGCTTAATTCCCACCCAAAGAGCTGCAAAACGCTTGGGGTTAAATGATACAGTCATTCACTATCCGCTACTGTTCCCTCGAGATTTAGCGATTGATGACTGGCGACTGCCCGACAAAATGATGCCCATTGATTTTGGTGCGCCGCGCGTTCTACGCTCTACCTTTAAGCACCTGTATATCCGCTGGATTAAAGAGCCAATGACCGCTTATGCTGGCCGATGAGAAGATTTAAAAGAGTTTTATTCACCTGTTAGTCAAAATTGCATTTAGAAAAGCGCCCCTCAATGAGGGGCGCCTTTTCTATCTTACGTTCAGTTCAGCTAGAGACTAGCCATTGATAGCAGGAGCAGTCATCGCCACAGGCGCAGACTCACCAGCTGCCAAATCGAGCGGGAAGTTGTGCGCATTTCTTTCATGCATCACTTCAAAGCCCAAGTTCGCGCGGTTCAATACATCTGCCCAGGTATTGATG
>JANPLU010000126.1:0-6589 GCA_031422435.1 Acaryochloridaceae cyanobacterium VAR_48_metabat_390
GTTATTTGTTACAGCCTAACGTAATCAAAGCGAACCTCTCAATGAAATCTATCCCTGCTATGAGCGAGATAGAATGGCAAGTCCTCTAATGCCAACAGCCGTTGGAGAACGCATTGATAGTGAGTAAAGATCTAAACAAGACAACCTACGCCGCCGCCTCTATCGTCAACCACTATGCACAGCTCACTATGCTACAGCCTGCTGAAAAAGTAGTGCTTGATCTGCTAAAACAGCAAACCTCCAAAATCAAAATGCTCGATATTGGGGTAGGTGGTGGACGCACAACCCAGCATTTTTCTGCAATCGCATCAGAATATATCGGCATAGACTACTCTGCCGAAATGATTTCAGCCTGCAACAAGAGATTTAAAGATTCTACGCAGCACGTTTCATTTAGAGTCTGCGATGCAAGAGATTTGAGTCAATTTTTAGATAATTCCTTTGATTTTATTTTGTTCAGCTTTAATGGCATAGACTATGCATCTCATGATGATCGATTGAACATATTAAAAGAAATAAATAGAATCGGAAAACCTGGGGGATATTTCTTTTTTTCTAGCCATAATCTTCAGGGAGTTGAGAAAGATTTTGATTTTAGAAATCAGATTAGCTCTAATCCTCTTACAACCTACGTCAATTTAGTGATGGCGTTTCTTCTGCGTTTGTTTAATCGCTCGGTCGGCATGATGCAGCTAAAGGCTTCTAACTACATCATTCTTCGAGATGAATCTCATAATTTTCGGCTCAAAACTTACTATATTAGACCGCAAGAACAGATTCTTCAGCTCAGCGATGGCTTCCAAAATTTTAGAGTCTATTCATGGAAACAAGAAGTAGAAATCAAAAGCAAAAAAGAACTAGAGTCCATCTGTGATTCATGGCTTTACTATCTCTGTACTATTCAGGATAAAGCGGTTGATAAATAACTCCTTTTAGGGATAAAACTTCCCCGATTCTCTTCCAGTTTATTTAGCCTTTAGTCAGGAGGTTCAGACACCTGCTGACTAGAGATGAAATGAGGGTGTATTGTTCTCTCGTCTAGGCTATTAGGATGTATCCTGTATGGTCACTTAAAGCGCATAAATGCTTTGATACGCTCTACTTCTATCCTATTGCTACGTCTCACCAGCGCAAGCGTGACGAAAGACACTCGCATTTCTAGAGGGCGTCATAGATGATAAGGATTCTGAATGATGGACTTAAGCAAACTTCTGTATCATATGGAAGGGCTATAGATAAAGCTCCGCGAACGACTTTCGTAGCGCTTGCGCTTCGCCCTCTTTACAAAGGCGTTTTAACCTATGACCACAATCGAAACTAGAACCGAGCCAATGGTGCTCAACATGGGACCGCACCACCCCTCTATGCACGGGGTGCTTAGGCTCATGGTCACGCTGGACGGCGAAAACGTCGTAGACTGCGAACCCGTTATTGGGTATCTGCATCGCGGCATGGAGAAAATAGCCGAGAACCGCACCAACATCATGTTTGTGCCCTATGTGAGCCGCTGGGACTACGCCGCAGGCATGTTTAACGAGGCCGTGACCGTTAACGCCCCTGAAAAGCTGGCGGATATCAAAGTGCCCAAGCGAGCCAGCTATATCCGCGTCATCATGCTAGAGCTAAACCGGATTGCCAATCACTTACTGTGGCTTGGCCCGTTTTTAGCAGACGTGGGTGCCCAAACGCCGTTCTTTTATATCTTCCGAGAGCGAGAGCTAATTTACGATTTATTTGAAGCCGCTACCGGAATGCGGTTTATCAACAATAACTACTTCCGCATGGGCGGCGTCGCGGCAGACCTTACCTACGGATGGGTCACAAAGTGCCTCGACTTCTGCGACTACTTTCTGCCCAAAGTAGACGAATATGAGCAGCTTATCACCAATAATCCTATCTTTCGCAAGCGTCTAGAGGGCATTGGCACCATTACCCGTGAGGAAGCCATTAACTGGGGGCTATCGGGTCCTATGCTTCGGGCTTCGGGCGTAAATTGGGACTTGCGCCGCGTCGATCACTATGAATCCTACGATGATTTTGACTGGGATGTGCAGTGGGATACAGGCGGCGACTGCCTTGCGCGCTATGCCGTCCGTATTCGTGAGATGCGTGAGTCGGTCAAGATTACGCGTCAGGCACTGGAACAGCTCCCAGGTGGCCCTTACGAAAACCTTGAAGCCAACCGAATGCTAGAGGGTAAAAAGTCGAAGTGGAATGAATTTGACTACCAGTTTTTAGGCAAAAAGCTGGCTCCCACCGCCAAAATCCCTGAAGGGGAACTCTATGCAAGGGTTGAAACAGGCAAGGGTGAACTCGGCATTTATTTGATCGGTAGCGATAGCGTCTTTCCTTGGCGTTGGAAAATTCGCGCACCGGATTTTAATAATCTGCAAATTCTTCCTAAGTTGGTGCAGGGTTACAAGGTTGCTGACCTCATCGCCATTTTGGGCAGCGTGGATGTGATTATGGGTTCTGTAGACCGATAGCAGATCTCATAGGGGTGCAAAAGCTGTACCCCTATGGAGTCGATACGGATTGGTCTAGGCACTCATGTCTAACATTCGCTGAATGGGTTTGAGGGCGGCAATGCGGGTCTGTTCGGGAACAGTGACCTCTGGCGATCGCCGTTTCATGGCCCAGTACACTTTCTCTAAAGTATTGAGACGCATGTAGGGACATTCGTTACAGGCACAGGTTCCTGTCGGGGGCGCTGGGATATATTGCTTGTGAGGGTTTTGTTTTTGCATCTGGTGCAAAATGCCGGACTCGGTTGCCACAATAAAGGCGTCTGCACTGCTGCGCTGAGTGTAATTTAGAAGTGCGGTGGTGGAACCGATGTAATGGGCATGGCGCAGAATAGCGGCTTCACATTCTGGATGGGCAATAATCTCGGCGCTGGGATGCTCTACCTTTAGCGCTAAAAGCTTACGCTCTGAGAAGGTTTCGTGGACAATACAGCTACCTTTCCACAGCACCATATTGCGTCCGGTTTGCGCCATGACGTAGCGGCCTAGATTTTGGTCTGGTGCAAAAATAATGGGTTGGTCTTGGGAGACTTGGCGTACGAGTTCAACGGCGTTGGAGCTGGTGCAGATGATATCGCTCATCGCCTTAATATCAGCGGTGCAGTTGATGTAAGAAATCACTAGATGATCAGGATGATCGGCTTTAAAGGCTGCAAAAGCATCAGGAGGGCAGCTATCGGCAAGGGAGCAGCCTGCATCAAGATCTGGAAGTAAAACCTGTTTGGTGGGGTTTAGAATTTTGGCGGTTTCTGCCATGAAGTGTACGCCTGCAAAGACGATCACGTCTGCGCTAGTGCTGGCGGCTTGGCGGGAAAGTCCAAGGGAGTCTCCGATAAAATCTGCGATGTCTTGGATTTCAGGTTCTTGGTAATAGTGAGCCAGGATGACAGCGTTAAGTTCTTGCTTGAGCGTTTGTATGGCATCGACTAGATCAAGGGGTTGAGTGTCGCTTGCCGAAGCTTGAGTAGACGGAAGAGTAAACACTGTTTAAACGCCCCTGGGTAGGGGGTGATGAATTGCGGATGATAATGATTGTAATAGAAATCACCAAAACCCTGAAAGAGAAGAGAGCAACGTCAATGTCATGCTTTATGAGGGGGCTTTCAGTCGATTGAGTTTAGATTGGCAAGGAACTGAAGCTTTAGTTTTAGACTTCTCCCTAATCTTTAACCTCATGAAAGGAGCATTCTGTTACGACTTAAATTGATATCCTCCATCAATTTAATTACATGTCTAGTTTCCTAAAAATAAAAATGGGAGAGCATCCAAATGCTCTCCCAAGTCGTTCGGTCAAAAATTTATTTTATGAACTAGAACGTGAAAGTTGTACGAATGGTTCCTATCACAATCGTATCGTTACTGCTGTTTCCTTCAGGGTTGACGATTGCAATTACGCCTGGAGTAATCGAAATATTATCGTTTACCTTAAAGCGATATAAAGCTTCGAGGTGAAAGTTCGTGTCACGGTCAGTACCAAAGGGAGATGAACTGGAAATGACCGATGGCTCTGACCCGAAGATTAAGCCACCCATATTTCCTGGCACAAATAAGTCAGGGAAGGCAATGGCAAGCCCATAGTTAAGGATAGTTGCGGTATCTCCCTTTGCGGCAATTAATGGTCCCCCAAGATTGTTATCCCCTTCAGCAGTGGCAAAGCTTGCGCCAGCCCACCCTGAAATTGCAATGCGAGGGTTAGCCTTCCAAGAAAACTGAAGCCCGACCGAGTTTGCGGAAGTTGGTGTAAAACCAAAGAAAGGAGCGTTAGCACGAAACGTACCAGAGCCGCCACCAAAAGAGACTAAAGGAGGAGAAACGGAATAGCTGCGGACGTAGGTTAGACCCACACCAAAATCTTTGGTCGGCTTAAAGGTTAACTGAGCAAGGGCAGCATAATCTCCTCCAAACAGTCCAGACCCGACCAAGTTGCTGAAAGGTGCGGTTGATTGAGATGCGCTGAAATTCGTGGCAAGATAACCGACAGATAAGCTCAGCTTATTGTTGAAATCGTAGTTGAACCCAGCACCAGTTCCCGAAGTGCTGATACCACTACCACTAGAAAAACGTCCACTAATTTGACGATAAATAGGGTTACGGATACCAAAACCAGAGAGTGCACCCTGACCGTCACTATCAAAGTAAGGGTTTAAGGTATCAGTAAAATCACTTAATTCACCCCCGATTGCGGTGATGTAAACGGTGCCTTTATCTTCTAAGATTGGAAAACGATAGCCTAGATAATATAGTCCAAAATTTCCGTTAGAAACCTGGTTTAGCGAGGGCGCTAAGACACCTTGACTGGTTACAAGTTGGTTATTATTAAACCCACCCGCAGCGAAGCTACCTTCTTGTAGACTTGTGACTAAAAGATCTTTTCCCGTGAAGCTGGTTAAAAGACTCAACGTCACGCGCCGATTAAACGTAAAGTTATCGCCTGTTTCTGCTAAAGGAATCGCTCCCCCTCCTGGTAAGGCGATCAAAGGGATAACATTATTAGAGATGGTTCCCTGGAAAATTGCTTCGCCAGAAAGCTTGGTTGTGGTTGAGAACTGCTGTGCTTCTAGGGTTTGGGTACGAGCTTCTAACCCATCCACGCGACCCTTGAGAGTTGCCAACTCAGCCTTAAATTCTTCTTGAAGGGCTTTAACGGTTGCTAGGTCTTCTTTGCTTGCAAATCGATCGCTAATTTGGTCTAGACAGGCATTAAGTGCTGCGGCTAACTCATAGCGAGTTGCAGCACGATTGCCTCTAAAGGTTCCATCAGGGTACCCTGCGATACAGCCATAGCGCTCCACCAGAGACTGGAGTGCCTGAAATGCCCAATCGGTTGGCTGTACGTCAGAAAGTTGCGAAACCGAAGTAACCTGAGCCTGCTCTTGTTCATCTGACCCAATAACTTGAAACGTGCTAAACGGGCTGGCAGCGACCTGATTCTGTGTCTCTGAAACCGTTGTCAAAGGTTCCGTCGCTTCGTTTGCTAAGGCTGCTGCTGTAATAGATGAGAGGGCTAATGCACCGCCCAAAATAAATAGACTTTTCATACTCACACCAAATCTCCAAAACCACTACGAAAGCCTGATGTCACTCATGCTTTCTTATTAAATCTGTAAATCTGTTTTAATAATCTCAGCAATGATCAAAGTTGTCAAAACTTTTTAATTCTCAATTTCTATAAACATTGATTCTGATTGAGCTTTATTCGTTTTATTGAGTGCAAACCCTTTGTGTTATATGGCCTTGATGGCTTTGACTGGTGGAAGCTACTGCACTTTTATGCTAAAGGCGTTCATGATTCTGAATATCTTATTTATCTTCACGGTTTCTATCGTTCATTGTGGAATTCTTGAATCGTTCTTGAGCCTGCTTAAAAGAAATTTTCATCGTCTGCTGTATTTTTTGAGGATCCGGCGTTTTTCCGCCCATCAGGTCGCCAAAGTAGACGCAGGCACTTTCGCCAAGTGCCCAAGTGTAGGCTCCAGCCCAAGAGGCCGCTATCACGGAACCTAACCCAGGAATAAACTTGACCAGCTCCCGCCCAATCACCTGAGCGGCAAAACCTCCGGCGATCGCACTAGCTACTCCGCCTGCCTGAGAGGGCGTGATAGTCTGCCCATACAGTCGCCCCAATAATGTCACCATACTCACCTGAAGCGCGGTTAAAACAGGCATGGTCGCAAAGGGTAGCGGAACTGCTGCCAAGGTTGCAGACATTACTGAAAACGGCAAAATGTATCGCCGACCTGCCTCACGGTACATATTGCTAACGCTGTCACCTATTCCTGCTTGTTCTAAAAGTTGATGAATCACCTGTGCTTCGGCGCTGGGCAGCAGCGAAGCTAGCGTTTCAATAAACGCATCTAATCCATAGAGAATAGGGATATAGCCATCTTCTTCTAAGGTAAAGTCTACAAGAACCGAGGCATCATAAAGGCCATAAAACTGATTTTGAAGGGCAGCATAAACTCGCTGAATCTCATCAGTTTGGGGAGGATAGGTAGGATGTTCTGTAATAGCCCTAGAGTACAGGTCGTGCAGACAGGTTACGACCAAAAGGCAGGGAACTTGAG
>JANPLU010000127.1:0-13868 GCA_031422435.1 Acaryochloridaceae cyanobacterium VAR_48_metabat_390
AAGGGGTTTTCGGCTTTAGCAAGCGCCGCCGCCGCCAAATCTAGGCTATGGAAAGAGGCGAAAACTTTATCTAAATCATTTTTGTGGAGCGGATGCCCCTGGGCAGGCATTGCCGCCACGTTTTCGGGTACGTCAATATGGACGGCACCTGGTTTTTCGGTTTGGGCAACCTTGAAGGCTTTGCGGACAATTTCGGCGGTGCTGTTGGGCTGGACAATTTGTCTGCTCCACTGGGTGACGGGGGCAAACATTGCCACCAGGTCGAGATACTGATGAGATTCAATGTGCATCCGGTCAGTGCTGACCTGCCCCGTAATGGCGACGAGGGGCGCGCCATCTAGGTTGGCATCTGCAACCCCCGTCATGAGGTTTGTGGCACCAGGGCCAAGGGTAGAGAGACAGACACCCGCCTGCCCCGTCAGCCTGCCGTACACATCTGCCATAAAGGCCGCGCCCTGCTCATGACGACAGGTGACAAATTCAATAGAAGAGTCTTTGAGTGCTTCTAAAATGTGCAGGTTTTCTTCGCCTGGGAGGCCAAAGATATATTTAACGCCTTCATTTTCGAGACACTGGACTAGCAGTTCTGCGGTATTCATAAACCCCTCACTTCACCCAAATGGTTTTAACGTTGACGAATTCTAAAATGCCGGGTCGTCCTAGTTCTCGACCATAGCCTGAATGCTTGATGCCCCCAAAGGGCAGGCGCGGGTCAGATTTAACCATGCCGTTGATAAAGACCGAACCTGCTTCGAGTTCACAAATGAACCGCTGGCTTTCTTTCGGGTCATTCGTCCAGGCACTAGCACCCAGACCAAAGGGCGAATCGTTGGCAAGGGCGATCGCCGCATCCAAATCGGGCACGGTAAACAGCAGCGCTACGGGGCCAAAAAACTCTTCTCGATACATGGGGCAGGTTGGGGGGATATTTTTGAGAATCGTCGGTTCGTAAAAATACCCGTCTGGAAATTCATCGCCGTAGTTCCCGCCTGTAAGAAGTTCACCACCCCCTGCGATCGCCGCCTGCACCTGCCCATGAAGCTGATCTCGAATGACTAAGGTTGCCAGGGGGCCAAGCTCTATCGAGGCTTCTATGGGATCGCCCATCTTGAGGGCGCGAAATGCCTGCACAAATTTTTCAGTAAAGGCATCCGCCACTGCGTCTAGCACAATAAATCGCTTTGCCGCAATGCAAGACTGACCGTTGTTGAGCATTCGGGCTTTGACGGCAACGGTAACGGCCTCATCTAAATCGGCGCTAGTCGCCACAATAAACGGATCGCTACCGCCTAGCTCCAGCACCGTTTTTTTGAGGCATTCCCCTGCAATTTTGGCGAGGCTGGCTCCAGCGGGTTCGCTTCCCGTCAGGGTGGCGGCTTTAACATGGGGCGATCGCACGACAGCCTCAACTTGAGCCGCACCAATGAGCAGGGTTTGAAATGCGCCCGTTGGGAACCCTGCCTGAGTGAGGATTTGCTCAATGGCGATCGCACACTGGGGCACATTAGACGCGTGCTTGAGCAAGGCCACATTCCCCGCCATCAGCGCCGGAGCGGCAAACCGAAACACCTGCCAAAACGGAAAATTCCAGGGCATAACCGCCAAGATTACGCCCAGGGGCTGATACTTCACCCACGAAAGGCTGGCATCGCTAGGCGCAGGCTCATCGGCAAGAAACGTCACGGCGTGTTCGGCGTAGTAGTCGCAGACGAGGGCGCACTTTTGGATTTCGGCGATCGCCTGGGTGATCGGCTTACCCATTTCTAGGGTCATTAGCTGCGCCAATGCCTGGGACTGCTGTTCATCGCGCAGGAGCACCGCCGCACTGTTTAACCAGTGGCTGCGCTGGGCAAAGGAAGTGCGCCGATAGCTTTGAAACGTCTGCTCTGCCAGAGCAATTTTGGTTTGCACCGCTTCATCTGTCAAAGCTTCAAACGATTTGAATAACTGACCTGTGGCAGGATTAACACTGGCAATACCCATCTTGGCACCTCGCTAGGCAAGGAAAAAAGCTGCTTTCTGAACCGATCATGGCAAATTCAGCGGTCTATACCGCTTTGCATTGCAGAAACATGATGAAAAGTTACATATAGAGAAATTACAATTGGTAGAACAACAGCGATAGAATAGCTGAGAGAAATCGGTTCAGCCTTTCTCTGCCTTGATTCAAACCAACCGCAGCATCCCCTGAGAGAGCGATTATGGCCCTATTTGTCACTGGCAAAAAATTCATCCGTGAAGTGGAAACAGCGGGCGCAGTTGGCGTTTACGTTCCTTTAGAGGGTGGCTTTGAAGGTCGCTACAAGCGCCGGATTCGCGCCGCAGGCTACGCGACGATGTTTGTTTCAGCCCCAGGACTAGGTGATTTAGCTTCTTACATGACGGGCGTTCACGGTGTGCGGCCTCCCCACGTAGGTAAAAATGCAATACGAACCTACTTTTTGCCGCCGTTTGTGAGCTATCACCTTGAGAACTTGCCGCCGAAGGTGAAGGGCTTAGTGCTGTGGCTGTACGACGGGCAGCGTCTCTCTCAAGAAGAACTAGGGTATCTCACGAGCCTGACTCAAGCCGAACCCCGCCTCAAGATTGTGATTGAGTTAGGGGGAGCTAGAGACTTTATGTGGAAGCCTCTCACCTCAGTTTTAGCCGCTGCTTAGTTTTAGCATTTTCAATATTTGTGTCCTCTCTCTCTTCTCCCTTAGACGCGCTCCAAAATGGACATTGGTTTAAGCTCATCTGTGGGGCTAGCTTTCAGCATTTACCCGCGATTCGGACGTTGGCGCTGATATATACCCTTGCTGGAGCTGACTGCATTGATGTAGCGGCAGATCCTGCTGTGGTTCATGCCGCTCGTTCTGGCATTGAGTCCGCACAGAATTTACTCAAGGCCAACGAGTCAAAGTCTGCTTCTCAGGTTTGGCTGATGGTGAGCCTGAATGATGGGGAAGATCCGCATTTTCGCAAGGCCGTCTTTGATCCGCAGCAGTGCCCAACCGACTGCCCTCAGCCCTGTGTTTCAATTTGTCCGGCAGAGGCGATCGCATTTTCTCCCCTCCAATCCGGCATCATCGAAGACCGATGCTACGGCTGTGGACGGTGCCTGCCCATGTGTCCGGTGGGGCACATTGAAACGCGATCGCAGCCTGCAACAACCGCCGCTATTGCGCCGCTGGTGAGTGCAGGATTGGTACAGGCACTAGAGCTACATACGCAGGTGGGTCACGAGGCTGAATTCCAACATCTGTGGCAGCAGGTTCAGCCGATGCTCCCGCAATTAAAGGTGCTGTCGGTAAGCTGCCCTGACGAAGAAGGAGTGTTGGAGTATCTGAGTGTTTTATATGACCTCATGCAGCCGCTCCCCTGCCCGCTCATTTGGCAAACCGATGGTCGCCCGATGAGTGGCGATATTGGGGATGGCGCTACACGAGCAACGATTAAGTATGGAGAACGGGTGCTGCGATCGCAGCTTCCTGGGTTTGTGCAGTTAGCAGGCGGCACCAATCGCCACACGGTGCCAAAACTTAAAGCGCTTGGGCTGCTGCTCAATCACGCCCCCGCCAAAAACCCTCCACTGGAATACATTTCAGGCGTTGCTTACGGCAGCTATGCCCGAAGCTTGGTGATGGAAATGCAAACACAGCTTGAAGCGCAACCGCAGTCTACCTATCGGATTGAGAATTACCCAACGCTGCTCTGGGCTGGGGTAGATTTTGTAGCTCGATTGATTTCACCACTAAAGTGCTAAACTTAGTGAGTAGCCGAGCTTCCAAGTTGGGTTACAGCAGCGCGGGTGTTGTGTAGTGGTAAGACCTTAGCCTTCCAAGCTAATGATAGGGGTTCGATTCCCCTCACCCGCTTATTCAGTAGAACCAGTCAATTGACGTTATGTCCTGTTTGACTTAAAAAGAACTCTCTTTCTATTAGCTCAAAGACTTCATCAATAAAGCCTTCAGGGCCAGCCACGCGATCAACTTCTTAAAGGCCAGAGTCTAGCTTCGCCGTTCGTTGTTCTAAAGCTGCGAAACGGCGGTGGATAGATGGGGAGTTTTAATCAGCATTACTCATGTCTTGACTTTGCATCAATGCTGAGTGTTTGGGTTGACCGTTATGGGAGCTTTTGGTCAAAGCGTCGATTAATTCTTGAATTTAAGCCCCAATTCATAGTCAGATAGGAGAAATCTTTGTCAGAATGTGTGCAGCACTTATAGGGTATGGGGGATCAACCACAATGCAGCACCAGAAAATCCCCAAAATTTGGGGTTGACTAAAGTAGATTCACAATCAGCATTTAAAAAATCCATAAAATCGGTCATACCGATCCTCACAACACCATGGTTGAAAAAGCAGCAGCACCTGGGGAAAGACAAATCATTACCGACGATTTAGAAAAACTGCTCTACATTCTGCCACCCGACTTACGCGATCGCCTCCAAAACCATCCCCAAAAAGACACCCTTATTGAGGTTGTGCTAGACCTAGGCCGTGAACCTGAAGCGCGTTTTCCCCAAACCGCAGAGCGATTGTCTACTACCGTCGTCACTCGCGAAGAACTCGACTATTGCATTAGCCAAGTGGGTCACTTCAGCGGCGATAACCGTGCAGGCATTGAGCGTACCCTCCACCGCATCAGCGCCATGCGCAACCGCCAAGACACCATTATTGGGCTAACTTGCCGAGTAGGACGTGCCGTGTTTGGCACTACCCTCATGATCCGTGACCTTATCGAAAGCGGACGCTCAATTTTGCTGTTGGGTCGCCCTGGTGTGGGCAAAACCACCGCCCTACGGGAAATTGCCCGCGTTCTTGCCGATGACCTCAATAAGCGCGTGGTCATTATTGACACCTCCAACGAAATTGCAGGGGATGGCGATGTGCCCCACCCTGCGATCGGTCGTGCCCGACGGATGCAGGTTGCGCGACCGGAACTCCAGCACCAAGTCATGATTGAGGCCGTGGAAAACCACATGCCAGAAGTGATTGTGATTGATGAAATTGGGACGGAACTAGAGGCGATCGCCGCCCGTACCATTGCCGAACGCGGTGTGCAGCTCATCGGCACCGCCCACGGCAACCACATCGACAACCTCATGAAAAATCCGACGCTTTCGGATTTGATTGGCGGCATCCAGTCCGTCACCTTGGGCGATGATGAGGCAAGACGGCGGGGTACCCAAAAAAGTATCTTGGAGCGCAAGGCCCCGCCGACCTTTGAAATTGCGATCGAAATGCTAGAGCGCCAGCGCTGGAATATTCATGAAGACGTAGCAATTTCCGTTGATACCCTCCTACGCGGACGCGTGCCCGTCCCCCAAGAGCGCACCGTAGATGAGCAGGGCGACGTTAAAATTACCCACCCGCCGCAAGCGCAGCCCTCAACCCCTAGCGCAGCCTCAGAACTCGATGCGCTGCGACTCGCAAAAACCGGATGGGGCGGCGCAGGCCGGATTCAGCCTTTGCCCCTGCCTTCTCTGGCCTTAGATGCGCCAGGGTCTAACGTGCGGGAATTTCAAGCGCTCTTAGATAACTCATTTCGGCAGCCGCCATCCGATGAGCTGAGTCAAGACTTTGAGCGCAAACAAGGTCCCAATGGAGAAGACCTGCCCCTCCATGTCTATCCCTATGCGGTGAGCCGATCACAGCTTGATCAGGTCATTCAAACCCTGCGGTTGCCCGTGGTGCTGACCAAAGATATTGACCATGCGGATGTCGTGTTTGCATTGCGATCGCATGTCAAAAGCCATGCCAAACTGAAGCAGGTTGCTCGTATTAAGCAGGTGCCCATTATCAGCATTAAGTCCAATTCCATTCCGCAAATTGCCAGAGGTTTACGGCGACTGCTGAATATGGATGACCCCGATGCTGAAGTGCTAGACATCAACATGTTTTCGACGGGTCGCAACGACGACGAAATGGAAGCACTTGAAGAGGCACGATTGGCCGTTGAGCAAATTGTGATTCCTAAAGGCCAGCCTGTAGAATTGCTGCCGCGCCCTGCCCTCGTCCGTAAAATGCAGCATGAGCTGATCGAACACTATCGACTTCATTCTCAAAGCTTTGGCGAAGAACCCAACCGTCGGCTGCGTATTTATCCAGCTTAAAAATTTAATCTTTTGTTTAACTTGTGGTTAGATTAAGCCAAGAGATTTTACCTGCATGGAAATCGTTTATGGATGTTCAGCAGCTTCAGCAGAGATACACTCATGGTGAACGTCTTTTTATAAAAGCAAGCTTAGTCAATACCGATTTAAGCTTGCTCGACCTAAGCTACATCAACCTAAGTGGTTCAGATCTTAGCAATGCTGCGCTCCATGGCGTTACCTTTATTCGTGCAAATCTTACCCGCGTCAACTTCACCAAAGCAAAACTGATTGGTGCAGACCTCAGCGGTGCGGATTTGAGTTTCGCTAATTTAAGTTATGCGCTGCTTAGCTCGGTTGACCTAGCCGGTGCGTCTTTGTGTGGCGCAAGTCTAGAAAGCGCCACCCTAAGTTACTCTAATCTCAGAGGTGCGAATCTAAAAAATGCAAACCTCTTCAAAGCAAACCTGAAAGGTGCAGACCTTAGAGGCGCAGACCTGATGGGTGCTAATTTTAGACAAGCAGATTTAAGAGACGCTATTTTAGAAGACCCTGCTGATGCACAAAGGCTTCTTTAGCTGACAATTTTAACGCGCATCAGCGGTTGACCAAACTCAATGGGCTTACCGTTTTCGACCAAGATTTCCATTACCTCGCCACTGACTTCAGCTTCTAGCTCATTCATGAGCTTCATGGCTTCAATGATGCAGATGGCTTGACCCTTACGCATGACATCTCCTACTTCAATAAAAGGAGGCTCATCTGGGCCTGAAGCTCTATAAAAAGTGCCCACCATGGGAGATGTCACTTCAATCCAGTTTTTATCAACTACTCCAGGTGCAGCAGCGGATGAAACCAGGCTAACGGGTTCAGCCGCTGCTGGGATGGGTGCGGCAACTGCAATGGGGGCTGCCGCTGAAGAAGAACTGCCCTTGCGAATCGTTAATTCAAAATCGCTGCTTTTAAGGCATAGCTCTTCTACATCCGTTTGGTTAAGGATGGCTAGCAGCTCACGAACCTGGTTCAGATCAAATTCCACAGTTACCTTCCTTACTTACGACCCTGATTCACGTCCTAAATAGGAATCGCTGCGAGTATCAATCTTAATGCGCTCTCCAATAGTGATGAAGAGAGGAACCATCACCTGGGCACCCGTCTCTACAATGGCGGGTTTGGTGCCGCCTGTGGCAGTGTCGCCCTTAAGACCTGGGTCGGTTTCGATAATCTCTAGCACGACGGAGTTGGGCAGCTCTACTTCTAAAATTTGCTCGCCCCAACGCACCACATTGACTTCCATACCTTCTTTAAGGTACTTGACGCGATCGCCAATTTGAGCTTTGGTCAGGTTGGATTCTTCATAGGTGTCCATGTCCATAAAGACGTACTGCTCACCTTCTTTGTAGGTGTGCTGCATTACGCTTTTCTCGAGATTCGCCTGGGGCAGTGATTCCCCAGCGCGGAACGTGCGCTCAATCACGCTGCCGGACTGGGCATTTTTGAGTTTGGTGCGGACAAAGGCCGCTCCTTTACCAGGTTTAACGTGGAGAAATTCCACCACCCGCCAAACTGCACCATCTAACTCAATACTTACGCCGGATCGAAAGTCATTACTTGAAATCATGAAGCTACTGCTTGGCAAGAACAATCGGCATCTCATTTTACCGTTCTTGGGTCGCTCTCGCACTGGCGGTAAGATTCAAATTTTTGGAGCAGGGTTTGAAAAATGGAGTGGCCTATGGGATATTTCCGCCAAACGCGCTAAAGTCTCAACCAAGAGCGTTCATCTGCACTATGGCAATTATCTGTCCAGCCTGCTTTCACCTTAATCATCCTGATTCTTTGGCCTGCGCAAAGTGCAGTAAAAGTTTTGACCATCGTGAAGTTTGCGGTGTCTGTAGCGCAACTGTATTTGCCTTTTCGCGCTTTTGCTATCAGTGTGGAGCCTCGGTTCAGCTTGAGAGAACTGCACTACACGAAAATACGGGGGATTTGGATCCTTCTACCAACATGCTGACGGGGGATATCCTCGATCAGGAGGGTGATGAATCTCTGGCAACGACCTTCCATCGTCACGGGGTGCGGTTACTCCATCGTCCGACCAGCGTATTTTATGATCTGCCGCTGCTCTCAAGCCCCATCAGCATTGGCAAGCGGAGCGATTCGTTTGTGCCAGATCTGGACTTTCGAGATTTACCGGAGGCTGAGTTTATCTCCCGTAACCATGCCCAAATTTCGTTCTCGCCGCAAAAGTTCTACATCGAAGACTTGGGCAGTAAAAACGGAACTATGCTTAATGGCGTACCGCTCCCGCCAGAACAGCCGCAAACACTAACCTTTGGCGACCATCTTTGCTTCGGTGGGTCTGAAGCGTTTGAATTTATTTTTATTAAAGATCAGCCCATCAACCTAGAGCATCTGCGGATGATTTCTGGCAATGATCGCGCCTTTGAATTAGAACTGCTGACTTCCTATAAAGACTCTGTAACCACGCTTCTCAATGACCTGTACCCAGTGATTGAACGCCGAGCGTTTGGAGAAGTAAAGCCCTTAGCGAGCCAAGTTGCGATCGCCAGCTATAACGTGGGGGCTGACGTAATGAATCTTTTGGCAAAGCAGATGGAAGATCAGGCGTTGCAACAGGCGACGCCAGTGTGCGAAAAGACGCTGAACTCATTACGCGAAGGTTTAATGCAGATTGATCTGTTTATGAAAGTCTTTTACGGGACTTAGTTAGAAAAGCGGGACTGAACCCAGGCGATCGCCATTTTCCGTGTTTGAATCACATCATCTAGCGTCGCAGCTAACACCGCATCTAATATGGCCTTAAATTGAGGTCCCCGTTGATAGCCCAGCTGAATCAGATCGTTTCCTGTCAGCAAGGGCTTAACGGTCTGCCAGTGAGTTAAATACCGCCAGATCTGTCGTCGCACAGGAACCGCCGCCCCCGCCGCTACTTCAATGAGCAGTGGCAAATCATAGGGTTTAAGATGCGTCACAATTTGACTTGGCAATATTAGAGTATCCAACGCTGAAATCTGTTCTTGGGCTGCTGTAAAAAGCTTGAAGCGAACCTGCGTTAAGTCTGACAAATGGAGCTGAACTGCAACTGCACTGCGATCCGCCTCTGTCAAGGTCAGCAGCAGCATCTCCAAAATTAAGAGCCACGGGGCAATCCATTTTGCTTGGGGGTCAAAATAATTGCGCCAGCCCAGCGCTATGCCAAACTGTCGCCGCCATCCGCTGCCATCTAGGCTAAGGTTGGGATGAATACACTGAAGCGCATCTAAATGGATCATCAGCTTCAGGGCATCTGACCACTTCGGCAGCTTAAAAATATACTTGAGTTCATTTTGGAGCCGTGACTGAAGTGCGGGTGCTTTGCCACCATTTTTTGTGATGTGCTGATAGATGCCGCTGGCGATCGCATGGCGAATGTATGCCTCGGTTTGTGGCTCTAGGGTAAACCCAAGGCGGGTGGCAAAACGAACCGCCCGAAAAATGCGGGTGGGGTCTTCAATAAAGCTATTAGGATGCAGTACCCGAATTTGGCGCTGGTTGAGGTCTTCTAACCCACCAAAAAAGTCCAGGAGTTCTGCCGTCTGGTTCTGCGGTAAGCCCTGCCGCGTCAGGCGAAGCGCCAATGCATTTACCGTAAAGTCCCGTCGATAAAGGTCTTGACGGATGGAGCTAGCCGTCACTTCTGGGTTGGCAGCAGGGTACGGGTAAAACTCACTGCGGGCAGTCGCAAGGTCTACAGAAAAAGAGCCAATATCTGCATCGTCACGCCAGAGCAGAGAGGCCGTTTGGAATTGACCGTAGACCTGGAGCTGCACTTCAGGAAAGTGGGTCTGAAGCCGATGGGCTAAGTCAACCCCAGCCCCTTGGCTCTTTGGGGTATTTTCGCCATCGACGACCAGATCAAATTCTCGAAAAATGACGGTACCATTCTCTGGCACCAGCAGTAAATCTCGCACGGCTCCCCCGACGAGATAAAGCTGCCAACCTTGGGATTGGGCAGCAGCAGCGGCGATCGCCAAAATCTCCCGCAGTTTAGGCGGCAAAGCCTGATCGAGTCTCTGTGGAATAGAGGTACAGGCAGCAGCATCAGCGGTAGGCAAATGTTGGCTACGGATATTTTTTAGATGGTGGAGCTGCCTCAATAAATCGGTGCGGGTCACAATGCCCACAAGCTGCTCGTCGCGCACAACGGGCAAACGACCAATATCGTATGTCACCATCAGCGTCTCAATTTCAGGCAGCGTGGTTTCTGGGGTGATGGTGCGGACGGGTGCGCTCATGTAGCCTTTCACGGGCGCATGACCAAACCCATGATGCAGGGCAATATCGAGGTCGCGTCGAGACAAAATGCCCACCAGTTGACCGTCTACATCCACAACCGAAAGTCCTGAATGTCCGTACCGAAGCAAAATCCGTCGCGCTTGGTCAATGGGGGTATTGGGCAAAATGGTGCGCACGGGGGAAGACATTACGTCAGCGGCGATCGCAGGCAAGGGCACCTGCCCCACCAACTGCTCTACCAACTGCGCTAAAACAGACTGCGGATCTTCACTGGCGAGCGTTGCCGCCGCAGCTTGGGGATGTCCACCGCCCCCCAAAGGCTTCAGTAACGTGGTCAAATCTACACCATTCATCCGAGAGCGACCAATCACCGTGAATCTTTCTTTTTGAGAACTGCGGGTTTGGTAGCAGTGGCCCAGCAGCAGCGCATCACTTTCACTCAGCACTATGAGCTGCGAGGCCAAACTCGATAGCCCCTGGACATGATGGGGCGTTGAGAGCAGAACCCAGGCAATCCGCTGACCATGAACGGTCTGCGTCTGCATTTGGGAGAGTGCTTCACCCAGTAAATCCTGTAATGCTGCCGAAAAACCTGGCTCAATGTAAGTGGCGATCGCCCGTTGATTTGCGCCTTGCTCCATCAACCAAGTCAGCGCCGCTGCATCCCTTGAGGTGGCGTGGTCATAGGTTAGCGACCCCGTATCGACATGGACACCCAAGGCCATGACCGTCGCTTCCGCCATAGTTAGAGCAAGATTTTGGACGCGTAAATGCTCTACCATCAGCGTCGTGGTAGAACCCACCGCCTCAATTTGGATCACCTGCGCCGCGATATCGCATTCTGCCTGGACATGGTGATCGTAAAGGCGCACCTCCACCTGAGTTAGATCGAGCCATGCTGCCGCCGAGCCAAGCAGTTCTCTGCGCTGCGCATCAACCACCGTAATTGTTCGGAGCTGAGCGGGTGAAACCGATCTCTGCTCAATCAGCGGATATTCATCGCGGTAGAGCGCCAAAAAATCGCGCACGGTAGGGTGGGCACCCCCACACAGCACAATTCGCGTACCAGGATTGAGCCGCGTACAGCCGACTGCTGCACCCAAAACGTCAAAGTCCGCAGTGCGATGACATAAAACCACATCCATAATGATTGATGAACGGAAAGGTTATTGTGCCGTTTGGTATTTTTAGGCTGGGCAAAAAAGAACGGCGTGATTGAAAAAGTCAACTTTGGGGAAGACAGTCTCTAAGACATTGCGTTCCGTACCCCTTTAGCCTAGCTTAGTCCTAGCATCTGAAGCCTCAGTGACCTTTGAGCCGAAACCTTACAAAACAGGATATTACAAAAGCCTGGATCTCTTTTGCGGTAAAATTGGTTCGATTCAGAGTGTCTGTCTCCAGACAGCTCCTTGATATCTTAAGAACTTGCTTTTATATAGACCCGCTGGTTGATTGGGAGAAAACAATGGTATTTATCTTTGACATGGCCTTGCTTGCCTTAGTGGTGCTGTCTTTCATCTTAGTCGTGGGTGTGCCAGTGGCCTATGCGTCTGGGCAAAATTGGGATCAGTCCAAGCGCCTGATTTGGCTTGGTTCCTTTGTGTGGATTGGGCTGGTATTGGTCGTTGCATCTCTCAATTTTCTGGTGGCCTAACGCTACACTGATAGGTAAGCGCAGCAGGTTGATGCAGACTGCGAAATCGCCTTTTAATGGCTATCAACCTGCTGCAATTTAAGAATCGTGGGTTAAATAATTTCAACCTTTGACCCTCACCCCCAGCCCCTCTCCCAGAACGGGAGAGGGGAGTAATAAAGATTCTTGTTCCCCTTCTCCCGCCCTGGGAGAAGGGGTTAGGGGATGAGGGTGTGCAAAGCGTATCGCCTCTAAACAATTCTCTAAGTTATTTAATTCACGACCTTAAGCTTTATTGACGACTTAACCTTTATCATAAAAAATCGCCGATGGCTGTTTTTGAAGGAACCTTCGCCCACGCACACGCTTTCCGAATGGCGTTTGTGATTGGTCGCTTTAACGACCTTGTGACTACAAAGCTGCTGGCAGGCTGTCAAGACTGTCTTCAGCGCCACGGGGTTGATATTGACCCTCACGGCTCTCAGGTTGATTATGCCTGGGTTCCAGGCTGTTTTGAAATACCGATGGTGGCGCGTCAGTTGGCGCTTACAAATCGCTACGATGCCGTAATTTGTTTGGGCGCGGTCATTCGGGGCGGCACCCCTCATTTTGACTATGTTGCAGGGGAAGTCTCTAAGGGCATTGCTGCAACCTCACTGCAAACGGGTGTCCCGATTATTTTTGGCGTGCTAACCGTCGATACGATGCAGCAGGCATTAGAGCGTGCTGGCATTAAGAGCAACAAGGGCTGGGAATACGGCATGAATGCCCTAGAAATGGCGAGCCTAATGAAGAGCCTGAAGGGTTCCGGTGATCGCACTGCACTCAACGCAGGGGTTCCCAATGCGATCGCCTCTGCGGCATTCAATCCCTAATCACCTATCTGAGCCGTCATTGTCACTACAGCCTCAATAGATTCACCCGCCTCAAGATAGGTGAGGTCTGTGCCCGTATTGAGAGAATTACGCTGAGCTGTCCAAGGCTCTAGACAAACAAAGGGTTTTCCTTCCACTGTCCACACGACCAAAGTAGTAAAAACTTTATCGGAGGTCAGCGCAATAGTGCGTTTGCCGCCCTTCATCGCTGCCGTTTGACTCGTCACCGGAAACAGCGCAATATCCAGTTCCGGTACGTTGAGATCTACCTTTCCTGAGAATGGCTGGGTTTTCTGCGTTACGTTGTCAAACTGCTGCTCAGCAGACAAGTCAAACGTCAGCTTAGATTTATCTTCTGCTGCAAAGTAAGGGTGGAAGCCCAACGAGAAAGGCATGGTTTGGGTGCTGCGGTTGGTGATGTGCGATCGCACTACTAAGCTCTCACCCTGAAGCTCGTAGGTCATTTTGAATAAAAACTCAAACGGGTAAACCGCTAAAGTCTCAGGGCTGCTTTCTAAGGCAACTTCTAGGGTCGTGGCGGTGTGGTTCACCACTGCCCAGGGTAAGTTTCTCGCAAACCCATGCTGAACCAGCGTGTAGGTTTGATCCCCAACGGTGTAGGTATTGTTGGGTAAATTGCCGCAAATTGGAAACAGGATCGGGTTGCCACCCCGCACACTCAACGCAGGATCAGCCAGCAGACGTTCTTCGTCGAGGTAGAAGAGTTCCTGTCCTTGAATATTCCAGCGGATTACAATGCCGCCGCGATGGGGCAATGCCTCTACAAAGGCCGTCTGGGTTTCGTTCTCAATGCGCACAGCAGAATTTGTCATCGGTCAATATCACTCGACTGGGTTAAACGTAGCGCGGGCATTACTTCACGGCATGGTTGAAGAGCGTGTCTAGGTATACTCTAGCTGCACGGCGATCGCAGTCCCCATTTTGGATCAAAAAGAGCGAGAGCGCCGCTGCAAAAACTCGGTC
>JANPLU010000128.1:0-145430 GCA_031422435.1 Acaryochloridaceae cyanobacterium VAR_48_metabat_390
GTCCTGCGTGGGCAGCACCTGGTGTCGCTTTGGGGTGCAGGACTCAACGGGGTTGGCGATCGCCGTTGAATTACGCTACCGAGGCTTACGGGCACCCCACAAGCTCAAGTCAGCAGTGTCTGGCTGTACCCGCGAATGTGCTGAAGCGCAGAGCAAAGACTTTGGCATTATTGCCACTGAAAAGGGCTGGAACCTCTACGTCTGCGGCAATGGCGGCATTAAACCACAGCACGCCCAGCTCATTGCAGAAGATGTGGATCAAGAAACGTTGATTCGCTATGTTGATCGCTTTTTGATGTTCTATATCCGCACTGCAAATCGACTGGAGCGCACGGCAACCTGGCTGAACAAGTTGGAGGGCGGGATTGAGTATCTAAAGCAGGTCATCATTCACGACTCTTTGGGCATCTGTGCAGAGCTAGAAGCCGAAACGGCCTACCAGGTTGAAACCTATGCCTGCGAATGGAAGACCACCATCAACGATCCGCAAAAGCTTCTGCGGTTCAACCATTTTGTTAACTCCGACGCGCCGGATCCAAGCCTGATGCGTGTGGAAGAGCGCGGACAGGTTCGCCCACCCTTTGAGCATGAGCGGCAGTTAATTCAAGGGTAGGGCTGAGCTTCGATATACTGCTGTTTATAAGATTGGGTAAACTCACCATGCAAACAACTTCTGCTCCTGAAACGATCGCCCAATGGCTAACGGTATGTCCGCTCAGTCGCATTCTCCCGAATACTGGGGTTTGTGCGCTGGTGGGCGATCAGCAGGTGGCAATTTTTCGGGTGGGAGACGACGAAGTGTATGCGATCGCCAATTACGACCCGTTCAGTAAAGCCTATGTGCTGTCTCGGGGCATTGTGGGCGATCGCCAAGGCATCCCGAAGGTCGCGTCTCCGATTTACAAGCAGAACTTTAATTTAGTTACGGGCGAATGCTTTGATGATGAGACGGTGCGCGTCGCAGTCTTTCCGGTGCGGGTGGTAGAGGGTCAGGTGCAGGTTGGCATTGAGTCAGGCAAGTCGGGCTAAGATTCTAGGACGGACTTGTTTAGGATGAGATCATGAAGCCGTCCCTCAACACTGAAGCTTTAGTTCAAAACATCACTCAAGCCGTGGCTGAACTAAGCTGGATGAGTGAAACCGATGCACCCTTTGAGGTTTTACGTTGGACAGAGCGCGATCAGCATAACCTCACACCAGCACAAGTTTTGCATCAGGCACAACTGCCATCAGAAACGCCTGTCGAAGTGATGACATTAGATGATTTTCTAACGCCCGTCATTGAACCCCAGCCTTGGCACACCGAAGCAGATGTTCATGTTGCCCAGCAATTTCAGGCACTCCAGACACTGTTAGCGCAAACGCAAAACCCCATTTACGTATACCGCTGCGGCACAACGGAACTCGAGATTTACGTGGTAGGTCAGGTGCAGGACTCAGACTGGCTGGTGCTGCATACTACCGCTGTCGAAACCTAATCAATTAACCCTAGGGGGCAGAGGCGATCGCATCAGGAATCGTCTCAGAAGGGGCAGTAAAAGAGCCAATCAGCACGTACTCTAAACGCAGCTTCAGCCACTGGATAAACTGGAGATTGGGGGAGATAATTGCGGCGCAAGGCTGAGGGCAAGAAGCCTTAACTTCAGCAAACTCTGGCGCATCTAAAAACGCAGGCTGCTTTACAAGCCAAAAATCAACTTCTTTGTTGTTCTCTTTATAGTAGCGATGACGCTCATCAAAGACTTCGCTCAGGGGTTCTTCGTCGATTAGAAATTTTTGGCTGGCAAGGAGGTAGTGGTAGGTCTGCATAGATTCTTAGAGTGGCTGCGCTTGCGTCTTTTTGAGTCTAAAGATATTCTCTATTATCTCAAGGTTTAGGGTTTTTATCTCATTGATGAGACAGAATCATTCATGCATCATTACCAAACGCGATGGTCTAAGTGGGCTGACGGGCTAAGACAAAGTTTCAGCTTTGTGCTTCAGGCGCAGTGCCCTTTATGCGATCGCCCCTCCCCAGCCATTTTTTGCCAAGACTGTGCCCGTCGCCTCCAAGCCTGCCGCCGTCCGGCTGCCGTCTTTCAGGTGGATGGGCTACCTCCCCTGCATGTCTGGGGTAACTATGAAGGGGCACTTAAGCAAAGCCTCGCGCGGCTTAAGTATGATCGCCGACCCCTCGTTGCAGAGCCATTAGGACAGTGGCTAGGGCAGCTTTGGCTAGACGCAGGGGCGCTAAACCGTAATCTGGTGGCAGTGCCCATTCCGCTGCATAAAGACCGCCAACAGCAGCGCGGCTACAACCAGGCAGAACTCATTGCCCGATATTTTTGCCAGGTTACAGGGATGCCCCTACGCGCAAACGGGCTAACCCGAACCCAAGCGACGACTGCTCAATACGGCCTTTCTCGCAAAGAACGCTATCAAAATTTAACAAATGTCTTTCAACTGGGCGCAGATTTACAAAAGCTTCCCAAGTCAAAAGACATTGTGCTGGTAGACGATATTTTTACAACGGGTGCAACCCTTAAGTCTGCTGTCGAAACCCTTCAGCAATCGGGCTTCAGAGTAGTGGCGCTCGTCGCCGTTGCCATCTCCGAACGCCAGACTGCTTAGGCTACTAACGACTACGCCTCTGAAGGTACTTCCGCTTCGGCTTCTGAGGAAGCTTCCGGCGCTTCCGCATCAGGCGTTTCGAGTTCTTCCTCTGCGGCTGCTACAGGCTCAGGGGCTGGCTTGGGCGGCGTATATTTTGGCCCTCTTTGAAGTGCAGCGCTCACGCGGGGAGCCACTTCTTTCTCTTCGCGTCCTTTGCGCCCCCCGCGACCGCCTTTATCTCTGTCGCCCCCTCGTTCTCCTCGCTTTTCTCTATCCTGCGTGGGGGCATCGGCAGACTTAGCGGGTAAGTCTGCGGCTTTAATGGGCTTTGGAATTACTCTTTTGGGGGCAGACTCTTGTTCAGACATCACAGAAAACTCAACATAACGGCACTAAGGGCTTAATAAGTGTAATGAATCACCACGCCCTTGAGCAACTAATGATGCCCAGTGATGCACAACTCGACATGCACAGCTCCACGAGGAACGGCTAGATTGCGAAGGAATCCCGATGGGTTGGAGCCGCCTGATGCACCCCGACGGACTCTTGGTGCGAAGCTATCGCCCGACGACGCACTTCTAAGATTTGCCCAATTTCGCGCGCAAAGCTGGGCTGACGCGCAATCATCTGGTTCACCTCATCGGCAGAAATCATCATCACCTCTAGGTCGTTGACTGCCGTAATCGAGACAGGGCTAGGTTCCCCAGAGAATAAAACCATTTCTCCAAAAAACTCCCCTGCGCTGAGGGAGAGAATCTGATGGTCTACCCCAGCACCATCCACCATTGATAAAGCAGCATGGCCTGACACAATGATGTAGAGCGAATTACTGGGATAGCCTTGGCGAATCACCTTCTCTCCACTGCCAAAGTGCTGAAGGGTGACACCCTCTGAATCGCCCTGCAAGTTGCGATTGTCTCGATCAATGGGCACAAAATCGGGTAGAGACTGAAGGCTCTCTGCAAACTTTTTGCTGGTGCTGCCCTGGCGAGCGGTGGGGCCATGAAAGTGATAGAGCGTGCGAATAGGGAAGGGAATGTTGAGATTATTGCGCTGAGCCGCATACCACACTCGGCTCATAAAGCGGCTGCGAATGTCTTCAATATCGCCGTAGTTTTCAACAAAAAACTTCACCTCATAGGTAATGGAAGAGTCGTCATAGGAAAGGGTCAACACCTCTGGCTCTGGCTTGACCAAAATCCCCTGGGTTGCCAGCGCCGTACTTTTGAGAACGTGACGGGCTAGGTTCGGCGGATCGCCGTAGGAAAAGCCAATCTTGACACGCTCAGCATGGAGGGTCAGAGGGCGGCTAAAGTTACGGATAATTTCGTTGCTGATGACCTTATGGGGAATAATCACCATCTCGCGGTCAAAGGTTTGCAGCCGAACCGATCGCCAGTTGATATCAATCACCTGCCCCGTAAGTTCCCCTACCCGCAGCCAGTCCCCTACGTTGAAGGGGCGCTCAAACAGCAGCGCAATGCCAGAGGTAACGCTACCTAGGGTGTCCTGTAGGGCTAGGCCAATCACAATAGAGCTAACGCCTAAGGCCGTGGCGAGTCCGGCTAAGTCCGCCTTCCAGACCGTGGCTAAAACGATCGCCGAGCCGAGCAAAATTAAAAATAGCCGCGCTAGGTCAATCAGCAGCTTGGGCATTTTTGCGCGCCACGTATCGGCTCCGGCCTGCTCAAAAATCACCACATTAAGCAAAGACAGCGACGCGTGGATGACCACAATCCAGAGTAAGGTTTGGGCGCTCTTGACCACCTGATGGTCGGGGTGCATTTTTAGCACATAGAGCATAAATAGCAAAAAGACCAACACGGGCAGCAGCAGATTGCGGACGATGCGTAAAGTCCCCGCAATAGGCCGACCGCGCAGTTTCTGGCGATGGATGACTTCCCCTAGCAAAATAATCAGGAACGGAAAGCCGAGGATGAGGGCGATCGCCCACACCACAAGATTTTGAAGCGTTTCGGTATTCATCCCTTAATCACCGTTTCGTTGCAGGCTGGACGGTCTTTAAACGCCAAGCCGAAATGGAGGCTTTGCTGCCGCCGTGGTCGAGATCCATCCAGGGTTCAAAATCATAGAGATCTCGAAGGCGCTGATAGACCGCCTCAGACACCAAAATTTCTCCAGCGGGGCAGGCATCTCTCAAATGGCTGGCAATATTAATGGTGTCACCCCAGACGTCATAAATAAACTTGTTGCGGCCAACGATACCAGCCACCACATCCCCCGAGTTAATGCCGACCTGAATATTAAGCTGAAACCCGCGCTCCAGGTTAAAGCGCCGCATGACGGACTGTAGCTCTAGGCTAAACCCGATCGCCCGTTTGTCGTGGTCAAGGTAGGGGACGGATAGGCCACAAATTGCCATGTAGCTGTCGCCAATGGTTTTAATTTTCTCCATGCCAAAGCGCTCGGCGGCTTCGTCAAAGGCGGCAAATACGTCGTTGAGAAGGTGGACAATTTCGTAGGCCGTCATCGACTCAGACAGTTTTGAAAAGCCCGTTAGGTCGGCAAACAGCACCGCTACGTTAGAGATATCTTCTGCGATGTCTTTTTCGCCCAGCTTCAGACGCTTGGCGATCGCCGCCGGAAAAATGCTCAGCAAAAGCTGGTCGTTTTCGCGGTTTTTTTCGGCGACCAGGTCAGTCTGAGTGTGCAGGCTATTAAGCATGGCGTTAAAAGACTGCGCCAGCTCCCCAAATTCATCACGAGGGTTTAGCGGCACAATCACATCCATATCTCCAGTCTGTACCTTACGCGCACTGTCGATAAGATGCTGGATGGGCTTTACGAACAGATAGGCTAACGCCATAGCAATCAGCGTGAGCAGCAGCATCAGCAGCGTCGCTGAGACCAGCACCTGCCGCGTAAAGGCGTAGATTGGCTCATAGGCTTCTGAGAGGTCAATTTCTGACAAAATCACCCAGTCTAAGCCCGCAATCTTTAGGGGTGCATAGGAGCTAAGCACCGGAATGCCGCGATAGTCCTTTAGAATTTGGGTGCCCTGTCGCCCAGTCAAGGCTTCGGCAGTGCCTTGGGGCTGCACTTTCTGCTGAAGAATTGAGGTTTTATACTGTTTAACACGCCCAATCACATCATCATTCACACCCACGGCTCGTAGGGATTCTATATACGCCTTAGGATCCTCCTCTAAAAAGCGGGAGACGGAGCGCATGAGGTAATCTCGCCCAACGAGATAGGTTTCGCCCGTTTTGCCTAAGCCATCTCCCTCCCACTTGCGGTTGCCCGTCATGACATTGTTAATTTCATCCACCGGAAACTGAAACGCCAGCACCCCAATCAGCTTCGCGTCGTTAAAAATGGGTGCTGCAATAAAGGCGGCTGGGGCACCATAGGAGGGAGCGTATCCTTCAAAATCAATGATTTTTGAGTAGTCTTTTTCTTTAGCCTGCTGTACTTGAGCGGCTAGTCGAGCTAAATTACTGGTTTTGTAGGCACCTGTACCCAGATTGCTGGTGAAGTCGGTTTCTTTAAAGACGGTATAAACGATTGTCCCTTGAGGATCAATCAGAAACATGTCGTAGTAGCCAAATTTCTCGATAATTTTGCGAAAAATAGGGTGATAGCGCCTATGGGTTCGGCTGTAGCTGCTGCCGTCCTTCGCCGTATCAAGCAGGTGTTTTTTGCCAACGGGGTTGGGGTTATTGGCAATGTACTGATACTGCAAGTAGCGAGATGCGCCAAACTGCGGCAGGTAAGACTGTAGGACGGGCGACCCGACCTCTGATTTGTCAAGGCGCTTCAGAAACTCTTGCTGATAGTAGGCGGCAAGCTTTTGGTCAGACGCTGCGGGAATTTTGACCGCCTCTAGCTGGCGATGGGCTGCTGTAAACTCCTGCATGGCGGCAATCACCGCCGGATTTTCGCTGAGGGTTTCGGTATGGTGGTGGAGATTTTTGAAATAAGACTCAATCTGATACGCCTTTGAAGCCCGTAGGCTGGTGAGCTGATTAAACACCCGACTGGTGAGGTTAGATTGACCGCTTTGATACCCCAAATAAGCTGTAACTAAAATTGAAAAGCTGCTGACCCCGAGCAGCATTGCAATGAGCTTAGATTTAATGCTCAGATGGTCGAGCGATCGCATAGAGGTCTTCACACTAAGGAATGAAAATAAAATAACATCCAGGTTTTGTAGAGGCAGATTTTGCCGATCAATTTAGGATTCTCCAACGCAGTATTAGCTAAACCCGCCCTTACAGACTGTATTGATTGAGGCAGACTCACCAGCGGCTTTTCAAATAAAAGAGCGCCCGTAGTGTTTACGAGCGCCCTTTATGAAATCAACGGATTAGAAAATCAATAATTTCAACCGTTACTTACCGTACCGCACCATGTAAGTGATCTACTCGAATGGGCTTCATCAAAAACAGGCTGATAAACTGCACCCCATTAGAAAGGTACGCTGGCAGCTTTTTCAGAAACTTAATGGGTGCGGGCGCATTAGAAGCCGCGACGGCACTTAGCTTATTGTTGTTTTCGATGCAGGTTTCAAGACGGCTATAGAACTGAGGGTTCTCCACGTCTAAAATGACGGGGAAAATTCGACCCGCAGTCTCGTTGGTCTTTTGGATGACAACCTTGTCGTACTCACGAGCATCTAAACCCAAGGTGCGATAAAACTTCGCCCGCTGAACGTCGTTGAGGTACATGGTAGCAAACACCGACAGCAAAAAGAACCGACTCCAGAGGCGCGATTCGAGGTTGTTGATGAGAGCAGGCTGCGATCGCAGAACAGCATCAAAGAAGTCACCGTGGCGGTTTTCATCTTGGCACCAGTTTTCAAAGAAATTGAAAATAGGATAAACGCAGTCTTCAGGATTTGCTTCGAGGTGACGGAAAATGGTGATGTAGCGCCAGTACCCAATTTTTTCAGACAGGTAGGTCGCGTAAAGAATAAACTTAGGCTTAAAGAACGTATAGCTGCGGCTCTTGGTCAAAAAGCCAAGATCTAAAGACATGCCAAAGTCTGACATGGCCTTGTTCAGAAAACCCGCATGACGCGCTTCATCGCGAGAGATTAGGTTAAAGCACTCAGCCAGAAGAGGGTTTTTATTTTTGAGGCGACGACCCAGCTCTTTGTAAAGTAAGAAGCCAGAAAACTCGGCGGTGCAGGAGCGCTCTAGAAACTCCATGAAAAGCTCACGGGTTTCACCGTCGATGTGATCCCAGGTCTGGTCAAATTGAGCATCACGGACAAAGTGCTTTTGATTATAGTCGATGCGCAACTCTTCGACGAGGGCCAGCAGTTCATCTTCATTGACGGAAAGGTCCATTTTGGCCATTTCGTCAAAGTCAGTGGTATAAAAACGCGGTGTTAGAAGGGTTTCCTTCGCGGGTGTCTTTGAATTCGCGTGGAGTTCTTCAACGTTGGGTCTTGTGGGGGTGTTAACCATGGGTACTGTGCCGTATGGGTGCTTCTAATCGCTAATGCTCTACATGCGCCTGTATGCCATGTTACCTGAAGCTTCTTTGTGGATAGGGCGATCGCCAAAGAAGTGTTACGTTTTTCAACACTTATGAGTTTCGAGAAAACCTGGGTGATGTCTCGCCGCTCGTTTCGGCTTCGTTCAACGAGCTAATCTTGGGTTTATTAATGGCCTTGCAAAACTTGAGCTGCCGTTACATCTAAACTGCCGAACAGCGGCGAAACCAGCAGTGTGTCGCTCTCGTACACCTTTTCCTCATATAGCCCTTCCACCCACTCTAAAATCGTCACCCGCGCCTGAATCGGATCCACAATCCAATATTCTGCAATGCCCCGTGCGGCGTACTCAGACCGCTTATAGCGATAATCTCGGTTCTCTTGATTGGGGCTAACTACCTCAACCACCAGCAGTGGCGGCGGCATATCCATCAGCACCATAGAGCGACTGGCTCCTTCAAGGGCGGTGGCTCCTTCCTCTGACAGCACAATCAAGTCCGGTACTCGCACAGATACCCGCAGACCACTGATTGCCACCTCGGTTTTCATAGTCAACCGATAGGATGGAATCCCTAACTTGCTGAGATAAATCGCCAGAAACATTGCAATTCGTCGATTAATTTCGCTCTCCGCAGGCATTGCAATCAGTTCCTCGTTTTCTAGCTCATACAAACTATCTGTGCCATCGTCATAGTCGAGGAACTCTTCAAACATGATCTTCAGCGCTGCTACCGTCATTGACTTACCTCCAATAAGCGCAAGCACTCTTATTATCTCAAGATTTTTTCTGGCTCTGCTTTCTTCGGCGCTGTCTACTGAAAACTAATTGGCTCAAATCATTACTATTTTCTAGCTAAATGCGATGGGCTTGTGCAAAGCGTTGAATCCCAGCTAAGTCCAGGTGAATTTGAATGTTGCGATAGCAACCCGATTGCTCTAACAGCGTACAGACTGCTTCGGATTGCCCCATCATCATTTCTAGAAGCAGTACGCCCCCAGACTTCAGAAAATTAGGTGCTTGCAGAACAATGGCACGAATAGCATCTAACCCATCTGCGCCACCGTCTAGCGCGAGGTGAGGTTCGTGACGCGCAACTTCTGGCTGTAGCGTTGGCACGATCACACTGGGGATATAGGGTGGGTTGCTAACAATTCCCTTTAGCTTTCCTTGGAGGTGAATCAGCGGATCTAGCCAGTCACCTTTGTAAAACTGCACCTGTTCTGTCAGACCCAGCCGCGTGGCGTTTTGCTTGGCAATATTGAGCGCAGTGGCACTGGTGTCTACTGCGTGAATGGAGGCATGGGGGAAGCTTTTGGCTAGGGCTAGGGCGATCGCCCCACTACCCGTCCCCAAATCTGCCCAATGCGCTGGCGTAGGCTCAGCCTCGGGGAACGCCGCAACAGCGAGATCAATCAGCAGTTCCGTCTCGGGTCTAGGAATCAGTACCCCTGGCGCAACGGTGAGGGTAAAATCTCGCCAGTCTGTTCTACCCAAGAGGTACTGGACAGGCACTTGTTCCGTAAGCCTACGCTGCCAGAGAACAGAAAGATTAGACAGCGATCTTTCCATCGCAATGGCAGGGCAATCACGGTAGGTTTCTAACTTAAGCGCAAGGCGATCAACCGCCGCTACCGTCGTTAAAAGCCAGTCCAGCTCTCGGATATACGCCTTCGCAAACTGTACATTGTGGAGATAATCAAATGTATCTTGACAGGCGGTTTGCCGCCATTGCCAAAGGTCTTTCCCAGAAACACAGTCTGAATACTCCATTGAGATTCTAGATTTATTTAGGCTTCATGGCTGGAGCGGTTGGCTTGGCTCCTGGAGCCACTGGCTTATTGACTGGAGCAGCACCGCCCCCCGCTGCTTTCTGCTGCTCTAGCGCAAACTGAAGCGCAGACCGATCTGGCACTAAAGTAATTTGCTGAATGCCAGCGCCATTTTCTTTGAGCAAAGAATCTAAAATTTTGGAAAGAGACGTTACCTCAATTTTGACTGTGCTGCTGAGCTGCGGATCTTTCTGCTTCAGTTGGTCTAACATTCCCTGAAGATCTTTCTTGTTGAAGTAAAACGGGATAACTTTATTGGCACCCTGCTCAATGGTCAGTAGCCCCTTATCTTTGCCCCCTGTGCTGTAAAACAGCGGAATATCGTTAAACTGCTTTACGTCTTGACCATTTTGCTTGAGTACCGCAACGGCGTCATCAATCTGCTGTTTAGGCGGCAAAAACTCAAATACCAAAGATTCTGCTTTGTCTTTATTTTTGGTTTTGAGGTCATAAGCTTGGCGCATTGAAAGGGCAACCACCTTTGCACTATTTCCCACATCTGGCTTCTGTTTTTTAAGCACCGTCACCAGCGACTGAGCATCTTGCTGACTCATGAAAAAGGTCGCAATCTGCACCTGCTTGGCTTTATCTTTAGGATTCGGCACAGACGCAAGAATGGGAATGCCCTCTTTATTTGTGACCGCAAAAACGGGAATTGCGTCTAGGCGCTTCAGTGCATCGGCTTCGGACAGCGCAACGGCAGGTGCAGGCTGAACCAGCGTTTGCCCCAGTACAGTTCCCCCTAACAGGCTTAGCGTTAAGCCCAATCGAATCAGTGATTTCATAAAATTATTTCTCTTAACTTTTAAACAAAAAGTGCTTTACGGTGGCGCTGTTCAGTGACAGTTCTCTGGGACAGGCTCTAAGTCACTGAAAGCTTACCCTATTCTGAAGAAAGTCAACCAGTTTTTTAGGCAAGGTACATTCTTACCGTCGAAGCACTGTTTTATCATGCGTTTAGCGTCAAAATTGACGCGGCTGACTCAGTAACTTTTCCCTAGATGTTGGACGGTTGCCCTCCGTAAAGGTTCCGTTTAGGCGGTGTAGGCAGAACCTAAGCCTAGCTCTCGAAGTCCCTTGCGGTAGGCGATCGAGGTAATATCTGCCCCAATGTGCGCCTCAGCCGCAATCTCTAGGGGCAAATCTTCGGGGTATTGCGCTTCTACTACTTCTTTATCTTCGGCAAACACCTGGTAGTTAAATTCATAGACTGGCTCTAAGGGCATGTCTTTGTCGAAGTTTCGGCAGATGGGGCAAAATACGCGGGTTTTGCGCGCTGAAATGGGCGAGGCGGCATTGAGAACGCACAGCCGTTGACCTTCTTCGGGAAAGTGGACGGTGAGTTTTGCGGTAAATGGAAAAAATACGTCAAACACGCGCAGCCACTGGAAATCTTGAGGCGCTCTGTGCTGCATGGCCTTGGGAAAATTGCTGACGGTGCTGAGGTATTCGGCACGGATGCCGTTCTCGGTATTGTAGACTTCATAGCGGGGGACGACGGGGTTATTGCGATCGCCAAAGGTATCAGTATGCACCCAGGCAAAGTGCCCCACATCAAGAAATCCTTCTACTTGACGACCAGCGGCAGCATTGAGGTTTACAGCCTCGGGCAAAATTTTCTGATAGTCTGGGTCGTCCCACTCATTGCAGTCGGGAAGGTTGAACGGCTCACCACCGCCCAGGGAAGTCCAGATCAGACCGTAGGCTTCTTTAACGAGATAGGTTTTAAGACAAAGCTTTTTAGGAATAGCGGTGCCAGGGTTAGCAGGTACTAGGGTACACTGCCCCTCTGAAGAATAGTGAAAGCCGTGGTACTTGCACACCAACTGGTCGCCCGCAACGTGACCCATGCTGAGCGGAACGCCGCGATGTAGGCAGATATCGTTGGCAATAGAGAGTCCGGTGGGGGTTCGCCAAATTACGAGGCGCTGATCGAGTAGCGTGGTTGCATGGGGCTGATCTGTCACCTCATGGCTAAAGGCAACGGGATACCAAAAGAGATGCAGTGCGCTCCAGTCAGAAGCTGTAAAGGTACAGCCTCTGGGATAGGTGATTTGATGAGCCATAGGGCAAGACTCCAATCTTTAGGCAGTGTAGGATTTACATGCTACTCGTATACTGCATACTGATTTACCAAAAAACCGTAGTTTGGGTCACAAAAACTGGAGTTTGAGTTTAAATCGCCTACGCTAAGTCGCGGTAAGCGCTGGGAACTAGCGTTATGAGGTGTTCTAGGTTTTGGCGCATGGTGATGCAGATGGCATCTAGGGGCAGATCGTTGTGGTCGTGCCCAAAGGGGTTTTCAATTTCAACACCAATTTCTTCAATACCAAATAGGGTAAAGGCAATTAAGGCCACAATGGGAGCCGTCCAATACCCCACTTCGCCCACGAGTTGGAGTGGCAAGAGCAGACAGTAAATAAGCAAAAGCTGCTTGAGATGAATGGCGTAGGCCAGGGGGATAGGCGTTTTAAGAATCCGCTCACAGACGCCGAGGCTATCAACTAATTTGTCGAGCAGTTCGTTGAGGGTGGTGATTTGGTATAGATCGACGCGCTTAAACTGATACTGCTGCTGAAGGTAGTCCTCAATCCAAAAGGCGATTTTGAGGGGCGCGTTGGGGGCTTCTTGGAGGGCTGCAACCTGATGATCGCCCAGTAGCTCTAGCACTTCTGCGGTTAATGGCTCTTGGCGAAGGTGCTGTTTGGTGGCAACCGCAAAGGCCAAAATGAGATGCAGCACCTCTTTTTTATGGGTGCGATCGCCCAATTCCTTTTCTTCTACAAAAACCCAGATCCGGCGGGTCAGGTTGCGAACGGTATTGACCAGCACTCCCCAAGCTTTGCGACCTTCCCAGAAGCGATCGTAGGCTGTGTTGGTACGAAAGACTAGGAGTAAGCCCAGCACAATACTGGGGACAACATTGCCCAAAATTGGCCACGCTTGAATCCAGCCTTGCCCATACAAAAAGGAAACAAACAGGCCAAAGCCGCCACAAAAAAATGCCTTCGGCAATACAGCCGGAATGACGGAGCCTTTTATCTTAAGCGTAAGCTTTACCCAGCCTAGGTTAGCGGTGCCCATAATACTTAGAATATGAGCCGCTTAATCCACGCGGAAGGAGGTTTCTACCTTTTTATACAAACTTGCAACTTTGTCCCATCGCTGCTCGGGTGCCGAAATATTGAGGGTATAAAGCTTGCCTCGGCTGACGGCAACGCTAGCGAGGTGATGCCGTTCGCGATCGCCAATTTTAATCAGATACTCTAAGTCGTAGTAGACCTTATCTGCCGTCTCACGCTCTGCCGCAGAGAGTAGTTCTGCCTGGCGATTGGAGCCTTCTGGTGCTAGTATCTTTTGGGCGAGCTGTAGCCCTACCGTAGACGCATCCCCCAAGTCTGAGAGCTTGCGGTTGCCTGTGAGGGCACTTAGCACCACGCTCACATTGTCGGTTTCTTCAATAAGGTCACGGAACACCACATCTGGCCCATTATTACCACTCACCTGAAGCCAGCCATTAGGATAGAGGAATTTATAGCCGTCCATTGCGTCCACATAGGCATTAAAGCCACCGCCAAGGCTAGCACAGCTCTGAAGCGCCAAACTTAAGACCAGCACTGCAACAACGGCAATTCGTTTTAACATTTCTCTATCCTTAACCCGTATGTTTTGCACGCCCCGAGAGTACGGCATAGCTCAGTGTTGCCTACCCTCTTCTGACGTACCCATTGTAGTGGCTGAGCTGCCATGATAGATAGAGTGAATGCTACAGCAGAAACAAGTGAGATGGCGCAATATCTACAGGTTTTGAGACTGTTTTGGTCTACGGCGATCGCCGCTGAAATGGAGTACCGCGCCAATTTTTTGATCTCGGCCCTCAGCAGCGTTGGAAACCTGGCAGGCAGCCTGTTTGGGCTGTCTTTGTTTTATCGCAATGGCTACACTTTTTCAGGCTGGTCGTGGCAAGAAGCGCTGATTGTATTGGGCATTTTTACGCTCTTGCAGGGGCTATCGGCTTCATTTCTAGTGCCCAATCTCAACCGCATTGTGAAGCACGTTCAAGAAGGCACCCTAGACTTTGTGCTGCTAAAGCCTATCAGTAGCCAGTTTTGGCTTTCGACCTACACTTTTTCGCCTTGGGGCTTACCGGACGTGCTGTTTGGGCTAGGGGTGATTGGCTATGCCGGCATGCAGCTCAATCTAAGGGCAGCAGACTATGCCTGGAGCTTAATTCCTCTAGGGTTTGGGTTTATTAGCCTCTACAGCCTGTGGTTTATGTTGGGTGCTACCAGCATCTGGTTTGTCAAAATCTACAACGTAACGGAAGTGCTGCGGGGGCTAGTCGAAGCGGGGCGCTACCCGATTACGGCGTACCCAGCCAGCTATCGGTTTTTCTTTAGCTTTGTGGTGCCGATTACGGTGTTAACGACCGTCCCTGCCCAGGTAATGCTGCGCCGTGCCGAATGGGAATGGGTAGTGGGTTCTGGAATTTTGGCAGTGGTATTGCTGTACAGTACTCACCTTTTTTGGCGATTTGCACTGCGGTTTTATACAAGTGCATCCAGTTAAGCGGGGCTTTCTTCTGCCCTTAATGAGTCTCGAAAAGCCCGTTTTGCTGAAGTTTCGCCCTGCTGGCGACAATCGCTTAAAAATTGATAGAGTGCGTCTTTTGGTATTTTTGGAAAGGTTGGGCTGCTTACTACTTCTTCATATTTCCCAGATTGAAGTTGATAAATGGTTAGAGTTTGACCGTTGAAACGCCAAAATTCCGGTACTCCAAGATCTGCATACAGGGCATTTTTACTGAGATTCGTATTTGTAATATCAACTTCAATCACGAGATCAGGGGGTGGATCACCTGTTAAGTCTACTTTTTTACCGCGAACTATCCCTTCATTGGCGATGTAGTAGCACTGATCGGGTTCGGCTCCTACCTTTAGATCAGATCGATTAAGGGTTGTGGATGCCAAACTCTTTAGCTCTAATCCTTTTTCTTCGGTAAGAATATTAATAAACTTATCAATTAGAATGCTGGAGTTTTCATGTTCTTCGAGGGGAGCCATAAATTCTAGAAGACCTTTGTAATAGCTTAGGCGTGGCGATCGCCGTTCTCCACGGATGCTCAAGATAGTTTCATAGGCTTCCCAAGTAACATCCCGCAGCAGAACTCTATTTTCTGCAGGAGGGACTTTTGTGAGAGTCTTTTCTATTGATTGTGCGACGACCATTGATATCACCAAACAAAGGCTTTAATAAATTGAAATCCTCCAAAAAATCTAAAGTATGAGCCAGCTAAAAACCTGTTCTACTGTTAAGGTTAATGGAATATTTTTGAGGATAGGCAGTACGTCACTCCCCTGAAATAACTGTACGTGCTGATTTTCAAACACTGCTAGAATTGCGTTTTCTGTGGGGTCAATGAGCCAGCCGAGTTCGGTGCCGTGCTGAATACAGTGTAAGAACTTACCTAAAACTTTTATTTGGCTTTGGTTGGGGGAAAGAATTTCGATAGCCCAATCAGGGTAGGTTTCAAAACGGTTGATGATACGGCCTGAGGCAGTACGAGGGATTCTGTCCCAGCGGAATACGGCAATATCTGGCACGATGGAACTACCCCCAAAGGTACAGCACAATTCTGGTAACGCTAAGGCGATTTTCTGCGGTTTAAGAACCTGATTAAGTGTCTCGCAAAAAGCACCTTGAATGAGACTATGTTCTCCTTGGGGCATGGGTTTTTGACGGGTCACTCCATTGAGGAATTCTGTAGCTGGTTCTGTTTCAGGAGCCTGAAGAAATTTTTCTATGCTTTGAGGCTGGGTTAGGGTTGTCATAACATAAAGCAGTAGGTAAGTAGCTCCTTGCGGAACCGGATCAAAATTAGTCAACCAAAGTGAATACTAATACGTCAACTATTTTCTCTCGATGTTGTTTTAGAGAGATATAATGCTAATGGTAAGATAAAGGGTGGGACATGGCTAAAATCTCGATCTCTTTACCCAGTGAATGAGTTCACTTCGTTGATAGTCATATTGAAAAGTGTAGTGCGCTGATATAGCACTAGAGAATAGGCAATTTGCGGAAACGTACAGAGTTATCTTCTAAAGTAATAGCTGAACCTTCAATAAGAACTTGCTCTAACTGAGGCAGAACTTCTAATAACCGTAAAGAGATAATCTCAGGTTGTGCAAAGGACAATCGGAGGGTAACTAAACTGGGCTGGCTATATCCTCCTAAAGCAACTAATGCGGAAAAATCTAAATCTTGGGTTAATATAATTCGATTTTCTGCCCTTGCGAACGATAAAATTTCTTCGTCAGTTGTAGCTGCGGATAAGACTTCAGTGACACGAATAATGTTATATCCTTTTTGCCTCAGAGCTATCACTGTCACAGGGGAAATATGTACGTCTGCAATAAATTGAAGATTACTCATGCAGATTGCAAATTAATGAGTTGACTTGAAGCTGTCCATGCAGCATAGGTAAGCGCTTGCTGTATATCTTCGGTTTCTAATTCTGGATATGATTCTAAAATTTCCTGAATAGATAAATTACTTGCTAATAGCTTTAAAACGAAACTCACGGTAATTCGCATTCCGCGAATGGTAGGTTGCCCTAGACAAATGTTTGGATTGATGGCGATACGGTTTAGCTCTGTCATAACGGGACTCTCAACTTAGGAATAAAAATAAAATAACATCCAGGTTTTGTAGGGGCGGGTTTTGCCGATAAATTTAGGATTTTCTAATGCAGTACCACCTAAACCCGCCCTTAAGTACATAAGAACTATCTATAGGCACGGGTTAGGCTAAAGTTTTTATGGAGTCGTAATTTTGGATTAAGATTTCGGCAGGAATTCCGAGTTCTTGATTTAGTTTCCGAATCATTTCTAATGTTAATGAGCGCTTTCGAGACAAAACTTCTGACACTCTTGCTCGACTGCCAAGGCAAGGCTCTAAGTCTCGACGAGATAGGCCACGAGTATCCATATAGTAGAGAATCGCTTCAATGGGGTCGGGTGCTTCAATAGGATAATGAACTTTTTCATAGGATTCCACTAATGTGCTGAGTAGGTCTAACCGATCATATTCAGGCGTATTGGGAAGAGCATCAAATAGTGTTTCAACTTCTTTTAATGCTGCTTGATAATCAGATTCAGTTCTAATAGGATTAATTTCCATACTTGTACCTCTTGTTAAACTGTTTCTGCGTCTACTTTGAATGAGTTCCAATAAATCGAATAAAAATAATGCCAATGTCGTAGCGAATTGAAACAATTAGGCAATATGTATTGCCTTTAATATTAAATACAACACGATCATTTGTAATGATGCTGACATTACGACGAGATCTTTTGACATCAATTGGGCTTTGCCAATTAGCATTAGATGCCTCGGCATACCAAGTTTTCAGTGCTTCTTCAGCATCTGAGTGAGTTTCCCAGAAATTTCGGAGTGTGCTTCGAGACAGGATACGCATATATCTATAGTATCTTGATCCCATTTTGGGATCAAGACTTAATCACAAAAATAAGGGGTCTGCAAGATATATCTTGCAGACCCCTTTATTTTGAATTTAACTAAGCGCTAAAGCTTAGAACGAGAAGGTTGCGCGAAGCACACCTTGAACAACAGTATCAGTGTTGAGGTTTCCAACATCAGTGATGACCATCACGGCAGGTGTAATAGTGATATTATCATTGATTGGGAAGCGATAGAAAGCCTCAAAATTGGTTTGCTCAGGATTTAGATCGTTTTGCTGAACAAATGGCTGACCCGCAGCAACTGCTAACAAAGAGCCAGGGACAAACAGATCCTTAACACCAACTCCTCCCATCCAAGATAGATAGTAGTCGGAATTGAAAGTTCTCCCAATGCCAGGGACAGCAGCGTCATCTGGATTAATCGAGTAGCCAAAACGTCCAAAGACACCAATACGTCCAAAGGTAGCTTCAGTATTAACACCTACTACATTCTGATGAAGGTCAAAGGTAGAAGAACGGGTATATTGCAAACGAACTGCAAAATTGTTCTTGCTGTCTTTTCCAAATGCCTTTGCATACTCAAGCTCGGCTGTTGCTTGATAGGGGTCACCAAACAGTCCACCACCAAAAGGATTACCAGCAGCAGTAGAGTTAGTTGGGCTAGCTGCAACGTAGACTGCACGAGCAGTGATGCCGCTAGTACCAAATTTATAGTCAACCGCTGCACCCGCACCGCCAGGAGCATCAACGCCATTGGTAATAATCAGCGGGTTGTTAATGAAGAAGCCAGAGCTAAAGTCTTGGGCAGAGTTATTAGCGTAACTATTGAAATCAACAAAATCGCTAGGGAAGATTCTAGGACCAACCGTTACGGTTAGACCTTTCATTGGCTTGAAAGAGTAGGCCAAGCGACGAAGCGTTACGTTTGTCCCAACTCCAGCGTAGTCAATGGCACCACCATCAACAAGTGGTAGAGGCAGTGGCGTATATTTATCTGGGTCAAATCCTGGTTCATCATTGGTAAAGTTACCAAATAGGTCTTGACCAGCATTGCCAACTTCAAGTTGAGTTTGCAGCAAATCACTGCCTGTAAAACTCGTATTGAAGTTTAACCGAACACGAGCGAGTGCAGTTGCACGGCTATCAACTCTAGCTGGCACCCCACGATTTCCGGTAATGTCTCCGTACTGAACACCCATAACCACCTCACCCTGCAGCTTAGTGGTGGTGGAGAATTGCTGAGCTTCAAGGGTTTTGGTGCGGGCTTCTAAGCCATCCACACGACCCTTGAGGGTAGCAAGTTCGGTTTTGAATTCTTCTTGAAGTGCCTTGACCGTAGCAAGGTCTTCTTTGCTAGCAAATCTATCGCTGATTTGGTCTAAGCAAGCGTTGAGTGCAGCAGCCAGCTCATAACGTGTAGCGGCGCGGTTGCCTCGGAAAGTACCGTCGGGATAACCGGCAATACAGCCATAACGTTCGACAAGGGACTGTAGCGCTTGAAATGCCCAGTCGGTAGGCTGAACGTCAGACAGTTGAGAAACAGATGTGACTTGACCGATGCTTTGCTGCTTTGCAGCATTCATCACGCTGTCAACGGAATTGACTTGCTCTGCAGAAGCAGTTTGTGCTGCAAGTACAACTAAACCTAGACTTCCTGCTAGTAAAAATGCTCGTTTCATAATTGACTCCTCTCACTCCAATTTCATTCAGTTAATGGAGAACCATTTTGAATGCACACACAAAGTATAGATCAAAAACTGAATCTATTTCCTTTTGTTCTTTATATCATTTCGAAGAGAGAGGATGACGTTAGTTTGTGGAGATCTGCTGACTGTCACATTTGGGGTTGAACAACTCGAAGTGTCTTCAACACGCTGCATGGCTTCTCTTGCCAAGGATAGGGCTAATTATTGTGAGGAGAGAAAAACGCGCTGTCAGGTCATGAGCTAAAAAACGCTGTCCTGTGGCAATCAAATGACGATCCGGTCACGGGTTTAGTGGCACTCAACAAAACAATCTAAAGGAAGATATTCCTTAAACCCTACAAAATGATGATCGCATCTAAGCAAAGCTAGACGAGAAAAACAAAAACTTCACCAACCCAGCCACTAAACCACCAATGACGGCAATAAATAAACTTCTAGAGACAATCTCCTCATTGCCAATACGACGGTCAATTGAATCTACCTTAGTATCTAACGCGCCGATCTTTCCCTCTAGTCGAGCAATCTCAGTTACTACATGGGCTAGACCTATATCAATCTTGTTATCTAGCTCTGAAGTTCTAAGATCGATCTTCTTATCTAATTCTGAAGTTCTAAGATCAATCTTGTTATCTAGCTCTGAAGTTCTAAGATCGATTTTGTTATGAAGCTCTGAAGCTCTAAGATCAATCTTCTTATCTAATTCTGAAATTTTCAGATCGATCTTATTGTCTAGTGCAGAAAGCCCTAAATCAATCCGTTTATCTAACTCCGAAAAGCTGGTCAGAATCAGATCTTTGAGTTCTTGCGTTGTAACTTCAGCCATTGCCTCACGTCCTATGCCAACAGATAGCTTTACCTTAGCCCAAAGTCTGCATTAAGCCGTCAACCCTAGCCGCTCTCGCTCATAGGTTTGGGAGGTCACTGCTTTACACCAGTCTGGGTTATCTAGGTACCACTCCACCGTCTTCCGAAGTCCAGATTCAACATCTTCTTGGGGCGACCAGCCTAGCTCTCGGTTAAGCTTACTAAAGTTGATCGCATACCGACGATCATGACCAGGACGATCCGTGACGTAATTCACTAAATTGAGGTGAGGCACGTGGACAGAATGTGGCAGCAGTTCATCCAAAATCTGGCACAACTGCTGTACCAGCCATAAGTTTGTCCGTTCTGCAGCGCCACCTATGTTGTAGGTTTCGCCAGGTCTACCTTTCTCGGCGACTAGGGCGATCGCCCGACAGTGATCTTCCACAAACAGCCAGTCTCGAATATTTTGCCCATCTCCATAAACTGGAAGGGGCTTACCCTCTAAGGCATTCAAAATCATCAGCGGAATCAGCTTTTCAGGGAACTGATACGGCCCGTAGTTATTAGAGCAATTGGTAATGAGCGTCGGTAAGCCATAGGTATGGAAATAAGCCCTCACTAGATGGTCAGAGCTGGCCTTAGAAGCAGAATAGGGGCTGTTGGGTGCATAGGGGGTTGTTTCAGAAAAGGCATCATCATCTAGCGCTAAAGAACCGAACACTTCGTCGGTTGAAACATGCAGAAACCGAAAGGCTGCTTTTGCCTCTTTTGCCAACCCTTTCCAGTAGCTGCGCGTTTCTTCTAAGAGATTGAACGTGCCCATCACGTTGGTTTGCACAAAAGCATCTGGCCCGTCAATCGAACGATCCACATGGGTTTCTGCGGCAAAATTAAGGATGGTATCGGGCTGATAGCGCGTAAGAAGATCGCGGACGAGGGGGCGATCGCCAATATCTCCCTGCACAAAACAATAGAGTGGGTCAGATTCCAGCGTCTTCAGCGTCACCAAATTTCCAGCATAGGTTAGCTTATCTAGATTAATAATGCGCACATCAGACGATTGCCGCTGTTGGAGAACGAAATTTCCCCCAATAAAGCCAGCCCCGCCCGTCACCAAAATAGTTTTCATAGTATTAGTGTGAATATGAGGCTCATAGAGCAAACTTAAAAAGAGGCTTAAGTCACATTATCATCGCGTCTTTTGTCAGCTATTCAGCCTAGCCGTACAAAAGCTTAGGCCGCCTGAATAATGCCTCGACGAACCAGTTCATCAATCACTTCATCCACGCAAACCTCTAAGGGCTTGATTCCCGTCTCTACCACTAGCTCAGGAACCTCAGGAGCCTCATAGGGCGAAGAAATGCCGGTAAACTCCGCGATCTGTCCAGAGCGCGCTTTTAGATACAGCCCTTTCACATCACGCCCTTCACAGACTGCCAACTCAGCCTTGCAGTAAATCTCAAAAAATTCACCCTCTCCCACCATCTGCCGAACGCGATCACGATCTGCTCGAAAAGGAGAAATAAAAGCTGTTAGCGTAATAACACCAGCCTCAATAAAAAGCTTTGCCACTTCCCCCACACGTCGAATATTTTCAGTTCGATCTGCTGTAGAAAATCCTAAGTCTCCACAAAGACCGTGCCGCACGTTATCGCCATCAATAACAAACGTGTGGCACTGATGCTCATAAAGGCGAGCTTCTACCCCATGAGCCAAGGTTGATTTACCCGCACCCGATAGCCCCGTAAACCATAAAATGACGCTCTTATGGGCATTCTGAGTCTCTCGATCAGCACGAGAAACCGTTGCATTATGCCAAACAACATTAGTAGACTGCATCAATATTAAATCTCTCAATGAACATCAAAATAGCAGAAGCGCACTTGAAGAATCCGATCTCTAAAGCTAAGACTTTGGCCGAGAAGAGTAAGGGGGCTTGAGTTCTGCAGGTAGACCCGCAGCAGCCTGACCATTACGAGAAACCGGATCTGGCGACCCTTCTGCAGCGTAATAGCTTTTAGCATAGTAGTAGTAGTAGCTATCCGGCTCATTTTCTGGAATAACGCCATTCAGTATCAGCCCCAGTATATTCGCTCCTTTTTCATCCCTATGCCCACTGGCTTTAGAGAGCGACGCTTTAGCAGATTCTGCCGAAGCTGACGTGAGTACTCCTGGACGAGCCACCATTAAGATACCATCCGTCATTTGAGCCAGCAAAAGCGCATCTGACGCAACTGCCAGGGGCGGTGTATCAATCAACACAAAGTCATAGATTTCACGCCATTCATTAATCAAGCTCGCCATTCGATGCGAATCGATCAGCCGTAGCGGATTGGGCGGAATAATCCCTGCCGTCATCACGTCAAGCTGCTCATTTTCTGAACGTACCACCCCAGACCAAGATCCTGGCTCCACCAAAATATTGGTCAATCCAACAGAATTGGGTAATTCCCAGATTTGATGCTGAGAGGGCCGCCGCAAATCGGCATCCACCAACAAAACGCGATGACCCATTTCAGCTAATACTAAGGCCAGGTTAGCCGTTGTGGTTGACTTACCCTCTTGGGGCACGGAGCTGGTTAAAACCATCACACGCGGTGGGTGATCGGAGCTGAGAAATTTGAGGTTAGTTTGAAGCATACGATAGGCTTCACTGATAGCAGAACGCGGCTCATCCCGCACAGGGAGAGGTTGCCTATCACGAGCGAGATCCTTTGCACTGACCTTTCTTTCCCCTTTAAGCTGAGGAATCGTCCCCAACACCGTGAGATCAAAGATCGCCTCCACTTCTTTGACGGTTTTAACCGAGTCATCTAGTGCTTCTAGCAGCAGAGCGGTTCCAATTCCGAGCAGCAGCCCCATTAGGGTTCCAATCGCAAGATTGAGCAAAATTTTAGGAGACACTGGCTTTTCTGGCGTCAGAGCTGCCTCAATGGGCAGTACGTTTCCAACATTTTGATTTTCAGAAATTCTGAATTCCTGAAGGCTCTTTAACAACCCTTCATAGATTGCCTGAGCAACACCCAGCTTGCGCTGTAGTTCACCTTGGATCTGCTCTAAGCGGGGCAGCACCGTCATGCGCTCGCGAAAAGAGGTTTGGGTTTGCTGAAGCGTATTGACCTGATTGCGTAGGCCTAGACGCTCTACCTCAGTTTTAACAAAGGTTTCGGTTAAATCCTGCTGCGTCTGGCTAGACTGCAGGGTTTGTAAAGACGGGGTTTTTGCTAATGCATTGCCAACCACCTGTCCTACCTGGGACTGAAGCAGCGCCTGAAGTGCTGCCTGCTTTTCGTTTAGATCTAAGACTTGAGGATGATCTGCTTGAAGTGTCGTCTTTGCCGTAGCGAGGGCGCGCTGAGTATCCTGAAGTTCTGTAAGGGCTTTTTGAACAGCCGGTGACTGACTTAGAGCATTGACCTCTAATGCTTGCCTAGGAGGCAACCCTACCTGGTTACCCAGTGCTTGAGAACGGGTCTCTGCACTTGCTAGTAAGCCCTGGGCTTGTGTAAGCTGCCTCTGAATGTCGCCAATACCTTCTACCGCAGCTTTTGCTTCATCTGGTAAAGAAACGACTTTGCTACGCTCTTTGAATTGCCGAATGGCGCTTTCGTAGCGCTGAACATCTCGTTCGGCAGACGGAAGTTGGGTTTCGATAAATTTGCGAGCGGCTGTCGCCTGAATTCGGGTTCGTTCAACATTATTGGCGCGATAGACGTCAATGAGCTTGTTAACGACCACTGCAGCCTGCTTAGCATCAGTATTACTATAGGCAATTCGGACGATGTCGGTATCCTTTGTATTAGAGATCGTCAGATTCTTTAAAAATGCTTCTAGTTTTAACGTTTTACCGTTGTCGTCTTGCAGACCAAGGGCTTGAATAACAGGCATCACAACGGGCATGGACTCGATAATTTCTGTTTCGGTGCTAATGGGATTGCTTTTTTGACCAAGCCCAGCTAGTACACCTAAGGTGTCAAGACCGCTCCCTGACAAGGCAGACGAAACGCCGCTGTCTTTCTTGAGGAGCACTTTTCCTTCGGCCTCATAGATTGGCTTTTGCAAAAACGTGATGAGTGCCGTTAGCGTGGTCACACTACCCATCACCAGTAAAGCCGGTAGCCAACGACGACGAATAACCAACCAGTATTGCTTTAAGTCAATATACTCTTCTGTATATTCCATGCTGTATTTAAGACTAATGAGGCCTAGACAAGAGACAAACAACGAAGGCTGTTGATGTGTAAAACTAAGGATGGAGGGGCTTATTGTACACTAGCAGCCTGTGGGAGTAAGTTTCGCCATTATTAAAGTTGCTTCGTGTGTTGCTTTGTGAGGCAAATAGCAACAATACTCTATCTTTTTCGTCCAGCTTTAACAAACAGTTTTTTCTGAACGAATCTTTCTACGCTTCACTAACTACGAATGAACCTATGCCTGAACGATTTTCTTGGATTTTGCCTCAAAAGCTGGCTGTCGGATCTTTCCCCAACGCAACAACCTCGGTTTCGCAGTTGCGCCGTGAAGGTATTACTGCGGTGCTAAGCCTGACAGAAAATCATGAGCGTTTGGTTCCCAAGGATGTGGCTCACAGCTTTCTTTGGGAGCAAATTCCAATTCCGGATGGATACAAAGGTGGTATTCCGACGGAGGCTCAGTTTGCCAAAGCTCTTCAGACTTTAGATCGCTGGTATCGCAAAGGGCACGTGGTCTATGTACACTGCTGGGCAGGCGTGGGGCGGTCGGCATCAGTATGTGCGCTGTATGTCGCCCATCGGCAAGGGTTAACGCTAAAGGATGCGATCGCCCTCGTAAAATCCCAGCACAGCTACGCATCGCCAGACCCTCATCAAATTGAGGTCATGCAAAGATTTTTGACTTCATCGCTGACGGAGTAGCGCACTTCAGCAATATGGTTATGAGCGTCTACTAAGACAACGGTAGGCTGGTACTGTGCCAGTTCGGCTTGGGCGTACTGAGCATAGGTCATGATGATGATGCGATCGCCCTTGACCCCCAGCCGAGCCGCTGCACCATTCAGCTCAATGATGCCAGAGTGGGCGACCGCAGGAATGGCGTAAGTAATCAGGCGTTCGCCGTTGTTGATGTTGACGACCTGAACCTGTTCATAGGTCAAAATGCCGGCGATTTCGAGTAAATGCTGGTCAATGCTAATGCTGCCCACATAGTCTATGTTGGCACCCGTGAGCGTGCAGTTATGAAGTTTTGCCTGAAGAAGGGTTCGCTGCATACTGCCCATCATATCGTGCCGAGGATTGTGCCGATATAGGCTAGGGCTGGGGGCTGGGTTAAACTGGACAGGATTGTAATGCGCTAGGCTCAATTTTGATAGCAAAAGCGGCTGAACCCATTGATGCTTTAAGTTGGACATCCCAAACTCAGATTCGTCAAAGCTGGGAAGGATTGCAGTGGCAGCTCTCGCAATGGCTTAAGTCTGACCCCAGCGCCGTCCAGAATGCTCAGCAGTGGGGTTGGGTGCTTCCGGTGTTGCTCTGGACGCTGCGAATATTGGGACTAATTTTATTGGCGGTGGTGATCTTTTTGCTGATGCGGCAGGGTTGGCAATGGCTAAGGTCATGGTTAGGCCGTACCTCCGGCGATCGGCAGGTGGAGCCACAGGAGCCAGTGCGATCACGGTTGGATTGGCTAGCGATCGCCCAAGAAGCCCAAAGCCGTCAAGACTACCATCGGGCATTCGAGGCACTGTATCGGGCGCTTCTGGTACAGCTCCACGAATCTGACGTTCTGCGACAGGATACGGCACGAACCGACCGTGAATATATCAAAGGACTCGACCAGATTTGGAGTTTGACGGACAAACCCCTGTACCTGCGAGACGATTGGGTCACGCTCTTTAGAACCCATGAATCTTTGTGCTTTGGGGGGAGAGTGCTTCAGCAGAGGCATTTTGATGAATGTCGAGCCGCCTATGAAAGTCTTGCGCCCTACCTTGCCGTGAACCCAGGAGCGTGACTTAAAGACCTCATGGGATGACTGACCGCTTTTACAAATATTCCCCTCTCCCCCGACCCCTCTCCCAGAACGGGCGAGGGGAGCCAGAATTAGCCCTTCTCCCCTTGTGGGAGAAGGGTTGGGATGAGGGGGCAGGTCGGCTCAATGACCCTTCAGTAAACGCTTTAGAACATCTATGACTGCATCTACCCCAAAACGATCTTTACGCTGGTTTGCCAAAGTGCCCTTTTGGGGATGGGTGTTAATCGGGCTGCTATGCCTAACGCTGGTTGTTTCGATTGCTGCCCCTAAGTCTTACCCAAAAGGCTCTAGCTACGATCAGTCTTTGAGTGGCTATGCCCAGTGGTACGAGTTTATGAAAACTCAAAACCACCCCATCAAGCGGTGGCGACGTGACTATAGTCAGCTTAAAGGACAAAAACAGACGCTGATTCAGGTGGCGGATGTAGAACGGTTTCAGGATCCCAATCTTGAGTCTGCTGAGATTCTAGATTGGGTAAAGCAGGGCAACACCTTAATTGAGCTGAGATGGGGGGGCGAAGTCTCCGGCGCACCGTTTCGGTCTGGTCTGGCCACGCCAAAGGGGGCTGTGCAGATTGAAACGACGCGACGCTATCAAAATCGGTCAGAAAATTTTGATGATGGACTGCTTAAAGATAGCTTTGGGACGGCGGTTGGCTCCGAAACCCTTGAAAAAGGAACGGTGATTAAGAGTGTATATCCGTGGATTGGCTCAGGCATCTATGCCCAAAAGGGCGCAAACTTTCAGGTATTGGCGGATTTAGCGACAAAGCAGCAGGGAACCATTTGGGTCGATGAATGGCTGCACGGATACCGTGACTTAGAACCAAAAACAGCCCTTGCCAAGGCCAAGCCTCAAGACTTATGGAGCTATTTTGCCCGTCGCCCCATTGCGGTGATGGCAGGTCAAGGGGTGCTGCTGCTGGCGCTGCTGCTATGGGGGCAAAACCAGCGGTTTGGGGCGCTGCTACGGATTGCGCCGCCCCTGCGAAACAGCAGCGAGCAGTACATTCAGGCGTTGGCGGATACCCTCAATACTCATGGGCATACTGAGTATGTGTTGACGCTGCTGGGTCAATCTCTGCACGATCGCCTGAGATCTCGATTGGGCATTGTGGGCGCGGATGGGTTAGGCGAAGGAGATGGGGCGATCGCCACAGAATGGGCGGTGGTGACTGGACGACCTCCCTCAGAGCTACTAGAGTTATTAAAGCAATCTAGGGTACAAAAGCGACTGAGAGACAGTGAACTTTTAGCCTGGGTGCAGCAAGCCGATACGATTCTGCGAGGACTATCTTGAAGAACGCCTTTCAACAGCTCCGCACCGAAATTAGCACCGTTATCTTAGGCCAAAGCGCCGTTGTGGATGCCTTACTTGTGGCGCTCCTCGCCGAAGGGCACGTCATTTTAGAAGGGGTTCCAGGTACTGCTAAAACGCTGCTAGTTAAGCTTTTTGCAACCCTGATTCAGGCAGAATTTAAGCGGGTGCAGCTAACGCCCGACGTTTTGCCAGCGGATGTGTTGGGCACCAGCATTTTTGATTTGGGCAGTCAGCAGTTTACCCTCCGCAAAGGCCCCATTTTTACCCAGATTTTGCTAGCAGACGAAATTAACCGAACGCCCCCTAAAACTCAGGCCGCGCTCTTAGAGGCCATGGAAGAACGGCAGGTGACGCTGGACGGCGAAACCATTCCGCTGTCGCCTTTATTTTGGACGATCGCTACTCAAAACCCCCTTGAATTTGAGGGCACCTACCCCCTCCCAGAAGCCCAACTGGATCGATTTTTGTTCAAGATGGTGGTGGACTACCCCAATGCGGTAGCCGAAAAGCAGATGCTGACCAATATTTTGGGCGGTTTTGAGCCTCATAACTTGGCGCAGTGGGCGCATCAGCCTATTTTGAATGGTGATCAGATTTTAGAGGCGCGTAAAGCGGTGCGCAACGTTCGGGTAGAGGAGTCTATTCTGGATTATTTACTTAATCTTGTGACCAGCAGCCGGAATCAGCCGGAATTGCTCCTCGGCGCTTCGCCCAGGGCGGCGGTGGGCTGGCTACGGGCGGCGCAAGCCCAAGCATGGCTAGATGATAGAGACTTTGTCACCCCCGATGATGTCAAGGGCATTGCCCTACCGCTTCTGCGACACCGCTTTATTTTGAAGCCGGAGGCACAGCTCGACGGTATTTCTGTCGATCAGGTGATTCGCAATTTACTGAACCGCGTTGCGGTGCCGCGATGAGTGATGCCGTAAGTAGATCGAAACTAGCGCCTGAGCGGCTCCGTGGTGATCGCTTTATCCCCAGCCAGCGCCTCTACTTAGTTTTGGGGCTAGGGTTTTTGATTCCGATGGGGTTAGGCCAAATCCCCACCCTTTCGGTGGGCTGGCTGTGGGGCATTTTGGGCATTTATGACGCAGTAGTTTTGGCGATCGCCCTCCAAGATTACCGTCAGGCTACCCAGTGGCAAATTACCCTAGGGCGAGCCTGTGACGAAAAACTCTCTATTGGGCGAGACAACCTCGTTCGTTTGGCATTAACGGTGACGGGTGCGCCCTCTGCGACTACCGCGACAGTTCTTCAGCTTCGAGATGGAACGCCCTCGGCGTTTAAGGTTGATCTAGACCCGCTTTCTGTAGCGCTAACGCCGCAGCTTGAAACCGAACTGACCTATCACGTCTTTCCCCCGCGACGAGGCACCTTCCGCTGGAACGCGACTAGCCTAAAGCTCCGCAGTCCCCTAGGGCTAAGCTGGCGAACTTGGCAAATGCCCATCGAAACCGTGGTGGACGTATACCCTGATCTCATTGGGTTACGGATGCTGTCGATTCGGCTGAGCTTAGAAAACAACGGCAATCTTCAGCGTCGCCATAAAGTAGGCGGCACAGAATTTGCCGAGCTGCGCGAGTACGTCGTTGGGGATGACATCCGCTTTATGGATTGGAAGGCGACCGCCCGTCGCCAGCGACCTATCGTGCGTTTACTAGAGCCAGAGCGAGAGCAGCCGCTGCTGATTTTGCTAGACCGAGGACGACTGATGACGGCGCAGGTCGCAGGGCTAAGTCGGTTTGACTGGGCGCTGAATGCGGCGCTGTCTTTGGCAATGGCGGGGCTACGACGGGGCGATCGCGTGGGGGTCGTCGTTTTTGACAAAACCATCCACACTTGGATTCCACCACTGCCAGGGCTAGGACATTTATCCCAAATTTTGGAGCGCCTCAATACCATCGAGCCAGCTCGTACCGAATCTGACTATGCAGGGATTACCGCTCAAGTGCTGAATCAGTATCATCGACGGGCGCTGGTGGTACTGCTCACCGATATTGTGGATGAGATTGCTTCTCAAGATCTGCTGGTCGCCATGGGACGGCTTAGCCCTCGGTTTTTGCCCCTGTGTGTCGCCCTCAGAGATCCGCAGGTAGATGCCCAGGCAAAGCCCTCTGTAGATTTACATCCTTCTTCATCCGAGCCTAAAATAGTTCAACCACTTTATACTCAAGCCGTAGCGCTTGACCTGCTGCATCAGCGCAAGGTCGCCTTTGCCAAGCTTCGGCAGCAGGGCACCCTCGTTTTAGATGCGCCTGCCCCTCAAGTGAGTGAGCAGTTGGTGAATCAATACCTGCGCGTGAAGGCGCGAGGGCGACTCTAATGGATTCTAATGCTTCGTCTAATCCTGATTCATCCCAAAGCGGTAGTACCGAAACGGAGGCAATGGTGGCCTACACCACCGGACAAGCTGCCTTTGAGCGGGGATTGTATCGAGATTCTATGGACTGGTTTGAAAAGGCGCTATCGCTCACGTCTGAGCAGTCGGCGTTGGGTGGCGCAATTCAAATTTGGCAGGTGACGGCCTACGATGCGGCGGGGCAGAATGAAGCGGCAGTCACCCTCTGTCGCAAGCTTGCGACCCATCCTAATCTTGAAACCCGTCAGCAAAGTAAACGGCTGCTCTACATCTTAGAAGCACCCAAGCTTCAGACCCGACCGGAATGGCTCACACAAATTCCTGCTTTGGATCCGCCTTCTGCCGCTACTCGCCGCTATAGTGCCGTGGGGCAGCCTGGATCGTCGCCATCAAAGCCTAAAGAGCCGAAGTCCATTACAGCCGAACCCTTTGAACCGATTGATCCTAAAGAAAGTCGCGGTTTTCTGGGCATTGCTCTAGGGCTAAGTGGCGTAATTTTGCTAGGACTGTGGTGGCTACAGACTTCGGGCTAGCGTAGGTCCTCTGGCTCAACCCACTTGGGCGGCTCTGAGGGTTGGGTCATTTTTTTGCGGATCCTTTCTTGGGCGATCGCCAGCATTTCGTCCATGGACGTATTTTCGATAAATTTTGAAGCTGCCGCCAAATGTTCCCGATGGGGGCAGTCATCGCCTAAGATACAGCCGTTCACGCAGGCTTCAAGACAGTTCACGGGTTGTGTCGCCACGGGTTTCTTCTCCAACAAAAAATGAATCGGGTTCCATGAGTGCCAGTCCCCCCCTAATTTTAATCGAAGGTAGGGTGCTAAGCCGTCACCGATAACCCGTCTACCAAAATTGAAGGAGTAGAGCAAGACCCATGCCAAGCAATGTCATTGCCTAAAGCAATCACCTGATTGAGCGCCTCATACACATTGCCAGACACCAGCGTATCTTTGACCCGCCCCACAATTTTGCCCTTTTTGACGCGGTAGCCCAGATCCACGCTGATGGCAAAATCGCCAGAAATACCGCCAGAATCGCCTAAAAACTGATCCACAATCAGGCCGTCACGCATTTCATCGACCAGCGCTTCAAAACTGCGATCGCCAGGTAAAACCATTAGGTTAAATAACCCAGGGGTAGGATAGCGTTCTAGACCAGGCCGAAAGCCATTGCCTGTACTGCCGCAGCCTAACTGCCGTCCGGTCGTGCGGTCGGTGTAAAAAAGCTGTAGTTCGCCTTCTCGAATAAACTCAATAGACCGAGTTGAGATACCTTCATCATCAAAGGGACAGCTAAAGGGTCCAGTGGATGGATTTTGCAGCAGGGTCAGGAGCGGGGAAACCACAGGTTCGCACAGGCGGTCGTTCCAGGGGGAAGCGTTTTCAATCACCCGTTTACTATTGAGGGCGGCTTCTACGGTCGTCCAGAGGAGATCAGCAGCTTTTCCGGCAAACAGGACGGGCATTCTGCCCACGGGTGAGGCGCTGCGCGATTTTGCCCACCGCAGACGCTGTACCATACTCTCTACAAACTCAGGAATATCTAAAATTGCCTGCCGCGTTTGTTCGGCTTCAACACACAAAAAGTCGTTTCCTCTCACCCATTCAGCCGATCCGTAAACGGAGTTCATTTGGCTGGTGTATCGACAGGCTAACCCTTCTGAATTGAGGAGCGCGGTGGTCGTGGTTTCGGTATCTAGCTCTAAAACACACTGAAGATCTTTAAATTCTTGGGTATGGATGGTAGACAGGGCGATTTTGCCCCATTCAATGAGCTGCGGTACCTCCGCCGCCTGACCATACTGTCCATCCGCAATCTCTGGCAGGGTCGCAGTTAGCTCAATTTGCTCGGGTTCGTTGAGCTGACTGAGGGAGATCGCCGTATCGACCAGCCGCTTTGGCTCTATTTCGCCGTAGGTGACGGCTAACCCTGGGCGACCTTCGACCCACAGCCGCAGCGAAATGCCTTCAGAATCTCTCGTCTCAATCTGCTTAAGAACATTGGCCTCAAACAAAACGGGGCGATTAATAGAGCGCTCTGTAAAAACCTCTGCTGCCTCTGCCCCAGACTGGAGGGCAACATCAATCAGCTGCTCGGCAAACGATGAAGCATCGAGTTGCGTCATGGTTTGCCCCTAGTCTAGGTCGAGGGTCTGTAACAGCCAAAAGCCTGCAAACGATTCTTCTTTTGGCCCTGCCTGCACCGCTAAGAAATGCACCTGCTGCGATCGCTGCTTGGCCTGTTCAAAGTCAGTGGCCTCTTTTTGCAGATCAGGTTTGCCTAGGGGTGCCACCACCCAGCGATCGCTTAAGCCGGTTTCGAGCAGCAGACGTGGGGTGGGCTTTGCTTCATAAAACAGTGAGGCAACTTCTAGCCCAGACATCCAGCCTGCTAAGGGGACTGCCCGCCGCGAAAAAATTACGAGACCCGGTACAGCAACATCCGGGTCAAGCTTCAGCAGCTCCAGGGGAATACCGTCCCGAAAGGTGATATCCCAGCCATTCATTTCGGCGAGATCTGCAAACTTGAGCGAGACAAAAGACCAGCCATCGCCTTTCAAGGCATCGGGTAAAGGCAACGCCGGAGCGGGTTCAAATTTAGGAGGTGCAGCCATATTGGGCTGATACCCTGGATGCTCTGGGTAGATGGACTGCGATCGCTCACTCAACCACTGCACCAGTGCGTAAGCGCGACGGCTTTGCTGCGCCGGAATGCCGATACCGTCACAGGCGCGGGTCAAAATGGCGGTCATGGGTCGCCGAAAGAACCGGATTTTTTCAGGCTTCGCGGCATCACTGAGCTTGAACTGCGACTGCCAAAGGGCGATCGCCTCTCCTAAAGCCGTCTGAAGCCAGCGCGCATTGGCCTCTGAGCCAGCGCAGTACCGCGCAAATTCAAAGGTGCGATCGGTATTGCAGATTAAGACTTCCCACAGCTTCTTTCCCTGCTCATCCAAGATGGGGCGGGAATAGAAATCAATTTCCCAAACTTCTGTCATGTAGCCCTAATAACCCAAAAAACCTTGATCTTAAAGATGAGATGAGCATTGCTGCTTACGATCACTTCTTCAGCATACTGGTCTGGGTTACGCCTAGGGCGCTAGGGTTCAAAAATATCAAATTTGATGGTCAGATTCAGCGAAGTGAATGCCGTGGGCAATAAACTTTGTCACCCACACTTCAAGGTCAGGGTCTGGCAGCTCAGCTTGAATAGATGCGGCGATTTGCTGTGCCTCTTCTCGTGTGGCGGCAAGGGCAAATACCGTCGGGCCAGACCCAGACATCATTGCGCCGAGGGTTGATTGTGCTGCCAGTTTCTCTCTTAACAGCCCAACTTGAGGGTGATAGCTTAACACCACTTTTTCTAAGTCATTGTGAAGCGCTTGACCAATGGAGGTGGTGTCGTGATGGGCGGACTCTTGGTGCGCAGCTATCGCCCCCAGTAACCTCACCGATGGTCCCGTTCGTCGCCGCTCTTCTTGGGCAGCAGGCGTATTGGCGTAGGTAGCGCCAAACTGCTGCCGATAAGTTTGGTACGCCCAAGGTGTAGAAACCGAGAGGCTTTGATACTTTGCTAACACCGCATACAGCCGATCAAGATCGGGTAGGGGCGACAGTTCTTCGCCGCGTCCGAGCGCCAAAGCCGTGCCGCCAGAAACGCAAAACGGCATATCCGAACCTAGCTTAGCGGCAAGGGTATGCAGCTCATCCTGCGCTAAGCCCAGATTCCACATTAGGTTTAGCCCGACTAGCACCGCTGCCCCATCCGTGGAGCCACCCGCTAACCCTGCGCCGATCGGGATATTTTTTTGGATTGTAATCTCTACTCCTCCGTGACCTGGAAAGCAATCTTGCATAAGCTTTGCAGCGCGGTAGGCAAGGTTACTCTCGTCGAGCGGGACTTGAGGATGGGTGCAGTGAAGGAGAATGCGATCGCCCCCTAGATGCTTCAGCTTAATTTCATCGGCTAAGTCTATGCTCTGCATTACCATGACCAGCTCATGGAACCCATCGGGGCGATCGCCGATGATTTCGAGCAGCAGATTAATTTTGGCCGGAGCAATGAGTCGATAGGAGCGCATAGAACTCTGAAATATTTAGGATGAGGCGGCAGCGGCAGCGGGCGTTAAAAGACGACTCAACGCCACCCAGTTTGCCACGCTTAACTCTTCCGCACGGGCTTGGGGATTTACGCTGATTCCCTCAAGTATGACCGTTAAGCGGTCTGGCTCCACAATAGATTTGAAATTATTGCGTAACATTTTGCGACGGCTTTGAAAGCCCAACCGCACCAAGGTTGAAAACCACTGAGGCTGCTCTACAGGGTCATAATACGGGCGAGGCCGCAGCCGAATCACCGCAGAATCGACCTTGGGGGGTGGGAAAAAAGCTTTAGCCACCACATCACAAATCCAATCGCAATCCGCGAGGTATTGGCAGTGAACTGAGAGCGCGCCATAAGCACGAGAGCCAGGTTTAGACGTAATTCGCTGCGCGACTTCTTTTTGCACCAGCAGCACTAAGCTGTCAAACGCTGGACTCGTTGGCTTTGCGACGGTTCCGATGACTCGATCTAAGATTGGCCCTGTGATGTTGTAGGGGATATTGGCAACCACTTTGTTGGGGTAAGATTCCGGCGGAATAAATTTACCCAGATCCATCTCTAGAATGTCGCCTTGGAGCAGCAAAAACCGCTCATGCTTGCCAAACCTTGCCACCAGCTTCGGGCACAGGTCGCGGTCAATCTCAACGGCGGTGACTAAGGCAGGGGTTTGTAGCAAAAATTCAGTCAGTGCGCCCATGCCAGGACCAATTTCTAAAACGCGATCGCCCTCTTGTAAATCCGCCGCTTTTACAATAGAGTGCAGCGCTTTTTCACTGCGGAGCCAGTGCTGACCAAACTGTTTACGAGGATGAGACACGCGATCGCCTAGGTGGATGGTTTTAGTGAGTCAATCTCGTATGATATCTTAGGTAAGCGCCTGGGGGCGTGGCGGAATGGTAGACGCTACGGACTTAAAATCCGTTGACCGTAAGGTCGTATGGGTTCAAGTCCCTTCGCCCCCATTTTTAAGCCAAAAACGGCTCTTTGTCTAAATCAAAGAGCCGTTTTTTCCAAGTAGACAGCGCACCATCTCACAAAAGCCTTCTACTTCTGGCTGAGTGGTGACGTATTTAGGCTGATGCTGAAGGCGATCGCCATATTTCAAAATATTTGCGACCCCTACTGAAACTGGAAAAATGATGGGGTCAAACAGGGCTTCATCATTGGGGCTATCGCCAATCGTTAAAACCTGGGCAGAATGAAGCGTCGGGAAGTGCTGCGCCAAAACCTGCTGGAGTCCCGATGCCTTATTTTGCAGCGGCGGCTTGATGTGACACTGAACGGTACTGTAGGTGAAGCTCCAGCCTAAGGTTTGGCACTGAAGGGCGATCGCCTCCAATTCCCCTTCACTCACCCCCTCCACATCAAACGTCCAGTCCGTCAGCCGAAACGCATTATCAGTAGATTCTTTTATGTGGGGATACTGGTGCTGAATCTGAAGAAACGCCTCTGATAGCCGCTGACGATGTACAGCAAGGGCTGGCACATTGCCCAAAAGCTGGTAAACACCCGTTTTAGAGAAATACACCCCGCCATTTTCGGCGATCGCCCCCGCCACAGGCAAATAGCTCCGTAGGGCATCCACCCAACCCGCAGAACGCCCCGTGACCAGCAGCAAAGGGAGATTGGCTTGATTAAGCTGGGCGATCGCCTCTAGCAGTCTCGGCGTAAATCGGTCAGCACAGGTTAGCGTCCCGTCTACATCACTCGCAATCAGCCGAATCTGAGGGGCATCAATGACTAGTCCATCTAGAGAGAGTAGCGGCATTGGGTAAGGGTGCTTAATTGGGACGAAAGTAAACGGTCATTTCACGATCTTCTGTGCCCACAAAAATAGGTGCCGTGGTTCGCAGCAGGCCATTGTTACCCACAAAGACCTTACCTTGCCCTGAAACCCCGTCCACAGACGTAATTGAAAGAACCTGACCACTTTTGGTGGCCTCAAGCTGTCCCTGAAGCACAACCGTTTTAACCTTGGGTTCAGTTACCGTCAGCGTTAGACGCGTGATGCCTTTTGTCGTGCTGACCGTGATGCGCGTCAGACCATACCGTTCTTCCTTCGCTTTGGCAGTGGATGGGTACATCACCAAGGCTCCTTGTCCTGGATAGGACGGCACCGCTGAGGCGGCAACAGACGCTGAACTAGGCTTTTTCGGAACCTGTGAGGTTGGGGGTTCAGCCGCCGCCGTATCTGCCTCTGGGATGGGTGCTTCCTCTAGGGTCAACTTTCCAGTTGCCTTAACCTCACCCTTCAGCAGAGGGCCATTGCCAAACAGTGAGCAGGCTGCTTTGTCTTGCGTTTTGAGTCCTACAGTCTGGCAGGCAATATCAAGGGTATATTTGGGCGACTGTCGGTCTTTGCTGTACTGATATCTCGCTAACAAAGACTTATAGCCGCTGCGACCGAGGTACAGCTTAGAGGTTGGGACAATACTCCAGGTGTAGGTGTCCATCCGCTGGCGATCGCCATTGCCCCCCGTCAGCACTACCGCCCCCAGACTCTCGGCGGTGAGCGTTGTATTCTCTACAGGCAACGCAACCACAGTTTTGGTGAGCTGAACCTGAAGCTGCTTCATTTCATCCACTGGGGTTGTCGCCTCAAAGGTCAAGACAGAACCCTGATTCTGTGCGCCTGCTGCCTGTGCCAGAAGAAAAGATTTAGCAAAATTTCTAGGGTGCGGTTTGGGTTGAAGTGCCTGTGCGCCTACGCCTGTCATCCCCCACCCTGCTAGCACTAATAAGGTAATGCTGCGCTTCATCCTGAGATTCTTTACCATAATTGCCTCGTTTGAAAGCTCATTCACACATTAGACCTCTTGCATCCACCCCAACCCCTCATCCCTTTCTTATAGCCAAAGGCTTTACCCTTCTCCCACCAGGGGAGAAGGGCTACTTCCGTCTCCCATCGCCCGTTCTGGGAGAGGGGCTGGGGGTGAGGGTCATATTCGTGCAAGAGTTCTATCAAAGTCAGACATTAAAATCACACGTTATTACAATACGCCATCCCCAAAACCGCGCATCGCTGACTAGGGGTGACGCAAAACTGTAAAACTTGTGCCAGGAAGTTCGGTTATCTCGATATCCACACCCACTGCAAGCAGATTTGAACGGGCTACAATAAATCTGCTCAGGTTTAGCACTCTGATCAAGAGAGTGCTAATGTCTTATCCCCAAGGATTTGTGCAGGCTGGCTAATTCGCACAAGCTGATTGTGTGTGCTGCCCCGTCTGCTGTAGCAATTGTTTAACGAAGCCCATCTCGAGGAAGCCTAAGAATGTCCAAACTGCTCGTCTTTGATGAAGAATCTCGTCGCGCCCTAGAACGGGGTGTCAATGCGCTAGCCGATGCCGTACGGATTACCCTCGGCCCCAAAGGGCGCAACGTCGTCCTAGAAAAAAAATATGGCGCACCCCAAATCGTGAATGATGGGGTCACAATTGCAAAGGAAGTCGAACTCGAAGACCCGTTTGAAAACGCTGGCGCTCAGCTCATGCGTGAAGTCGCCTCCAAAACCAATGATGTGGCAGGGGACGGAACCACCACTGCGACGGTTCTGGCTCAGGCGCTCATCCGCGAAGGAATGAAGAACGTTGCGGCAGGTGCAAACCCCGTGGCGCTGAGACGCGGCATTGATAAAACCATTGATGCCTTGGTTAAAGAAATTGAAGTGATGGCGAAGCCCGTCGAAGGCGAGGCGATCGCCCAGGTTGCCACTATTTCTGCTGGAAACGACCCCGCCGTGGGCGCAATGATTGCGGAAGCCATGGAGAAGGTTGGTCGTGATGGCGTGATCACCGTCGAAGAATCTAAGTCTCTTGCCACCGAAATGGACATTGTGGAAGGGATGCAGCTCGATCGCGGCTACATTTCTCCTTATTTTGTCACCGATTCTGAACGCATGGTGACAGATCTCGTCAACGCCCGCATTTTGATTGTGGACAAAAAGGTTTCTAGCATCCAAGAGCTAGTAACGACCCTTGAAAAGGTTGCCCGTGCTGGCGAACCCCTGCTCATTATTGCAGAAGACATTGAAGGTGAAGCCCTTGCAACCCTCGTGGTCAACAAGCTGCGCGGCGTACTGAATGTAGTGGCAATTAAATCCCCTGGGTTTGGCGATCGCCGTAAGGCCATGCTTGAAGACATCGCCGTTCTCACAGGCGGTCAGGTTATCTCTGAAGAAGTGGGTCTATCTTTAGATCGCGTTGAGCTAGAAATGCTGGGTCAGGCGCAGCGCGTCACCATCACCAAAGACAACACCACCATCATTTCAGAAGCAGGCAACCGTCCTGACCTCGACAAGCGCGTTGAGCAGCTTCGTCGTCAGTTGGCTGAAACCGACTCAGACTACGACAAAGAAAAGCTCCAAGAGCGGATCGCCAAACTTGCAGGTGGCGTAGCGGTTATCAAAATTGGGGCAGCCACCGAAACCGAACTCAAAGATCGCAAGCTGCGCTTTGAAGATGCACTCAACGCAACCAAGGCCGCTGTGGCTGAAGGGATTGTTCCTGGTGGCGGCACCACGCTGATTCACTTGGTCAAAAAGGTTGAAGAAATTAAGGCGACCTTGGGCGAAGAAGAAGCCATCGGCGCTGATATCGTCCGTCGTGCCTTAGAAGCGCCTCTGCGTCAGATTGCGGATAACGCGGGTGTCGAAGGCTCGGTCGTGGTCGAAAACGTTCGTACCAAGGGCTTCCCCATCGGCTACAACGCGCTTATTAACACCTACGAAGACATGATTGCTGCTGGCATCATTGACCCTGCGAAGGTTGTCCGCGCAGGTCTGCAAAATGCAGGCTCTATTGCCGGACTGGTACTGACTACAGAAGTGATTGTGGTAGACAAGCCTGAAAAGCAAGCTGCTGCCCCTGATATGGGTGGCATGGGTGGCATGGGTGGTATGGGCGGCATGGGCGGCATGGGCGGCATGATGTAGGTCATGCGTCTGAGGCTCATTCAACCTTAGAAACCTTTGAGAAGCTTAGGTTAACGTAATCAAAAGGGCGATCGCAGCACTGCGATCGCCCTTTTAACGTTTGTAAGTAAGGGGTTTGGTGTAAAGCAAAGGAAGCATGTTAGGCTTTTGGGGTTCGTGGCATTGCGCTTATTTCACCCATAAAAGATCAGCGCCGTCAGAACCTTTTACCCTTTTTGATCAGAACCTCCGTACTGCCTCCATGAAGTCATATCTTGCTGCGGCTATTCAAATGACTAGCCTTCCCGACTTACGCCATAACCTTGCTCAAGCAGAAGAACTGATTGATCTTGCAGTGCGTAGAGGCGTAGAGCTAGTAGGCTTGCCTGAAAACTTTGCGTTTCTGGGCAATGAATCCCTCAAACTTCAGCAGGCGGCTGAAATTGCCGTTGAGAGCGAGAAATTTCTTAAAACCGTGGCCCAGCGCTATCAGATCACCATTTTGGGCGGCGGATATCCAGCTCCAGCCAAAGATGGCAAGGTCTACAATACCGCGCTCCTTATTGACAAAGACGGGAAAGAATTGGCGCGTTACGAGAAAGTACACCTCTTTGATGTAGAGCTACCCGACGGTAACATTTATCAAGAATCCACCATGATTGTGGCGGGGGAAAAACAGGCTCCGGTCTATGCCTCAGAGCATTATGGCAACTTGGGGCTTTCAGTCTGCTACGACGTGCGGTTTCCAGAGCTATACCGCGCTCTAACGCAAGCGGGAGCCAATGTGCTGTTTGTGCCAGCGGCCTTTACCGCCTTTACAGGGAAAGACCACTGGCAGGTATTGCTTCAGGCGCGCGCTATCGAAAACACCAGCTACGTTATTGCTCCTGCCCAGACCGGACAGCATAACGCTCGCAGACAGTCCCATGGTCACGCCATGATTGTGGATCCTTGGGGCGTGGTACTTGCCGATGCTGGGACAGAGCCTGGAATGGCGATCGCCACCATTGAGCCGCGCCGTCTAGCGCAAGTCCGTCGTCAAATGCCCAGTCTCAATCATCGCGTGTTTTAGTAAAGTTCAGACTGAGGTGGGGAACGATATTGGCGCGACATAGCGTCTCTTACAGAGAACGCCCTAAGACAGAAAACTGTAAGCATGGCGATCTAGGTTGCGCAGCACTATGATGTTGGGGGCTGATAGTCGGCTTAAAAGCGTCGACTGATGAAAACTAATTCGAGCGATTTGTTGGAAGACGGAGACTGGCGGATGGGGCAATGTCTTAGGCTTAATCAAAAACGGTCAGCATTTAGAGCGATCGCCCATCTGGGAGGAATTGTAGGCAGCTTGATTGGCCTTGGCCTGTTTGCCAGTGCCGCGACCGCCGCGCGACTACAGTCTTGGCGTTTCGATGCCGCTGCAAATCGGCTAGAGTTTTTGACGGACGAAGTGATTCAGCCTCGGGTACAGCTTTTACCAAATCCCGTCAGGCTTGTGGTCGATTTACCGGGTGTAAAGCTTGATCGCCCCACGCTCAACCAAACCTATAGTGCTGCGGTTCGCTCCGTTCGAATTGGTCAATTTGATGCCCAAACGGCTCGCATTGTGGTGGAGCTATCTCCAGGCTACACAGTTGATCCGCAGCAGGTGAAGGTGAACAGTAATGCTAATGCCTCATGGTCGATTGATTTACCCACACCTCAGTTAGCCCAAAATACCCCAGACAGCGGTAGTCCTGGGGGAGCCTCTACACTAACGGCTGCCGTCAATGATGGCAATCTCCCTGATGCTCCTGTCCAGCAGCCTTCGCCGCTAATGCCCTCCGGTTCAGCAGCCATAGCGCAGTCCACGAGCAACACCAGCACTTTAGAAGATGTGCTAGTCACCACAGACGGTTTATTTCTCAAAACTCGGCAGGCCGTGATGGGCGCACAGGTTACTCGCAGCCGAAACCGTCGAGAAATATTGGTGGATTTGAACGGATTGTTGGCGACTGCGCCGCTGACCCAAAATGAGTACCGGATGAACTACCACGGTATTCAGAGTGTCTCGATTCGCCAAATATCGACACAGCCACCCATAGCGCGGGTCACGCTGAAAGTGAACCGCGATAGCCCCAATTGGATGGCCAGCGCCAGCAGGTTTGGCGGTGTTGTACTTCTCTCTCAAGTAGGGGGGGAAACCGGAAACCGACCGACTAAGACCATCAGTCTATTGCAGGGGCGAACTGTAGCATTGTCATCTGCTGCTGCTCCTATAAATCCGGTTAGACCATCTCCCCCATTCTCTGGGGATAGTCTGTCTCTAGCAACGCTGCAAAATGTTTCTTTGGGCGGTAGCCAGCTCTTAATTCAGGCAGATCGCCTCGTTTCTTACACGATGGGATGGGAAGGCTCGCGCTACCGCATTACGCTACGGGGTGCTCAGTGGTCTACCAACATTCGCAGTCCGCAGACTGGATTTGGCAGCGCTATTACGGACATTTCGCTGCGTCAAGAGGGACAAAACGCAAGTATTTTAGTTACCCCTGCCCCTGGCGTTCGCATTGGGACTATCAGTCGCACTAGATCTCAGGGGATTGTGTTGAGTTTAAATCGTTTTGGAAACAGCAACAGCTCTAACACCACAATTTTTCAGCCTAATGCGTTACCCAATCCCAATACCGCTAGTTTCCCACAGCCTACGCTGCCTCGTCCCAATGGACGTCGCATCGTAGTCATTGACCCTGGGCATGGCGGCACCGATCCTGGGGCAGTGGGCATTGGTGGGCTGCGAGAGACCGATATTGTTTTGCCCATCAGTATGGAAGTTGTGAGACTTTTGCAGCAGCAAGGTCTACAGGTGTATCTAACCCGAGCGGATGAATCACGGGAGGTGGATTTACCCCCTCGCGTTGCGCTGGCAAAACAGGTACGTGCCGATGTTTTTGTCAGCATTCATGCCAACGCCATTAGCCTCAGCCGCCCCGATATTAATGGAGCAGAAGCCTACTACGCCCCTGGCTCTGCATCGGGGGCTGAACTTTCTCGCGTTATTCTCAACAGCATTACGCGCACCGTGAATATTCCTAGTCGGGGTGTTCGTTCGGCGAGATTTTATGTTGTTCGTAATACTACAATGCCTGCAACACTAATTGAAACAGGATTTGTGACGGGCGCACAGGATGCACCCAAGCTAAGAGATCCTAATTTTCAGCGACAGATGGCGGCGGCGATCGCCCAAGGCATCATTGAATTTCTGAATCAGCGTTAGGAAACTGGCCCTGTAGGCAGATCCTGATGTGACTCACCCGCGTTTGCAAAGGGGGCATGACCTGAAGGAGGCGATCGCCAGATCTATGACAAGCAGAATTTTCATAAAGCTGTCTCTTTAATTGATTCGGTGGGCAGAGTAAAATGCAGCCGACCATAAGATTTCTGGCAATCAAAATAGCTTGAATTACGGCAATGCCAATTCAAACGTTTCTGTAAACGCCAAGCCACGGTTTCCAGTCAGCGATACAATCGTAGAGGCACAGCGCATTCAACAAATGTGGCTGTGATCGCGGCTCTCTACACATTTTACAGGTGACAATTTTAAATATGACGGCTGACGTACAGACCCAAGACTCCACAATCAAATATGGTGAGCGGCTGATTGACGAGGGGAAACTCATTACGTTTCCAAACCCACGGGTAGGGCGTCGGTTTTCAATTCAGATCACCCTGCCAGAATTTACCTGTAAGTGCCCTTTTTCTGGCTACCCTGACTTTGCCACCATCTACGTGACCTATGTGCCTGACCAGCGCGTTGTGGAGCTAAAAGCCATCAAGCTCTACATCAACAGCTACCGCGATCGCTATATTTCCCACGAAGAGTCGATTAACCAGATCTTAGATGACCTCGTCGCTGCCTGTGACCCGCTAGAGATGACTGTCAAAGGTGACTTTACCCCTCGCGGCAACGTCCATACAGTCGTTGAAGTGACGCATCAGAAATAGAGTCGGTTGGCGCGGGTTTAGCAAGCGCCGTGCGTCAAACCTAATTACAGCCAAAAGCTCTAGCGTCTGAGGTCATTAGGTTCGATCTCGGTTGGAGAAGACTTTGTCGTAGCAGGCTTAGCCTTTAAGCTTTGCTGGAGTGACTCAAGCTGCTTTTCTGTCAGAGATAAACGAACCTTCAGCGTAGCGTTTTCTGAGATTAGCGCGCTATTTTGAGCCTGTGCTGTTTTAAGCTGCTGTTCTATCGCTAGACCCTTCTGCTGAAAGGTGGCTAACTGTTTTTGAGCCGCCGCGAAATCTTTTTGCAGTTTGCCTCTAGACGTAATCGTCGCGGTGTTTTGATCCTTTAAAAGCTGCATTTGCTGAGTGGTCTGGTCTAGCTCGGTTTTAGTCCGTGCTAAGTCACGATCTTTTTGCTGAAGGTTGCTAATTTGCCAAATTGCTAATCCCGTAAAAAGTCCTACTACCGCAAAGAATGACAGCAGTATCCAAAGCTGTTTGCGCTGTCCCACGATCAGTTTTCTCCTCTTATCACCATGAGGTCAAGGCTCAAAAAACGCACCAGAACTGAATATTACCCTATTCTCATCCTTTCTTTGGGTTTGCGTGACCTACTAAGGCTTGAGAGGCCGCTATATTTCCTGGGGTTTAGCCATCGCTAATATGCCCATCGTATCAACGGCGATCGCATAGTGACGCACTGCCTCAAAGCCTGCTTGAGTCGCCAACTCAACTTGCTCTATCCCTGTCGGAAATCGTGCAAGGCTGGTTTCTAGATAGGCATATTCTTCTTGGAGATCAAAGCGGCTGGCAATAGGCACCACAATCTGCCGTAAGTACCAGCGCTGAAACTGCTGCATAATTGCCGAGGTGGGGCGATTGAAATCTAAAATGGCGGCACTGGCACCTGGCTTCAGCACCCGATAGATTTCGCTGAGCGCCTTTGGGATATCGACGACATTTCTTAAACCGTAGCCCATCGTCAGCGCATCCACGGCATTATCGGGTAAAGGCAATACCAAAACATCAGCCTCAATCCACTGGAGGGTATTTGCCCACGGCAGGGACTGGGCACGGGCTTTGGCAACTTCTAACTGCTTTGGCGAGAAATCAATGCCAATAAACTGCCCTTGACCCCGCAGCGTCCGCGCGGTCATCAGGGTCAAATCCCCACTCCCGCAGCACAGATCTACGTTAACGCCATTGGGTTCGGGGTTAGCCCATCGAATCGCCATTTGCTTCCAGACGCGGTGCTGGCCTAGGCTTAGCCATGCATTGAGCTGGTCATAGACAGGCGCAATGTCATCAAATAAAGCCTGAACCTGTTGGGAGAGAACGGTGTCCATACAAAATTACGTTTCTATAAGGTCTTATGGTCTCACTACTCCTGAATTTTGTCCGGAGTATTGCGAAAAAGGACTCCCTAATTGGATCTTTACTCTCTCCCTTAATGGCGTGAAAAATTTTCCTCAAGAATAGAATATCTTTTCTAAGCCGAAAGACTTCTGAGAATTAAGGCAGCTTTCTTAATATTTTGTTACATTAGTTAGTAGACAAAGCGTTATGCGTTCGTGCAGCTTACAGATTGCCCCGACCTGCTTGCGCCATCAGCCATTTAGAGGATCTAGCAGTGACGAAGCAAGCTACAAACTATTTGGTTGCTGTATTGCCCAATCGAATTGAGGCAGAGTCTGCTTATTTAGAGCTAAAAGAAGCTGATTTACCGATTGATCAGCTTGAAATTTTGGGGCGCGGCTATAAGACTGCCGATGAGTTTGGTCTCATTAACCCCAATAACGTAGCGGAGCAACTGACTGATCGGCTTGCCAATGGGGTGGTGCCCTTTGGGTTTGTAGCAGGCTACCTTTTTAATGTGCTGACGGGTATTGAGCTGATTGGCTGGATTGGCGCGTTTGGAAATCACGTTTTGGGCGGCATTTTTGCTGCTGCTGCCGCTGCACTGGGTTCTTTTTTGACCGGGACGCTAACAGGCTGGACAACGGGCAGTGGAGACGCGATCGCCTATCGTAACCGTCTCAACGCGGGGAAATATCTCATCATTGCGACTGGCACTCATGCCTTTATGCGAGAAGCCACAGGGCTACTGCGGCAGTACAACCTTGAAAATATTCAGGGCTATGTGGAGCAGGCTGAAGGATAGGCTCAAGGTTTCGGAGGGCTTTGAAAGGCAGGGACAGAGGTGCTGTCTTTCAAAGAGCAGCAGCGCCTCATTTTTAAAGCGGCTGTTGCTTAACTTGCCTACCTATGCAATGTTGGACGAAACCCCTTGGAAATTAGAGCGTCATGGGATGTCTGATGCCTTGCGGAACTTGAGGGCGGCAGCAGCGTGCTGAATGTATTCATGAAGATTCTGGTGTCGTTAATCCTTTGGAGTTAGCTGGGTACTATAAGAACTGTGATGGACGGACTCTGGGTAGCGATCGCCTCAGCATCAAAATCCTCCACCGCGAAGCGTTTTACTATTTCTAACCTCCTGCTATGAACATCATTAGAGTTTGGGCAATTGGCACCAACGTGTTTCGAGAGGTGTTTCGAGAGCGCGTCTTATATGTAGCGGCGCTATTTGGGGTGGCGCTGGTGGGCGCAGTTTTGCTTTTAAATGAGGTTTCAGGCGGGGCAGAAGGCAAAATTAGCTTAGATGTAGGGTTAGCTGGCATTGGCCTTTTGGGGCTGACGGTTGCAGCTTTTATGGGCGCAGGGCTGATTAACAAAGAAATTGAAAAAAAGACGGCGCTGGTGCTGATTGCCAAGCCCATGAGTCGGGCAGAATTTATTGTTGGCAAGCATTTGGGATTAACCAGCATTTTAGGCGTACTGGTTATACTCATGAACCTCATGCTGTTTGGGGTGATGCTATGGCGCGGTATTCCGTTTTCTGTGGGGGCGCTAACGCTATCGGGGCTGTATTTGATTTTGGAGCTGTCGCTGCTGACGGCGGTGGCGCTGCTATTTGGGGTGTTTACCAGTTCTTTGGTTGCGACAATCCTGACGTTTGCGGTGTACTTTATGGGACACTTTAGCCAAAATTTAGTCACCTTAAGCCAAACTATCAAGACAGAATCTGTCAAAAATATTGTGAAAGGGATTTATCTCTTTTTTCCTGATTTATCTCGGCTTGACCTTAAAAATCAGGCGGTCTATGGGCTGCTGCCAGATTCGGGCATTATGATGCTGAATGCAGGCTACGGCGTTATTTATATTGTGCTGCTGCTGGCGATCGCCAGTCTCATTTTTTCCAGACGAGAATTTTAGCCATCCTAAATAAAAGTTAGACTAGATAAAAATAGGCAAATGTAGATGAACCAGGCATCACAAATCGAATTTCCAGGTGGTTCAAAATCAAGAGTGAATAAAGCTGGTGCGAATGTTCGACATAAATGTGCGACTTCTGAAGATTTGAATATAATTGATGAATGGCGAGCAGCTCATCGAGCGGTTCTAAATACATTTCAGGCTAGTTTGCGCAATAGGACACGAGATACAGAAATTGTTGTAGCTCAACGCCACAAAAGGAAATCTACTATTTTTAACAAATTACATCGCTTTCCAGATATGCAACTGGCACGCATGGATGATGTTGCTGGTTGTAGATTAATTTTTTCTGATATCAATGAACTTAATCAGTTTCGCAAAAAAATTCATAAGGCACGATTTCGGCATAAACGCCGTAATGACATTGATAAGTATGACTACATAAAGACACCAAAAAATGCAGGTTATAGAGGTATTCATGATGTCTATATTTATGATGTCAACTCTGAAGCAGGCAGACCCCTAAAAGGTTTGATGGTTGAGATACAGTATCGCACTAGAATACAACATGCGTGGGCAACAGCCGTAGAGGTCATTGGTTATATTACTGAAAGCCAACCAAAGTTTCAAAAAGGAGATCAAAGATATCAAACTGCAATGGCACTTACGAGTGAAATTCTAGCTCGGTCATTTGAAAACTCAAAAGGTTGTTTTCCACAAAAACCTGATATTGAGTTAGTCAAAGAGTTCTTAAGTCTGGATGATGACCTAAGTCTATTAAAAAAATTGAGAGGTCTTAATGCTGCTGACACAGATATTACCGTCAATCGTAATGCTATTCTTATTATCTCAGAGTCTGGTGAGCTAGAAATAAAAACATACCGAGATTCTACTGAAGCCCTTCGTGAATTATTTCAGCTAGAAACAGATATGCCAACAAGTGATATTGTCCTTGTTAAAGCAGATAGCTCAGAAGATGTTCGCTTTGCATTTAAAAATTATTTTTCTGATGCTCAAGACTTTATTCATTTAGTTGAAGAAGGTTGTCAAAAACTTTCTGGAGTAGGTAATTCTCAAATAAATCGAATACATGAATAGTCTATTTTCTAAAATCATGTCCCCTATTGGCTTTCGTCTAAAAAGCGCGTGCACACGGAACGGCGGCATACGCTATCGGTTAGTTATGATGCAAACATTATTTCCAGCCGATGACACGCCAGCCGGGGCTAAAATCCTAAAGATTCATCAAATATTTCGCTAAAACAAGAAATATCGCTGTGCCATTGGTAAAACCGTCGCGGGTTCGCAGGTAAGCAATTCACCATCGGCACGCACCTCATAGGTTTCTGGATTGACCTCCATGTGGGGCATCGCGCTGTTGAGCTTCATATCGCGCTTAGTTAACTTACGAATCCCCGAGACGGCAACCGCTTTCTTTTGCAGATTCAGCTTTTCAGGCACACCGCGCTTGAACGCCGCCTTTGAAACAAAGGTCAAAGAGGTTGCCGCCATTGCGCTGCCGTAGCTACCAAACATCGGGCGCATGTGGACAGGCTGCGGCGTAGGGATACTGGCATTGGCATCACCCATCTGCGCCCAGGCAATCATGCCGCCCTTCAGCACCATCTCTGGCTTAACCCCAAACATCGCAGGTCGCCAGAGACAGAGATCGGCTAGTTTACCCACCTCAATCGAACCTACATAGTTGGAGATGCCGTGAGTAATAGCCGGATTAATCGTGTACTTTGCCACATACCGCTTGGCACGGAAATTATCATTGCGCTCAGAATCTTGAGCAAGTGCCCCCCGCTGCACCTTCATTTTGTGCCCCGTCTGCCAGGTGCGAATAATCACCTCGCCAATGCGTCCCATCGCCTGGGAATCTGACGAAATCATGCTGAAAGCACCCAGGTCATGGAGGATGTCTTCAGCGGCAATGGTTTCACGGCGGATACGAGATTCCGCAAAGGAAATATCTTCAGGGATATTGGGGTCAAGGTGATGACACACCATGAGCATATCCAGATGCTCGTCTAAGGTATTGAGGGTGTAAGGTCGGGTGGGGTTGGTAGAAGAAGGTAACACATTCGCCTCAGCACAGACCTTAATAATGTCTGGCGCATGACCGCCCCCTGCCCCTTCGGTGTGATAAGTGTGAATGACGCGCCCTTTAAACGCGGAGATCGTGTCTTCTACAAACCCAGATTCGTTGAGGGTATCGGAGTGGATGGCAACCTGTACATCGTAGTCATCCGCCACGCTGAGGCAGGTGTCGATCGCAGCGGGGGTCGTGCCCCAATCTTCATGGAGCTTAAGGCCGATTGCACCTGCTTCAACCTGTTCTTCAAGGCCAGCGGGTTGGGCGCTGTTGCCTTTGCCTAAAAAGCCAATGTTCATCGGGAAAGAATCTGCCGCCTGAAGCATCCGGTGCATATACCAAGGGCCAGGGGTGCAGGTGGTGGCGCTGGTACCTGCCGCCGGGCCTGTACCGCCGCCAATCATAGTGGTAATACCAGAGGCGATCGCCACTTCAATTTGCTGTGGGCAAATAAAGTGAATGTGAGTATCAATGCCGCCAGCGGTAAGGATCAGCCCTTCTCCAGCGATCGCCTCGGTACCAGGGCCAATAATGATGTTGATGTTGTCTTGAATATAGGGGTTGCCTGCTTTACCGATCGCCGCAATTTGCCCGTCTTTAATGCCAATATCGGCTTTGACAATGCCCCACCAGTCCAAAATGAGGGCGTTAGTAATGACCGCATCGACGGCACCATCTTTATTGGTGATGGGCGATTGCCCCATGCCGTCGCGGATGACCTTACCGCCGCCGAACTTCACCTCATCGCCGTAGGTAGTGTAGTCCTGCTCAACCTCAATGAAGAGTTCTGTGTCTGCTAAACGAATGCGATCGCCGACGGTTGGTCCAAAGGTATCCGCGTAGGCACGGCGACTCATGCGATAACTCATGGAAACTCCTCACAAATGCAGGTTTGGGGGTGGCGCTGTTTTTCTCTCCCCAGAATAAAGGATTTCTGAGTCAGTGCTGTAGGCTAGCCATCAATTTGCTGCTGCTACTGCTGAGCGATATCTGTTGTCTCTCCCCACACTTGCGCCAACCGCTGATCGCGTCCACAGGCAAAGCGATAAAAGCGGTACTTGAGCGCGTTGGTTTCGTAATAGTTTTGGTGATAGTCTTCTGCGGGGTAAAACTCACTTGCCGCAACAATCTCGGTTGCAATGGGCTGGATGCCAGACTGTTCTAACGTCTTTTTAGACTGCTGTGCCTGCTTGCGCTGCGCTTCATCGTAGAAAAAGACGCTAGAGCGATACTGAGAACCGCGATCGCAGAACTGACCGCCCCCATCAAGTGGATCGACGTTGTGCCAAAACACATCCAAAAGCTTCTCGTAACTTACTTGCGTCGGGTCATAGACCACCTGCACAGATTCTGCGTGACCCGTTGTACCAGAAGATACCTGACGATAGCTGGGGCGTTCTGTTTGACCACCTGTGTAGCCGGATGTTGTGGAGACGACTCCAGCCAATACATCAAAGGGTTTTTCCATGCACCAAAAGCATCCGCCAGCAAAGGTTGCTTTGGCTAAGGTTGGAACGGACTCTTGGGGCATAGCGATCGCCTCTGGATGCCAGAACCCTAATAAAGTTGACAGCATCAGCAATAGAGCAATACAGCGTTTTAAGTTAAATTTCATTTAATGGCTCATAGTTCGTTTTCAAGCTTTTGTGACTGAGTACAGTCAAAGATCCTGTTTCAATCTATACGCCATGGAGTTGGCCTCTTTGAGGCTAAAGACTCAATAACAACGTTTCCGTTGTCCAGGTCGCAATCCCACACCCCAAAAAATCAGCATCCAAAGTCCAAATTGCAGCATCCACTGCCAAGGCGAGCGCCACAGTCGGCCAATCATGAGGATCACGCGGAATTCTTAAAAGCGCTTGTTCTTTCCATGCACCATAAATCTCTTCAGGAATCAGTCGAGCCTTTGCCTGTGCCAGATTAAATGCAGTTTCGAGCAGTGTCTCACCCGTTGCAGCACTAAACTTATCCTGCTTGATCATTGCCTGTATTCTTTTGCGGAGTTCATGCTGCGCCTTACTCCAAGCGGCTTCAGCGACAAATAACTCCAACGTCTCATGGGCAATCAATAGCCGTCCTCTATTGCGAATGAGTTCTGCCACAAAAATATTGGCATCCACTACCAACCGCACACTAACCTTCCGCAGCCGATAAATTCAAAATCTGACTCAGGCTTTCTTCATCTAAACCGCTTTCAACTAGAGATTTATCAATTGCCAACTCAAGCTTTGCTAGCGCCGCTTTGATTTCTGTCTCTTCCGAAGCCAGCACCGGAATATAAAACCCCACAACTTTGTTATGGCGCTTGATCGCCACAGCTTCCTTTGCCGCAAGATAGTGCGTGGCCCTATCTCTAAATTCACGGATGCCGATTGCTTTCATGAGTTTGTGGTCACTTTGTGGTCATATTTTAACACCCGAAGCTTTAAACATGTGTGCGGTGACTTTGACACAGATTAACCGCAATTAAGCGTTTCGCGCGTGTTTCGTCCTGTTGTTGAGTTTGTGCCCTCAGCGACTTTGCAAAGTGCAGCCTGTACCGTATCGGTCAAATCCACGTCGGTAAAATCTGCGCCCGTGATGATGGCACCCTGAAATTGAGCGCTATACACAAACGCACCTTCTAAAATAGCGTTGGTTAAATTAGCCTGCACCAATCGCGCTGAATCTAAGGTGGCAACACTCAGGTTAACGCCTTCTAAATTTGTATCTTCAAGGTTTGCCCCAAAAAAGCTGACCCCGCTGAGGTTAGACCCTTTAAAGGTTGAGTTTTTGAGATTGGCTTTGGTAAAGTTTGCGTCGGTTAAATTTTTGCCGGAGAAATCAGCATTGAGCAAAATCTCTTTGGTATAGTCATCTGCCCAAGCAGGGCTAACCCAGCTCAGCCACAGCAAAATGCTTAACCCCGATACAAAGAGCCAGCTTACCCAATGCTTTAACCCAACACGTTGCATAACCTGATGCAGCATAAAGGCGTCCTGATATACGTTCTATGGGTTGGCGATATTGCCCCTTCTCGCTTGGGGGCAATCTTATTTTATGGGCGATCGCCCCATTTACCGTTCAAGCCTCAACAGAAATTAGAATACCTTTATCATCCTTGTCCAAAGGTATATGTAACTTATGAAGCTCAGCCTCAATGAGCAGCAGAGCGCAGCGGTTAAGCAAATGAAGCAATTTCTGGCTTCAGAGGCAGATCTATTTTTGCTCCAGGGTTTTGCAGGGACGGGCAAAACCACTACAATTCAGTCCTTTATCCGTGATGCTCAAGTAACGCAAAAGAGAATCAAGGTTGCCTTGACTGCCCCCACCAACAAAGCCGTTAAGGTACTGTCACGAATGGCAAACGAGTGGGATCTGCAATGGGTAGATACAATGACCATCCATCAGCTTTTAGGGCTAATGCTCAAGCCCAGTCGGGATGGTGGCATGAAGCTAGAACACAAAGGCATAGACTATCTGCCCCGCTACGACCTCATCGTGCTAGACGAAGCCTCTATGGTCAATCAAGAGCTGTGGATGCACATCATGTTTGGGCTTGCCCACTGCAATAGGGTAAAACTCATCTGCATGGGAGATCCGGCCCAGCTCCCGCCGATTGGGGAACCCGCCTCTCAGGTGTTTGACATTACCGACAGAGCTGAGCTAACGGACGTGGTGCGTCAGGCCAAAGATAACCCGATCGCAGAACTCGTTGATGTGGCAAGGCAGGCCGTCTACAATCCGGCGGTAGTTATTCCCAAAGAGTCTCAGCAAAACCTTGATAAAGGCGTTTGGTGGATTAATCGTTCAGAATGGCTGCATCATTTGGTTGCAGCTTTTAAATCAGAGGGGTTTCAATCTGATGCGGATCATGTGCGCGCTTTAGCCTGGACGAATCGAGAATGTGATTGGCTCAACCATTATGTGCGCTCTAGCATTTATGAGCCGGACGTTGAACCCTATGTTGAAGGGGAACTGCTCATTGCCCGAGAGCCGATCTTTCAAGAAGATGAAATTGTGTTGCCAACGTCCACTGAATGTCGCGTGTTTAGCGTGGGGCGATCGCATCGAGGGGGGTATCGGTGCTGGAATTTAGAGGTGATTTCAGACGAGGGGGGAACCTATGATTTTGAGGTGCTGCACCGCAGTGAACGCGATCGCTACCGTCAAAACCTAGCCCAACTAGAGCAGCAGGCGCGCCAGCACTGGACAAAACCCAACTGGAAAGCCTATTTTGCCCTCAAGCAGCAGTTTGCCTATCTAGATTATGGGTACGCGATTACAACCCATAAAAGCCAAGGCAGCACTTTTCAAAATGTGTTTGTTGTAGACCAAGATATTGACTGCAACCCGAACCGAGATGAGGCGGCTCAATGTCGCTATGTAGCTTACTCTAGAGCTGCAAAGCGTTTGTTCAATACGCTGCAATGATTTCAGCTAGACGCTCAAATTTAATAACGTCTAAATGCTTAGAAAACTCCTCATGGACGTAAGGGCGAGTTTAGCTGATCCTGCACTGGAAAACCCTAGATTTATCGTCAAAACCTGCCCCTACAGAACCTGGATGTTATTTAACTTTCGTTCCTAAGGTTTATCTTCAGTGTCAATTTTAGGCAGATAGCCAGGACGCTCTTTGCCTTCCCACCCGACGGGGCGTTTGGAGTTGTAGAACGCAAGTGACCCCAAAGATACCGCCGCAAAAAAGCCCAGGGCTAACACCCCATAGAACGCATACAGAGAATGCGAACCCGTTCCGGTCAAAGTCGTCAAGTCAAAGGCAAAAAGCATAATGGCAGAATCCAGCACTGAAACGCTAGAAATAATGATTGTATTTAGAATACTCGGTTTTTGAAGGCGGTGGTGCACGACCTTACTCAGTAAATAGCGTTTTTTTGAGGTTTCAACTTTTGAGAGCTACGACTTGACACCATAAAAGAGCGATACTAGACTTAGCGGGTGCCAGATTGTTATGCCTAGCTATGGCGCTAGATATAGAACTTCACTCTCATTACATTTAGCCCTAAAGATAGTCCTATGGTTGTATCTCAGTCCCCCGTCACCGAACTCAGCGAATCCCAGAAGGCGGTTTTACAAAAGTATTTCATCAATGGCGAATCCACCTGGGAAGCAGTGGTGGAACGGGTGGCTCGGTATGTTGCTAGCGCGGAAGCTACGCCAGAACTACGAGACTACTGGCAAGAAAAGTTTCTCTCGGTTTTGATTCCCATGAAGCTGGTGCCGGGTGGCTCCATTTTGGCGAACTGTGACCACGGCACCAGAGGGTTACTGAACTGCTTTGTGCTTTCGGCTGAGGATAATATCCACGACATTACGAAGCTGGTTTCTGATGCGGTGTTGACCACTAAGTTTAGGGGTGGCGTTGGCATCAATATTGGTGCGGAAGGTCAAAAGGGCTATATTCGACCCAAAAATGCGCCGTTTCAGGATGGACGGGCGCTAGGTCCCTGTGCGGTTCTCGATATGGTGTCTGAGAATTCTAAGAAAATTACGACGGGTAACAAGGCGCGGCGTGGCGCGTTTTTGTTTTCGATGGATTGGAAACATCCTGACATTTTGGAGTTTATCCAGGCGAAGACGCAATCAACCATTGATGCTGGGGTAACGAAGTCTGTTGTGGAGCAGATGGCGCAGTTGGTGCAAAGCGATTTGCCCCAAGATGAGAAGAATGAGAAGCTGCAAGCCCTTAATCAGGAGCTATCGACGGCTTGGGTAGAAACACACTTGAGTCCTGACGGGAAACGCGATCGCCGTTGGCACAATGCAAACATATCTGTACAGCTAGATGACGAATTTTTCACGCGACTGGATGCGGGAGACAGCTTTGCCCATGAGCTATGGGACAAAATTGCCAGCAATGCCCACGCGACGGCTGACCCTGGCCTGCTGTTGATCGACAACGCCAAGCGCCGCAGCCCTATCCGAGATTTTGTGACCTGCACCAACCCCTGCGTGACTGCCGATACTTGGGTGCATACAGGCGAAGGGGCACGTCAAGTCAAAGATTTAGTGGGTCAACAGCACAGCACGTACGTGAATGGAGAGCTATTTAGCACCACGCCTGAGGGCTTCTTTTCGACGGGGATTAAACCTGTGTTGAGCCTCCAAACTCAGGAAGGCTATCGGCTGCGGCTAACGGGGAACCATCGGGTGCTGAAGGTGACGGCGCAAACTCGATACCGTCAGTACACCGAATGGGTGGCGGCGGAAGATCTGCAACCAGGCGATCGCCTCATGCTTCACGACCACCGCGTTTTGGAAGGTTGGGAAGGCACAGGCACCTTTGATGAAGGTTGGCTGCTGGGTAGTCTCGTGGGAGATGGAACCTTTGCGCTCAACAATCAGGGCGAAATGCAGGGCATTCTCGGGTTCTGGGGTGACGATAATCCTGTAATGATGAGCTACGCCGTGGGTTTACTCAATCAGATTGAAAAGAAAAATAGTCTTGGTCGAGTTTATTCACTAACGGGTACCCAGGCGATCTCCCAGCAAAAAAGCGTCGTTGCTACAACACGATTGGCGGAACTGGCACAACGATTTGGCATTTGCAGAGGTTCTAAAACCGTAACCGCTGAAGTTGAACAGGCCAGTTTTGTCTTTTATCAAGGATTTCTACGCGGTCTATTCGATGCAGATGGAAGCGTGCAGGGACATCAAGCAAAAGGCGTTAGCGTTCGTCTAGCTCAGAGTAATGTAGCAACCCTTGAAGCCGTACAGCGAATGCTGGCACGGGTGGGCATTGCTTCTAAGCTTTACCAAAATCGGCGGGAGGCTGGCGATCGCCTTCTTCCTGATGGCAATGGCGGTCTTGCACCATACTTCTGTAAAGCACAGCATGAGCTGATCATCGCTGGGGACAATTTGGGTCGATTTGCGGAAGCGATTGGATTTCAAGATCCTGCCAAGGCAGCAAAACTTGAAACGCTTATGGGTCAATATGTGCGGACTCCTAACCGAGAACGATTTTCTGTGACGGTGGCGGCGATCACAGCCGATGGCGTTGAAGAAGTCTATGACTGTACAGTACCTGGGCCACATTGTTTTGATGCTAATGGTTTAGTAGCGCACAACTGCGGTGAGATCTTTTTGCCGCCAAACAGCGCCTGTAACCTTGCTTCGCTGGTGCTGACAAAGTTTATCCATCGCAATGAGAACGGTGAGATTGAGATTGACTGGCAAGACTTGGCGCAAACGGTCGCCATTGCCACTCGCTTCCTAGACAACGTCCTGAGCGTGGCAGAATTTGCTACCCCAGACCAAAAACACAACGTGCGGAACGTATTCCGGCAGTTGGGACTGGGCATTATGGGCTGGGCCGATTACCTCAAACAGGCGCATATTGCCTACGACTCCGCGCAGCATTTGGATGAGATTGATCGCTGGGGCGGTTGGATTGCGAACTATGCCTATCGTGCTTCGGAAGCGCTAGCGGCTGAGAAGGGAGCCTGTGGCGTGTGGCCTCAAATACAGGATTTACGCACAGGCAATATTTTTGAGCGCTGGCTTGACAGCGAAGGTAACGAGTACAACGGAGAGCAGGCGCTCAATTCTAATCGCCAAGATTTGACCCAAGTACCGCGCCGTAACTCTACAGTTTTGTCTATCGCGCCAACGGGCAGTATTGCTCAGCTTGCGGCTTGTTCTTGGGCGTTTGAGCCAGATTTTGGGCTGACAATGTGGAAGCAGGTGTTTGTGGATGCTTCTAAAAATGAGCAAAACTGGATTCAAATCTTGAACCCATACCTCGAAGCCCTAAACCTTCCAGAAGCGGATGCCGAAATTGTGAAGCGCACGGGTTCTCTGAAGGGAACTGATTTTGCAAAGCAGCACCCTGATATTACGGCGGCGTTTAAGATTGCGCGGGAGGTGCCCCCAGGCTGGCATATCTTAGTGCAGTCTAAATGGCAGGACTGGATTGATTCTTCTATTTCTAAGACGATTAATTTGCCCAGTCATGCCACGGTGGATGAAATTAAGCAGATTTACCGTCTGGCGGCGAAGGCAGGCTTGAAGGGCGTAACGATTTATCGTTCTGGCACGTTGGAGTCTGAGCCGATTAAGGTGGGCGATGCGGAGAAATCTGGGAGTTGAGGAGTATGAATTGACTAGCCTTAATTTTGACCCTCACCCCTCTCCCCTCTCCCAGAGCGGGAGAGGGGAGTAAGAATCTGGTTCCCCTTCTCCTGCGGGAGAAGGGGTTAGGGGATGAGGGAGTGCAAAGCGTATCGCTTCTAAATCAATTCTCTAAATTATTTAATTCACGATTTTAAGGGTGTTGAGGGCTTCGACTTCGCTCAGCCCTCAGCTTAAGACTTGCAGAATCAGGAACTTTATTTCTAGGCGTATTTCTAACAATGGCAAGTACACAGGCTTTATTGACCCTAGTAGATTCTTTCCCTGAAGCGTTTTTTGACCCAGAGGGGGCGCAGGCTAGCGTTAGCAGCGCAACGCAAGGGAGCCAGCACCAAGAAGCAGCTCGCATTCAGACGCTTTTAGATTTAGCGACGGAATTTCCTGAAGCGTTTTCAGACCCAGAGGCACCTGTGGCAACATCGGCTGTAGTGGCAGATGCTCCTGCACCGGAGGTTCAGCCTGTAGTGGAAGCAGCCGCAGCTCCAACCGTAGCGACAAGTTTACCTGTTGGATACGAATTCTCGCTCAACCGCACAATTTCTACATTTACTTGGGGCAATATTGAGGCGCACTTGAGCTATTCGACGGCAGGGCTAGGGTCGCTGTGGCTGGTGGCAGGCAAGTCGGGGACGGAGATTCAGTCGCTGTGTGAGGCAATCTGTCGGTTGACGAATTTGCTGTTGACTTATCAGGTGCCTGTTACAGAAATTGTGCGACAGTTGCGCGGCATTCGCGGGGCGGATTCTGAAGGGCTTGGCCCCCATCGGGTGTTGGGGCTGGCGGATCTGATTGGGAAGGTGTTGCAGGAGGCTCCGGCGACGTTGACGGTTGGGGCTGCTGCTCCGGTGGCGGGGGCACGGGCTGTGACGGCAGCGGCGACTGTGCTGGAACCTGCGAAGGTTGAGGCTGTGATGCCTTTAAGCGATTCTCAGAATGGCAATTCTGTTGTGAAGTCTGGTAGCGAGTTGTTATCGCCTTCATTACTCGATTTATCGGAGAATAATCATCGGATGGGGCTTTGTGCTGAGTGTGGCTCTGAGTTACAGGCAATGAATGGTTGTTCGGGTGGGGCTTGTCTGGTATGTGGTTTTAGTAGCTGTTCATAAGTGCTGGTCTAATACTTCATCTAATCTGTTTTTAAACGCAGTTAAGCTAGGCATGTCGGTAATTCGACCAATGTCTATATTGCCTTGATCAATTAGGTCATTCAGCAAATGACTTGTGCCTGGTGTTTCAAGACATTGTTCTAGCTGACCTTTTAATGAATTAGGGGAAGCATCATTACCTGATTCATCTTCCAGTTGAACACAATTTTGATATTGATTACGCAAGGCACAAAGAATCCAAGCCTCGGATTTTGGTTTTGGAATCATTGGAACACCATTAGAAACTCCTTCGGCCTCAAAACCATCTAGCATGGATTGCTTTTTTTCGTTCCATTCTCCTCTATTGGAGCTTGCCGTGCCATCAGCATCCCTAAATAAAACCAGGATGACTGGAGTTCCATCTTCATTACTTTTTGTCTTTGCCAAAATGGCTAAAGCTCTTGCATTATTATAATAATAGCCAGTTTCTATCTTCCGCTTTTTCCCCTTTCTAGAAAGTGGCTTAATATGTTGTTTTGCTACTTCAGCAAGTCTTTGTTTGTTGACAATAGTATAATGGCCTAAATCAATGAGAGAATAACTGCTGCGTCTAGCAATCCAGTTATCTATCAACTTTGCCATAGGGCCAATTGCATCATCAATGCCTATGTCAGATGCCCCCTCTCCACTTAGCAATAAAAACATATTTAAGGATGAATAATTAACTTGATTTTCGTAGCATGGAAATCTCCTTAAAAAGTTGACTTAGAATAGTATCTTCATAAACTTCTCCAGGCCCCATAACAGTTAACTTTTCACGCATAGAAGGAATATCAAAAAGACGGATAGCTTGTGTTGCTCCATTTTCTCCTTTATATAAATAGACAACACCTTCAATTGCAACCTCATCTTCTAGATAGTTTAAGACCATTGGGCTATGAGTGGTTACAAGAACTTGTGGAGAAGCTTGCACTAAGCTGTCCACAAGAAACTCAACTAACTCTGGATTAATACCGTTCTCTATTTCATCAAGTAGCAAAAAACTTTGCTCTTTAGACAGTTGAGCAAATACTGCCAGCATACGAAGAAATCCATCAGCAACATGCCGTGCTTCTGTTTTTAATAGAGTCCCTTCAAATTGCTCTTGAACTATAAGTTGCTTCCATCCAGAACGCAAGACGGATGTATCAAGTAGCCTGAGTTGTGGATAGAGTCCAGACATTTTTTTCTGAATAACTTCTCGCCGATCTTCCCCTACTTCATGTAAAAATGCTGACAGCCTCTCACCACCTAAGCCTAGACTATTCTCTGCATCTCTAGTACGTTGCCTTAACAATTCAGGAGCCAAAAGATCTAGTGAATGTAAATCTTCAAAGAATTTTTTGATTTCAAGAATTTCTTTAGTTAACTTAGATTCTTTGTACCCTGACAATAATGATCCTTGATATTCAAATTCAATAACTCCAGATGAGCTGCGTACACGTTCTTGGTCTTGCTCAGCTAAAGAACGAATTACATACTTTCCATCTTCTACTTTTAGAATTAAATTCTTATTCCAATCTACTCGCTCGAAGGTGCAACGTAATGTTTGCCGATTAAATCTTGCAGTCCATTTAATCTCCAATTCATTATCATGAAGGAGTAAAATCTCAAATTCAATATTATTTCTTGGAGTTAATTTTGAGTTGATATCAGATGCTTCCCACTGTCTTCTCTTCAACCATTTATCTAAATCACCTTTAACCTGTTGAGACAGAAAATCAAAAAATTGTAATACCGTTGACTTGCCTGAACCATTTAGCCCAACTAAACAGTTAAATTTAGATAATGGCAATTCAAAGTTCACTAAGGATTTGAAGTTATCAACTTTTATGTTTTTGATTCTCATATCTGTAATTTCTAATACTTGCTGCCCACAGATCACACGAAATTATATAAAGTAATTCTGTAGTCAATCGCAGAAAATTTTTTCGTTGTGCTTACTCTAGAGGCAAGCTTGAACATGTCCATTTTTTAGATCTGAAAATTCTCTACAACTTTAAAGACACTAACATTTTCTGCGAACAACTTCAAAACATTGTTCATCCCAATTCTCATCCCTCAAATATAAGGGTAATCCATCCAACGTGCAAAATCATGACTCAACCCATATAATCCATTGTTGGAATAGTCCTGATCGCCATGCTTGAGGTGGTTTCGGTGTGATCGCCTTGCCCAAGATTTTGCTTGAGCGGGGCGATCGCTGTGTGTGTTGGTAGTTTGAGGGAGATCGTTTAAACAAGTATTATGAGGGCTGTGGGCGATCGCATCACTCAACAACCGTCGCTGTCCTTTTAGTAGTAGTCGCTAAAACTTCTAAAATCTTTGGAGCTAAAGGCTTTAAATCCGCCAAACGATTAGAGAACGCATGCAAAACAATAACTGCAATCCCAAACTGCGGTAAATTCTGTTGAAATGATAAATTCCGATCAACCGTAATAAAAACATCAAACTCCACCTCGGCAAGCGCGAGGAGTTGACCATTTTTAATTTCAGCCCATCCTATCTGCGGGACAGTTTTTACCTCATAGCCAATAAACTCTTTGGCCAACCTACGATCAATACATTCATCCAAAAGTAGCCTCACCTCAAGCCCCCACCCCAATAAGCTGTTCTCCAGCCTCTTCCAACAAAGCAATGACTTGTTCCCTAGTCACAGTAGGGAATCCGTCTAAAAAGTCATCAATCGACTCTCCTGCTTTGAGGTAATCCATCAACGTCTGTACCGGAACTCTCGTTCCAGTGAAAACTGGCGTACCACCCATCACGTCAGCAGATACGCTAATCATCAAAGAATCTTTCAGCATTAGTCTTTGACCTCTAGCCTTTATACTGACTAGTTTATCAAGGGTTGAGCAGGGCGGTCGCACTTCTAGCAAACGGAGAAGCGATCACCTTGCCTAAGATTTTGCTGACGTGGGGCAATCTCCCTATGTCTTGTTCGTTTGAAGGCGATCGCATAGTCCAAGATGGCGATCATCCATAATAGATAAAGCACCATTGCATCAAACGGTCATGGACTGGAAACTTCATATTCATTCAGACCCCAATATTTTACTTGGCAAGCCCACCGTCAAAGGGACGCGGCTGTCTGTTGAATTTATACTGGGCTTATTTGCTGAAGGGTGGACAGAACAACAAATTCTAGAAAACTACCCTACCCTAAATGCGATCGCCCTTCAAGCCATTTTTGCATTTGCCGCAGAGTGCCTCAAAGAAGACGTATTTTATACATCACTCCTGACCGCTGAGGCAGGCTAGCAATGCGGCTTCTAGCAAACGAAAATTTTCCCTTGCTCAGCGTCAAGTTAATACGGCAAACAGGCTATGACATTGCTTCAATTACTAGGGATTCTCCAGGGATAGAAGATATAGAGGTTTTGACCCGTGCGGTCAACGAACAAAGAGATTATCCTGACCTTTGACCGTGATTACGGCGAACTCATCTATCGCTTACGAAAGCCATCGCCAAGAGGAGTGATCTATCTTCGGTTTCGTCCCCGTTCCCCAGAAGAACCAGCCGCAATATGGCTAAACCTCTCGCAAACTGAGGGACTACAATTCGAGGGACGGTTTACGGTTGTCGAGCGCGATCAGATTCGCCAGCGTCCTCTTCCGTAGTTTGATGAACTCATTAATATGAGATCGCACTTCTGGCAAGTAGCAAGGCGATCGCCTTGCCCAAGATTTTGCTTGAGCGGGGCGATCGCCTTATCAAATCCTTACCTGAAGCAAGCAAACGACAGAGCATTTAGAGAGAACTATCATTAATCTCTATAATAATTTCGCCCTCCTGCAATTTGCCCAATGCATCCGTCAAAGTTTTTGAAATAAGTTGATGTAAATTACGATTCGTCACGTTGCCACAGGTCAGCCAAATTATTTGAGGCGGCATACCTAAGCGGCAGACTAGATCGATGAAGTCACTGTCCTTCGTCATAATTACAGCATTAGCAGCTCGTGCCGCCTCAAAAATTTCAATATCCTTTGCGTCTCGTAAGCCAAGATCTTTAAGAGAAAACGCTTCCACCTCAAACTTACTATTCAACCAACTTGCCAAAGTTGGAGGTAATTGAGCATCAACCCAGATCTTCATGCAGTCAATCGCAAAAAATCTGTCCGTCGCGCCGCAAACAGAAGACAAGCCTGTATATCTTCATTCTCAAGATCGGGAAAATCTTCCAAAATCTCAGAGAAACTAACGTTTTCTGCCAACATCTCTAAAATGTCGCTCACCCGAATTCTCATCCCTCTAATACAAGGACGACCACCACACTGACCGGGAACCTGAGTAATACGAGACAATAGATTATTCATTCGTGTCTCAAGTTAACACCTTCGTATCATACTGCGTCAATGGCGATCACCCTGTGTGAAGTGCTTCGGGTTTGATCGCCTTGCCCAAGATTTTGCTTGCGTGGGGCGATCGCATTCCCTTGAGTCTAGAGTGTGAACGTCGCTAGATCTTCATCCACCGTAGCGTTTTGGGCGATCAACGATTTTGTAGCTGGTGTTTTTGCCATGCTCACCCCAGACTCTACTCTAATATCCGTTTGGGAAATCAGCTCTGACACTTGTGCTTGAGGGTTCTGGTCAAGGACAGCTAACAGGTTTACAAACGCCGTAATAGTATTGCGAGGGGTACGAAAATAAGCATCTCCAATGCGCTGGGAGCAGTGAGCCATAAAGTTCTGGATGCCTCCATCTGAGATGAGATAGTCTTTGACCTCCCCAGCAGCATAGACGTAACGAATCTTACCCAGCAGCACATAAAGATCCTCTGGGCTGAGATTGGTTAATCGTAAGACTGGACCGCTGTAGTCTACCAGTCCATTCGCTGCAAAGGTATTTACTGCCAACCTTGACTGTAGCGCCGGGTAGCTATAAAGCCCTCGGCGAGTATCGGTCAAAAACTCAGGAGTGCCGCCAAGCAGTACGCCCAGCCCCACAGCGGTTCCTTGCAGCACATCATTCAAAATTCGCAAGATTTGTTCGTAGTTGCTTTTGCGCGCTTGGACGTTAGACAGCTTAAATAAATTGACCAATTCATCCCAGCAGATTAGTAAGCCTCCGTAGCCAGACAGCCGCACCAACTGCGCCATCAGCTTGAGCTGATCGTATACATTCTCATCGTCTACGATGGTGCGAACGCCCAAGGCCTGCCGCGCCTCAAGCTTTGAACTAAACTCCCCCCGCAGCCATCGGACAGCACTTGTTTTAAGGGTTTCATCGCTGGCATCATGACCCCGCCAGTAGGCTGCAATCACTTCGGCAAAATCATAACCGCCTACCATTTCTGAGAGATGCGCTAGCCGCTCCCGAATAACGGCTTCGGGACTAAGACTGCGATCGCGGCCTTCACTAATGGCTGAGGTCACAAAGCGCTCAACCACACTTGCCAAGGCACCCCCCTCTGGCTTAGTGCGAGTGGAGAGATTCCGCATGAGTTCGGTGTAGAGCGATCGCGCTTGGCCTCCGGTGGCGTGGAGTCGGCGGTCAGGAGTAAGATCTGCATGAACCGTCACCAGCTTTTCCTGAAGAGCAATAGAGCGCACCAAAGCCAGAAAAAAAGTTTTACCAGAGCCATACTCGCCAATAACAAACCGAATAGTAGAGCCGCCCTCCGCAATCCGCTTCACATCTTGAATGAGCGCCTCTAGCTCGCGCGCTCGCCCCACCTGAATCAGCGGCAAACCCGTACGAGGCACCACCCCAGCTCGCAGAGACTGAATCACCGCATCGCGCTCTTTCACCTTAATTACGGGGATTTTAGTCACGACAGCAGCTCCTGCAAAATATCTAGATTCACTTCAAGGGGGTCTTCTCCCTCCGTTAAGGCTTCGTCACAACGCTCAAAGGCGGCTTCATTAATCAGCTCTAGGGCACCATCTAACAGAAGGTCTAACCGTTGAGCAACCCCCATAAGATCTGCGCGGCTCCATAGAGTTTTCTGTGTCAGGGTTTTCAGAAATGTGGCATGGGCAGCATCTAAGCTTAGAGTGGTTTCAGGAGATGAAGGGATAGAAGGTGCCTCAATGAAAACAGACTGAAGGAGCTGAGTGGCTTCTGCTGATTCACGCTCCTTGGCTTGAACAAGATCTAAGTTCAGGCTAAAGGGTAGCGATACCTCTAATTTAGATTCAGAAAAAGGCATTGAATCGCCAGCAGGTTCAGCCGTAATGTCAACTTTAGGCGTTCGTTTTTTTCGGGCACGCTTTTGGGTTAGCTCAGCAACCTGGGCGACGAGATCAGCATTATCAGCCTGGAGCTGAACCAGCTCAATCGCGCGATCGGTGGCAATCTGGTTGAGTTCAGCGACCCGCGTTTCTAGAGCGGTGCGTTGAGTGAGAGCAGCCGTTAGCTCCCGCTGAACTTTGTCCAACTGCTGTTGAAGCTGCTGTGTATTATTTTGGGACTGTTTGACCGTAATCTCAACACGCTGGGCTTGCGTGCGCCACCAATAGAGACCTATTCCCAACGCTCCACCAATCCAAATATCTCGCAGCATGTTGATTTATATTCATCAAGTTGCAACACACAATAGCGCAAACTGTGTGCAATAAGCCTGATTTAGGGTTGTACCGCTTAATATCAGCGCGTTGACTTAAACCAATGCTAGTCAATATTGATTGACTGAGGCCCACTACCGTTGCTGCCATTACCCTCAGACGGCATATTAGAAGGCGACACCGTCACGCCTAGCTCTCGATCTAACCAAGTTCTGACCGGATCTTCAGATAGATTGAGTCGCAGTAAGCCTGATGCAAACCCGCCCAGAAACGCAACAGGCTTCTGAACTAGTTCTTGAAAAATAGGGGATAGTTCTTGCACAAACATAGCAACCTCGCACACCTTAACAATTTGATCTTAACGGGTAACCCAAAAAAAGGTTTTAACCAATCTACTTTCCCTCGGCCTTAGTTAAAGACTGATTTCTAGGCATTAGCTCAACATATTATAATAGCCAGGGAAGTTTATCGATACGGCAACCCACGCTTATCCAGCCAGCTTCAAACTGTTAGAGCCAAGCCTTCTACCAAACGTGGGCTTAGGCCTACTCACAGTGGAGAAACACTCCTCCTTGCAAAAAAGGGTCTGCAGCTTGCAGACCCTTTTTTATAACAGTTCTAGTTCAATTACTTCTTTTTTTTGCCCGTGCTTTTGGGTTCAGAAGGTTTTTCTTCGGCTGCTGCCGCTGGAGCAGCTTGCCCTGCGGTGGCTGCAACTTCGTCTGCCAAGTTAGAGACAGGCTTATCAATGCCTTCACCCAGCACAAATCGGCTAAAGCGACGCACCTGGATGTTTTCGCCCAGCTTAGAGATGCTTTGCTTAATCAGCTCTTCGACCGTAATGCTTTGGTCTTTAATGTAAGGCTGGTTGAGTAGGCACAGCTCTTGCATGACCTTATCGACTTTGCCCTGCACAATTTTTTCTTTCACGCCTTCGGGCTTACCCTTGAGCGTGTCAGATTCGAGGGCGATCGCCTTTTCACGGGCAACAAAGTCAGCCGGAATTTCACCGACGTGAACATAGGAAATATTAGGACAAGCCGCAATCTGCTTGGATATATCCTGGACTAGTGCCTTAAATTCTTCGTTACGAGCAACGAAGTCGGTTTCGCAGTTAACTTCAACCAGTACACCAATCTGTCCGCCAAAGTGGATATAGCTACCCACTAAGCCTTCAGCGGCAACCCGACCTGACTTTTTACCCGCAGAGGCTAACCCCTTTTTACGGAGGTAGTCTACTGCCTGTTCTAGATCGCCGTCAGTTTCCTGAAGCGCTTTTTTGCAATCCATCATCCCTGCGCCGGTTTTTTCGCGCAGTTCTTTCACATCTTTTGCTGAAATCTCTGCCATGATGCTGCCTCAGATGTTCTCTAATGTCAAAATACGCTATGGATTCAAGAGTAATGTGTTGCGGTTAAAACGCGCAGCACACGAGATTTATGCATCTCATTTGAGCCTACACAGTTTTTAGATGGGGCTTAGTCTTAAATTCTAGGGTGCGATAGGTTTGTCGCACCCTAAAACACGAGTTTTACTCTTCTGAATCTCCGGTGGCTTCGGTGCCGTCGTAGGCTACATCGTCTTCGTATACTGTATCGTCTTCGTCGTAGTCGAAGTCTGCGCCGCCTTCCACTTCGCCATGTCGCCCTTCGTAAATGGCATCTGCCAATTTACCCACGATAAGCTTAATGGAGCGGATTGCATCGTCGTTTGCAGGGATGGGGATGTCTACCCAATCTGGATCGCAGTTGGTGTCGAGCAGCGACACGATGGGCAGACCCAGCTTTTGGCATTCCTGCACGGCGTTATATTCACGGCGCACATCCACCATGATCACGACATCTGGCAGCTTGCTCATTTGCTTGAGTCCACCGAGATACTTTTCGAGCTTTTCGAGTTCACGACGGAGTTTAGAAGCTTCTTGCTTAGGCAGTAGTTCAAAAATGCCGCTGTCGTGTCGTCGCTCTAGATCTTTGAGGCGATCAATTCGGGTTTTGATGGTGGTCCAGTTGGTGAGCATTCCACCTAGCCAACGCTGGTTGACGTAGTAGCTACCGCAGCGGGCGGCTTCTTGAGCCACAATGCCAGCGGCTTGGCGCTTAGTACCCACAAACAAAAAGCGTTTGCCAGATTCTGCTGCTGAGCGAACATAGTAGTAGGCATCATCCATGAGCTGGGCGGTTTGCACCAAGTCAATGATGTGGACGCCATTGCGCTCAGTAAAGATGTAGCTAGACATCTTAGGGTTCCAGCGGCGCGCTTGATGACCGAAGTGAACTCCGGCCTCAAGCATTTGAGCGAGACCAATAACGGGCATATTTCTTTCTCCTATTCGGGTTTATCCTCCATCTGAGGGGATTTCAGCGCCTAGCTGGGCAAGCTGGAAACACCCGAATTCTCAGATGTGTGATTTTTAGACAACTCTGCTAGGGTAACATACCTGATGTTTGAGTTGAATACCTGAAATTAGGCGGCAATGGTGTTGTGAGCCTATGGGAACACAATCTCAGCTCTCGTTTTGTCGCTAATTCAGCCCTCTAATCAACATCCTGTTGAAGGGATATGTTCTATGTTCTCGGCTAAATTTAGCCTTAAGCGCAGGTTTGCCAGAGCGCATCAATGGCTGAACCTAGGTTAGGAAAATCTGAATGCTGCTCAATCCACTGGACTATTATTGGTTGATTCTCAGTGCTAGATTTACCTAACTTTCCTAATGCCATAGCTGCTCTAAACCGCACAAATGAGTATTCATCCTTGAGGAAGCCTAACAGTCCCTGTAATACAATTTCTGAGCGATCACCCAGTTTCAAAAATGCGGTGACGGCATCAGCACGCATATCGGCCTTTGGATCCTCTAGGAGGTTGAGAAGTTCGTTAACCACAGCTTCAGAGCGATCTCCCAAGTTCACCAATGTCTCTGCGGCCCCATAACAGACATATGAATTTTCATCTCTAAGCAGTGCGAGGAGTTTTGAGTAAATCTGATTTAAGAGACCGTCCAAGTGCCCTAATGCATCTGCTACCTCGCGAGGCACATATGAGTTTCCATTTCTATACAGTCTAATAAGAGCTTGGCGCACAGCTTCGGAGATATCACCTAATTCCATTAGTTTCTTAACTGCTCGAACACAAGTGTATGGGTGTGTATCCTTAAGTAGGTCAGTAAGAGCTTGGCGCACAGCTTCAGAGGTATCACCTAATTCCACTAGCTTCTCTGCTGCTCGAATACGCACCTCTGAGTTTTCATCCTTAAGTAGAATGAGAAGAGCTTGGATTAAAACTCTAGAGCAGTCATCCAAGAATACTAATGCATCTATTGCTAGATGGCGAACTGCTGGGTCTTTATTCTTAAGTAGTGTCCTGAACGCTTGTTGGAGAGAATCTTTAGTCCAATCACCGATGAAACTCAAAGCATATGCTGCAAGACAACAGACTTCGTAATCTTCATCCTTAAGCAGTTCAATGAAAGTCTGGCACATAGCTTCGGAGGTATCAGCCAATTCCACTAATTTCCTTGCTGCTCGAACACGCACCTCTGAGCTTTTATCCTTAAGAAGGTTAATCAGGATTTCAAGGGCAATCTTTTTTTCTCCCAAATTTATTTGAAAATCTAGAAATCTATCTTGATCAATTTGAGCTTTTGAAGCTTTCAAATAGGTTAAGACTTTGACATCAAAAGCAGTTTCCTTAAGCCAACTGAAATCTCAAAGGTTTCTTTTTTGATCGATCTTCCAATTCGTTTTTCATCGTCTGTTTCTAGAGTAACAAGCCGTTGTAATATTTCTGAAACAGTTCCTAGTGATGCGGGCGCTAATTTTTCTGGGTCTTCGGTCAAACAATGCCCTGCAAAAAGCAAATCTCGATGCAGCCATTTCTCATACTGACTATTCCGTCGCAAAATAACCTCGATAGCCTTTGCTGCTTTTTTCCCCTGTAACTGACTAACAAGCAGCAAAATTACTTCTCTCCAATGAGAATTGTGTAAATGGGTTTGAATTGCCTCGTAGATCAGTTCTGAATTATCTTCGTACTCTGCTTGGTTCAGAATTGCTTCTGCCGTCAAATATTCCTGAAACGTCTTATGCACAAAAGCATAACGACCCCGCCCATACTCATTCAACAAACCCGACCGATCTCGAATAAACGCCACAAATCGCTCCGCCTCCTCCTTTGCCTGATGGAGCTTCACCTGCGGGTATTCCTGCCGAATAATTAGGCTTAACTGGGTAAGCAACTCCCCTTCTTCAATCACTGTGCCGCTTTCCGTTGTCTGGGTTTCGTACTGGGTATGTATCCAGTAAGCCAACTGACTCATCACCCGCCGCAAATCATCATCTCGATCTAGATGCTTAAATTCCCCATAGGTTTCTCCCTTCCCCTTACGATCCCAACTTTTCAGCAGCGTATCCACCGCACGGTCATAAAGCTTATATCGCCGCTTCGGCAACGTATCCTGATAGCGATGAATCAACGCCACCATCGTCAACAGCAGTGGGTTCCTCACCAGATCTTGCAAACGATCTTTACTCTTGAGCGCATCCTGCAAATCCCGAATCATCTCCTGCGCCTCCGCCGCATTTTCGCAGCGGTTTTCATACCAATGCTCAATAAACTCCTGAATTTGCGCCTCATTAAATAGCTCTAACTCAAAATGCGGATAGGCATCCGTACGGAAATAATCTCGCCGATAGCCCCAAGGACGCGACGTAATCACCGCCCAATTATTCTCATGGGCCGCCAAAAAGCAGTTAATCTTTTCCACCAGCGCCGCACGGGTCGAATCTTCCGCCACCTCATCTAAGCCATCTAGCAACAGCAGCGCCTGTCCCTCCGTCCAATGCTCCAAAAATCCCGTCGGCAAATCCACTTGCAGCGTATTCTCAGCAAAATCTCGCACCTGATCTAGCAAAGACCGTTCAGGATACTTCGCCCAATCCCGCATATAAACCAAAATCGGCAACCGCTCCACACCTTCCGGCAAGCCAATCTCAGCCCCTTTCTCCCCAGCCGCCATCACCGCCAAATACCGCATCAGCGTCGTCTTCCCTGTCCCTGGATCGCCCAACACCACCACCCGCTGCCGCGTTGTCGCCCTCAATATTTCGTGCGCCAACATCGATCGCCCCCGCTGTTGAGCATGGCGATCGCGCTGTTCTTGCCACAGTTGTGCTTGTCGCTCCGTCAACTGCTCAGGGCGTTCTGGCAATAACCGCTCAGGACTGAATGCTAATTTTGTAACCTCTTCCGACACATTCGGCACCACAAAAATATCCAGCAGCCGCGCCGCCCGATGATCCTCACGGGCGCTAACATCAATCCCGACAAACTTCACATCCTCACAGCTCGTAATCAGCCGATCTCGGTATTCCCGCAGCTTGGCACGGTAGCGGATAAACGTATTCGTTTGTTCAAAATACGTCTCCACAAAAATCCGCAGCCATTGTACAAGCTGTTCTGGTTCCACGGATTTCATGCGAGGCGTTGCTTTGGCTGCCTGCTCAAAGGCAACCCTTAAAACCTCAACATCCGGTTTTTCTGCACCCTTCTGCAACTCTTCTAGACCAATGCCACCACCCAAAAACGCCTGCAAAAACCCTTCAACCCGATCTTTATCATCTGCATTCAGCGATGGCACCAGTTCAGCTTTTGCTTGAGCTTTATTCAATGTAACTTCAAGCGCTTTTTCAACCTCGCTTTTGCTGAGTTGCTGGGAAACGCCGCTAATCCCAGCCTCTACAACCCTACGGGCGATCGCCCCTACAATGGCCTTTCCAAACCCTAATTCCCAAACCATCTGCGATCACTCTCCACCTTCATCCCTCTGTCATTTTAGGTGAGGGAAAATGGCGATCGCAGTTTTACGACTGAAGTAACGGGTTCTTTTGAGCTTGTTTTTCAGGAATGCGATTGCAGCCAGTCATCCAAATCAGCCATCTCAGTAAAATCCAACAGCGCCTCACCCAGTGCTTCAACTTGGGTAACAGATAAAGCTTGAAGTTGGGACTCCACAGATGAAGTCAACGTCCCAATACGTCGGTTGAGTAGTCGAAGAACAATAGATCTCTCCCCATCTTGCCGCCCACGCTGTAGACCTTGTTGCAAGCCCTCTTCTAAAGTCTCTTGCCGCCACTTCTCGTAAACCGGAGTCAAATTCATCGCCAAAGCCCTCTCGTCCGTGGTTAAATTCTGCCCTATATTCAAGCTAATTTGCAACACCGCCAAATGCTCCATCGTTTTACGCTTCATCGAGTGGTCTGACGGTAAAGCCAATAACTCAGAAATCGCCCTTCGCTGCACCCCATCTCGCCCCATTAATCGTAGCCATAGCGTTGTCTCATCCACCGGAAGCTGATGAATTGCCACCAGCGCCGTGCGAAACTGCGGCGGTAGAAAGTAAAATCCCGTAGACCAACTGGGGTCGTATCCTGCACCAAATCCCAGCACCACGCGCTCAGAAACGGTTGGGCTTAAAATCCATAATCGAGGCAAAGCCGATTCGAGCAAAGATTTTTTCTCTCGTTTCGCCTGCCGCCGAAAGACTTCGGTCAAATCAATCAGCTTGCCAACGCAGCTACTCACATCCTGAAATTGGACAGAGTTGCGAAACGGTTCAATAACACAGCACTGAACCGCCATGCGACCCAACAATCCCAAGGCAAACAAACCTTCTTGAGCTTCATCATGGGGTGAAAACCACAGGTCAACCTCACGGGTTTCACTGGTTACTTTACGACTGGTCGTAACCGTCCCCAACGATTCAAGTAATGCTTCAAGATGTTGTTTGGCAAACAGATCGTGATGGGTACGAGTCATCCAGGGAAATTAATGGTGCATTGCGCCAACCATCGTACTACACCGCTATCACAACCCACTCTCTTAGCTACGGTTATAGCCCAACCAGAACTAATTCACCCGCTGGAGCGCAGTAATTTTGGGGTCTAAAATCTTTTGTCCCATCCCTGGGAACTTGACTGCCAAGCAAATTTTGTCGGCTGCACCAAAGATATGGGTCACTTCACCAATGCCAAAGCCCTTGTGGATGAGGCGATCGCCCACGGACCAATCTTGAGCATGGGTATTGGGCAGTGCCGAAGGCTTTTCTTTCGTGGGCGCTGCCATTTCAGGCTTGTGCTTGGGAATCGCAAGGGGCGAGTTGAGCTGCATTAGCTCTCGCGGAATTTCTGACAGAAACAGCGAAGCCACCGCAGGTTCACGAGAGCCGTAGAGCCGACGTTCACGAGCATGGGAAATAAACAGTCGCTCCTGGGCGCGGGTAATGCCCACGTAGCAAAGGCGACGCTCTTCTTCGAGAGAGGCAGGGTCATCTAAAGAGCGGAAATTAGGGAACAGTCCCTGCTCTAGCCCTACTAAAAACACAATCGGGAACTCTAGACCCTTCGCCGAGTGCAGCGTCATCAGCGTAACCGTATCCGTTGAGTCTTTGCTGTCTGCATCGGAGGCCAAAGCAGCATTCGCCAAGAAGGTATTTAGCGACTGGTCATCATTTTCTTCGGCGTACTGAAGCGACGCATTATAGAGTTCTTTGACGTTGCCGAGCCGCTCGTCAGCTTCATCGGTGCCCTGCTCCTGCAAATCGCGCACATAGCCAGACTGCTCCAAAACACCTTGGATAATATCGGCAGCGGGCTTGGTTTCAACTTCTGCCTGCCAGTGCTGAATCATGGCAACAAACTGCAAAATCGGCTTTGAACTACGAGCCGCTAGAGTTTTAACCGCAGATTCATCACTGAGGATTTCCCACAGCGGAACGCCCAGCTCCTGCGCCGCTTGACCCAGGCGATCAAGGGTCGTTTTGCCTACGCCACGTCGCGGGGTATTAATCACCCGCTGAAGGCTGAGAGTATCAGCAGGGTTGACGATGAGACGCAGATAGGCCAACACGTCCTTAATTTCTTTGCGGTCATAGAACTTGAGTCCCCCCACCACGGTGTAGGGAACGCCCCACCGTACTAAAGAATCTTCAAACGCACGGGATTGGGCATTGGTGCGGTACAGAATGGCAAAGTCGCCAAAGTTCACCTCTGGGTTCTCTCGCTCAATCGTCCGGATTTGGTCGATCACAAACTCGGCCTCGTGCTGCTCATCATCGGCACGGAAGCAGTAGATCGTATCGCCTTCGCCCCGCGTGGCCTTCAGCACCTTATCGATCCGCTCGGTATTGTGCTCAATCAGGGCATTGGCGGCTTCGAGAATATTGGCAGTAGAGCGATAGTTTTCCTCCAGCTTCACCATCGTGCGGGTGTCGTCATCGGGGAGTCGATCGCCAAAATCCTGCTGGAAGCCCATCAAAATGGTGAAGTCAGCCGCACGGAACGAATAAATGGACTGATCCGCATCGCCCACCACAAAAATGGAGCGGTTCTGCCAGTTTTTGAAAGTTTCGACAGCCTCGCCATTGGTGGCGATATATCGCAGCAGATCGTACTGGGTGCGGTTGGTGTCTTGGTACTCATCCACCAGCATGTGATGGAACTGGCTGTGCCAGTAGGCCAACACCTGTTCATTTTGGGCAAAGAGCTGCACCAAAACCCGAATTAAGTCATCAAAGTCGAGGGCGTTGTTGGCAGCTAGCGCATCTTGGTACGCCTCATAGACGCTGGCGATGACGCGACCGCGAAAGTTATTGTTCTCGGCCTCGTACTGTTGGGCGGTCTGGCCTAAGTTTTTAGCGTTGCTAATGGCAAAGCGTACCGAGCGAGGTGGAAACTTGCGATCGTCTAGATTCAGACGGTTGGTGACAATATCTTTGATCAGGCTTTGAACATCCGATTCATCAAAAATCGAGAAGTTTTTCTCCCAGCGACGACCCTTTTCATCCTGATACTTATTGATTTCCATCCGCAGCAGCCGCGCACACAGACTATGGAAGGTGCCAATCCATAAGTGCTTCGTAATGGTTTTGTAAACCCGCGATCGCAGTTTGGTTTGCTCATAGGCTGGCAGTAGCTCCAATGCCTTACCCTGCTCCTGAAGCGCTAACTGCTCTGCAAATAGTTTCTCAATCCGCTCCTTCATTTCGCGGGCGGCCTTGTTAGTAAACGTAACCGCCAAAATATTTTCTGGATTCACCCGATGCTTCAGCACCAAATTAGAAATGCGATAGGTAAGGGCGCGGGTTTTGCCCGAACCTGCGCCAGCCACCACCAGTAAAGGGCCGCAGTAATGCTCGACAGCCTGACGTTGAGAAGAATTCAGGAGGCTTAAAAAGTCAGCAGAGGAGGGCATAGCAGATTGTCAGCAGAGCGTGGGAGGAATTTAGAATCTTGCAAAACCATTACAGGACGACACATCGCCTTAGCACCTTGGTTTTATAGAGCGCCTCTCCATCTTAAGACCGATCTGACTAAGCATATTGGCTTACTTAAGATTTTGATGATTCTGGTCTTCTATTTAAACCTGATCGCAGGTTTCACAAGCCCCATGAGGATACTTGGATTGATAAGTCTCTGATCGCCGTCCAAACCAGGCATAGCGGTTATCGCGAACTTGTGTATAGGTGCGATCGCCCAATCCCTTGAGGCCAGGAATGGCGCGGTACGCCTGAACTGCGATCGCACCCGCAGGCAGTAGCCGCGCAATCTCTTCAGCAGCGTCACTGCCCTGCCAGCGCTGAAATGGGTTGTCTGCTCGCAGCAAAATCATGCCCATCTCGCAGTCTTGGGGAGTGATATTCCACTGTGCAAGGGTGTCCGAATCCTGCATGGGTACGTAGCTAAACAGACTGCCGCGCTCTAGCTGTTCTAGCGCCTGCACGAGCGTTGAGCATAAATTACAGCGACCGTCATAAATTACGACATAAGAAGCAGTCATACAGGTTTAACGCTTAAGCACAACGGTAATAAAAACTGAAATAGTGGCGCTGGCAATCAGTGAAAAAGCTAGATTGATGATCGATTGCGTGGATTGCTGATAATAGCCAAACCGCAGACCTAGCTCTTTTGCCTCTTCGCGCTGTTGGTCAATATCACGGGTCAATTTTTCAATCGCGGCAGAATTCTTTTCAACAAGTTCTGAATTCCGCTCCACGATGGCTTCAATGCGGTCAAGACGGTCGGTTGGGTTGGTGGTCATGGTTTTTTGTTGTCTAGATTTTGGGCGATCACAGCGCTTAAATCCTCCCAAAACGCCGCGTGCAGCAGATTTTCTTACTTTAGGCTAGCACTTCAGCAAAAAAGTGAAGCGGGTTCTAGGTGGCTGAGATCACAAATCTAGCCCTCTTACCATCACTCAACATAATTCGCAGAATCACTCAGCAGCATGGGATGCAGTCACTGAGCAATTCTGCCAAAATCGAGAAGATACATTCATCGAAGAAGACATACATTACCCCTCACAGGAAGCCCACCCTGAAACGCCAGCTTGTTTACGCCTTAAGCATTACTGCAGCCCTTGCTACTTCCGTCATTCCCGCCTATGCCAACCCCGTCGCCCCTAGCAGTCGCAGCGGCAACAGCGGTCGCGCCCCGCGCCCATTTATCCCCCTGCTCAACAACGTCAGTTTATTGGTGTTTGGGTTCCGCTATGCAATCGACAGCAGCGCCCCTGCTGTGAGTACGGTTTCTAGTGCCAATCCAGTTCTGTTGTAAAAATACAGCGTTGAGTTCTTCGACTGGTTTTAGCTCAGCGCAGAAATAACGTAGTCAAAATACATTCCACATTCTGAGGCTAAATCAGAGCAGTCTCCTGAGGTGACTTGCTTCTGAGTAGAGGAGGGGTGGCGACCTGCGTTATTAAAGCTTTGAATATGGGCAATGCAGATGGCCTTCATGATTTTGAGCGCTCGAACCATGGACGGGATACAGACATTCAGCGTCGTATAGGTTTCTTTCAGCCCGTATACGCAGCGGTTTTCGAGGACGGAAATATCGCCAGCCATGAGTGCGTAACAGACGTAGCGCAAAATAATTTCGCCATCTCGTAAACAAGCTGCCATCTTACGATTAGGATAACAAGCGCCTCCCTCTTTAATGAGGCTAGGGTCTTCACAGAGCATTCCAGAGATAGCATCCGAGACACAGCAGCTTGCAATACCAGAAAGAGCCTCAATCGCGTCAAACCGCTTGTTGAGTCCAGCGGTAATGACTTTAATCTCCTCTAATTCAGCTTTACCCATGCAGGCAGTATTTTTATTTGCACGCTCAGCAACGCGGGAAAATGCATCAAACAAGGGAGTCTCCTTTCCGTTCGGGAATTTCTAGATCTGTAGGTCTAGGGTGATTCCAGACTTGAGCTGATTTCACAGAGGTTCATAATTTTTTATAAAAGAGGGAAAGGTTCAAAGTGCAAGGGATTAGGGTAGAGCATCACTGCGGAAATTACTTACGCAAATGTGCGGAGATAGCGCATCATTTTAGCCGTCAAGTCGCGTGTATTCAACGATGTACTGAGTATGCAGATTCCCAATAATAGGAGACATAGCTTATCAGTGAAACGGAAGACCCACAATGGCTTACAAAACTTCAGCTCACTCCGAAACGTTAGAACTGTTGATGGCCTATCGCCAGAATCCATCTGTGCATCTTCGTAACCGTGTCGTAAAACTCAATGCAGGCTTAGTCCGTAAAGTAGCGCACCAGCTCGCCAATCAAAGCCCCCTCCCGTTTGAAGACTTAGAGCAAATTGGCTATATCGGCTTAATTACCGCCGCCGAACGTTTTGACCCGACCCAAGGCTATGCTTTTAGTTCTTTTGCAGTTCCCTACATTAAGGGCGAAATGCTTCACTTCCTGCGTGACCGCGCCAGTGCCGTGCGAATTCCGAGACGGCTTCAGCAGTTAAGTAACGAAGGCGCAAAAGTATCGCAGGCTTTGATTGAAAAATTGGGTCGTCAGCCGAATGATCATGAAATTGCAGCAGCGCTGAACATTGACCTCCAGGAATGGCGTTCAGTTAAGCTGTCTTCTATTAACCGTACACCCATGAGCTTAAACGCCTGCCTCAATGGTGGCGGTTCCCAGCAGGCAGAAGCGGTCATGACCTTGGGAGACACCCTTGTAGATGTTCGTAGCCAAATTCAGCAAGACCACGCAGAAGAGCGTTTGGCACTACAGCACGCCTTAAATCAGCTTGAAGATAAAACCCGTGAAATCATTGAGGCGGTTTTTCTACATCAGCATTCTCGTCAAGAAGTTGCCGCAAGAATTGGCATTAGCCCCGTAACCGTCACCCGACGTATTAAAAAGGGGATTGAGCAGCTAGCAGAAATGATTCAGATGCCCAGTTTGACTGTCTTGGCTGAAGGGTAAACTGCGGTTCTAGGCCATTCATTGTCATCAGAAGCTATAACAAAGCTGGATACTGTGTTTAGCGAAATAAGTGATGACCAACCAAATTGCAATGCCCTCAGCTCTGCAAACCCTCGTTCAACAGCAGCGCAGCTTTTTTGGCACGGGTCAAACAAAACCCCTAGAATTTCGGCTCCAGCAGCTCCAAAAGCTTCAGCACGCGATCACTGAGTATCAAGGTGCCATTGTCAAAGCCGCTCAGCAAGATTTAGGGCGACCGGAGTACGAAGCGTACTTTGAGATTGCCACCGTTTCTGAAGTTAAAAAGGCGATTAAGTCTCTTAAGCAGTGGATAAAGCCCCAAAAGGTTGCAACGTCCATTGACCAGTTCCCTTCTCAAGCCTGGGTTCAGCCCGACCCCCTGGGCGTGGTTCTGATTATTGGGCCGTGGAACTATCCATTTCAACTCATTATTTCGCCACTGGTGGGGGCGATCGCCGCTGGTAACTGCGCCATCCTCAAGCCTTCAGAACATGCGCCACACACGGCACAGGTTGTTTCAGAAATGATTCGGTCTGCCTTTGACCCTCAGTACATTGCGGTAGCTCAAGGCGATGCCGAGGTCAGTCAACAGCTCTTGGCAGAGAAGTTTGACCATATCTTTTTTACAGGCGGCACGGCGATCGGACGAATTGTAATGGAGGCCGCCGCCAAACATCTCACCCCTGTCACCTTAGAGCTGGGTGGCAAAAGCCCCTGCATTGTCGAAGCAGATGCGCGTCTAGACTACGCCGCTAAGCGTATCGCCTGGGGCAAGTTCATCAACGCGGGGCAAACCTGCATTGCGCCAGACTATCTGCTGGTGAACCGCCGCATTAAGACAGAATTTTTTGAGAAGCTGAAGCAGTACATCCAAGAATTTTATGGCGAGAACCCTGCCGACAGCGCTAGCTACGGTCGCATTATTCATCAGCGACACTTTGCGCGGCTGGCTTCATTTTTAGACAATGGCAAAACTATTACAGGAGGTCAGACCGATCCAGACACCCGCTACATTGCGCCCACCGTTTTGGATGCGGTGAGCTGGAGCGATCCGGTGATGCAGGACGAGATCTTTGGACCGATTTTGCCTGTGTTGGAGTATGACGAACTCGAAGAGGCGATCGCCCTCATCAATGCTAGACCCAAGCCTTTAGCCCTTTACTTTTTCTCAAAGGACTCACGCAAGCAGCAGCAAATTTTGAACTCTACCTCATCGGGGGGCGTTTGCCTTAACGATACGGTAATGCAAATTGCGGTAGCCACCCTACCCTTTGGCGGCGTGGGCGAGAGCGGCATGGGTCGATATCACGACAAAGCCAGCTTTGATACCTTTTCTCACTATAAGAGCGTACTCAAAAAGTCGTTCTGGCTTGATTTAACGTGGCGCTATGCCCCCTATACTACCGATAAGCTTAAGTTGATCAAGCGAATTGTGAACGGCTAAGTGCAGTTGAATGAAAATATATTGGCTTTTCTTTTGTCTCGTTTGTGCCAAAGCAGCAGCTTCCTAGATAAAATGGGCTTCTGATCATAAGTCTTTGCTGCGCGCGCCATGAAACACACGCTATCGGTTTTAGTTGAAGATGAGGCTGGAGTTTTAACCCGAATTGCAGGGCTATTTGCCCGACGGGGCTTTAATATTGAAAGCCTTGCGGTAGGGCCTGCCGAGCAAATGGGCGTGTCTCGCATCACGATGGTAGTTCCAGGCGAAGACCAGGTGATTGAGCAGCTTACCAAGCAGCTTTATAAGCTTGTGAATGTGCTTAAAGTACAGGATATTACCGAAATCCCCTGTGTTGAGCGGGAGCTGATGCTGGTTAAGGTGAATGCGACAGCCCAGCTTAGGTCTGAAATTTTAGATATTGTTCAGATCTTCAGAGCCAAGGTGGTAGACGTTTCTGAAGATTCTGTCACCATTGAGGTTTCGGGCGATCCTGGCAAAATGGTGGCGATCGTGCAGATGGTCAATAAGTTTGGCATTCGTGAAATTGCACGCACGGGCAAGGTTGCCCTTACTCGTGAGTCTGGTGTGAATACAGAGTATCTGAAATCTCTTGAGGCGAAGCTTCAGTATTAACGAAGTTTGCTCCTGCTTGGTATCTTTTAACATACTTGCCTCTGACACCGCCAGCCATCTTGGAAAAGTCGTATTCAGGGCGTAGTTCATCAACGTCCTTTTTCATAAAATCTCCAGTAAAGCCAATTATATGAACTGCTCGATGTCCAATTCTGACAAACCAGATTTGAGCATCTGGATATTGAGCCAACAGTTGATCTGAAGCCGTGAGACTATCTTTTGCTAATTCAAAGGCTCCCGTTTCAATGTCGATCGCCACAATTTTGCCATGATTGCCTTGCTCGACTTGAGGACGCACCTGAGATTCATAAATCTCATTACCACGTCGAGTAAACTCTCAGGCTCAACCAACTATCTCAATACGATCAAGTGTGGAAGCGGATTGTTATGCCGCCGCTATAACTTGAACGAGTAATGATGAAATTCCTCGTCCTTGCAGTACCCAATCGATTCATAAAGAGCCTGAGCAGAAACGTTAGAAATTTGCGTTGCTAGAGAAATTCGGATAGCTTCTGTTTGTCTTGCAAAGTCCTCTGCCGCTCTCAACAACAACTTTGCAACACCCTGCTTTCGACAGGTTGGCTCCACAAATAGATCGTTCAGAATCCAAACACGCTTCATGGACACAGAAGAAAAACTGGGATAAAGCTGCGTAAACCCAACTATCTGCCCGTTATTACCTGCTGCAAATATAATTGAATCGCCTTTGTGAAAACGCTCTTGAATAAATTTTCTAGCAGTTTCAATATCTGAGGGTGACTTGTAAAAAACACGATATTGATCAAACAACTGAGATACCGTTTCAAGATGCTCTAAACGGGCTTGAAAAGTTTCCATCTGCTATCCTCACCACTACCCCAATAATCTAGCGTCGATCACATTACCACAATCTCTAAAATACTGACTCAGCAAAAGCTTTGAATCAAACTCAAATACTGATAAATAGAATTCAAGAACTTCTTCTACCCAATACTTGCGGCACCACTATTGATTAGGGTGAGAGATCCGCTACCGGAAGCTGCCAGGGTTATCGTCAAAGTTGCCGCTGTTGTCAAAATCATCGTCAGAGCTATGCGGCTTTGGGGTACCCAAGGGTTTGTAGTCTACATAGTCACCGTCTAAAGGGCGGACTCTTGGTGCAGAGCTATCGCCATTACCTCTAGATCGGCGACGCGCACTACGAGAACTCCCACTCGCAGGAACTTCAGCTTCAGGTAACGAGGATAACGATAGAGAAGATTCAGACCGACCGCGACGACGACCACTCGCAGACGGCTCTCCCTTAGCAGGGCGCTCTTCACCATAGCTGTAGCTGCTGTTCTCTGGGGCGGCTATAGCATCGCCCTCTAACTGAAGGGGTTGCTTACGACGACGCGCACGGGGTTCTTCCCCACCGCCATACTGCTGCTGGCTATCATCATCAGAATAAGAATTGCTTGAGCGACGGGTGCTGCTGCTTTGAGCGCGACGCGGTTCACGGGTATCTTCAGAAAGCTGATCTAAGTAAGCGCTTTGATAATTATCACGAACGCTGGCACCTTCGCGTCCCCCACGAATGCGCCGCACCCGCGAAGACTCTTCCATGGGAATAAATTCATCATCAAACTCAGCCCGTACCTCTGACCTAAAGTCATCCTCAAAGCTAGCGCGTGAAGATCGGCTAGGCCGATCAGGAGAATTGCGGAATCCGCCGCCGCCATTCCCACCACCGCTACCGCCATTTCCTTGATAAAGAGACGTATTGCCTGGTGTACGCCGTCTAATGTTGTCGATCATCAGCGAAATCAACATCCCCGCAAAAATCATCAGCTGAAACGAAGGTAGAAACTCTTGGTTCAGTTGAAACAGGGAAAGAATGCCAACGGTCAAAAACAATACGGAGTAAACCGTGTCAGAGTCTCGCCGATAGCCCGGTTTAAACTTTTCCAAAAAGAATAAGCCGACCGCGATGAGAATCAGAACGATTCCAACCAGTAGCGGAACAGGAGTACCAAAGTTCACGGTGGATTCCTCTCAGGATAACGACTCAGTGGAAATGAAGGAGCCGTAATGGGTATAGCATTGTAGCGTCAAGCAAAGGGTTGTATACGCCACTGCTGGCTTTCTATCAGTCTAATCCTAGCGGTCTTTGTAGGTTTTGTCGTGGCTAAGGAGCATGGCTCAAATAACCTCAACTTTTGCCCCTCACCCCAACCCTCTCCCTAGGGAGAGGGAGCAAGAATCCGATCCCCCTTCTCCCTAGGGAGAAGGGGCTAGGGGATGAGGGCGTGCAAAATGTAAAGTCTCTTATCGAATGCTCTAGATTATTTAATCTAGGATCCTTAGCACAACGAGACCCTTCATCAAAAAAGCCTACGATTGATCACTTTCAACCGTAGACCTTAAAGAGCAAATGGATATTGCCTTGCACCCCCAGTCTAAAGTTGCCTGGGTTTTAACTGAAGTCAACCTTAAGAGCGCTGAACTTTATCAAGCTGGCTGACCACAATAACGCCAGCGGTAATGCCAGCTAACACAACGCCACCAGCCGCTAGACCAATAAAGAACCCATTCAGAGAAGGGGTGATTGTCATTAGAACAGGCATCATAACCGTTTTCTATCAAAACATTACTTTAATCTTAGAGGGTTGCCCGACGCTTGAGAAGCACTAATTAAAAGTCCCACCTAAACTTGACACCGAAAGAACCATTGAGGGCATCAAAGTTTTAGACTAAAAACAGCCGTTAACCCCAGAGTCTTGAAACGATGGATACCGCAACGCTATTAATGTGGACAGTTGGGCCGCTGTTGGGCATCATGTGTCTTTTGTTTGTCTTTCGGATTGTATTGACCTGGTACCCTCAAGTCCCCTTTGGCAAATTCCCGTGGATTTTGATCTACTGGCCTACGGAGCCGCTGCTTGTTGTCACACGCAAAGTCATTCCGCCCATCGGCGGCGTGGATATTACGCCGATTATCTGGTTTGGATTGGTCAGCCTAGCTCGTGAAATGCTGCTAGGTCAACAGGGTCTACTTAGGATGATTTAGCAGCCTGAGCCTGCATCTGCTCGACAAAGTTGGTGTACACCAGCCCTGCCTGAAATTCGGCATTTGCCAAAATCTTTTGGTGAAACCCTATGGTGGTTGGAACCCCCGTAATGGCGCATTCTTGAAGGGCACGCTGCATTCGGGCGATCGCCGTGGGTCGGTCAGGTCCCCACACAATCAGCTTGCCAATCAAAGAGTCGTAATAGGGTGGAATTTCATAGTCTGGGTAGACATGGGAATCCATCCGTACCCCAGGTCCACCAGGGGGTAGGTAGGCCAAAATGCGGCCTGGGGCGGGGCGAAAGTTATGGTTAGGGTCTTCGGCGTTAATGCGGCACTCTATGGCATGTCCCCGCAGCGAAACCTGATCTTGGGTAAAGCTCAGCGGGTCGCCTTGGGCAATTTTGATTTGCTCGGCAATTAAATCTAGCCCCGTAATCATCTCCGTCACAGGATGCTCAACCTGGATGCGGGTATTCATCTCCATAAAGTAGAAATTGCCAGAGATATCTAGCAAAAACTCAACGGTTCCAGCGCCCACATAGCCAATAGACTGGGCAGCTTTGACCGCTGCATCCCCCATTTTTTGACGCAGTTCAGGCGTTAAGGCGGCACTGGGCGCTTCTTCTAGCAGCTTTTGGTGACGGCGCTGAATCGAGCAGTCGCGCTCACCCAAATGCACCACGTTGCCGTGGCTGTCTGCCAAAATCTGAAACTCAATGTGACGGGGTTTTTCAATAAATTTTTCGAGGTACACGCCCCCATTGCCAAAGGCTGCTTCTGCTTCCCCTTGGGCAGCCAAAAAGAGCTTCACCAAATCTTCCGGCTCTCGCACCAGACGCATCCCGCGACCGCCGCCCCCAGCCGTAGCCTTCACCATCAGGGGAAAGCCAATGTGCTCGGAGATCGCCTTTGCAACCTCTTCATCTGCGACAATGCCGTCACTACCAGGCACCGTTGGCACCCCCGCCTTCTGCATTGTTTCCTTTGCCGTAGACTTATCCCCCATGCGACGAATGGAATCGGGCGAGGGACCAATAAACTGGATTTGGTGATCGGCACAAATTTCGGCAAACTTGGCATTTTCAGCCAAAAACCCATAGCCAGGATGAATCGCCGTCGCATTGCGCGTCAGCGCCGCCGCAATAATATTGGGGATATTGAGATAGCTTTTTGCGCTGGGCGCTTCTCCAATACACACGGCTTCGTCAGCCAACTGTACATGGAGTGCAGATTGATCAACCGTAGAGTGCACGGCTACTGTCGCAATACCCAGTTCTTCACAGGTTCGGAGAATTCGGAGCGCAATTTCACCGCGATTGGCAATCAGAATTTTAGAAAAGCGCATGTTTTCAGCGGGCGTAGACGCGCGAGTAGGTATTGAACCATTAGGTTCAGTCAACTGCTCATCCTATCACGTTGTCATAGACCGCCCTCACATCAATAGCAGCTACCAAAACAAACTTAAGACTAGCGATTGTCAGGGAGTGGCTCTAGGGGTGGCGGCTCACCATTCTGTAACGGGGGTTCATTTCCCAGCGGGGGCGGCTCTGACCTAACCTCAGGCGGTGGTTCGCTGGCGCTTTCTGCTGGGGCATCACTGCTGCTGCTGGGAGAAGTCGACTCAGAAGGCTGCGGTGCTGGCTCACTCTCAGCCCGAATCTGACGGCGGCGCTCAGCCCAGTCCGAAATTCTAGATTGCGCTTCTCCATACACTGCACGGTTAGACCCAATATCAGAAGCACGGGCGATCGCCTCTGATAGTCGCCCTTCACTGGCGAGCGCATCGGCTTCGTTAAGAATAGGGCGATCTTCTGCGGCCTGAGTCTGAGCAATCCACTCACCCACACGGGCTTGAGCATCTTGATAAAGCGATCGATTTGACCCAATTTTGTCAGCCGTCTGAATCGCAGCCGTGAGGTCGCCTTTTTTGGCAAGGGCGATCGCCTGATCTAAGATGGGCTGATCTTCAATCCGTTGAATCGCGTTTCCCCACTGAGCGACCAAGGTTTGAGCGGCATCTCGTAGTGGTTGGCCTGACAAGATCTTACCCGCCTCTGTTATCGCACTCTGAAGGCTAGCAATGGTGTTGTCCACTGCCATCTGCTGAGCACGAGCCATAAACTGACGATCTTGAAGCGAACCAACCTGCTTTGTCCAAGAAGCAATTAAGGTTTGAGCCTCTACACGACGGGGCTGCCCCGAGCGAACCATCGCAGCCTGCTCCGTCGCCAGTTTGTAGCCTGAAACCTGGTCTACCCCTGCAAACCATTTGGCGATCGTCAATTGCCCCCACGCCTGAATTTGCCCTTCCCACCTCTGACGCTGCGCTTTAGTCGAATCATAGACAGGCGTATTGGCATCAATTTGGGCAGCAAAAGCATGAGCCTGAATCGCAGACCACAGCGTCTCATCCTTCGCTGCCGTCCCTGCACGACCTAACTGAAGGTAAGAAGCAGCAACATTGGCAACTTTCGCGGTCGGCGGCACCTTCTGTGCCGCATTTACCATCTGTGCATAGTCGCCATTCGCTTGAGCAGACTTAGCAATGGCAACGAGTTTTTCACTCCATTCATCAATTTTTTCACCCACACGCTTACGCGCCAAACGCTTTGGGTCAATTTTGCTTGCGGCCTGAATTGCCTTAGCAAAATCATCGGGACTTCCATAATCTGCAATGGCCTGTGCTGAAGCAATTTTATAAAACGCCTCTTGCTCAACGGACATTTCTTTGACAATTTTGTCTGCTTGCCCCTGCCAGAAGCTGCTGCCAAGCTGCATCAAATCGCGGACTTGCTCCATTGCTAGGCCCCAATTTTGATCCTGAATGGCTGTTTTCGCTTTCTTAAACGTTGCGTCCCCTTTTTGCCAGTTGCCCTGCCAATCTTGAATCATGGCCTGAGCATCTGCATGAACGCCGCTGGTTTTAGGCACTTTTTGAGCTAAAGCAATTCCCTTTTTGAGATCTCCCGCTTCTACTTTTTTACGAGCTAACACCAAAATAGACTCAGACCAATGATCTGAGAGCTGTCTAGACTGCTCAAATAAGGGGTCGGATTCTGTAATAGAGCCAGCCAATTGCAGTGCGGCGGAGAGGGAAGCTTCATCCCCTTTTCGGGCCGACTGATCGGCACAGTAGAGCTGTCCAGAATCTGACAGCGTTGCTTTGAAAAGCTTACGGCAGCTTGGAGTCGGCGGCAAACCCGTCAGCCACTGAAAGGCGATCGCTCCAGTCAGGGTCGAGGTGGCCAACACAACAAGCCAAAATAAACCCTGAGAGCGTTTGTAGGGGAACCGCTCCCAAGCTTCCTGCATTGGCGTAAAAATCGTCTTTTTAGGTTCGGGCGCAGCACCCACTTCAGCCTCTATTTTTGGCTCCGAAGCAGGAGCCGACGAAGGTTCATTCGTGGACATCAGAGAAATCTAAAGAATAAACAAGACTAAAACCCATCTAAAGACAGATTGTTAGATTTTATCTTAGGGCTTTGGGTCTCTAATCACAAATCTTGGGCAATTCATACAAAGAAGGTGTGTAATGCAAATTGACATTACACACCTTCTTTGTGTAGATATTTAAGCTTTGAATCGCTAAGCACCCCAAAAACAAAGGATTAACTAAGCTTTTGCTGCCTGAGCCGCAATCTCTAAAACAGAGGTAAATCCATCGGGATCTAAGACCGCAAGCTGAGCCAACATTTTACGATTGAGTAAAACATCAGCTTTTTTGAGATTACCAATAAGCTGGCTGTAGCTCATTCCATGCAGACGAGAGGCCGCATTAATCCGAGCAATCCACAGGCGGCGGAAATCGCGCTTGCGCTTACGACGGTCACGATAGGCATTTCGCAGCGCCTTCATGACCTGCTGGTTAGCAGTACGGAACAAACGAGAGTGTGACCCTCGGAAGCCTTTAGCTAACTTAAGAATTTTTTTGCGGCGCTTGCGAGCGACGTTACCGCGTTTGACCCGTGTCATGTCTTCGTCCTTGTTTCCAGTGTTGTTACTCTATGCGCAAAGGTAGTGCGCTCAAAAATTAGGCGTAGGGCATCATAAGACTGACGTTACCAGCATCTCGCTCATCTACTACAGCCATATGAGACAGCCGAGTTTTTTGAGACGTTGTCTTATGTTCTAAGATGTGGTTTTTACCGGCCTTGCGACGCATAAACTTTCCGCTACCACTGCGCTTGAATCGCTTTGCGGCGGAGCGTCGCGTTTTTAACTTGGGCATGGTGTTCCTAGATATTAAACACAGTCTTTAACTATATGCTGTTATTAGTCTCAAACGCAAGCTTTTATTTTATTTTGCTCCAAATGCCGTCCACGCCTTAATTCCGAATCTGGATAGGCATGATGAGATAGGTGACTTTTTGTCCAGAGACTGGGGACAAAATGGCGGGCATGGTTTCGGCGTTTAGCTGCATTTGAATTTCGCTGCTATGAACGGCTTTCAGCCCATCACTGAGATACTTGACGTTAAACGCAATTTCAATAGACTTTCCAGAAATCTGTGCCGGAATGGATTCTTCGCCACTGCCAAATTCTGGCGCTTCAGCAGACAAAAATAAACTCTGTTTCTCTTGATCAAGGCGCAGGCGAATAATGTTGTTTTTGCGCGCTGCCAGTACGGCAATGCGGTCTACACCACTTAAAAAAGCCTGCCGATCTACCGCCATCTGCCGCTCGAAGGTGCTAGGCACAAGCTGGTTATAGGCAGGGTACTGACCATCTAGCAGACGGCAGCTTAGGCGCTCAATGCCCTGCTCAGACTTCAGCTCAAACACAATCTGGGTTTTATCGGAGCGCACTTCTACCATTGCGACGGTGCGCCCTAGCATTCGCTCTAGCTCTCGGAGCGCCCGTGCTGGGACGGTGACGTCGATATGGTCTGCATTACTCGAGTCTGGGAACTGGGCGATCGCCAGTCGATGTCCGTCTGTGGTTGCCATTTCTAGCCCTTCAGCAGAGGAGCTAATATGTAGCCCCGTCAAAACCTGCTTACTTTCATCTGTGCTAGATGCAAACAGCGTGGACTGAAGCCCATCCGTCAAAACTGCTGTATCTAGAAGCAGCGGCTCAATTTCGGCCAACGTGGGCAACTCAGGAAACTCATCGGCAGAAAGCCCCTGCATTTGGTAGCGCCCTGAACCGCAAGACAGCGAAACAGCAAGTTCTTCCGTCTCAAGGCGAACCTCTTGGTTGGGGAGCCGAGACACAATTTCACTAAACAAGCGCGCAGGCAGTGTCAAAGATCCGGTCGCTTCAACTGTTGCAGGGATCCACACCTGCATCCCAATGCTTAAGTCAAAAACTGATAGTCCGAGGCGGTCTGGCTCTGCAATGAGCAGCACATTTGCAAGAACGGGATGAGTCGGGTTGGTCGGAACAATTCTGCTTATTAAAGAAAGTTTGGAACTCAAGTCACTCTGGGAACAAACTAACTTCATACTGCCGCTGCTTAAAATCTGCTTTTAAAAAATGGACTGCTTGACAAAGGTGGAATGCAACTGAACCGAATTTGTAGCGACCAACATCCTACCACCCTTTTTTCAAATTCCGAGAAGGGCATTTTCTACAAATCACTTTTGCTCTAAACGATTCCTATTCTTTTTAAAATTTAAAACTAGTAGCTATAGTAGGGGCTGTGGAAACTGTGGATAACTTTTTAAAAGCCTTGCTCAGCAAGCGTTAAAGGCACTTACCCCCTGTGGATAACTTGTGGATAACTTTGCCGAGTTATCCACAGCCTGTGGAAAGATAAAAAGTATTCCACAGGCAAGCCGAGTTATCCACAGGTTTATCCACAGGTTTATCCACAGAAAACGGGTAGTTATCCACAGGCTGAAATGAGGTTTACGTTTCTTCATATAAAAATTTATTTTTCTCAGAAATAAGGCTGAATTGCTTGTAGGGTATACGTCTTACGTTTTGATTTGTCAAACATAAGAAATTTGTATGTTTGACTTTCTAAGCACTCTTAAATGCTCACAACTCCCTGTGTAAATCATTTTTTGCTGATTTGGGGCAGGCTCAGATTTGCGATGATTGGCGATCCTAACTATGATGCAGATAAGAGTTCTAAGTTTTGTAAAGTTGCTTGAATAAGAATGCCTTGAAAATAGAAGCAGATTTTCCGCAGGATGGCTTGTCTTGTATACGAGACTGGCAGCGTCTAGAGATGAGCTGGTTTGGCGATCAGGAGACGCTACTTCATGGCGTACCTCGCCATTTGCTGACGCCACCCTGGCAGGTTTTAGTATTAGGCGATGGTTCTACTACCCGTCATCTTCAGCTTTTAACAGGAGAATCTATTGCTGTTGATGTGGTGGATATGTCCTTAATTGGAATGCACGCTGACCACGCACCGGATTTGATTCAGGCTGTGCCTGGCCCACGCTTAAGGCGACAGGTTTGGCTAAAAACGGCATCGGGTCAGCGTTTGGCCTATGCAACATCTTGGTGGGAGGCGAGCCATGTGGATGAGTATTTACACAATCGTTCTATCCCGATATGGTCGAGCTTAGCGAACCTGCGGATGGAGCTGTATCGAGATATCCGAGAGGCTTTTCTGGGGCACTCGGAGGCGCTGGAAATTGCCTTTGGATGCCCTGGTCCATTTTGGGGGCGCTACTACCTGTTTTGGCATAATGGCAAGCCGCTGACGCTGATCTATGAGGTGTTTTCCTCTTGTCTTAAAACCTATTTAGGCTCATCTTGCCCAGAGCTTTAGTGGGTCGTGTGAGGTAGGCCGATTGGTCTTCTACACTTCTCAAAAAGTGATTTAAAACAGTTAACCCGTCAGATGATGTCTGACGGGTTAACTGTTTGAGAGAAATTGAAATTAAATTAAGCGCTTTTAATGGTTTTAGCCATGTCTAGGTAAGACTTCATGTTGGCTCCAGGACGACGGCGCGACCCGAAGACGGTGTAATTGCTAGCAGGGGTTGGTGCAGGTGTATTGCTAACGGTAACTGTAGACTGTGGGAGGTTAAGCGCGGCGGCAGTTGCGGCGGGAGCAGCAGCGGCAGGAGCTGGCTTTGTTTTAGCCGCCTTCGTTGTAGCTTTAGCGGCAGGTGCAGACGCTGGCGCTGGCGTTGAAACACCTTGGGCATCTTCTGCTTCGAGAAAGAAGGCTCCGCTCTTTTTCTTCTGTTTGGCTGGTGCTGCTGCTGCATCTGGATCTTTTTTGGAGGACAGAAGCTTTAGCGGCAGTGTAATCAGGGTGATGGGCAGCTTAAGGATTGTGACGAAAATTCCAAAAATGGAGGCAAAAAGTTTTTTAATAGAGCCGATCATGAAAAGTTCTCCTGAGCCGTGCAGTGTTATGCCGATGAAAATCGTGGATCTTTAATGAAGGTAAGTAATGGCGGGCTAGGCAATATCATCAGCCCAAACAAAAGCCGTAACCTGACAGACAGCGAGGTTATTGAGTCTAGGCTCAGATAGCGGCAGCGTCACTAAAATTATCAGGGCTTGATGTACATCCTGAAAAGCTAAACGTTTCGTTTCGTAACAAAGCCTCAGTTTTTGGGGTGTTTAGAGTCGTAATGTTTTGCTCAACTGACAACCCACCCCGCCCTTCGGGCACCCCTCCCAGGAGGGGATTTTTTCGTACTTGTGTGTACAGCCTCTAAGGGCGAATCGCTTCAATTCGTCGAAAGTCACCTTCGATTTCTGTCCATAAGGATTTATTGTGTGGGTCTGTTTTGAGCGCCTTTTTGAGATAGGCACGAGCCTGGGTCAGTTTTCGGTCTTCGATGAGTTGGCGACCCCAGCGCTGGTAGATAATTGCCTGCCACTGACGGATTTCGGGGTCATTGGGGAGGCGCGCTTGCAGAGCCTCGATGATGGCGATCGCCCTTGGTAAGCTCCTGCGCTTAATGAGATCTTCGAGCTGACGGTAGGTTTCAAGCTTCAGCTTTTGGTCGGCAAAGGATAACTCTTGGGGAAGGGGTGCAGCAGATTCGGGTTGAGAATGAGTTGGGGTCTGAGGTACTTGAGCCGATGGGGCGGCTGTTTTGACTGAAATTTTAATGTCTGGAACTGGGCTGGGCTGTGGCGTGGGTCTAACTGAAGTTGACACGGGACGAGCGGCGGCAATTTTGCCTAACACTTTATAGGCTTCAGTAATGCGAATGAAGTGATCGTGGGCTTTGGTATTGTTGGGGTTTACGTCAGGGTGAAGCCGACGGGCTAAGCGTCGATAGGAGGATTTAATATCTTCTAAACTGGCGGCTGAGGTGAGTTCTAGGAGCCGATAACACTCAATAATATCCATCAAATTTTGAAGCCTATGAAAGCCAGCGTGTTTATATCCCTTGGTTTTAGAGTGGTCAATCTCAATCGGTTTCTTTCACGAAAGGTCAGAAATCTCTATGCTGCCAGTCTGTCTGCACTACATTAACATCTGTACTGTGGGGTCACAATTCAATGTAGGGCAACACGAGAAAGAGGCAACTTCAACTCATAAAGCTGCGTCTTTGAGAACATTGAGTGAAACATTCCGGCTTTTATGCACAAGCGATAAAGAAAAATGTTGAGAGTTTGGTCTACTATGCCGCTGATGGCGTTGGGGGGAAGTGTGATGATCGCCGCGTCCCAAACGTTGGCGCTTTCTCTACCTGCGATCGCCCAGTTCCCAACCTTGGAAACATCTGCGCCGAATCAAGTGGATGCCGCTTTTCCTGAGTCGATTGGCAGCGCGGTGATGCAGGCCGCTGCTACTCAGTCTGGTTTACCGCTAGAGCAGCTAACGCTTTTTCAGGCAAAGCCTAAAACTTGGTCAGATGGATGTTTAGGCTTTGCACCGCCAGACCAACTGTGTACCGCCGCTCTGGTTAGGGGTTGGGAAGTGATGGTGACGCACGAGCGCCAGGAATGGGTGTATCGCACCAGCGCAACGGGACAAAAAATCATGTTAGATCCAGCAGGTGGTCGATTAAGTCGCTTAATCGTGCCTCCCGCTGAGCAGATTCCGGCGAGTCAACTGCCGCCCAAGGTAGATCGATCTGTGGTGTTTCGAGAAATTAAGACGGATAGCTTTGCTGGCATTACCCAAGAAACCAGGCTGTATAAAGATGGACGTTTAGTGAAGCATCCGCTCTCTAAAGCGCCAAAGCCATCGGAAGGCGAACTGATTCGCACGCTCCCGAAGGCAGAAGTTAAGACATTTGTGAAGTTATTAGAAACTCGTCATTTTGGTCAATTTGGTGGGCTACGCTATCCGGCTCCCAGTGGCTCAGCGGATTATTTCACCATTACCCTCGGCAACTGGCAGACCACGGTTCAATATACGGATATAAGTATGAAGAAACTACCGCCTGATTTAGAGAAAATACGAGAGGCTTGGCGATCGTTGGTTTCACCTGAATGAATTGAGTCTGTGCGCACGTAGCAGGGCTGTTTCATTCACTTGAAAGACTTACTGTGCATCATTCCCTGTGCATTTGAACATAGGGTTATATCATCTTAAACAAGGATTTTAATTTGTCTAAGGTAAAACTAGCTAAGCGTTGAGCTTGAGCCATGTTTTCAGAACCGCTTTCCCGATACAAATTCAGCGCGAGATTACGGGCAATTGCCCAAGATTGAATCAAAGGCGAGGTTCGAATTCGCGAGGCATCTTCGCCTTGTGTCACATCTCGAACATGATGCACCTTATTTTCGACTCCCCAATATCCGCGAATTCGCTCAGCAATTGCTTTTACCAGCTCCCCAAAGGAAGCAACATAGTAACGAGTTTCTATAGAGCTTTCAATGATATTGGCTCGATAGATTTGGCGTTGGGAGACGACTCGAATTATGGTGTGCAACCCTGGAAATGCCGGAATACCAGCTAAGTCATGACTAATACTGATTGTCCTTTTTTCAATACGTCCATGTCCTTTATTCATTTGTTTTATGGTCTCTTGAGCTTTGAAGTTAGCCTTAACTCCTTTAAGCAATCCAGATTGATTTCCCTTGAGTGCTCCTAGATAATCATTGCCACTATCTATGATTGTCTGAGCTATTTTTTTGGGTGCTGATTGCATCAAAAGCAAACACAACTCCCTTGAGAGCCAACTGTTCAATAAATGCAGGAAGTGCGGTAATCTCGTTCGTTTTTGAGTCAACCTCATACGGTTCGAGAATCAGGCCTCGTTCGACAATATAAGCACTGACAAGCATGATTGCTGGATGTGAGTCTACCCTTGGGTCATCACTGATGGCTTCGTAGGATCCCCGTAGCACTTTTCCGTCAGCCGCAATTGTTTCTCTAGGCAAGGGCTTAATCTCGAAAAACCGAGATAAACACCCTCCATACAAGCCATACTCTATCCTCAGCAGGGTACGTCTAATTGTGCTGTAGGATGGCAAACGGCCTTTGGGAGGGTTAAACAAAATAACTAACTGAGCATGATATGCCTTTAACCAATCACCAATGGCGAGGAATCCACGATTGCCTGCGGCTACGGCGAGGGTGAATAGGGCTAAGCATAACGCTTGAGTGTGTCGTCGCCCTTTAACACGACGGATATCAGGCAGATCGCGAAAGGCTTCAACAATAGCAATTTCAGACATTCGGATGACCTAACATGATTGGGGCTAACTCCCCACCATATCAATGACTCCATAAGAATGAAACAGCCCTGGCGCACGTAGACATTGCCTAAAAAAATTAGCAAGGATTATATGCTGTTCTCTGTGGGTGATGTGACGTATGTTGACAACCCGATTATGATTGAAGTGTTGACAACAGTAGCCAACATTCTTGTTGACAATACTAAAAAATCAATCATGATGGTGTTCTGACCGTTTTGAAAGGTTTTCTCTAGGTGTAAGCACTTGGAATTAAGAAGGATAATAGACTGCTAAAAATCTGCACGAAAATCTCAACTCTAACAAGGTTTCAGATGCTTACCAGGATTGCTAAGGTCATGCTAAGAAAAACTATGCAGACTAAGAGATAACAAAAAAAGGACTCAGTTATGGATGCTGTATTGAGAAACGATACAAAAAAAATAATTGCAATTAATATTCAAGACTTTTCGTCACGTTTAATGGCTGGTAGATTTGATGATTTATCAGCTTTAGCTCAATCGTTATTAAGTATGGGAGAGCCTAAAGAAGTTTTCCGTGTCTTTAAGTTCCCTGAGCTTTCAGCAGCAATGCTTTGGGAAGATTCCTCTCAAGAAGAAAAAGACGAGCTTTTTCAAAAATGTATAGGTGATAAGGGCATTATTATGCGTGGTGAATCATCTATGAAATTAAAAATATTTATATTAGAATTAAAACTTTCTTTTTTGACTCGAAGAAATTTTATTACATTCATACCTCGTTTTTTTGAATTTAATCATAGATTTGCACTAGCGCTGGAGAGTTTAAAGGAAAAAGATGATATTCTGAAGGGGTTTCGTCAAAGCTGGATTGATGCGATTGAGGGAAAGACATACCCTGTAGAAGATCTTTGGGAACAAGTTGAATGTGAGTAAGGATGAGTATTTAGTTAAGGTTTCTTATACTGCTGACTTTTTAAGAAGTCTGAAAAGATTAAAAAAGGATCAGCCAAACATAAAACAAGATTTGAACCCAGTAATCGAAGATCTGAGGAATGGACAAGTTCTTCGTGATAGAATTCCAGGAGTAGGGAAACCTGTCTATAAAGTAAGGGTTAAAAATAGTGACAAAAAATTAGGTAAAAGCTATGGATATCGATTAATTTATTACTTAATTGATTCTGGTTTGGTTTCTTTGTTGACTATATACTCAAAAGTAGACACAAAAAACATAAAGCCAAAAGAGATAATTGATTTACTATATGTCAGCTCAGATGATATTTCTGATTTAATAAATAAACTATATCCTGAAAATATTTCGGAATAGATTTTTAAACAAACTGTCAAGAATCTCTTGATAAGTTTGGGTTTCTACTTGTTCGGTGCATCTGTCCCTACGAGGGGTGAAAATAATCGTAAATTTGTTGGGCTAAGCGTGGCCCAATAGTGGGAACCTCGGCAATCTGTGCGGGTAAGGCTTCGCGGATATAGTCGATGGAGCGAAATACGCTCAAGAGCTGCTTTTGCCGATGGTGCCCAAGCCCTGGAATTTCATCCAAACGCGATCGCCGCATTCTTTCAGTCCGCTGCTGACGGTGAAAGCTGACGGCAAACCGATGGGCTTCGTCTCGCAGCCGTCGTAAAAGCTGGACTCCTGGCTGTTCGGCTTCGGTTTCTAAAGGGTTAGATTCCCCTGGTAAAAACACTTCTTCTCGCTGTTTGGCAAGGCTAATCACCGTCAGCTCATCCATTAGCCCCATTTCGGTTAGCACGCTCACTACGCTTGAAAGCTGGCCTTTGCCGCCGTCAATCATCACCACGTCAGGCCAGTCTTCAGCGCCTGTGCGGGGTTTCTCGGGGTGCAGCCCATAGTCTCTAAAGCGTCGCCCAATCACCTCGGCAAGGCTGGCAAAGTCATCGGAGTGGCCTGTCTTAATGTTGGGGTTGCGGATTTTGTAGCGGCGATAGTGCTGCTTGGCGGGCATTCCTTCGACAAACACGACCCTCGATGCCACCGCATCTGAACCTTGAATGTGGGAAATATCGTAGCCTTCAATTCGGCGCGGCACGTCTGGTAAATCCAGCAAGGCCGATAAGTCTTCCATTGCGCTGAGGTTGCGATCGCGGGTTTTCTGAGCGCGAGCCAGTTCGTACTGGGCGTTGCGCTCTACCATTTCAATCAGGTCGGCTTTGGTCTGGCGCTGGGGGCACACGATGGTGACCTTTCGACCTTTGCGATCGCTTAAATACTCTGCCAAAATCTCTGTTTCAGGCAGATCTTCCTGCACTAAAATTTCAGCAGGGAACTCTACTGGCTCAGCACTGGCGTAGTGGTTCTCTAAGACGCGCTGCAAAATTTGCCCTACAGAGCCAGACTGGGCATCTGCCACAAACCCTAATCGCCCTACCAGTCGCCCTGCCCGAATTTGGAAGAGCTGTACACACGCATACTCATCATCGCTAGAGAGGGCGATCGCATCTCTTGACACCGTATCGTCTGGCAATGAAACCTTTTGGTCAGCACCCAGAGTCTTTAGCCCGTTAATCTGATCGCGCAGACGCGCTGCAACCTCAAAGTTTAAATCCTCAGCGGCCTTCTCCATTTGGGCGGTCAATATCTCAATCAGCTCCCCCGCCCGCCCCTGGAACACCATTGCCACCTTGGTCATAATTTTGTGGTAGTCCTCGGTTGAGATCAGCTTTTGACAGACTCCAGGACAGCGACCAATATCGAAGTTAAGACAGGGACGATCTTTAAACAGGGGCTTTGGGCGCTGCCGCAGTGGAAACACGCGCTTGATGATGCCCAAGGTTTGACGCAGCAAAAACGTATCGACGTAGGGACCGTAATAGCGATCGGCTTTTTTACCAAGCTGTCGTTTACGGGTAATAAAAATGCGCGGGTATGCCTCAGACCACGTAATGCAGACATAGGGGTACTTTTTGTCGTCTTTGAGCAGCACATTAAAGTGGGGCTGGTGCTGCTTGATGAGATTTGCTTCTAGGGCAAGGGCTTCGGCCTCTGTATCGGTGACGATAAACTCGATTTCAGCGACCTGCCGCACCATTAGCTCAATGCGAGGGCTAAGATCCTGCAAATTTCGGAAATATGACCGCACCCTAGACCGCAGCTTTTTTGATTTTCCAATGTATAAAATGTTGTCGCTGGTATCCCGCATGAAATAGACCCCCGGCTCAGGCGGAATTTCTTTGAGGCGATATTCGAGACGTTCTGGATCTTTGAGCAGCGCTTTGGGGTTTGACGTTTCGATCACCATGTAACGTTGTGGGCATAATAAGTGAGCAGATCACTATTACGTATTGTAATGTTTGTCTGTGAAGGGTTAGAGCCTGTCTTCATAGGCAAACACAATTACAAACATTTATGCTCCTTAGAACGTTACTTCAACTCTCGTTGACGTCTCCAGACGTTATGCTGCCTGATTGTTTACGTCAGCAGTTAAAGGTTGCTTCTATTCAGGACTGGAAAGATGTACTGACCGACCTGGAATTACACCGCCTAATGCCGTTGGTTTATTATGGCGTTCAGGTTCATGACCTAACGGACAGTATTCCCAAGTTTGGGTTAAAAAAGCTATTGCAGGCGTACCTTTTTTCTTTAGGGCGTAATGAGATTTTCTTTAAGACCTTGGCGACTGTTTTGGAAGAGACTTATGCGGCAGGTGTGCAGCCAGTTCTATGGAAAGGGATTGTGCTTGCCGACCAGCTTTACCCGAACCGAGCCATTCGTATGATGGGTGACATTGATTGGGCGATCGCTCCCCATGAATTAGAAATAGTTAGCCAAGTGTTTAATCGGCTCGGCTTTACGCTTCAAGATCAGATGACCACATCAGATGCCGTCTATTTCATGGGCAAAAATCGCGTTGTGTTTGATGTGCATCATCGTGTGCGCCTCTTTGAAACAAAAGAGCATCTGTCGCTAACACAAACGCTGACTCCATTGACCGCAAGACTCCCACAAATTCACGTATTAGAACCAACTGCTATGCTGACGCACCTGACCGTTCATATGACGGGGCATAAGGCAGAAACAGGACCGCTGCTCTTTTGGATTATGGATTTTGTGTTTTTATTGCGTAAATGGGGACATCTCATCGATTGGAATCTCTTAAATCAGCTGATGCCAGATGCAGAGAGTTGGGATTTTCTAGGACGACTGCTGCGCTTTCTAGAAGTTGAACTAAACGAAACGCTACCGCCCGATTTGGCAAAGTTTTCTCAAGAATATAAGCCTCTGACCTTGGAGTTAATTACGCGTCAGTGTCGGTTAGCGGTATGGGGATTGCCATTGCCGAAAGGATGGCTCAAGCTAATTGCCTATCGTTTGGGGCTGAAGTCTTCTCGAAAACTAAAATACCCGCAAATAAGTGATTTGTTTATGTGGGCTGTAGATGCTGCTTCGCTAAACTCTTAAAAATTCATATGAAAAAGCGTTTACTATTTATACAGTTTGCTGGCGATTACCGTGAAGCCGTAAAGTGTTTTTCTGAAGGTGGAAACGAAACCTATTATGCGCAAAAATATTCTGTCAATGTCGTGGCTGAGGCTGGCAAAGTAGTAGATGAGGTTGCAACACTTTGCTGCATGACTGAAGAATATTATGATGAAGTGCTTGAGAATGGCGTTCGATCAATCGGTGCTGGCTTTAAGGATAAAATTCATACCCCTCGCCTTATTCAGTTAATTGAAAAATATCAGCCTACCCATGTTGTAATTCGGGCACCCCTCAGAGGAGTAATCCGTTGGTCTATTCGGCACAAGCTTAAGATATTGCTAACGCTGGCAGATTCTTTTGGCCTGCCTCAACTCAAAATGATGTTTCAAAACTACCAGCTGAGCCAACTTTTGAATCATAAACAGGTTGACTGGGTGGGGAATCATGGCATAACAGCGTCTAAGTCCTTAGAAAAAATAGGAGTTGATGCTAGAAAAATTATTCCTTGGGACTGGCCTCACCCTGTTTCACCTCGCTTTTTTCCTGTTAAGAATTTGCTACTTAGTCCAAATCTTTGGACGTTAGTTTATGTAGGAGGGATTCAATTTAATAAGGGTTTTGAAGATATATTGACGGCAATTTCGATGTTGACGCATAGAGGATTTCCCGTCCATCTCAAAGCAGCAGGGGTAGGGGATGTAGAACTATTTGTTAGAAAAAGTCACGATCTGAATATATCAAATCGCGTAAGCTTTCTAGGCTCAGTTCCCAATGGTGAGATAATTTCTTTGATGAGGGATTCAGACTTGGTTTTAGTTCCAAGCCGTCATGAATATCCAGAAGGGTTTCCGATGACTATATATGAGGCACTTTGCTCTCGTACACCGCTGGTGGTCTCAGACCATCCGATGTTTTTAGATACCTTAATTCATGAAGTAAATGCGTTGATTTTTCCGGCAGGAAATGCGATCGCCTTCTCTCAAAATATTGAAAATTTACTGTCTTCGCCTGAGCTTTACACCCGCCTTTCAATTGCTTCTGGTGAAACCTGGGAGAGGCTTCAGCTCAAAGCGAAGTGGGGTGACGTTGTTCATCACTGGCTGGGTAACACCGATGCAGATCGGCAGTGGCTTCGGTCATGTAGTTTAGCTTCTCAGCGCGAGGCTCCATAAAGACGCTTACTGAGCGTCTACGGCTAGGGCTACGCGATCGCCCCCAATGGCGCGGATCTGCCCCAAGATCTTTGCTAGTTTGTCATAGGTTAAGGTTTTGTCTGCCTGCAATACGACAACACCCTCAGGGGACTTCTGAAAATACTCCTGAAGCTCAGTATCTAATTGAGCAGGTTCTACGGGCTTATTCTTAATCATGATTTGCCCCTGCATATTCATCCCCACCATTAAAGGTTCCGGCGCTTTATCATCTTGGGCTGATGGTTTTGCACCACTATCCGTTCTGGGCAAATTGACCCCAATCACGTTTTGCCCTGTTGAGAGGGTCATGGAGATAATGATGAAAAATGTTAGAACCACCATCAATACATCCATCATTGGAATGAGATTGACCTCTGTCATTGGCGCTTGATGATTTTGACGGCTATAGCCCACGGTAAACCTCAGTAGTGAATAAATAATCGGGTTTCCACTCTAACTAATGAATGTCTACTAAGGAAGGTTTCTCTGGTCTATGTGCAGAAGATGGGTGAATTACAGCAGAAGATGGTCCGCCATTAAACGATTTAAGTTCGCACCAAACTTGACGATAGATGAGTTCTAGCTCGTTGCCAACTTCTGTAAAGTAGTCGACTTGCTGAGCCTGAAGCGAAATAAAAATTCTCAAAAACAACAGCGCAAGGATCGCGACAATCATCCCCGTGGCTGTGGCAATCAAGGCTTCGCCAATCCCAGCCGCGGCTTTGGAGGCAGACTCTGAGGATGCACCTCCCCCAGCTCCAATTTGGAGGCTACCAAAGGTTGTAATAAGACCTGTCACAGTTCCTAGTAAACCTAGCAATGGCGAAAGCGCAACGACGGTCTCAAAAAGTTTGTCGCCCTTTCGCATCCTCACAAATTCTTTATCTGCGGATGCCTCTAACGCCAAGTGAAAGGTTTCTGGCGTTGGCTGATTTAGTCGCAGTGGAGCCAGTAAGAACCGCCCAATGGGTGAAGCTTTAGCGTATCCCGCAATGGTTGCAGCTTCGTCCAAATCTTTATGAGCAGCCTGCAAAACATCATGGACAAGTTGTTTTTCATGACTCAGCAAGCGTATCCAAAACCAGGCTCTCTCCAGAGCAAAAGTCAAGGTTGCTACCGATAAGCTAAGGAGAGGAACCATAACTGGTCCTCCTTCTGCCACTAAATCTAGAATTTTGGACATATACTCCCAGGCGACTGCTGAAATAAAGGAATTGCCAATTTTAAAAGCTCTTTAGTTTTAAGCTAGCGGACGGATGCACGGCAATGGGTTAAGAAAAATTTATAAAAAGGTTAAAAATCAATAATTGTTTAGAAAACTTTTAGTGAAAATAGCTTGAATCCGCTGTGGACTGCCTAAGCTTGAAAAGTCTTAAGGATATTTCTACTGTTCGTTGATTGCTGAATTGCCCTTATCTTTCAGGTTTAGCTTTGCAAAACGGTCATAGTGGCATAGTAAAGTTTAACAGCGCAAGTGTAGTAGTAGAGAGACGCTACGGTGATACGCTCTAGTAAGAGCTGTGTTTATCATTCTAAGATCTTGTTGTTAAGACAGGGAGGGAGTTTAGGATATGAAGTCCTTTGTTCAACGTAGTGGTTTTTTAAGTGTTGTGCTGGTGGGTTTTCTGGGCATTCTGAGCTGGTTTGGCCCTGTTAACGCAGCAATTCTCAAGGTTGTGCCGCATTCGATGACGTTTGCTGTAGAAGCGGTTAGTAATGCGGCAGATTCTAAACTAGGCAGTGAATATGGTCAAAAAATAGACTTGAATAATGCCAATATTACCGCCTTTGCCCAGTATCAGGGGCTATACCCGACCCTAGCGCGTCTTGTGATTAAAAATGCACCGTACGATTCAGTAGAAGATGTTTTAGACATTGAAGGGCTGTCAGATCGTCCAAAAACGACTCTAGAAGCAAACTTCGATCACTTTACCGTCACCTCTGTTGAAACGGCGCTGGTGAGCGGTGATGACCGCTACAACAACGGTGTTTACAGATAGCTTCTGGGTCTAGCTAGAGGTCAAATTGAATGGCAGCCGTGCACAGCGCGGCTGCCATTCAATTTATGTGTTCTCTTTTTTAAATAAGGTTGGACTGCGCTAAGATACTTTCCAACCCATCGGAGTTTGACGGGACTTTGCAACCCTCTCTACCTGATCCTAAAGCGAGTTGTTTTGATGTGCTCATTGTGGGTGGAGGTGCGGCTGGGCTGTATGCTGCACTGTCGATCCATCAAAGTTTGAGCGTTGGTTTAGTCAGTAAAGAAGCATTATCGTTGTCCGCGAGTGGCTGGGCGCAGGGGGGTATTGCGGCGGCAATAGACTCTAATGATTCCCCTGAGCTTCATGCTCAAGATACGCTGGTAGCGGGTGCGGGGCTATGTGAGCCTGCGGCGGTTCAGTTTTTGGTAGAGCAGGCTCCAGCTCAGGTGAAGGTTTTGCTCGAGATGGGCATTGCTTTTGATCGCAGCGCAGACGGTCTGGCTTTTACGTTAGAGGCGGCGCACTCTCGACCACGGGTGCTGCACTCGGCCGATACAACTGGGAAAGCCCTGATTCAGACGCTTACTCATCAAGTCTTTCGGCGCGCGAATATCAAGATTTTTTCTGGTGCGTTTACGTTGAGCCTTTGGACAGATCCGGAAACTCAGATCTGTCAGGGTATTTGCGTGATGACGGTAGAGGGTGTGATTTGGCTGAGGGCACCGAGGGTTATTCTAGCGACGGGGGGGGGCGGTCAGGTCTATGCACAGACGACAAATCCGGCATTAAGTACGGGAGATGGGGCGGCGATCGCCTGGCGTTCTGGCGCAGTCCTCCGTGATCTAGAGTTTTTCCAGTTTCACCCCACGGCGCTAACGGTGGAGGGCGCACCTCGATTTTTGATTTCTGAAGCGGTGCGAGGCGAAGGCGCTCACCTGATCGATGCCAATCAGCACCGCTTTATGTTTGACTACCATCCTCTGGGAGAACTGGCACCACGGGATGTGGTGAGTCGATCTATTTTTATGCACCTGCAAAAAATGGGCAAAACCTTAGAAGGTGCCGTGCCAGAAAATGTTTGGCTGGATCTGCGGTCAATTGAACCCGAGCAGGTACAGCGCCGCTTCCCTAAAATTATTCAGGTTTGTAAAAAGTGGGGCATTGATGTGTTTTCGCAGCCGATTCCGGTTGCGCCTGCTGCCCATTATTGGATGGGCGGCATTGTGACGAGGCTGGATGGTCAGACTACGATTCCTGGACTGTATGCCGTTGGTGAGGTGGCGAGTACAGGGGTGCATGGTGCTAATCGGCTCGCCAGCAACTCGCTTCTAGAATGTTTGGTTTTTGGAGCGCAGTTTGGGGGGGCGCTAGAACCGCTGCCACTTCTCGATGGGGCAGATGCAGCAGATCCTGTCTCTCTCGTAGAGAGACAAGAATGGGTTCAAATAGATTGGTGTGCCGATGCAGAAATGATTGACCAAATCCATCAGGCGATTCCGGCGTTGATGTGGAGCCATGCGGGAATTTGCCGAGAAGCTTCTCGGTTAGAGGCGGCGATCGCCCAGGTCAGCCACTGGCGACAGCAGCTTCACGGACTAAAGCTCACTCAACTTCTCACAAATTTGCGTCCTGGCGTTTCTTTGCCGCTACCAGACCCTGTATCTCGCAAACGAATTCGGCGCTGGGCTGAAACCCAAAATTTACTCGATAATGCTGATTTAATCTTAAAAAGCGCTTTATTTCGGACTGAAAGCCGAGGAGGGCACTATCGCATTGATTTTCCTGCTACTGATGCGTCTTGGCAGTTACATACTCAGGTCAAGGGCGATGCATGGATGCAATCGCGCCCCGTTGAGGCTGCTTCAGACTTTGGGGATAAGGCGGTGCTGTGAGACAATCACCACAAAGTAGATCCGTTATCTCTAGCCCAACGCACTAAATGTTTTGAGCGTGGGATTTGATCCTTTCCTTGGCTATTCATGAACATTACGCTTCAGCTTTTAATCATTGTTTTTCTACTGCTGGTGAATGCCTTTTTTGCCGCAGCCGAAATCTCGGTGGTAACGGCAAACGAAACCCGACTGCGGACTTTGGCAGAGCAAGGCGATCGCCGCGCCCGCCTGGTTGAAAGAATCACCCGTGACAGCACTCAGTTTTTAGCCACCATTCAGGTGGGCATTACCCTTTCTAGCTTTTTTACCTCTGCCACTGCGGCTTCTCAGCTTGCAACCCCCTTGATAGGTTTACTAGAGCCATTTATGGGCGAAGCCGCCAGCTCTACCAGCCTTATTTTGGTGACGATTGGCATTGCTTTTGTGAGCCTCATCTTTGGGGAGCTGGTGCCTAAGCGGCTAGCACTCAAACATGCCGAGGCGATCGCCCTTGTGACGGTAGAGCCAATTTCTTGGCTCCAGCGGCTCACGTCTCCGGCGGTTAAGTTTTTGAGCTTTGTGACGACTTTAGTCTTAAAGCTCTTGGGCAGCCCCCCAGGGGAAGAAGATGCTGCTATCAACGTTGAAGAGATTAAGGCTCTGGTAAACGCGGCGCGGCTAGGTGGCACGGTTGGTATGCAGGAACAGCGCATTATCTATGGCGCAGTGGAGCTAAGCAACCTCACGGTGCGCGCCATTATGGTGCCCCGCGTGAATTTGCAGTACATCAAAACCTCCGCCACCATCGAAGAAGCCTATCGAATGGCAGCGGAAACGGCTCATACGCGTCTGCCAGTCTGCGAAGAGGACTTAGACCATATTGTGGGCGTACTGCACGCCAAAGACCTGATTCGTGCCCAGTCCTCTGAAGATAAAACGCCCGTCACAATTCGAGAGCTGATGCGTCCGGTGCGGTTTGTGCCAGAATCGAAGCCTGTGGCTGACCTGCTGCGAGAAATGCAGCAAAGCCGTCTGCATTTGGTGATTGTGACCGATGAGTTTGGCGGGACGGCAGGGCTTGTGACTCTAGAGGATGTGCTCGAAGAAATTGTGGGTGAAATCCGCGATGAGTATGATGCCGAAGAGGAGCGCGAGTTTCATCGAGTGGATGAATTTAGCGGCATTTTTAAGATCCGTGCCAGTCTTTCGGTGGTCAATAATGAGATGCATGTGCGTCTACCGCGAGAGGATGCGGCTACCATTGCAGGGCTATTTATGGAAGAGCTAGAGCAGGTGCCAGAACCGGGCGATCGCCTGGAGATAGGCGATGTGGTGCTAACAGTTTTAGAAGATGGACAGCGCGTGCAGGTGACGCTGATGCCGTCTCAAAATGAAGAAGGAGATTGAATTTGAACGGGGATCTAGCTTTCAGTGACTTATATGCTTTTTCGTGCTGCTGTTCTGGTCAAATTTTTATGTTTTAATCGCGAATTCAGAGGTGATTTTCTACACTAAGTTTATTAAGACAAAATCTCTAGATTGAAAGCGTCTGAACCAGCAGGAGTTGACTATTGGGTGAAGCTAGGGTTAGGAGAGATTGTCTTAGGCTGAGGTGTTAAGACCGTAGAAGAGGGCCTCACAGAAATGTCCTCTTCTACGGGCGCTGTCTCTAGAAAATTGGTCATGTCTACATAAAGTGAGCTGCTACTCCGCGTCAATGGGCCACCCGCACGATTACGCGCATTTAATAAGTCCTTCAAAACCTCTTGCGGATTATCCTTTGGCTCAAGGGTTAACAGTAGACCCTGGCAAGCACCGCCATATTCGTCGCTAACGCAGATGACGTTTTGAGCATTCATTTGACCAGCCGTGAGGTAAGCAAGGGCGCCTTCACTGTAGTATTTTTGGAATCGACGTGATACTTCTTCACAACGCTTAAGCGGCGTGTAGGAACTAGACTTACTAAAGTGAGTTGATTGCCATCGAATGACAGGGATGTTTCCTCGTTTTGTACGAGCAAACGTTGTCGGAACCTTTTGAGCTGTTCCTGAAATTTGGCTCTGCCCACAGGAAAAACGCGTCGTTGGTTTCTCTTCCGCAAAACTAACGCGACCTAAAGAAATGGTTAGCAAAGAACTCATAATCACCATTCTCAGAACGGCTTTGAGCTGAGGTATTATCATGGCAGTTAAAGCGTTATAAAGTAGAATTTATATCACGATTATAAACTGTCAATAACGCATTGAATATGCTCTGGCTTCTGCTTAAGATTATGAATTAAATAACCCACTCCTTTGACTGAGATGTATAGAGGTTCTGGGGAGAGGTTCAATATTTTTAATCAAATTTGGCTGGTGCTTAGCGGTTTTCAGCGCTATTTAGGCATTTTCTGGTAAGCTGTGTTCAGAAAATCATAAAGTAATACTTCAAAATTTAACAAGCGTTTTGTATACCCATGTTAACGAAAGTCTTGTATGCAGATATTTTCAAAAAGTCTGTAAAACTTAATCATAAAAATACATTTCTTACTAAAGCCTTGCCCTTAGCAGCAGCTGCACTTTTAGGGAACCCTAGCCTAAACGCTGCCGCGCAGACTATAGGCTTATCGTCTCAGTCCGTGTTGACCCATACGTCTGCCATTTCTACTCTGAGTGAAGGAAGTCATCAGGTGTCAGCATCTGAGTCGTGGGATACTTCGGCTACCGACTTAATGTTTTCATCCTCTGATTTGCACTCTGAAGAAGAAGTGCATTCAGCAGCGTCTGTTTCTGATTCGTTTGCTCAGTTGCCAGACCCAATACCGGACGCCGTTGGGCAGCCCCCGAGCTTAAGAACAGAGCCTACGTCCTCTGATGAGCTTCCCTTTCAAGTCAAAAAAAACCTGCTTCAGTCTTCTAGGCGGTATAGTCCGGGCATTAGCTATCTCACTCCTTCTGCCTACGGTAAATCCTTGGGGCAGTTTTCTGTAGGAGGCAGCTTTCAATCTAAGGTGCGCTTTAGATCTGAATCCGATGCGTTTTTGGGGGGAGGGTTCGGACTGGGAGATCCTCGTAAGGCGGTTGGGCTAGATGTGAGCGTTGGCATTGCCGATATCACGACCTTCAAGCGCGGCACTATTGGATTTAAGGTTCATCGTCGGCTACCTGCTCAGTTTGCGATCGCCGTTGGTATTGACAATGCCATTACGTGGGGCAGGGTTGATGGCGCAATTAGCCCCTACGGAGTAGTGAGCAAAGCGTTTCAACTCAGAGAAGATCCTCGCGCACCCTTTAGCCAACTATATGTTTCAGCAGGCGCTGGGACGGGTCGCTATCGTTCTCAGGGTGATATTGTCAATCGTCGCGATAGCGTTGGAGTTTTTGGGAGCGTGGCCGTTCGCGTAGTTGAGCAGGTAAACTTCATTACAGAATGGTCTGGACAAGATTTGACCTTGGGCGTTTCTATCTTGCCTTTTCCCAAGATTCCCCTAGTGTTTACCCCCGCTGTGACTGATGTAACAGGAACAGCCGGAGACGGCCCACGTTTTACCATTGGTGTGGGCTATGGGTTCTCATTTTAATGCGATTTTTTAGTGACTGGATAAGCCATAGATCTCATGGATAAGCATTTCAGACAACAGATTGTCCAGTCTATTTCCCTAGGGCTTATGCTCACGATGGGGCTTGGTGGACTGACCAAAGGGGCGATCGCTCAAGTGATTGCCCAAAGCAGTGAAAGTCCTCCACCAATCACAGAGCCTCCGCCTGGTACAGAAATTCCGCCATCCCATACACTGCCCGGATTAGAAGATACGACCAGTCCCAATCCTAGCGAGATTGTTCCGAGTAATCCCGGCAACGCGGGTACCTCAGTAAAAACGCCTACCCTGACGGGTGATCCAGCTCAAATTATTGAGCAGCTAGAAACCTATCAATCCCAGCCCTACGCCACCTATCTCGGGCTAAACTTCTACGGCGAACTGACCAACGCCGACCAAATTTCTCATACCCTTCAGCAGCTTGCCAAAAAAACGGGGACGAATCCGGCTCTGGTTTACGTTTTGTCGACAGGCAAAGGCTTAAAGCTTGTTTTGGTTTTACCAGGAGAGACCACGGCACCGTTTCCCTCTCGTTCCTGGCTTCCTGGATTAGATTTGCGACTTGCCTCAATGCAGCCTTGGAGAATTTTGGCACAAGCCGTTCAGCCCAACAGCCCTGTACCCCCAAAGCTGATTTCCTATGAGGTGCCTAGCGCAACGTCTGCGACGCTAAAACGCACAATCAAAACCTTTCGCAGCCAAATTAGCGATCCTCAAAAAACAAATTCCACCAGCTATCAAGCCTCTGCCCAGCAGCTTTACGCCTGGATTATTGCCCCACTCCAGTCGACCCTAGAGGCGAGACGCATTGATACCTTAGTCTTTAGCCTAGACAAAGGGTTTAGGGCAATGCCGATTGCTGCGCTCTACGACGGTAAGCAATTTTTGGTTGAGAAATATAACCTAGCGCTGATTCCGAGCTTTAGCCTGACCGATACGCGCTTTCAAGATATCAAGAGCAGCAAAATGCTGGGCATGGGCATTTCCCAGTCCGCCGGAGGGCTGCCCGCGCTGCCTGCTGTTTCGGTGGAAGTGCCAACCTTAACTGAAAAAATTTGGCAGGGCAGTGGGTATCTTGACCAGCAGGTTACACTAGCGCAGTTTCAGTCTTTGGCTCAGCGAGAGCAGTTTGGGATTGTTCATCTCGCAACCCATGCAGAGTTTAATCCAGGCAACCTTAACGAATCTTTCATTCAGTTTTGGGATGGAAGACTGACGCTCTCAAAGCTGCGAACCATTGCGCTGAGTCAAAAATGGAATTCAAACCCAACCCTGGAGATGTTAGTGCTGAGTGCCTGTCAAACGGCACTGGGCAGCGACCAGGCCGAGCTAGGCTTTACGGGGCTTGCGGTTCAAACTGGGGTCAAAACTGCCATTGGCAGCCTATGGTCTATTAGTGACGAAGGCACGCTGGGTTTGATGAGCGAATTTTATCGCAATCTTAAGACAGCGCCTATTCGGGCGGCGGCACTGCGAGATGCCCAGCTTAGCTTATTGAGAGGCCAGGTTAGCGTTGCCAATGGTCAGCTAAAGTTGACCGACGGATCTGAGGTTGCACTGCCCAGAGGAAGTACGCAAAACAGCGTCAACCTTACGCACCCGTACTTCTGGGCGGCCTATACCGTTGTTGGCAATTGGAACTAAGCTGGAGCGCTAAATTTAGGGACAAGACTGGAGGCTAAGCCGAGTTTCTTTTACAAGATCGCACCAGTCACGACTGAGCTGTAAATCTTGAGGCTGTTCTTGTCGCCGAACCGCTAAGTCATGGATGGCATCGTACCAAAATCCTTCCTCTGCATAGGCATCATAAAGATTTGCTCGATCAATTTTGTTTTGTAAGGACGCAGGATATGCCGTGCGCGTTATGACGCCTTGAATGCTCAGTTGCGATCCATCTGCGCTGTCGTCGTCGGGGTCTGATGTTTTAGAGCAAAGCAGCGTCACCCGCCAAAGATATTCTTGGCCTACCTCCAGTGCTGTAAGTTCTCCATTGTCGGGAAAGGTAAAGCTGTCAAGAGGATTGTCTGCTGCTAATTGCAGTGTTTTGCTGTACAAGGGTATCGCTTCAGGGGCTGAATTTTGACTAGGGTACAAGTCAATCCGCGCCCATGCAAATCTGTGATTGTTAAGATACCAGTAAATCGTCGGATACGCTGCGATTGTCTGTCCGTAGTTAGACGTAGGCAAGATTGGCTCAAAGGCAAACTGCTCTGTCATGCAGCTAGAGCGAGTTGCGCCCCCTTGACGACCTTGAGGGCGCTGTATGTTTTGAGGCGGGCGATACCGAGTGGCAAAACTTGGCAAGATGGCGCAGGTTATTTCTAGAACCGCAAAAGCTGCCGCTGCTATTTTGAGCAGGCCATTGTTAGGGATCATCATTTTGGATCATTCCTTTCGACCCTTGTGTCAAAGCGCATGATGAGCCGAAGCAGGCGTTTACGGAGTTATGGACGTGGCGATCGCCTACATTGTGCCGCTGCTGCTCAAAAATTCTTTCGTGACATTCTCTAACAAACCACTACAGGCATCCAGCAGCAGATCGATCACGTGATCAAAGCCATCCGTGCCACCGTAGTAGGGATCGGGGACTTCGGTTTCTGGCGATCGCCGACAAAAGTCGCACATGAGACGAACTTTGCTGCGATCGCTTCCAGTCCGCTCACGCGCTAAAAGCGTGCGGTAGTTCTCGTCATCCATTGCCAGAATGAGATCAAACTGCTCAAAGTCCGCTGGCTCTACTTTACGGCTGTGGCCTGTGAGGGCAATACCCTGGCGATAAGCTGCTGCCGTCATGCGGGGGTCAGGGGGTTCGTTGATGTGGTAGCCGCTGGTGCCTGCGGAATCACAGATAATCTGCCCTTCTAAGCCTGCCTGCTGAATCAAGTGGTTCATGATGCCTTCGGCGGAGGGTGATCGACAGATATTACCCAAACACACAAACAAAAGCTTAACCGTCGCCATCTTTATTACTAGCCTAATTTTTTAGACATTCGCTTCAAAAATTTGGGGCACAAAGCACCCATGTAAACCATAGGGGACATGATGGGTCAAATGTAAGCGGGCGATGGGGCCTTTTTCAAGAGCCTGATTATCTAAGATGGCAACATCGGTACGGTGATGGGCAGAATCGTAGAGCAAGGCAAGGATCCAACCCGCATCTTCAGCCGTGCCCTGGGGTTTTGCCACAAACAGCGGCTCGCTCATAAAGCCGTTGGGTGCAGCACTCCAAATCGTTTGAGCGCGTGAGTTAAGGTCTAACTTCATAATGGACTGAAGCGGGGCGTTGCCCATAGGTTCGTGGGTGGTGCCTATGGTTACAAATTGGTAAGGACGGCCTGCGTTTTTCGGGTTGAGGGTAGGGAACTCGCAGCAGCGGGTCGTAATGACCTCACGCTCAACGGTTTTAGCACTGAGGTTGATCCGAAAGCGCCAGAATTGACCTTCGGGAAGCGTCGTGAAATCAACGTCTCGAAAGTTTTGGTCGGGGTCAACAGTCGGAAAATTCTCGTAGCAAATGGAGTCAATGAAGAGGGTGTCGCCGTCTTCGTAGGCATTGGCGTGGTGGAAGACAAAGCAGGAGGCGGTCTCAAAGGTTTGCACCTTCCCTTCGCCACGGGGCATCACCCAAACCCGCGTGGGCTGGTCGGCTTTGAAGTCTATGCACTGGCCTGCACCGCGAAACCCAAACACAAACGGGAAAGGATTGAGGGTGACAGGGTTTTGGAAAAAGATGTAGTAGTGGGGGGTAATGACAAAATCATGAATAAAGGCAAAACCAGGAATGTTGAAGGTTTTTTGCTGGATTAGATTGCCCTTAAGGTTTAGCTCATGCACCGTCACCTCGGTCGATAGCCCCGTTTTGAGAGAGAAATTGACCAGAACGGGGTCTTGTCCGGCGACCCCTGGATCGATGCGAGGGTGAGCAGACCAGGAATCGCTGGGCTTAAGGATATCGCCGACGGTGCTGGTGCCGAGGGTTTCTAGGGTGGCGGGGTCTAGGGCATGGGGCAGTCCGGCTTCCCAGAGGGCAAGAAGGCGATCGCCCCAATACACCACATTGGTATTTGCAATGTTCTTCACCTTCAGGTCAAACAGATTTGCCAGCCAGCCACCGGGTTTCTGGGTACCAAACACCCCACGATACAAAATCTTGCCCGCCGCTGATTCGGCTAAAAAGCCCTCGGTGCGGACGTAGCGATTGCGGAAGGTGGCCTTGCCATTCTTAAACGTAATGGCGCAGACCATGCCATCCCCATCAAAGGGATGCTGGAGTGGCGTGCCGTTAATGTCGAGTTTGCCTGGGCCATTGCGAAACAGCGTCCCCTCTAAATCAGCAGGGATTTCCCCTTCAATATTTTCGATAGCGTAGCTGTGCTCTGTATTAAGAGATTCATAGCCCCGCTGCCAGTCCGTCACGCGATAGGAAGCAGCGGCAGCCGTTGGACGAGTATCAATAGAAGTCATGGGGTTAACGCTCAAAGAGGATTGATGAATTTAGGGTGCTGTATCTGAGACAAGGCGAATGTGGGCTTCTAATTCTGCTTCCGCCAGCAGCACTTCAGAAGAAACGCTGAAGTCATGAACAGCTACGGACTGATCCGCATCAGAACTGCCGTTAGGAACCCAGTGCAGCATCGGTAAAGGCAAAAGCGTTGCCAGATTTGTAATCAGCACCAACTGCCAAAGGTTTTCAAAATGGGTGTCCGTTACGCCTAGCCAGTGCGTCAACAGCGCACCAGACTCATGGGATAAAATTCCGGCGAGGTTGCAGATAGACATCAAAATGGCAAACATGGTCGCCTCAACCCCTGGAGGACAAAGCTGCGCTGCCAAAATTAAGACGGGCATAAACGCAATTTGCCCCATCACCGTCAAAATCAAGCTATCGCCCAAGCTGAACCACTGGTCGGCAATGCCTAGCGCGCGGTTGGCGTGGGTCACTAAAATTAGGCTCGTTAGACCCAGCACGACAGAAATTACGGTACTCCATAGAAAAATCTGACGTAGGGGCACCGCCTTGAGAAATCGCTGAAACGTCCAAACGCCCAGGAGCGAGGCAATACTTGTCACTAGCCGCACGCGCCCTAAAAACTCTGGGCCAAACCCGAGATCGTTGGTGGTAAAGAAGAAAAAGGCAGAATCTGAGCTAGGCGTTGCCTGCCATAAAAACACAAACAAAACGGGCAGCCAGATGGTTTTTTGGCTAATTGCCACTCTAATTTTCTGGAGCTGTGCCTTTGCTGCTCCAAAGTCTTGAGGCATGGCAATCTTGGCATCCTGAATCAGGGTTGCCGTAATCAATACCAGCAGCGGAAAGCTCGCCGTAATTAAAAAGATATTGCGGATACTCAGATGCTCTAGCAAAAAGCCGCTGAGATACGCCGTTACCAATCCCCCCAGCGCTGTCGTTGCCCAGCACAGTGCCTGAAGCGAGCCTGTGTCGGCTTGAGACTCGTCTCGGATCCGCTCCACCACAATGGAATCGACGATCACGTCACTTACGGCGATCGCCAAGGAACACAGCGTAATGGTAACGGTTGCGGCAAGCGCAGAATGCACCACCGTCCCCATTGCGGCCCAGGCACCACAGCCCAGAATGCTGGAGATGAGAAGGTAGGAGCGACGACGATAGCCAAAAATCGGCAGGCTGTCAGACAAAAAGCCAAAGACAGGCTTAATCACCCACGGTAGAGACACCACACCCATCATGGCGGCAACCTCAGCGGGGGAAAGCCCCAGCTCATCCTTTAAGAAAAAGCTGGTGGCAAGACGCGCTAAGCCTAAAATGCCCTGGACAAAGTAAACCACCAAAATGGCAAATAGCTCCCAGCTTGGTTCTTGACCAAAAAGGAGCGTTACTTGAGGGTCACTTTGAGCCGAGGTAAGTCTGGTGCAAATGCAGCCATTATTGAGGATCGTTAATAAATATCAACTTTCTTATCATACCCCTGTCGCTAGATGGGGTGGTGATTATGGCAACCATTGAGGTTCAGTGCCCACTGCAATTACTTTAGGATTGGGCTGAGCGTCTGCCAGGGGCAAAGCCCAAATGTTGGCCTGTGTGGGCGAAGCGCCAGAAGCGGCAGCGGTGCCTTGGTCAAACAAAAGCTGAGAGCCGTCGGGGGCAAGGCTGAGGGTGACGTTGCGCTGAATAGGTAGGGTGAGGAGTTCGCTGGGCTGGCCTGTTTTTAGGTCAATTTTGGCGATGAAGGGCTGCTCTTGGTAGTCTTTGCCTGTGACCAGTCGCGTGAGCAGGCAGTACAGTGCATCCCGCTGGGCGGTAAAGCTGGTGCTGAGGATAGAACCACTGGTGCGGAGCAGTTCTCTCGGGTTCCCTTGATTGTTGACGAGAAAGAGGGAGCGGGTGTAGTCTGTATTAAATTTCACCATGGTGGCGGCAGAGCCATCTCTGGCAAAGTTCAGCACCATGCCAAACTGCGGCAAAAAGTCGAGGGGCTGGTCGGAGGTCGACTGCGACTGCTTTTCGAGGGGCACTAAGGCTAAGCCTTTGCCTTGTGCTGCCACTAAGGTTTCGCTGTCGGGCGCAATTAAAAAGTCGCCCGCATTGGCAATCTGAATCTTCTCAGGTTTATCAGTGCCGCGAATTTGCCACAGCCCAGTCTCGCTGGCGTTTTGGCGCGCAGAGCGCTGCACGACGATGCGATCGCCATTGGCAGACAAATCAAACTTTAAAATCTGATAGTCCTGGTTATCCAACACCAAATCCACTTGCCCTATCGCTGTATCCGCCAGTCCGGTAGTGGCTTTGTAGAGCCTTGCATTCAGTTCGCTAGGGTTTGCGGCGCTGCGTTCTGATGCGGTGAACAGAAGGCGATCGCCCTTAGGATACGCCTTGAAATGCTGCACCAACAGGTTGGCAGGCGTTAAAACCTGTTTTTGATTCTGGGTGAGATTGTAGAGAATAATCCGTCCAGCCTCATCCCCATTGATACCTAAGTAAGCAAAAGCCAGATCTCGGCTTTTGAACTGGGTACTAAAAGGCATTGCGGTACCGCCAGAGGCCGCTGTTGCGCCATCGAGCTTAAGCTGAAACGACTTGCCGTAAGCAATGGGCTGGGTCAGCGTATAGGCCAAGCGCCGCCCCGACCAGCTCGTTTTGCCTGGTAAATCTGGCGAAATCTGAATCTGTTTGGCGACGCTCTGCCAGTTCATTGCGCGATTAAAGGTCAAGGTAAAGGCGATATCTTCCGCGCCGACAGACTCCTGCGCCCAGCTAAAGTTGCGGACTTGAGGCTGGGTACGATCGCCCCAGATCAGTAGCACCCCTAAGACTAGCCACAGCAAAGCAATTAGGCCAACCACAAGACGATCCAAAGGATGCGCTAAAACCGGAAAGCGTTTAAGAAATCCTTTCATGGAGCATCCTTCAGCGTAAGAGAGACAAAGCAGAATATTTTCAGCCTACATCCCCATAATGGAGTAGCCAGAATCGACGTACAGGATTTGACCCGTGATGCCGCTAGCGAGGTCGCTGCACAAGAACGCCGCCGCATTGCCCACTTCGGTCTGCGTCACGGTACGACGCAGGGGCGCAATTTCTTCGACGTGGTGAATCATATCTAAGATTCCACCCACTGCCGAAGATGCCAGGGTGCGGATGGGACCCGCAGAAATGGCGTTTACCCTCACATTCTGAGGGCCAAGCTCAGCCGCAAGGTAGCGAACGTTCATCTCTAGAGCAGCTTTGGCAACGCCCATGACGTTGTAGTTGGGTATAACCCGTGCGCCGCCCAGATAGGTGAGGGTAACAATGCTGCCGCCTTCGGTCATGAGGGGTTTAGCCGCTCCGCTAAAGCTAATGAGAGAGTGAGCGCTAATATCAAGGGCTAGGTTAAAGTTTTCGACTTTGGTATTGCTAAAGTCGCCACTCAGGTCTTCTTTGCTGGCAAAGGCCAAACAGTGAATCAAAATATCGAGCTTGCCCCACTGCTCTTTAATGGCTGCAAAGGTCGCTTCAACCTGAGACGCATCCTGGACGTTGCACGGCAAAAATAAGCTGGGGTTGAGCGGCTCTACCAAGGACTTTACCTTGTCTTCCATTCGTCCCCGCTCATCGGGGAGGTACGTAATGCCTAGGTTTGCGCCAGCGGCGTGGAGCTGTTGGGCAATGCCCCAAGCAATGGAGCGGTTGTTGGCAATTCCCGTGACAAGGGCATTTTTTCCGTGTAGGTCGAGCATAGGCTTGGTTAAGAGTCTTGATTTACGGTTCAATCATTGCTTTCCTATTCTTGCAGCTTATGGAGTTTTCGTTAGCCTGGGTTCAGCCAGCGTGAGGACAGAGCTTGACCAAATCAACGCTTATGGATTTATCCGTTATCTGTACAGATAGGTTCGATATATTTGTAGAATGTATTTTTTAATACAAACGCGATATCTTGAGTTCGATTAAGTGAGTTAGAGTATCTACTATTCAAGTGCTGACCAAGAGAGCTTTATCTCAATTCTGCGAGGGAATGGGTGCGATTTAGGTCATTTCATCATGAACGGACGAGGCTTATTATTTATACCGTGATCAGGTCAAATCTATGGTTGTGACGCAGGATAACCCCTTAGAAGCAGTGTTTCGTCAGATTAACGCTGGGGTTTTTCCGCCGATGGTTGAGACTTTTGAGCGCGGTAAAACAATCTTTTTTCCTGGAGATCCCGCAGAGCGGGTTTATTTTTTAATTAAAGGTGCCGTAAAGCTCTCCCGCGTTTACGAAGCAGGAGAAGAAATTACGGTGGCGCTGCTGCGCGAGAACAGCGTCTTTGGGGTGCTGTCGCTGCTGACTAAAAATCGCTCAGATCGGTTTTATCATGCGGTAGCCTTTACCCCTGTGGAGTTGCTTTCTGTGCCGATCGAGCAGGTCGAAAAGGCAATGAAGGAAGATTCGGATTTGCCGATGGTGCTGCTGCGAGGGCTATCGTCTCGCATTCTGCAAACAGAGATGATGATTGAGACCTTAGCGCACCGAGATATGGGTTCTCGTTTGGTCAGCTTTATTTTAATTCTATGCCGCGACTTTGGGGCGCAAAGCGGCAACGGCATTACGATTGACCTGAAGCTGTCTCATCAGGCGATCGCAGAGGCGATCGGCTCCACCCGCGTAACCGTCACCCGTCTGCTGGGTGAACTGCGCGATCAGGGCATGATTTCAATTAACAAGAAAAAAATTACGGTACATAACCCGATTTTGTTAGGACAGAAGTTTGCATAGATACGGTGAATTGCCATGCAGGCCATAGAAGCCAGACCCCGCTATACTCCCGCCGAATATCTCGCCCTAGAAGATAAGGCCGAAGGTAAAAGCGAATATGATGATGGCGAGATTATCCATATGACAGGCGGCTCCTTCAACCACAATCGAATCATTAACCGCATCTGTGCCTATCTGTTGAATGCCCTTAAAGGCAAGAACTATGAACCTTTCAGCAGTGACGTTCGCCTGTGGATTTCTAAATATCGAAAATTTACCTACCCCGACGTAATGGTGATTCAAGGCGAACCCATCGCCTACGAAAATCGAACCGACACCCTCATCAATCCACGCCTGATTATTGAAGTGCTTTCTAAATCTACGGAAGATTATGATCAAGGCGATAAATTTAAGTTCTACCGCTCCATCCCAGACCTGCAAGAATATCTGCTGATTAGTCAGTATGAGCTAGACATTCAGCACTACACCAAAAGCGATGACGGCTTCTGGATTTACCGAACGTATGAGTCTTTAGAGGAGACAATCATCCTCACCTCAATCAATACCGAGATTATCGTCGCCAACATCTACGAAGGTGTAGCTTTTGAAGGTTAAGCATTAGCGCTATGACCGTGGCAGATTCTGCATCATTGCAAACCCTGGATCGCCTCATTTTAGTAACAGGGCCTTCTCGCTCCGGTAAAAGCGCCTGGGCAGAAGCGTTAGCGGCTCAGGCGCAGCAGCCTGTTTTGTATATTGCTACATCTATTAATAACCCAGACGACCTTGAGTGGCAGAAGCGGATTCAACTGCACTGCGATCGCCGTCCCCCTCATTGGCAACTCCAAGAAGTCCCCAACGCGCTAGCAGAGGCGATCACCCAAACCCCAGCTCACCACTGCATTCTGATTGATTCTCTGGGCACCTGGCTTGCCAACCAGCTAGAGCAAAGCGCCGAAGAGTGGCAAACCACAGAAGCTGCGCTTTTAGATACCCTTCAGTACAGCCCCCAGCAAATTATTTTAGTCTCAGAAGAAGTGGGGTGGGGCATAGTGCCAGCTTACCCAGCGGGGCGACTGTTTCGTGATCGCCTGGGCGCCTTGGCACAGCGCATTGGCGTTTTGGCAGACCAAGTTTACCTCGTTACCGCAGGTTACGCCCTAGACATCAAAGCCCTGGGGCATCTCGTCCCCTAAGCTTTTACTAATCCCAGTCTTGACCAACATCCTGATCGCGGACGGCAGAATCTGCAAAAGCCGCTTCATCAAAGTCATCGTACACCGACCCAAATCGCCAGATCAGCGGCAGAACCACCGCCAACAGTAGCCCCACCGCAAAACTGACGCTAAGCACCAGCCCAACGGGTAGCTCAATCGACTGCCAACCCAAAAACTGAACCGAGATCGATGCCGCATTTTGCACAGAAACCAGTGCCGCGCCTACAACCGCCAACGCAATTATCAAAAAGGCGACCAACTTCATTGCCCTATAAATTCCTTTTTATTATTAAAAATGCCAAAAATACTCGTTTCAAACCTGTCCTAGCCCGCTGCACCATTATGGCTTTGCACCTTACTAAATGTCGGCACTAATACATAGAGCGATACATAACAATGCAGTCGGTAACACGCCGATGACAGTGGAGCGGTTATCGGTCGGTGATCTAAGATTGGCAAATGCACCTTATAATTCAGCAGAACTGCGGCAAACCCCTCTCTGCTGAAGGGTACAGCTTTACCGACTTCATTCCTCCTTGGCGCGTCAGGCATTTTTCCTATGGCAAAACAGCTAAATCTTCTGTCTTCGGGTAAGGTCGTTGACACCGCACTGCATACCGAGATGGAGCAATCGTACCTAGAGTACGCCATGAGCGTAATTGTGGGTCGGGCATTGCCAGACGTGAGGGATGGTCTGAAGCCCGTCCATCGCCGCATTCTTTATGCCATGCACGAGCTGGGCTTAACCCCTGACCGTCCCTACCGGAAATGCGCCCGTGTCGTCGGGGATGTGCTGGGGAAATACCACCCCCACGGCGACCAGTCTGTCTATGACGCGCTGGTGCGGCTGGTGCAGTCTTTTTCGACCCGCTATCCGCTGCTTGACGGGCACGGCAATTTTGGCTCGGTGGATAACGACCCCCCTGCCGCGATGCGCTACACCGAAACGCGCCTTGCGGGGGTCGCCAACCAGACGCTTTTAGAAGAGATTGGGGAGTCAACCGTTGACTTTATTGGCAACTTTGACAACTCTCAGCAAGAACCCACGGTGCTGCCTGCCCAGCTCCCCATTTTGCTGCTCAACGGCTGCTCTGGTATTGCCGTGGGCATGGCAACCAACATCCCACCCCACAATTTAGGGGAGGTTGTGGATGCGCTGATTGCGCTGATTGATAAGCCCACGCTCACGGCGCAGGAACTCCAGACCTACATCCCTGGCCCAGACTTCCCCACGGGGGGCGAAATTATTGGTACAGAGGGCATCACTGAAGCCTACGCGACGGGGCGGGGCAGCATTACGGTGCGGGGTATTACTCAGTTTGAAGAAGCTCAGGCTGGGAAGGGTAAGCATCGACGCACTGCGATTATCATTACGGAGCTGCCCTTTCAGGTGAATAAGGCAGCACTGATTGAGAAAACTGCGGCACTAGTGAATGCAGAAAAAATTCAGGGCATTGCTGACCTGCGAGACGAAAGCGATCGCGAGGGGATGCGGATCGTCATTGAGCTAAAGCGAGACGTCTCCCCCGAGCAGGTGCTCGAGCAGCTTTACCGCCAGACGGCGCTGCAAAGTAACTTTGGCGTGATTACGCTGGCGATCGTTAACGGTCAGCCTAGGCAGTTGCCGCTCAAAGAGCTACTGGAAGAGTTTTTGCAGTTCCGTGAAGATACGCTGATTCGGCGATATCAGCATGACCTCAGCCAAGCCCAAAGCCGGATTGAGATTGTAGAGGGTTTACTGCGCGCCCTCGAAAACCTAGATGCGCTGATTGATATTTTGCGAAATGCCCCCGATGGCACCTCGGCAAAGCAGGAACTACAGGCGCGGTTTGGGTTAGACGATCGCCAATCTGACGCAATTTTGGGGATGCCCATGCGTCGCCTGACGGGGTTAGAACAGCAAAATTTACGGAGCGAATTTGAAGAACTCACCCAGCAAATTCAGCAGCTAAACCAGCGCCTGAGCGATCGCAAAGAGCGCCTCAAAATCCTGAAGCAGGATCTGCGTACCCTGAAGCGTAAGTACAGCGACCCCCGCCGCACCCGCATTGAAACTGCCGCACCCGAAAAGCTAGTGCCCCTTAGCCCGCCAGCTAAAGATGAGCCAGTGCAGATTGAGCTATCGCAGAAGGGATATATCCGCTGGGTGAAAAACACAGGCCGCGCCCGTAAAAATAGCCTCGAAACGTCAAATCAGCTCCAGGACTCTGCTCAAGATTTACCCATTTATAGGGGCACTGCGCTGCTTGCGGAACAGCTTTTGGTATTTACCACCAGCGGCAAAGCTTATACGGTCAACCTTTCCGATATCCCTGGCTCATCGGGGCGCGATCGCGGGACGCCGCTAGTCACGCTGTTAAGCGAGTCTGCCCAAGCCGAAGCGGTGATTGCCCAATTTTTGCCCTCTGACTACGCAACGGCAGAACGGTTTCTCTTCCTCACGCGGCAGGGACGGTTTAAGTGGTTGACAACCGCAGAGTTTACGGATTTAACCGCCCGTGGGCTAAGCGCACTTAAGCTTAAAGACGACGATCAGCTCCAGTTTGTAGTCCCCGCAACGGCGGAGATGGAAGTGGCGATCGCCACGTCTACGGGTCGTCTGGCGCGATTCCCGCTCTTGGAAGTGCCAGAAATGGGTCGTCCGGCCTTGGGGAATCAGGTGTTACGGCTCATGAGGCAGGAGGTCTTAGTGGGGTTAGCGGCAGTCTCAGACCCTGCGGAAATTTTGCTATTGTCCCGTCAGGGTTACGCGAAACGTCTGCCTTTGGCCTCTGCGCGCCTGGGACATCCAGGGGGATTGGGTACGCCTTTAGTGCAGTTTGCAAAGAAAACCGATGCCTTAATCACCATGATGCTTGTCCAGCCAGATCGTGACCTGTACGTCACCACCGACCAAAACCGTGCTGCCGCTGTCGCTCCACAAGATCTGCCGATGGCAACCAAGGAGGGGGCTGGCACCCTTTGGATCAAGCCCAGCGCTAATGAACAGCTCGTGAGCGCATTTTTGATGTAGAACAACTTCCCATTTTTCAAGACATGGGCTGAAACCCTGTGTTAAACGTTGGGCACAGCGGTAAATCGACGGTAAAGGTCGTGACCCCCTCACCACTCTCAACCCCAATGCTGCCCTGAAGTTGCTCAACCAGGCGCTTCACGAGGGCTAGCCCTAGCCCTGTGCCACCCTGCTTCCAGGGGTCGGAGTTGGGGACACGATAGAACTTGTCAAAAATGCGAGATAGCTCATGTTGGGGAATTTCAGACTCATTGGCAACTTTGATATGAACTGCGTTTTGGGGTTCCCCAATATGGCTAATGTTGAGCGAAACTTTGCCCCCCTGCGCCGTATATTTGCAGGCATTATTTAATAGCTCTGCCAAAATGCGCTCTAAGCAGGCTCTATCCGACTTGATGGCAGGCAGATCCGGCTCACACGCGACTGAAAACTGCTGTTCTCGCTCACCCAGCCGAGACTGGAAGGGCTGAAGTATACGCGGAATTAAATCCTGTAGCTGAACATCTTCAACCCCCACTGGGTTTACGCCAGCCTCCAGGCGCTGAAGATCAAGAAGGTCGTTAATCAGCTCAGTTTCCCGTCCGCACTCAGAGTCCAAAATGTCGATATAGCGCTTCTGGCGCTGCTCTAGAGGGAACTGGTTGAGCATGTGAATCGCCATTTTGATGTTAGACATGGGCGTTCGCAGCTCGTGGGAGACGGTGCTTAAAAAGTCGTCCTTGAGGTTATTGAGCCGCTCTAGCTCCTGCATTTTTTGCTGAAGCTGAGCGGTGCGCTCCTGTACCTGGCGCTCTAGGTCTGCGTTGAGATCCTGCACCTTTTGGTAAAGCTGGGCTTGGTGAATGGCGATCGCACACTGGTCTGCAATGGTTTTGACCAGCCCTCGCTCATCGGTATTCCAGTCGCGCAGCACGTTATTGGTGGGGTTGCTCTTCTGAAAGAGGCTGATACTGCCCAAGTAGTTTTGCAGATAAATCAGCGGCGTCATGAGTACCGAAGACACCTGGCACTGCTGGGCGATCGCCAGAATTTCGAGATTTAGCCCACTATCTTCATCGGTCAGCACCACCTGGTTTCCCTGGGCCATCGCCTCCTGACACAGTCGCAGAAACCGTTCGTTCCCCTGAATCAGATCGTGACGACCTACCGCCGTATGGCTCACATAGTGATTCACCATTTCACCATCGGCGCTAATTTGCACAATGATGCAGTGGCTGGCTTCGAGCGCCTCTAGCAGCAGCCCTACGGTAATTTGCAGCACTTCTGCCGTCACCATCGTGCCGCGCATCGCCTGCACAATCCGGTTAATAATGGCCTCCCGCTGCGCCTGATGGCGGAGCTGCTCTTCGGCGCGCTTGCGCTCGGTAATGTCTGCGACGTAGCTACGGACGAGGTCGCTCTCGGCAATGTAGTGTACCGACTGCTCAAACACGCGATCACCAATTTCCACTTCTCGCACAAAAAAGTTGCGATGACCGGGCTGGGCAGGCTTCGCCATCGGCAATAGCCCCTGAAGCATCGGGTGCAGTACCCCAATGTCTGAAATATCAGGGAACTGCATGACTGCCGAGGGGTTAAGATACGTCACAATTCCAGACAGATCAATTTCTAGAATGGGGTAAGGGGTCAGCTCAGGAAACGAAGCCAGCCGCACCAGGGCGGCTTCGCTCATGTCCTGGAAGTCATCATCCGTTGGCACTAAAGTCTGAAAGGGATTAACGGAGTTAGACAGAATGGTTGAGAGATCTTTCGCTTCTACAAACCGATCAAAATCAGAATCGGTCAGGTTAGAAATGGCGTAATATTTTGCCCGAACATCTCCACCAAAAACCACCATATCCCCATGCTTGAGATCATGGGAAAAGAGCCGCCGCCCGTTAATAATTAGCCCGTTGGTGCTGCGCTTGCCCTGCAAGTCGCCATCAATCATGCGGAACAGATAGGTGGAAGAATCTGGAGACGTGACCCGCAGCAAAATGGCGTGCTGTCGGGACACCATTTTGGAGTGCAGCACCACGGAATTGGTTGAATCCCGACCAATTGAATAGGTGGCGGCCTCTAGAGGTACCGTCCGCCGCCCCTTAGCATCATCAATAATCAGCAGATGACGAAACCGATTGCGTTGGTCTTGATCCATGATTTTCGTCTGTGCTGAGGGACAAGTTCAGATTCTTTCTCTCGCCCTGGGAGACAGGAGAGGGGCAAAAGTGTAGGGTCTTTAATTCATGATCCTTAGCCAATCTTAAGGGCTAAATTCCAAAAAGATTGTGAATCCGCTGCCGAATCCACCATAACGGAGGCTCTGCTTCATTTTGCGATAATTCGGGGGCAAGTACGCCCAGTTCTCTCAGGACTTGCTGACGTTGCGCTAAGGTTTCTGCAATTTCTTGGGCAAGTTCTTGATGGTCTTGGAGCAACATTTTAAGGGCGCGGTGGTCTACCACAAATAGGGTTACGTCTTCTAGTGCCTGAACCGTTGTGGAGCGGGGCATTCCGGTAAATAGTGAGATTTCGCCAAAAAATTCGCCGGATTCAATGACCGCAATTTCTTGACCCAGTTTTTCAGAAATCACCTCAACGCGACCTTTCAGCAGAATGTAGAAACATTCGCCAGTGTCGCCTTCTTTACAAATAATTTGGCCTTTACGAAAAGAACGGCGGTAGCCCTGCTCAATTAGCACTCTAAGCTGCGCGTCACTGCACCCTTTGAAGTAGCTGACCTGCTTGAGCAGCACCCGCAAAGACTTTAGCGCTTGGTAGCTAGAGCGTTCTGGCGGCGGACTCTCGGTGACGGTAGCAGAAGCAGCCGCTGGGGAATGACTGTGCCCGATGTGTTCAGGCCAGTGGGCGGCTGTGGCAGGCTCTCGCAGCCGTAGCTCACGCTGAGGGAACGGAATTTCAATATTGCGGTGTCGCAGCTCTTGCTCAATGAGAAAATTTAGAGCGCTTTTGATGGGTTCAAAATTTTGGGGCTGGTTAATCCAAACTAGCAGCTCAAATTCGTAGGCGCTTTCTCCAAATGCCTTAAACCACACCACAGGGGGCGGGTCGTGCAAAACGCGGGGTTCCATCCGAGCGCAGGAAACGAGGGTTTCGGTGACAAGCACTGTATCGGTGCCAAAGGCAATGGTAATGGGGATATGTACGCGGGTTGCGGGTTCTTGGTAGCTCCAGTTGATCACGTTTTTTTGCGAAAACAGGTGGTTGGGGATGATCACAAAGCGGCGATCGGTGGTTCGTAGAATGGTGGATCGAATTGAAATACGCTCAATAGTGCCTGTGATGCCGTCAATCTCTACAAAGTCGCCCACGCGGATTTGCTGCTCAAACAGCAGAGTCAGGCCGCTCACAAAGTTCCCCGCCAGTTCCTGTAGACCCAGCCCAAAACCTAAGCCGACCACGCCTGCTAAAACGGTCAAAGAGCTAAGGTCTAGACCGATGGTTTGCAGCAAGATGATGATGCCGAGAATGGCGATCGCATAGGTAATCAGGGTCGAGATCGCCTCCTGCATTCCGCGATCCATCCGTGATTGACCCAGCACCCAGGTCTTAATGGACTGGCTGAGCAATCGCGCCCCGATAAAAATGGCGATCGCCACCACAATTGCCGTCACAATCGTACTGAGAGACAGGCGAGTTTTACCCAGGTCAATGATTGGCCCTGTGAGCCAGTTGCCAAGCTGTGACGAGAAACCTGACATGCCAAGGTTAAGCGTTTTGGCAAGGGGCTGCAAAAACTGGACTTGGGTGAGTATGGCGGCAACTGCCACCAGCCACAGCCCCGCGCGCAGTAGCAAAAGCAGCATCACCCCACCTAGCTCTGTCCAAAGGCGTTCTGAGGGGCGCAGATATCGCTCAGCCCAATGCCTAAAGCGTCGCAGTAAAGTGCCGAAAAGACGGTGCCCCCAGAGGGTCAAGCCCAAAATGACCAGCAGGCAGACGATTTGAAAAATGAATGGGCCTTGAATCATGAATGCTGGCTTCTCGTCAACTGTTTCCAACCTTAGGGCAGGTACTGTTGAACCACAATCCATCCCGTCCAAAGTACGCCCAAAAATGCTGCGCCGAGTAAAACATTAAGCGCAATATGAAGCGGTCTAGCCCAAGTGTGTCCTTTCTGAATCTGGAGTGCAGCCCCCGCAGAGAGTAGCGTAATGCTGACCACAATGCCGCCAAAAATACCGTGATTGGAGTGCCCTAGGCTGCCATATTGCCCCAAGGTGCCCACAATGCCGATGGCTAACAGCCCTAGCACTAGCATGACTAAGGTTAGCCCTAAGGCAATATGAAGGGTGCGCCATGCTGCACGAGGCAGTTGAGCTTTTCGGGTATGCGCCATGCCTACACCCGTTATGGCTAAGATGCTGTAGGTCAGCAGTGACAGACCCATTGACCAAGCTGCAATTTTCCAAAGCCACAGAAACGAAGGAAGATCCATATCTTAAAGTTTTGAGGAGAATGCTTCTGGTCTTAATTTAATCTGTGTAGTCGGTTTCTCCAGACTATTTCATCCAGATCAGGAGCGGGTTTGCCAGAAAGAAACGGCACTTATGAGGACGATAGATAGGGTAAGCCCTTCGAGGCTCAGCGTGAGCGGCTTGATCTTGAACAGCTTAGATAGGCGCAGGTTCAATCGCGGAGTGGTGCAGAAAACTTTTTAAGCTTCGACTTCAGTCGTTATTTGACTCTAAACCCTATATCTTACGTTAACCATCAGTCAAATTCTCAATAAGTGCAATCTCATGAGAACCCTGCTTCTATATAGGCTTCATGAGTTTTCTGCATTTACACAGTCCAGAAGCGCTTTCTGGACTGTGTAAATGCTTAGTCTTCTTAAAAGCTGGTGACAAGACTCGAACTTGCGACCGGCTGATTACAAATCAGCTGCTCTACCAACTGAGCTACACCAGCAAATCAGACTCAATTATACACAAGGGTTTGAGTAAAATAAAGCTCAAAAATCTAATTACACAGCTTTTTATAGAAGGCTAACGCCATTTTATGAGCCAATCAAGCACCTGCTGTGGTAGGGGCTGGCGCTCACGATTCAATGGATTAATGCAGGCATGACGAGTCAAAGCCTTGCTGGTCAGCTGATCGCGATTGCCCTCCCCATAAATCTCATACCGAATCTCAAACCCATTTCCAGATATAGACGCTGGAGTCAGCACAATCTCGTGGCGATCGCCACAAAACGCCGGCTGGCGATAATCTACCTCAGCATGGACGATAGGTAAGGCGATCGCGCTACTACTACTGAAAAACTGGCGCACCTCAATGCCTGCGGCAATTAGAGATTCTTCATAGGCTTCATGGCACATTGCTAAAGTGTTCGCAAAGTACACGACCCCTGCGGCATCCGTCTCTTGGAATCGGACGGTGCGTTGATAAACAAAAGGCATATTGACTTTATGTGAACAGTTTGTTAAGTTTGGTTACATAAATTAATAAAAAAGATCTTCGCCCGCTCCTGCAAGGAACGCTCTCGATATCTGTCTTATACCCTACTACTCTCCTAGTGGGGTTGTTTTTTGGAGTGGTGATGGCACAATCGGCTCGACATGATGGAAATAGGTGCGGTCAAAATAGCGATCGCCATTGGGTTCCATCCGCACCACGTCAATAAAGCGGTGGTCAAACAGAATCTTTTCTGCGCCGTAAGCATAACGAGTGGTTACGGTGTAGGCGACAGTTTCATCTAAGCCACTCAGAGACACGATCATCTGCACATGGTCACGGACTAAATCTTCAGCCGTGCAGCCATAAAGGGGGTGACTAGACGTAATGGGTGAGTAAGCCGTCCAAGAGATCGAGAAGCCGGGACTGCGATCGCGCAGGAGGTCGAGGATATGAATGCGATACATATGCTCTCCTTCTGCTGTCATTTCATTGCGAAACAGATAGACCCGTAGCTGCGCCTCTAGAATTTGGTTACGGCGCTGGTTTGCCATGCGAAACATGAGCGTTGGCACGCCATTCATGGGCGAAATGACGGCATACTGACTAAACATAATGCGCGCCGAGGGTTTAGAGAACCGCGCAAATGAAAGCCCTGTGACTACGGCAATGACCAATAGGCTCGTGATTGCCTCAAGGGTGACAATCACATTGGCATAGGGTGTCTTAGGCGAGATTACGCCGTAGCCGATTGAGCCAAGGGTCTGGACACTAAAAAAGAATGCATCTTCAAAAGAGCCAGGGCGAGCGCCCGTGAGACAGTCGCCACCCGATAGGTAAAGCACTGCAAATACGGCATTAAGCGCCAGGTACGCCACCGAAATGATGACAATAAAGCTCCACCAAGGCACCGTTAACATTAGGTGATAGGGATCTCGCCAGTGAGCGTACCAAGTGTCTAGTCCTTCGACCTGAAACTTACCGTCCTCCTGTCGCGCAATCCGAACGGGAAGCTGACTCCGACCAGAAAGCTGTTTTGCTTTTTGCTTCAGCCGAGATCTCATGGGTTTTGACCACGCAAGAATGCCGCTAGTTTACCCTATTGCTAAAGGACGAATCTGCTTGCGCTTTAGCAAACGAAAACGCTGCTGAAGATACTGGATATCGGGGATGCTTTTGCCATAGCGCCAAGCGATATAAGCCTCAGAGAGTTCGGCAACCAATTCGGCTTTGTCGGCAGGGTAGGTTAAGCGCACCTGCTGCACATACTCTAACGGCGTTTCTGTCGGGTGCTTTTGTAGACCCTGTACTGCTAAGAACCGCAGCATCTGCTGGTACAGACGAGCCATGGGTGGCAGTTTCCGCAGTTGATAGAAGCCCTGAACCGCACGTCCTAAATGCCATAGACCCCATGCTCCGATGCCAAAGCCAAAGCTCAGCAAACAGAGTTTAATGATGCCCAGCCATCCCTCAGAAAACAGTCCCAGCAGTTTACCCATGACTTTGCCTAGGAAGGCGATTGCCCCACTAATCCACGCCGCCACGGGTGAGGGGAGCCATCCCGCCACCCAGTTCCAAAATTGACGCAGCACAGAAAAGGTCTGGTCTACTTCCACCGAAGGCGGGTACAGATCGTGGCCTGGAATGGCATCAAAGGCAAACCAGCCGTGACCTGGAAAGTAGACTTCGCTGAGGGCATAAGCATCGGTGTTTTTAACCACGTATAGCCCCGTAAAGGCGTTAAATTCTCCTGGGGCAAAACCTGTGGCTAATCGCGCCGGAATGCCAATGGAGCGCAGCATGACGGTGAGCGCCGAGGCGAAATGGTCGGGGTAGCCCCCCTCCCAGTCGGTCAGAAAGGCGGTCACTAAGTCTTGATTAGCCCCAAGGGTAGGTAAATTCGCCTGAAGGGTGTACCGCTGCTTGAGTGCTTGGGTAAGATAGAGCGCCTTTTCGTAGGGGGTTGGGAGCGATCGCCCAGATTTGGCTAAGATCTGCTGGGTGACTTGTTTCACTTGAGGGGCGATCGCCGCTGGAATCTGTAGGTAATTCGCTTGAATAGACTTGGGATATTTCGTGCGGGTACGGTTGAGACTGCTGCGGTCGCGGTACGGCACATCCGACACCACAGAATAGGTTAAGCCTTCTTCGAGAGGCCCTGGCGATCGCATACCGCCTTCTGCATCCACCGCAATTTCTTGGGTCGGGAAATAAACTTCACGGGCTTGGGACAGGGACGGCAGCAGGTTGGGGAATTCAGCCAAAATCGAAAAGGTCTGCACCACTTCTTTGGTCTGCGATTGAGGATGCTGAGAAGGCAACACAAATCGGTAAGACCACGGTGAGCGACGCACGATGTTGGCATCTTTGTTGCGGGAGACTTTCCAGCCTTGACCTGTATAGCGATCAAAGGCCATCACGCGCCAAAAGCCTTCAGATTGTGAGCGCACCCGCATCACAACTTCTGGCTTTAGGCTACCCCGCAGATTTTGGTTCATTTCTTCATTGAAGCCAGCGTAAAATTTGGCGCTAAAGCCTTGGCCTTCACCAGAACTCATGGTGTCGCCACCTGCGGCTCCCGCCTTGCCCCCTTTGCCTGTTCTGACATAGCCCGGATTGAAAACTTGAGCGGGGTCAAATTTCCCCTTGGGCATCGCCACTTCACCACTGACGGGCAGGGTGCGGAACTGATACCCTGGCAGGCGCGGTGTAATGGCAAAAATCAGTAGCCCTAAGCCTAAAATTGCCCCAAACAGCAGCGCAAGGCGACGGGGCGGCAGTACCGCAAACTGCTGAAAACGAACGGTGCCCAGACCCAGATGAGAGCGATAGTCAAGGAGGAGAACGGGGAGGGCGATCGCCACAAACAGTACCAAAAATCCACCAAAGGCCATGGTTTCACTGATGGTGGCTGCCACGCCAATTAAAATCAGCCCAATGACAACGGAGTAGCCTAAATCTTTGCGGCGCGGGAGGTCAAAGGTATGTAAAACCTGAAGCTGAATCAGCAAATCTGCCAACAGCAGCCGTGAGTCACCTGCGTTGCCCAACAGACGCGATAGCATGACGCCTAGCATCACCAGCATCCCAATCGCAATGCCAAACTTTGCCACTATATTCCGACGGCGGCGACTATACCAGCTCCAGGTTGCCCCTACAATACTCAGGGGAATTGCCCAGAGGCTATTCATGTTAGAGGCCGCAACGTCAGTCGCCGCAACCCCTACGCTCACGAGTGCCTGCACTGCAACTCTCAACCATAGGGAATCTTCAATCGCAGGGGAGGGCGATCGCGGTTTTGCACCCAGAGATTGCATCGCTTTGCGCTGGAGAGAAAAAGCCTTCATGGGTAACGAAATCTTTTGCTCTAAGGGTTTGCCTTTAGTTTACCCGCCGCAATCCAAACATCTACCAGAATCCGATTGATACTATCCCAATGCGTTGACGGCTCGGTGCAAGTACATGTTGCTGCTCTTTTAGCTGGGAATTGAGCGGAGGTTAGAAGAGACATTAATAACAGAGGTGAGTCAGAGTTTTGTGGAGTATTTGCAAAATACTCCACAAAACTCTAATTCTGGTGGCTATCCATAAATTTGAGTGATGAATTTATCTTGAATTCAGCGCAACGTTTGATTCGTCTTTCCAGTAAAAAGAATGCATGCTCAGCTTTTTTCGGAGCCAGTTTGGGATGAGACGATATTGTTTACCCAGTAGATAGCCTAGAAAGCTAAAACCTAGACTTAAGATAAACTTAGAAATTAGGACGTATTCTTTCTGTTCCATTAGCTTTGACAAAATGCTGCGAGCGTAGGAAGAACCTTGGTTAACATCACCCTTTGATTCAGAAGTTGTAGCCAGCTGTAAAGCTGTAGAGCGATATACGCCTGTATCAAAGTAGCGTTTAAATTGCTCTGTGAAAGTGTAGTCATGGGAGTGATAAACTTCAGATTCTGAGGCGTAAAAAACTTTATAGCCTTTTGAAATTGCTTTTTGGGCAAAAATAGCATCTTCTCCCATAATCTCTTTTTCAGGGAATGCTCCTAGTTCTCGGAATATTGACATGCGGTATGCGGCACAGGAGTTGGATAGAAAGTATGCGCGGGAGCCAAGTTCTGATAGTGTTTCTTGAGACTGAATAATACTGTGGTTAGGATATTTGATTAACCGATCAAGTTGTTCTAGAAGTTGAGCTTCTTTTCTCGGAAGTTGTTTAGCGTAGGTTGCTGCAACTAGAGGATCTTTTTGAAAAGGCTCTATTAATCTGGTTAAAAAGTCAGGGTTTGCTGGTAATGCATCTTGGGTCATAAAGACGACAAAGTCTGTGTCACAAAGCTGAAGACTTAGGTTGCGAGTTTTTCCATGATTAAACTCACTGCGCTGAATACTATGGACTCGAATGCCATACTGACGTGCAATATCAACGGTCTTATCGGTAGACGCGGAGTCAACAATAAGAACTTGAGATGAATTCAAAACTTGAGTTAGAATTTCTAGCGTTAATCTTAGGTATTTTTCAGCATTAAGAGTAGGAATTAAAACTGAAACATTAAGCTCGCTCATAGTTATTATATTAAGACTGCCGATAAAGTTTTGTTAGTTATGAAAAATTCTAAAACTTTTGATGTAATAAATCTAAAGATCTTACTAAATTAGATAGAATAACTAATTTAGTAATAGCATAAAAAATATATCATGATTACAACCATATGATTATGATTTCAGAAAGAGCAACATGAGTGAAATTAAAATAACTAAAACTTCAAGGTTGAGCACTACGGGGGCGTCTCAATTTTGGGACAAGTAACTAACTATACTCATGCACTGTATTGATGCTGAAAGATTATATCGAAATAGCCATTGGGATAAGCACAACGATGCCTGACCAACTTCGCCATAAAGTCCCGCTATAGCAGAATTTTAAACACCCAGTCTTGATACTTAGGCTCACGATTTTCGGTGATCGCCGTAATTTTTTCTTTGAGCTGATGGGTAATCGGCTTTTCTAGAGGCAGATGATAACTCTCAACCTGCTTAATGGGCGTAATCTTAGCCGCCGTTCCGCTCAAAAATGCCTCATCTGCAATCAGCAGCTCAGTTTTATCAACGGGGCGCTCCACTACCTCATAGCCCAAATCCCGCGCTACCTGAATGATGCTGTCACGGGTGATGCCTTCTAAAACATCCTGGTCTACGCCAGGGGTAAAAATGCGTCCATTGCGCACTACAAAAATATTCATGCCAGAGGCTTCGCTAATTTTGCCCTGGGTGTTGAGCAAAATGGACTCATCAAATCCAGAGGCGATCGCCTCGGTTTTAGCCAATGAAGAGGTAATATACGCCCCGCTAATTTTGCCGCGCAAAGGTAGACTGCGATCTTCTTGGCGATACCAAGAGCTAAAGCGACAGCGCACACCATCGGCAGCGAGATAATCACCTAGTTCAAGGCCGTAGATAAAAAAGTCCTTTTCAATATCGTGGAGGCGGGGCGTAATGCCGAGGTCAGAGGTATAGACAAAGGGGCGGATGTAAAAAGGCTCTTGGGGTTGGTTTTTCTGGACAAATTCAGTAATCGCGGTCTGAATTTGTGCAGCAGACAAATCAAACTGCAAAAACTTGGCGCTTTGGGCTAGGCGTTGACAGTGGCGATCAAGCCGAAACAGCAAAATCTGACCTGGATTTTGCGGATCTGGGATACCCCGCATCCCGCCAAAGGCTCCAGTGCCGTAGTGGAGCGCGTGGGTTGCAATTGAAAGTTTGGCATTCTCAAACGGAATGAACTGATTCTCAAAATAGGCGATGGGTAAAAAGTTGTACATGAGCGACTCAATGGACTGCAACGGAAGGCTCCTTACTTCAGACTATGGGAGCAGACGCCGCATGGCAAGCTAGATCTAGTACGGTACGCGCTATCGTTGTACTAGCCTATTGGGGCTTTACCTGCCAATATTTGATTGAGAGCCGTGCGTCAGCCTACACATACCTATTCTTTTGTCATTCCGCTCTACAACGAAGAAGACACCCTTCCCGAACTCTATCGTCAGCTCACGGCGCTCTTCGATACGCTAGATGGTGAGAGTGAGCTGATTTTGATTGATGATGGCAGCTGCGATCGCTCGTTGAGTATGCTGCGATCGCTCCAAGCCCAAGATGCCAGAGTTCGCTACCTGAGCCTGGGTCGCAACTTTGGGCATCAAATTGCGCTGTCTGCGGGGCTACAGTTTGCAACGGGTAAAGCCGTCATTGTTATGGATGCAGACTTGCAAGATCCGCCCGAAATTGTGTCTCAACTGATTGAACAATGGCACGCAGGTTATGAAGTCGTGTATGGGCAAAGGCTCAGCCGCACCCAAGAAAGCTGGCTCAAACGGTTAACGGCCTACGGATTTTATAGATTGCTCAAGCGCCTATCAGACGTAGAGATTCCGGCGGATACAGGCGACTTTTGCCTGATGGATCAGGCCGTTGTCAGTCTCCTCAACCAAATGCCAGAGCGCAACCGCTATATCCGAGGGCTACGCGCTTGGGTAGGGTTCCGTCAAACCGCCGTTCAGTTTCACCGTCCTGGGCGCTATGCTGGCTCGGTTAAATATACCTTTCGCAAATCTCTGGCTTTAGCGATTAACAGCATTTTAGGCTTTTCTAAAGTTCCGCTGCGGCTGGCAACCTACCTGGGGCTATTCTCAGCAGGGTTTGCAGGCTTGATGATGGTGTTGACCATTTACTGGCGCTTTTTTGATACTTCTTCCCATCGCTTACAGGGATACGCGTTTATTACAATGGCGGTGTTCTTTTTAGGCGCTGTGCAGCTCATCTGCATCGGCATTTTAGGGGAATATATTGGGCGGATTTACGAAGAAGTTAAGGGCCGCCCACTCTTCACTATCAAAGAATTGGGTGGATTGACTCCACAGGTGACATCCCAGGCAAAAACGACCGTCGTCTTTGGCGCTAAAGGTCACTTTTAACCAAGTGAGTTTTTACGATGCGCCATTCTGAAGCTGTTGTTTTAGCGCCTCTAAAATAGACCAGCGCTGATCGAGAGAATGCCTTTCCATTTCTGCCGTGGGTTCAAGCACAATCCCAGGGCATTTTGTATTACAAAGCTGTCGCTGGGGGAGCGATAAACAAAGCTGCTGATATAACCAGTCTTCCGGATAGAAGTAGCCATTGGGCGGTAGCGTTTCCGTTAGAGCGGGGTCTTCTAAATCTCCTGTGAAGGTAATGCCTTCAGCCACGTCGTCAAGGACGGCTTCTTGCAGCCAAATCAGCTCTGAGGTTTGGGTTGCCAGCCGATGGTTGTAGCTTTGTAGACAGCGATCGCACATCAAAGTCACAATCGTTTCTGCCGTTGCTGAAACCTGAAGGTAGTTGCCATGATGCACTACCTTCATTTGACCCTGCACAGGCGTTAACGACGCTAAATCCGCCAGAGGGGCATTCACCGAAATATTCTCAGTTTGCTCTGGGGCGCGGGTCAACTGAGGCAAAAAAATAGGATCCATGACCATTGATCTTCCGATATTGTCCAGTTGTTCCGCTTTCTTACTCCCCTCTCCCAAAAAGGGAGAGGGGTTGGGGGAGAGGGTCTATTAACTCGAAGCATCTGGCAGCTTTAGCCCTACCACAAGACATCGCTGAGGCTCTTGACCGCGACTGTAGGTTTGCAAATCTTCGGCCTCACCCAAAATGGTGTGAATCAGGCGACGTTCAGCAGGCGGCAGTGGGTTCATCGCCACTTCTAACCCCGTCTCTCTAACCTGAGCTGCTACATCATCCGCCAATTGAGCTAACTGAAGGTAGCGCTGCTCTCGGTGGCCTAGCATCTCAACCGTGTAGGCCGCCTGAGAAGAAGCATCATGGCCTAAATTTAAGGTTGCATTGACCAGGTACTGAATCGCGTCTAGCGCAGCTCCGTTGTTGCCCATTAAGCTCTGTACCTGCCGCTCAGAAAGCTCTTCAGCCTCTAACGTCAGCCAATGCCCACCAAACTGCTTAAGGCGAGTCTGGGCAGACTGTGGCGGGGTGGTGTCAATGGGCACATCCAGAGAAAAATGGCTGAGTAACGTACTCAACCACTGCTGGGCGGCCTGTGCGGATGCATTGTCTGCCATAGACCTAAAGCCTAAATTCTAATTAGACGGTTTTTTCTTAGGACGGTTGGGTTCAAAGGGTAAAGCAGAAACATCTGAGCTGCTGCCGCTGCTTTTCTTGGTGCGCTTCGCTTCTTCGTCAATAATCTTCTGCAAGTTTTCTGGCAGCGGCTCCCGAGACAAGATAAAGCTCTGAAGCGTTTGAAATATGTTGGCGATAAGCATGTAAAGCAAAACGCCGCTGGGCAGCGGAATGAATAAAAACATTCCAGAGAAGATGACGGGTAAAAACTTATTGACGGCCTGCTGCGACTGTTGTGCAGGGGTCTCATCAGCGCCGCCGCCACCACTTTGACCAGAGAGGAGTTGATTCACATAGAGCGAAATCCCAAACCCTAAGACCAAAAACAAAACGTCCCACCGCACAGCATTGATGTTAAAGCTGCCGTCGCCGACCGGAACGTCTGGGTCAATCACGCCCACATCACCCAGAGCTTTGATAAACAAAAAGCCTGTTTTGGATGCAATACCTGGAATAGTGCCCTGAATGGTGGCATCACCAGGCTGGAGCGCAGTCACTTTGCCCGTCTCGTCTACCTTGACGCGATCTTGCCCCTTTGTGACCTGCCAATGGGGCTGTAGACCAGGGTTAGAATACTCTTTGATCAGTCCGCCGAAAGGCTTACCTGAAGCAGACTGAAAATCAATGGTAGTTGCGTTGCCGACCGGAATCTTGTTCCCTTCAGGAACCATTGCTAAAACCGGAAAGTGAACGCCATCGGCAACATAGATATTTTGGGGCTTGGTGATCACTGGAACCACTGGAGCCGCCGCTACCTGCTCGATCTGGTCTTTGGGCACCACCTGAAGATCAACGGTGTAGTTGATGTCAGAAAAAGGTGAACCCCGTAAGGTTGCAAACAGCGCAAACAAAATCGGCATCTGAACCACAAGGGGCAAACAGCCCGCTAGAGGGTTGCCAAATTCTTGGATGAGCTTAGCCTGCTCTTCCTGCATTTTGGTGGGATCGTTCTTGTAGCGCTCCTGGATCTCCTTTTGGCGCTTCTGCATGATGGGCTGCGCCACCTTCATTTTCCGCATGTTGCGGATTTGTCCAGCGCTCAGCGGATAGAGCGCAAATCGAACCACCAGCGTCAGCGCCACGATCGCCAAACCATAGCTCGGCACGACCCCGTAGAAAAAATCTAGGATCGGCAGCATGACGTTACTTGAAAGAAATCCAACCCCAAAATCCATTGTGCTTAAAGTTGACCTCTGTACGCTGGCATTAATCTTAAATGTGTCTGCTTCCCCGCGCCATAGCAACCTAGGAAGCAAAATCTTTCAGTAAATTACGCGGCAGTTGCAACCGGAACTTCGAGTCCGGCTCGCTCTTCGATGTAGGCAGCAACTTCCCTGAATTTAGGGACGGCCTTCAGCTCTAGCTTACTGCCATCCTTGAGCGTTACCACCATATCGCCCCATAGCCCAATGCCACGAGATACAGAGACTACCTTGGCAACTTGAGAATAGACTACATCTGAGCGATCGCGCCCCATCCATCCGCCTGTCACCGTAATGCGACGACTAGTAATGCGATACCGCAGCCATAGCGCCCGCACGATGGCACCTGACGTAATGGGTAGGCAGATCACGGTTAAACCCAACAGGAGGCCAAAAATTAGCTCTCCAACGTGAGGGCCACCCTCAAAATAAACGTCTTCTTTAATCCCCATGGAGTATCTCCGTCTGCGCCAATAACTGTTTCAATTGTTGCAGAAATTCTGGGTAATCGCACTCAAGGGCATTGGGATAAACCACAATTACCACATCCCAGCCGTTCTCAAGCCCAGGCAGTAGCTGCCTCAGGATTGAGCGCAACTGACGTTTGATTCGATTTCGCACCACGGCTCGTTTACTCACCTTGGTGCTAATGGAGATGCCAACACGTAGGGGCTGTAATGCCTGAGGCTGAGCGAGATGCCGATAGGCTCTTAGCCCTAAGGCAAACCGATTAAGCCGAATCCCTTTTTGGTAGACCGTGGTGAAGTCTTGCCTTGCTTTGAGTCGATTTTGTTTGGGCAGCATTGAGATTTATGGCTCAACTTGCCCCAATGCGGCCTAAACCGCTAAGCGATGGCGACCTTTACGACGACGGGCTTTGATGACGTTTTGACCATTTGTGGTTCTCATGCGGGCGCGAAAACCAGAGGTGCGTTTGCGTTTACGGCAGGTGCCGCCAAGGGTACGTTTCGTCATAATCTATGTTTAGAATGCAGTGCGGAACTGGCCTTCTCGAAAAAAGACCTGAGTTACATAGTGTACGATCTTACGGCTTACCTATGCTAGGTTTTGATGGAAATGGGTTAGGCGATCGCCAAATCACCGAGGTTTGAGCGCTAAAAATTCTTTTCTATGTGGATCTTTTAAGGAAAACTCCCTTCATTTCCAGAGATGAATCCTCTAAGATGAGCCATGCGATTTGTGCTATTGCCGTGGCCGCTGTCGCTGCCGCTATTTGAGGTCAATTGTGGAAACTTCCGTTGAAAGTCTCTGGAATCAAGTCTTAGAGCGTCTGCAGCTTCAGCTCAGCCGACCAACTTTTGAGACTTGGATTAAAACGGCAAACGCAGAAAGGCTTGAAGATGGACGTTTGGTGATTCAAACGCCGAACCCGTTTGCGCGCAATTGGCTCCAGAAGTACTATCTCAAAACGATTTCTGAGGTGGTTCAGGAGATTCTGGGGTACGCGGTCGAAATTCACATTGAAGTGCATCAAGAAGAAAGTGAAATGGGTTCGGGGCTATCGGAGCCAGTAATGGCGGCTTCTGCACCTAGCCCCTCGCAGTCTAATGGTTCTGATACTGGAGGGCAGCGATCGCGCGGCAGTGCCTTAAACCCCAAGTATGCTTTTTCGCGGTACGTCGTAGGGCCGAACAATCGGATGGCTCATGCTGCGTGTCTAGCGGTAGCAGAATCGCCCGGACGGGAGTTTAACCCGCTATTTTTGTGTGGGGGAGTTGGGTTAGGCAAAACCCATCTAATGCAGGCGATCGGGCATTATCGCCTTGAAATTCAGCCCAACTCTAAGATTTTTTATGTCTCTACCGAGCAGTTTACCAATGACCTCATTGCGGCAATCCGCAAAGATGGAATGCAGGCATTTAGAGAGCATTACCGTGCAGTAGACGTAATGCTGGTGGACGATATTCAGTTTATTGAAGGCAAGGAATACACCCAGGAAGAATTTTTTCATACCTTTAATACGCTCCACGAGGCGGGTAAGCAGGTGGTGCTGGCTTCAGATCGCCCTCCGAGCCAAATTCCTCGGCTTCAGGAGCGACTCTGCTCTCGATTTTCGATGGGGCTGATTGCGGATATTCAGCCGCCGGATCTCGAAACGCGGATGGCAATTTTGCAAAAAAAGGCCGAGTACGAAAATATTCGGTTGCCCCGTGAAGTGATTGAGTACATTGCGTCTTCTTACACTTCTAACATTCGAGAACTGGAGGGGGCATTAATTCGGGCGGTGGCCTACATCTCCATTTCGGGGTTGCCGATGACAGTGGAAAATATTGCGCCTGTGCTAACGCCAACCTCGGCCAAATTGACGGCCTCACCTCAGATGATTATTAAAGCCGTAGCGGAGACGTTTAGCATTTCGATTGAAGATCTAAAGGGGAGTTCTCGACGGCGCGATATCAGCACAGCGCGTCAGGTGGCAATGTTTCTGATGCGTCAGCATACGGCTCTAAGCCTGCCTAAAATTGGAGAAGAGTTTGGCGGCAAAGACCATACGACGGTGTTATATAGCTGTGAGAAGGTGGGCGACCTGCAAAAGACCGATCCTGCGCTGGCCCAGAATCTGCGGCTGTTACGCGATCGCCTTGCCAATGCTCAAGCTCAGAATTAAGACGCTCCAGATTCTTCAGCAGTAGAGCTGAGCAGTTTCTGAAGCACGACTCTAGAAAACCACCAAATTATCGCGGTGAACCACTGTTTCAGCGCCAGCATAGCCCAACAGCGCCGGAATTTCTTCAGAATGGTGTCCCCGAATCTGCTCTAGTTCAGCACTACTGTAATTTACCAACCCACGCGCAATTTCTTGACCGGCCTCATCGCAGAGGCGTACAGGCTCTTGCCCTTCAAACTCACCCGCCACCTTCAAAATTCCCGCAGCCAATAAAGATTTCCCCTGAGCCAAAATCGCCCTGACTGCTCCAGCATCCAACACTAAATCCCCAACTGGGAGAAGGGTATGGGCAATCCAGTGCTTACGGGCATTGATAGGTTCTGGGTGGGGTAAAAACTGAGTGCCGATGGGTTCCCCTGCCACAATACGAGCAATATTTTCGGGGTGCTGACCTCTCATAATCACCGTGCGTACTCCTGCATCCGTGGCGATCGCCGCTGCCGAAATTTTGGTCGCCATGCCACCTGTGCCCCAGCGAGATCCGCGATCGCCTGCCTGCACCTGAAGCGTCACTAAATCTTCCATCTTTTCGATGATGGCAATGGGCTTTGCCAAAGGATCGGTACGGGGATCGGCAGAATAAAGGGAATCTACATCCGTCAGCAAAAAGAGCCAGTCGGCATGAACCAAGCTCGCCACGAGTGCCGAAAGCGTGTCATTGTCGCCAAACTTCAGCTCATCCACAGCCACCGTATCATTCTCATTCACAATAGGGATCACCCCCAGATTCAGCAGCTCCTGAAAAGTGTTGTAGGCGTTGAGATAGCGACTGCGATCGGCTAAATCCCCTCGGGTTAGAAGCACTTGGGCAATGGGCTGCTGCACCACGCTAAAAAAATCGTCATAAATTCGCATGAGGCGACCCTGACCCACCGCCGCCACTGCCTGCTTTAGCGCCATCTTCCGAGGCCGCTCTAATAGCTTCAGACGAGCGCAGCCTACCCCCACTGCACCAGAAGAAACCAGCACGACCTGGAATCCGCGCTGTCGCAATTGACTCAACTGCTCCACGAGTGCCGCAATGGTTGCTAGCGCTAAATGCCCCGTGTCTGGCTGCGTAAGGCTAGAAGTCCCAATTTTGACAACAATCGTCTGACCCATGTTTGCTTTGTCCCTACCCACAGCTTTGCCAGCAAAGGAGTCTCTAGATTTTTACACTATTCAATTTTGCACTATTCAATACAGCAATAGGCCAACCCTTAACGACATAAGGATTGGCCTATCACAGAAATATTTTAGTTAGCTATAGTTAGAGCCTTTATTTAGCTGGCTCCATTTCAATAAGTATATTTTGCCAAACTTTTTTGAAAATCTCACAACCCATAATGTTTTTTTTAGATTTGATCCCCATTATTCTGAATGCTGATTCTAACGACACGGGATCACCACTGAGTATGGCTGTGAGCTACAGCTTAAAGGTAGCGCTCAACACTTTAGAAAGCCATAGCTCAAAAGAGCGAAGCCAGCTAATGCGCCTACGGCTGCTTCTGGGATCTATCATGGGTTCTACCAGAACGGTAAACATGCCCAGACGGTTGCCGACCAAGACATCGGTGAAGAGGCGATCGCCCACCATGCCGACCTCATGAAGCGGCAGATTCATTTCATTGACGGCCTGCCGCACCTTTTTGCGAGAAGGCTTACGAGCGCCAAAAATATAGGGCAGCTCCAGCACCCCCGCCACTCGGCGAATACGGGTGTGGCTCAAATTATTGCTAACAAGGGTAACATTGACCACCTGCTTAATTTCTGTCATCCATACCTTGACTTCTTCTGGCACGATAGCAGAACGAGTCGAGATCAGGGTGTCATCGACATCCAGCACCAACCCTCTGATGCCGTGAGTTTTTAGCATCGCTGGGGTCAACGCTAAAATCGATCCTGACAGAGTCAGATTGGGTTCAAGCAGCGAAACCGCAGCGCGTGGAAGCATTAACGATTACCTATTGCATTGATTAATTTTACACAGGTGTCGAGTATACCCAGCATCGGTTTATTCACGCTAGGGCTTACTGGGTTGCTTAGCGTCCTGCTGGTCACGAATTGTAACCTGTGCGCGTTCGTGGTCGCCAAGGGTTTTGCTAAAGACGTGGGTGCCATCATAGCGAGCCACAAAGTACAGATACTGCGTCTGTTCCGGTTCCAACACGGCTTTAAGGCTGGCAAGACCTGGGCTAGCAATGGGCGTTGGGGGCAAACCTGAATTGATATAGGTATTGTAAGGCGACGGCTGCTTTACCTGACTAAACGTGAGCGGTTTGTCCTGGGTTTGTCGAATGCCTAAACCATACTCCACTGTGGGGTCAGAACCCAAGGTCATTTCTGTGCGCAGCCGATTCCAAAATACCCCTGCAATGAGAGGGCGCTCTTTGGCAACGACAGCCTCTTTTTCGACAATGCTGCTTAATGTAACCCAGTCGTTGAGACTGAGATCGGTAAGTCCCTGACGCTTTTGGTAAAGCGGTAGCGCCTGTGTTTCAAAATGCTTGAGCATGGTGTTGAGAACGGCGTTGGGCGATCGCCCTTCCACGGGCACCTGATAGGTATCAGGGAACAAAAACCCCTCCAGCATAGGGAGATTTTCGGGCAGCCACGCAAAGCGATCGCGGGGGATTTGCTGAGTGGCCTTTAGAAAGGCATCCGCAGAAAACCAGCCTTCTTTTTCAAAATAGGCCGCCATTTCTTTAAGCGACCAGCCTTCAGGAATAGTAAATGTAGCCTGCTTCACCTGCCCTGTCCAAATTGTTTTGGCAAGATCGTCTAGAGAAGATTGTGCCGATAGCTCATAAGTCCCCGTCTGGAAACTGCCCTGACCTTGTTTAGCAGCGGCTAGCCTTGCCCAAATCTTCCAGGCCATCACAGAACGAATCAGACCAGTCTGCTGAAGCTGCTGCCCAATGGAGTCAGCAGACGCGCCTTCGAGCACCTGAATGGTGACAACCCCAGTTCGACTGCGAGTTGGCGCAGTTGCATTTGCCCACCACAGCCAGCTCAGCCCTGTACTAATGCCTAGCACCAGCACGAGGGCTGATGCACCCAACAGCAGCCGAGGGACACCTTGTTTCGTCAGTTTCACCTGTCTATCACCCAAAGCGCTTTAGAGCCTACTCCATTTCTTCAAATAAATGCTCTTCAAAGTAGGGCTGGAGCTTGGGCTGAATAGCCTGAAACTCTTCAGGAGAGAGTAATTGAGGTTTTTCTCCATCCTTTAGCCGCACGACAAACAGCACCGGATCAATTGGCGTGTAGATTGCGTACTCCTGCTCTTCGTGGAAGAAGGTCGCCAAGAGCTGGTACTCTTCTTGATCGCTGCCTGCGACCCCAGACTCTTCTACCTCTAAAGTCAGCAGCTCGTCTTCATCTACTTCTGGCAAATCGCCCTCGACGGTCAAAGACAGTGCCGTGCGCTTGAGCTTTAGGTTTTGCTCCGCCAGCACTGCCTGTGCCGTCGAAAAAATTTCGTTGAGTTCGGCATCTTCAACGGGGACGAGGGTTTCTTCTTCGTCTTCCTCGTCTGTTGTACCTTCCTCTGTCTCTTCGGATGCAACCCAAGCAAAAATGTCGATGGGGTAATCTACGGGGTTGACAAGGGCATACTCTTCTCCCTCCACGTCAACCGATAGCTCTATGTAGCAAAGCAATGAACGCCCTGCTTCATCCGATAGGGTAATGGTAGGCCCCTCAAGTTCCATGCTGTATTCCTCTATACATCCGACCCTATACCGTTAACTATCCGCTAGTTTAGAGGGTAATGGCGTATCTTCACGATTTTCTATTGTCTCACGAGAGCGGGTGGTTTGCCTTCGTAAATCGAGCCACTGCTGCAAAATAATGCAGGCGGCTTTTCGGTCCACTAGCTCACGGTTACGGGAAGGGCTAATACGCTGAGCATGCATCATAGATTCCGCTTCGTAGGAGGTGAGCCGTTCGTCCATGTACTCCATCGGCAGTTGGAGAGCGTGACAGATTCGCCGCGCTAGCTTTTGGGTGCGTTTGGCCTGGGTGCCGATCTCGCCGTTCATAGAGTAGGGCAGCCCCATGACCAGCAGCGTTACTTCCCGCTCGTAAGTGAGCTGCCGCAGTTGGGCAATGTCGTTGTCGAAGGTGGTGCGGTGGATGGTGGTGAGTCCGGTGGCAATAAGTCCGGTGCGATCGCACCCCGCTACCCCAATCCGCCGATGGCCTAAATCTAGCCCCAGAGCAGAAATCACAGGTACAGTTCTCCTCGTAACACTGTGATCGCCTGTCCGCCTAGCTTGGGCGTGTCACCATCTAGCTCAATCAGCAGCCGACCAGGGCGGTTGAGGCAGTCTCCCTGCTCAAAGCGCCACAGATTGCGTTTAGAGTCTTTAGATTTTCCGGATTGACGCAGCAGCAACGCCAATGGGCCACTGACTGAACCCGTTACAGGGTCTTCGGGGATGCCAGACTGCGGTGCAAAAAAGCGGATGTGAACGTCGCTGTCTGGCTCAACGGTTTCGCGGGTATATACGCCAATTCCGCGCCAGTTTTGGGCTTTGCCTAGCGTTGTAAGATCCGCCATATCAGGACTAAGTGCCTGAAGCTGATGAAGATGAGACACAGGCACTAATACATCTTGATTCAGCGAATCCACAACGGGTGCTATGAGAGGTTCATTGGGCAATCCCAAGACGGCGATGAGCTGCTGAGTGAGGGCTGAGGTGATTGGCTCAAACTGGCATTCTGGTAAGGTCAGCCAGATCCAGGGGCGATCTTTTTTATAGTCCACCGTTACTTTCAAAACACCGCTGCGGGTTTCGATGTACAACATTCCGGTGACGCCGGGATGCAGGTTAAAGCGACCTTCTTGGGCAAGGGCGTGAAGGGTTGCAATGGTCGCATGACCGCACAGATTCACTTCCTGTGTTGGGGTAAACCAGCGCAAACGAAAATCGGCTTCAGGCGCAGCGGGCTGAAGCACGAAGGCCGTTTCAGAACAGTTCACCTCACGGGCTATCTGCTGCATTTGAGCGTCTGATAGCCCATCGGCTTGGGGCACTACCACCGCAGGGTTGCCGCAAAAAAGGCGATCGCAAAAGGCGTCGATCCAGTAAACTGTAAGAGCATTATCCACAAAAGCCATGAGGATCTGGGCTACACAAACACGACTGCTTTTAGAGTTGCCCGTCAGCCTTGCCGTTATCTTTCTTTTTTAATTCTTTGGCGGCTCGCGCAATTCCGTTTCGAGTATGCAGCGGATCGGGAGCCAATGTCAAAAAGCTCATGCGCCCTGGCATGGGGGTTTGGTTGGGCTGAAGCCCCTGAAGCATTTCGGTGAGCTGAAGGGTTTCTAGAGACAGCGTTTTGCTTTCTCTAACCTTATGCCATACCGAGCGCGATAGCATGAGGGTATGCTCCATCCGCTCTGCGCCTACCTGCTGTAAGTAGTCTTCTCGCTCTGGCTGGTAGTCGGCAGACACCACCGATAGCGGCGCTGAAGGGCAGGCTTCTTGAGACAGATAGGCCATATGTGCTAGTAGCTCTGGGTAGAGCCAGGTATAGGCAGGGTGAACCGTCATTTGTGCGTCGTGGGGTTCGGCACCAGCGCGGTTAAGAGAGATTGAAAAATACCCGATCGCCGCTTTGCGCTGGGGTTCAAACACATAGCCGTTCAGCCATTCCTGCTGCTGAATCTTGATATTTGCCATCAGGCTTTGGAGAACGCTGCGCTGAAAATCTTGAACGTGACGGTCAAACACCTGCCGCACAAAGGGCGGCATTGCGGCAGTATCTAGCTGGTACAGCAGTGCAGCGTCGGCAGTGTTGACGGGGAGTAAATTGGGGAGGCTGGGCGATCGCAGCGCCAACGGCTCTAAAGATGCAGCAGACAACTGCCAGCGCGTCATCTGAGAGAGGGGCTGAAATCCACTTTGACGATATAGCCCAAGGGAATCAACGTGGTTAACCTCAACCTCTACAAGCCAAGTTCGGGCTTCCCAGATATTTTCCATACAGTGGCGCAAAAGCTGGGTGCCTGCATCAAAAGCAGAAACGCCGCTATCTAGACAAATTCGCTCAACACGCCACGTACTGCGCGCTCGGTTAAACGGGGCAACCTGAATCAGGCCGACCAAAGACCCCTTCTGTTCTAAGACGAAGGTCTTGGCAGAGTGCCACTGTCCAGGAACTGCGTCTAGCAAACGCCAAAGTGGGTTAGAAGTCCAGTCTTGGGAACTACTTTTTTGCAGCGGCTCTAAGAGCCAAGCGCGCTCTGCATGAGTGCCATCGTCTTGACCCAAAAGTGCTTTGACCGCATCCCAGTCTCGATACTGGAGCGATCGCACCGCTGATTCATTTTTGGTAGATGCAGAAGACATAGGATGACAGGGCAGACTGAGGGCAGTAAGTAGAAAGAAGGAGGGCGGACTCTCGGTGCGCAGCTATCGCTTTGCACAAAGCATACGAAAGCATAACTCCCAACCTACTCGCTTAACCTTCAAGCAAATAGATTGTCCCCATTGTAGCGACCCTTCGTCCGCAACGTCACAATCTTTGGACACATCTCTTCCAAATTTGACTGAGCGTTATTAGTAAAGCCCCATTCACTATGCCCTAGGACGCACCAGAACCACAGGCGTCTGCTCATCAGAATTCCCTGCGGGGTTATTAATGAGCGCCTCTTGCAGCGTTGCCATTGAAACATCAGCGGTTGCCGCTAGTACCTTCACCGCCTTCAAATCATTAACATCTACAATCGCTGCCGAAATCCCCGTTTTGGCCTTAATTTCATCAACGACAGCCTGGGGATCTTCAGGCCCAAGCACCACAAACTGATCGTAGGGTGGCAGCGTGCCCGTTACGTCATCCACCAGCCGCGCCTGTTCTCCGGCCAGTCGATAAAACCCGCCAGGACTTCCCAGTACCTTCATCACCGAACCGCCAAGAAACGCAAACAGCACCCGCCAAGGTCCCACCACATCTACCAGAGACTGAAGACCACAGGCCGTTGCCAAGCTTGAAGTAGGCAAAAAGAAATAGCACAGTCGAGATGCGACCCAGCCTGGATGAATATCGCTGGGGTGGCGGTATCGCCCTTGAATGATGGCAACCGGAGTCTCGCCAATGGTGACAATATCGCCTGGTTTCACATGGGGCTTCACATAGCGATTCACGATATCTACGCAATTGTCTAAGCGGGTCAGTAGGTGCGTGGGAATGGGCAGCACCTCTGAAGCCTCTGAAGTGCGCCAGCGCAGAGCCTGCTGGGCATCTGGGTACGCCAAGGGCAGCACCTCATGATGAACGCGAGGGATGCGCCCCTTCGGCCCATAGGTGGTGTAGTAAATCCGCAGCCACGCCACTCTCAGGGTAGAAAGATCGGTGCCCTTAATATCTATGTCTATAGAGACTGTCGTTTGCTGACGTTTTTTGACAATATAGGCAAACCAATAGTCGTCAGATCTCGTTTCAGCATCGGGGTGATGGGCGGTGAGCCGCACCGTTTTCGTGACGCCATCTAGGCTTTCTTTAGACAGTATCTGAAGCTCTGCCCGTAATTCTGGCACCATCACCTCAAGGTCTGCCAGCGGATTGGCGAGAATCAGTTCGCCCTTGAGAGAGTAGTGGTGAGGCTGATCGAGTTCTAGCTTCCACTGTTTTGTCGATACCTGAAGGGTATTGCCTCGGCCTTTGCGGTAGCGACTTTCTAACCCAGCCCAGCCTAGTACCGCCGCCAAGCCCAAACCAATGCCAATACCCTCAACAATCATGAGATGCTCTCGCTCCAAAAGTTGCCATCATCATGCCACATTTCCCTTTCGCTCCAACTTCAGTTTTTGGAGAGGGGTGCCTATTTAGGAAGCGTTAAGACTACAATCTATAAACATTTGTAAACTATAAAAGCTGTCTTCGCACTTTTTATTTTTCTTGTCTTTTAAGGACACATCATGAAGCGACTCGTCCTGTTCCAGTGGTTTTTCCTTGTTGCCCATATCGTCGCGATGGTCTTTGGCCTAGCGGGTTTAGTTCTTGTTCTTCCCCATCCAGAATTTATCGCGACCTTACCCAGCTTTGGTCAAACGCTGTTTCAGCTCAGCATGACGGGCGGTGGCGTGGTGTACATTGTGCTGGGTGCGCTGACGGTTTTTCTGCACGGCTACTTAAGCCTAGGGCTGCGCTCAATTACGCTCTTTTTTGTCCCTGCGGTAGCGTTATCTCTGGGTAGTGAACTGCTTGGAACTAGTACGGGCTTCCCGTTTGGGCACTATGCCTATCTGAGTGGATTAGGCTACAAAATTGCAGGGTTGGTACCGTTTACCATCCCCTTATCGTGGTTTTACCTTGGGTTTTCGGCTTACCTACTGGCCTACAGCGGTCTTCGCGTCGCGCTGCGTCGATGGGAAGTGAAGGACTTTAACCTGCGTCTATTGGCGGTTGTGACGGGTGCGGTACTGCTGACCGCTTGGGATTTAGTATTAGACCCCGCCATGAGTCAGGCTCCCTTTCCTTTCTGGTCGTTTCAGGAAGTGGGCGAATTTTTTGGGATGCCCTACCGCAACTTAGTGGGTTGGGTTGGCACAGGGATGATTTTTATGGGTGTTGCTGCGCTTTTAGGGCGCAAAGAGCCTTTGGGTTTGAGCCGCAGTCAGCTTACGGTGCCGCTGTTGGTGTACTTGGCTAATTTTGCCTTTGGCGCAACCATTACATTGACTCAGCTTGACTCTCGCTTTATGATTCCGGCGGCGTTGGGTGTGTTGGTTGGGGTATTGCCTGCCATGATTTTTTGGTGGATTTCGCCCACTCAAGCAGCATTATCGGTAGAACCCTTACAGGATTTGTCTGAAGTTGCTGCTTCTCCAGAGCCAGCCCTAAGCGCTAGCCCTAAGCGATGATGGCTTTTTTGCATGTTGCTTGTCACATCACGGCCAATACCCGCATCGCCAATTGTGCTTGGGATGCTTCCGCCTCGACTGTAGGGTTTAGCATTGCCGCGATGCTTGCGCTAGCGGCGCAAATCCCTGCGGCTGCCCTTCTGCTTTCTCGTCTTGTGCGAGGGCCATTCCGACGGGCACCCCTCGTACCGCAATCGCCTGCACCAGATTTACTGGGTGCGGTAAGCGTTATTGTGCCAACCCTCAATGAGGCGCAACGGATCCAGCCTTGTCTTGAAGGATTAAGCCACCAAAGCTATGAGCTACGGGAAGTTTTGGTGGTGGATAGCCGCTCTGAGGACGGAACGCCGGAACTCGTCAAGGATGCCGCCATTCAAGACCCACGGTTTCGGGTAATGACTGATGACCCACTGCCAAACGGCTGGGTAGGACGACCTTGGGCACTGCACTCTGGCTTTAGCAATATGGCACCAGAAAGCACCTGGTTTTTGGGGCTAGACGCAGATACTCAGCCGCAGCCTGGGCTGGTGGCGAGTTTGGTACGAGCGGCGATCGCCGATAACCTAGATGCCGTCTCGCTCTCGCCTCAGTTTATTCTGAAGTACCCTGGTGAAATTTGGCTTCAGCCTGCGCTTTTGATGACGCTGGTGTACCGATTTGGTCCCGCAGGGGAGGCCAACGCAACGGCAGAGCGCGTAATGGCAAACGGACAGTGTTTTTTGTGCCGTCAGTCGCTGCTGAAAGATTTGGGTGGTTACACGAGCGCCCGCAACTCTTTTTGTGATGATGTAACTTTGGTACGACACTTAGCCGCAAACGGCGCGCGGGTTGGCTTTTTAGACGGTGCCAAGGTCTTGAAGGTACGCATGTACGAGGGCGCTGCTGAAACGTGGCGCGAGTGGGGGCGATCGCTAGATCTTAAAGATGCCAGCTCCCCCGCGCAAACCTATGGCGATCTTTGGTTTTTGACAGCAGTACAG
>JANPLU010000129.1:0-2582 GCA_031422435.1 Acaryochloridaceae cyanobacterium VAR_48_metabat_390
CGACGTTTCACCAGGGCGCAGGAGCTGCTTTACGTCGGGTGCATCGGTGGGGAACAACACCTCTGAGGGCTGGAGCCGCATCAGTTCATGAATGTGCTGATCGCGGGCGGCGGCCTGGGTGGTTAAAAACTCGCCCGTAGAAATATCGGCGTAGGCTAAACCCCACTGGTTGCCCGCTAAGACAAAGGCAGCTAGAAAGTTATTGCTGCGCGCTTTGAGCATCCCCTCATCGAGTACCGTGCCAGGGGTAATCACCCGCGTCACTTCGCGTTTGACTAAGCCTTGGGCTAGGGCTGGGTCTTCGACCTGGTCACAAATGGCGATCGCAAAGCCTTTCTCGACCAAAATCCGGCTATAGCGCTCTAGGGCATGGTGGGGGATGCCTGCCATAGTGACGCGCCCTACGTCTTTGCCGCATTCTTTGCTGGTGAGCATTAGCTCTAGCGCCTGGGCGATAGTGCAGGCATCTTCAAAAAAGGTTTCGTAAAAGTCGCCCACGCGGTACATTAAGAGCGCTTGAGGGTACTCATCTTTGGTATCCACGTAGTGCCGCATCATAGGGGTGAGTAGGCTGCGATCTACGGTACTGCGATCGCGGTGCTGTGCGGCATTTTTGCCCGTACGCTGGGTGAGTTCTGCTTCGTCGGTTTTGTAGGGGGTGGGTTCAGAAGGGAGCGGAGCAGTCATGGGGTGTTGTGCAGGCCAAGGTCTGTTAATGACTTTAGCTTAGTGCCCCTTGTCTGTTGATTTAAAGCAGCTCAAACTCAGCATTTGACGGTATGCATGGACTAGCTAACGGTAGAGTTTCTCAATTTCTGAGCAATTGCAGTCTGAAGTTTGTGGTCGAAGTCAGCATCTTTCACATTTGCAATTGTTGGATGGTTTTGCTGGTGACGACGTACCAAATAGGCGCTGAGTGCCGCTTCATCTTTACGATGTTTGACTATGTATTGTTTAAGCTGCTCATCTGTCATAACAGCATAATCAGGTTGGTTCATCAGCTTAAACCTACGCTTGGGGTTATTTCAAACTCGATTTCATAATTGTAGCCTGCCAGCAAATATAGATTCTGAGTGGGTTTATCTAACCACACAAGGTAAATCGGTTGAGACATCTCAAATGTTAATTGATGGCTAACACGATAAAACACTTCAAGCTGTTTTATCGTTGGCATTTAAGGATTAACTGGTTGCTTTTTTTAACTTAGGCACAAGCGTCTAATGGACTGCGAACGCCTAGCCCTCCTTTGTTGAGGACGTGGGTATAAATCATGGTGGTTTTAACGTCTTTATGGCCTAAAAGCTCTTGAACGGTACGAATGTCGTAGCCGTTTTGAAGCAGGTGGGTGGCAAAACTATGGCGCAGGGTATGGCAGCTTACGTTTTTTTCGATTTTGGCGCTCCGCACAGCTTGCTTGAGCGCTCGTTGAAGGGCACCGTCGTCTAGGTGATGTCGTCGCACTTCGTTGCTTCGGGGATCGGTGGAACGCTGTTTGGCGGGGAAGACGTATTGCCATTTCCATTCACGATTGGCGTTGGGATATTTACGTTCTAGGGCGAAGGGTAGGTAGACGGCACCATAGCCGAGGGAAAGGTCGTCTTGAAAGGTTTGTTTGACCTGAATGAGGTGTGCCTGTATTTGTGCAATGAGGCTTTGGGGAAGGACGGTGAGGCGATCTTTATTGCCTTTGGCATCACGGATGATGAGCTGATTTTGGGCAAAGTCTATATCTTTAATGCGTAAACGCAGACCTTCTTTAACACGAAGTCCGGCTCCGTAGAGCAGTTTTGCAAGGATCTGGTGGGTGCCTTCTAGATATTTGAGGACTTGCTGCGTTTCTTCTGGGGTGAGGACGGTGGGTAGGTGCTTGGATTGTCTGGCTCGGACTGCGTCGATGGAATCTGATAGGGATTGATGGAGGACGTGACGATAGAGGAACAGAAGAGCACTGAGGGCTTGGTTTTGGGTGGAGGCGGCGACGTTGTTGTTGACGGCGAGATGGGTCAGAAATGCCTGTACTTCGGGTTCTGCCATGTCTTTGGGATGGCGTTTGTTATGAAACAGGATATATCGTCGTATCCACTGGACGTAGGATTCTTCGGTACGGTAGGCGTAGTGTTTGACGCGTAGGGTATCGCGGACTTGGTCAAGTAATTTCCTTGGTGGGGGTGAGTCCATGATGTGATGGATAAAGTCCTATTATTGTTAGTTATGATAGCGTTTTAGACACTAAATTATTTTTAATCTTGAGAAAGAAAAACCGTTAGATATATTTGATGACAAGTATTTCAAGCTTTTAAGTAAAGTTTCTATATCTAAAGTTTGCACGGTATAGCGTCTTGAGACGATGGATGTTATTGTTGAACCAGTCTCTATTTTCTTTTTGCAAGCGTGCAATGAGAGCTAAAGTGGCTTAGGTCTTATTTTGAGATCTACTTATAGTTAGACTATCTTGCGTTGTTCGGTTTCACTAGACAGGTTGCGATTAAATCTGGGTACGAAGAATTGGCTGTGGTTCAGTTTTTGGTGATGACTGTATATTTTTATTTTGAAAATATCTCAGCAACCATCACTCAAAGGAT
>JANPLU010000130.1:0-20321 GCA_031422435.1 Acaryochloridaceae cyanobacterium VAR_48_metabat_390
CCGCAGCCCCAAAATCTCCCCCCGTTAGCGCTTGGTCTGCACCAGAATCGATCGATCTTACAGGGCCGCTGGCGTGCTATCGAGAATTGGCAACCATCCGCATGACAACCTCGCGTATTCGCCTAGAAGCCAAGCCATTACAGCCTACTCCGCCAAAAAGTACGCCAATTCTTCCGTCTGCGCCCATCATCTCCCGAAAAGCCGACACTCAGAATTCAGCCGTAGCTTCAGCCATCAAGGTGGAGCTCCCCAACTTTACAAAAACGTCTGCTTAGCGCAGTTCATTTTGGAATTTAGAATCTACTAGCGCTCTGGCCTGATGTCGCTTCTTTGGGGTAGACTTACACCCTATGGGATTGCTGACAGAATGGCAAAAGTCCTATGGTGCCGCGTGTTATGGCTGTTAGGGTTAGGGCTTTGTAATCCATTGCGAAGCTAATTTAACCCAGCGTTGTCTTAGATCTAAAACACTAAAGCAACCATTTCATCTATTTTGCCATCGGTGGCCTAAACATACCCGATCCTCAAAAAGGTTCTTTCTCTTATGTGTGGAATTGTTGGCTACATTGGCCCCCAGCAGGCAAGTCAGATTTTACTCTCTGGCCTGCAAAAGCTTGAGTATCGTGGGTACGATTCAGCAGGCATTGCTGCACTTTGGGAAGGCAATTTACACTGCATTCGTGCTAAAGGCAAGCTCCACAACCTAGCGGATAAGCTCGAAAACTGGGAATATCCAGCTTCTGTCGGGATCGGTCACACTCGCTGGGCAACCCACGGTAAGCCAGAAGAGTACAATGCCCATCCCCACCGTGATGAAACAGAGCGGCTGGCGGTGGTTCAAAACGGCATTATCGAAAACTATCGAGAGTTAAGAGAAGCCCTTAGGAAAAAGGGCTATACCTTTCGTTCAGAGACGGATACAGAAGTTATTCCCCATCTCATTGCAGATCGCCTTAAAGCTTTACAACCTCAGGATGTGCCCCAAGGCAGCTCACTTTTCTTGGAATCTGTGCGACAAACGGTGAATGAGCTTCAGGGAGCCTTTGCGATCGCCGTTATTTCTGCCGACTTCCCCAACGAAATTATTGTCGCCCGTCAGCAGGCTCCCCTTGTGATTGGCTATGGCAAGGGCGAATATTTTTGTGCGTCTGACACTCCTGCGCTGATTCCCTATACTCAGGTCATTTTGCCCCTTGATAACGGCGAAATTGCGCGACTAAGCTATGACGGCGTGCAGGTGTTTAACTTTAGTGGCGATCGCCTTCGTAAAACCCCCAGAACCCTGAACTGGAACCCCGTTATGGTTGAAAAACAGGGGTTCAAACATTTCATGCTCAAAGAAATCTATGAGCAGCCTGGAGTAGTGCGCACCTGTTTAGAAACTTACTTAGATGAATCTTGGCACAGTGACACAGTCAATAGCCCCGTGCGGCTCAACCTACCCCCAGCGCTGTACGCTGACCTAGAGCATATCCACATTTTGGCCTGCGGCACCAGTTGGCACGCCAGCTTGGTTGGTAAGTACCTTCTAGAGCAGGTGGCAGGAATCCCGACGCAGGTGCATTACGCTTCTGAGTTTCGCTACGCCCCCTCACCGCTTACCCCTAACACCCTCACCATTGGGGTCACGCAATCGGGAGAAACCGCCGACACCTTAGCGGCATTAGAGCTAGAAAAACAGCGTCGTTCTACTAAAACCGATGCCTATCGCCCTCGCCTACTGGGGATTACAAACCGAACCGAAAGCTCCCTAGGGCGCATTGTGCCCAATTTGATTGATACCCATGCGGGGATTGAAATTGGAGTTGCCGCCACTAAAACCTTTATTGCCCAGCTCATTGCGTTTTATCTGCTGGCGCTAGATTTAGCCCACTATCGTAAAACCCTCACGCCAGACCGAATGAGCGAAATTCTGGATGGCTTACGGCAGCTTCCGGCGCTAGTCGAGCAGGTCTTAGAAATTCAAGAGCGCTATGTTGAAACGTTAGCCCATAACTTTCTAGACACCCACGACTTTATTTTTCTAGGGCGCGGCATTAACTTCCCGATCGCCCTAGAAGGGGCACTCAAGCTTAAAGAAATTAGCTACATTCACGCCGAAGGCTACCCCGCTGGGGAAATGAAGCATGGCCCCATTGCGCTCCTGGATGCAAAAGTACCCGTGGTGGCGATCGCCATGCCAGGAACCGTCTTTGAGAAAGTGCTGTCCAACGCGCAAGAAGCTCGCGCCCGTGATGCCCAGCTTATCGGGGTGACGCCCATGAACGAACAAGAAGCCCAAGAAACCTTTGATACCCTCTTGCCTGTTCCTGAAATTGATGAGCTTCTGTCCCCTGTCTTAACCGTCATTCCACTCCAGCTCTTGGCCTACCACATTGCCGCACTGCGAGGGCTAGACGTCGATCAACCTAGGAACCTCGCAAAATCTGTGACGGTAGAATAGCTGTTTAAAACAATTAATGCGTCGCTGTGACACGACGCATTAGCTTAACGGTCTAGACCTCTAAGAATAATTTTTCTTAGCTAGCCCAGCCTTTATCTGCTTGTGCCAAAACATAAGCGGCTACATTAGCAATATCATCTGCGCCCAAACGACCGCCAAAGGCAGGCATTGCATTTTTGCCATTGGTAACTTGGGTTGTAATTGCTTCAGAAGAATACATCGCAAACTGCTCTAAGGCCTCTTTTTTGAGGGTCTTATTCGCCATCACAACATTGTTACCGCCCATGTGGCAAGCAGCGCAATTCGCGCTAAATACCTTTGCACCTAGTGCAGCATCCGCTGCAAAGGCAGGACTACTTAAGGCTAGTGTCAAAAACGAAACTGCCAAGAGAATGACAGACAATAGCTTTTTCAACGGGTTCTCCTCCAAAAAAAATGCGACAGCGATTTAATAATGTACGTTCTCAACGGGATATTTTAATAAAGGATAAAATCCTAAAATAAGCCTGAGAAAGCAACATACTCCTATTTTAGGATGCTCTACATCAGGTTTTGACGTACAGCTCCACAACGTTTTAGTTACAGTTCTTAAAACTTTTCAGTTCCCCAGCCTGGCGCAACTTCTGCTGCCCTTAAGACAAAAGCCGCTAGATTCTCTAGTTCTCCGGTTGTTAACCAGCGCTCAGACACCTCTCGACATCCAAACCCAAAGTCTTGACCGTCATAGGTGAGTGGTTCACGCTGAAATGCGACTAAAGCGCCAATGGTGTTACGGGGAGGCGTTGCACCCTTAAGATCTTCTAAAGACAGAGATACCAAAGGATTGGGCAACGTTGCACCTCCCACATGACAACTTTTACAGTTCTCTTCAAATAGATGCTTACCAACGGACAGGTCGTCCGCCGTAAAAGAGCGAGATTCACCGTTTTGATTGAGGAGTAAACTAATTGGCTCAGAAGCTTTGAGATAGCGCAGCACATAGGGGTCAATCTCTGCTGCTTGAGCAACGTCCGGCGTTTTTAGCACGCTGAGCATCAGCAGCACGATTACCCCAAGCCAGCGTAAGCAAACGGACTTTAGCATTGTTTTATCTAAAACCAATGTATTTACAACTCGCCAAGGGGTAAACGGATAAGACCATCAATGGACGTAACGAGCTTAGTAGTAAATTTTACCGCCGCCCCATTTGTCGCCCAAGATCTTAGGCTGCACCAAAACGTAGCCGCCAATCGCCACAAGCTGGTCTTCGCTCAAGTTACGCATCTTAGGAAAGATGTCAGAACTTTTAAGGCTAGGGTGAATTTCGGCAATAGACTCCTCACCATCATAGGTTGTGGGGTCTTTCATGTAGTTCACCAGGCTTTCAACGTTGTCGCGTCGAGGGCTAGCAAGGGCTAAGGTTTCAGGCTCTAGACCAACGCTTGGGTTGGTTTTGGTCACGCCACCGACATGACAACTGGCGCAAGCTGCATCAAATAGCTTACGACCATCATCAAACTGTTTACGAGTGAGGGTAATGGTGTCTCCACTCTCATTCAAAGCCACTGTTCGGGTAAGCGCATCGAGTTCTGCCGCTTGAGCAACGCCCGTCCAGAGCGAGAATGTAAAGAATACTGCGGCCGCCACCACTAGCCCAAAGTATCGTCTCAACATAGTTCTCCTTTCAATTTCCTCAGTGAATCAAGCTCTCAACACAGACTTAAGAGTTTGTTAGATCGTAAATCTAACAAGGATGCACACGCGCACTTTTAAAAGTGGGTACCGTGGTTAGCAGCCATCGGTTTCAACGTCATTGCTTCCCCTAATATCATGCCATTGTGAGGGATGTTTCCTAAAAAGACCGATATTAAAAAGTAAACTGCAATGCAGGCTCAAAAGTCTAGGATGACGCTATGACAGGCATTATCTCCATTGAGCTTAGGTTGTACTGTTTCTTTAAGCGAGGGCGACAAGACTAGGCTGGTGTAGCAAAATGAGCCGCGCAAGGGCTGCTTTAAGCTGAGTTCGAGGCACAATCGCATCCACAAAGCCGTGTTCGAGCAGATATTCTGAGGTTTGGAAATTTTCCGGCAGCTTTTCGCGAAGGGTTTGCTCAACTACACGCCGACCCGCAAACCCAATGGTGGCCTTTGGCTCTGCCAGAATAATGTCACCCAGCATGGCAAAGCTGGCGGTCACACCCCCCATGGTGGGATGGGTCAACAGCGGGATGTAGAGCAGGTGCTGATCTCGGTGACGGTCAAGGGCGGCGGAAATTTTTGCCATCTGCATGAGGCTCATTAAGCCTTCCTGCATTCTGGCTCCACCAGAGGCACAAACGATGATGACAGGGATGCTGTGCTGGGTGGCAAATTCAATGAGGCGAACGAGCTTTTCGCCCACAACTGAACCCATGCTGCCGCCCATAAAGCTAAAGTCCATAACGCCCAAGGCGATGGGGAGTCCACTGAGTTTACCAACGCCCGTCTGTACGGCGTCTGTCAGTCCGGTTTTGTCTTGATAGTCTTTGAGGCGATCGCCATAGAGTTTACGATCACGAAACTTGAGCGGATCGCAGGAGGCTAGGTGCTCATCCATCGGCGACCATGTGCCGCTGTCGATGAGCTGAGCAATGCGCATATGGCTGTTAATGCGAATGTGATGACCGCACTCTACGCACACCATTTGATTGGCCTTGAGGTCTTTGGTGTAGGTCAAAACACCACAGGACTCGCACTTAGTCCACAGCCCATCCGCAATTTCTCGCTCTGGTTGAGCTTGGGACGCGGGTGCCGTTTTTTGACGATTTGCAAACCAGTCTAGTAGAGACATTGACCTATCGGGTTCCTTTGTTTTGGCCTGATTAGAATTATTGTAAGGTCTTGAGGAAGCTCTTTAGTACGGCGCAGCATACAGTCTGCAATCTGGTGGGGTGTGGCGATACATTAGCCTTTAGATTAAGACTTGAAAAATTTAAAAAGAAGCGCCTTTAGATAAAAATCATTCTAAAGACTTGGGCACCCTAACACATAGAGATGGTTAGATCGAGTTTAGGGGTTCCATATAACTGCCATGTTTCAACACATTTTTGACAAAGACTTTCCCTTTTGGGATTTTTTGAATCAGCCTGTCTTTGATGCAGAGATTCAGTTCCTGGGTCCATCTGAGTTTCAGAAGCAGCATCGGGTAGAGCGACTAGAACGCTGCCTGAGTTTAACCTGCCAAGATCGCGATAAGTATCCTTTCCCCTAAACTGCGGAGATTAGTGATGTAGCAGCAGCCTATAGCTCAGAGTTAAGGGTGGATCAGGTTTAAGCGCATTGTTGAGACGGCTTTACATTTCGTTTCGTCCCAACTTCGGGATCCTTGTAAAATGATATAGTGAATACCAACAACACTATTCCGAGCGGACTACCGGACTTAATGTCCTGTGATCCAGCGTCACTTCAATCTTCATCCCTACACTTGTCCTCATGGTTAACACGCTACCCGCTATCCCTGTCCCCGCAAAGCGCTCTAAGGTTGAAGGTCTTAAAGAAAAAAGCAACTATCTGCGTGAGCCTGTTGTCAGCGAACTTAAGCTTGACACCAAATACTTCAGCGAAGATGCCATTCAGATCCTGAAGTTCCACGGCTCTTATCAGCAAGACAACCGAGACAATCGGGTCAAAGGTCAAGAGAAAGACTACTCGATGATGCTGCGTACCCGCAGCCCAGGGGGGTATATTCCGCCGGAGCTGTATTTAACGCTAGATCGGCTCTCAGATACCTACGGCAACGGAACCCTGCGCGCAACGACCCGCCAAGGGTTTCAGCTTCACGGCATCCTCAAGCGTAATCTGAAGGCCAGCATTACTGAAATTGTCCACAGTATGGGTTCAACTTTAGGAGCCTGCGGCGACCTAAATCGGAACGTGATGGCTCCGCCTGCACCCTACCAAAACCGTCCTGAGTACCAGTATGCGCTGGACTACGCCAATCGCATTGCCGACTTATTAACGCCGCAGTCTGGCGCATATTACGAAATCTGGCTAGATGGCGAAAAGGCAATCTCTGGCGAGGAGCATCCAGAAGTGAAAATAGCGCGTTTGCGCAATATTCACCACAGCAACTTATCGAGTCCTAAAGAGCCGATTTACGGAGAGCAGTACATGCCCCGTAAATTTAAGATTGCGGTGACGGTTCCGGGCGACAATTCTGTGGATGTGTATACCCAGGATGTCAGCCTCATTGTGATGACGAATTCTGAGGGTGAGCTAGAAGGCTTTAATGTTCTGGCAGGCGGCGGTTTGGGGCGCACTCACAATAAAGAAGAAACCTTTGTCAGAGCAGCAGACCCTTTGGGCTATGTGGACAAGGACAGCGTCTACGATTTGGTGAAGGCCATTGTGGCGACCCAGCGAGACTACGGCGATCGCACCCAACGGCGACATGCCCGCATGAAGTATCTCGTCAATGACTGGGGCTTAGAAAAATTTCGGCAAACTGTCGAGAAATATTTTGGCAGATCTATCTTGCCCTACAAACCACTGCCAGAGTTCCGGTATGAAGACTTTTTAGGCTGGCATGAGCAGGGCGACGGCAAACTGTTTTTAGGGATTTCCGTTGAGAATGGGCGGGTTAAAGACGAGGGTGGCTTTCGGCTCAAGACAGCGCTTAAAACCTTGGTGGAGAAGTTTGCACTCCCTATCCTGCTCACGCCCCACCAAAACGTACTGTTCTACGATATTCAGCCTTCGCAACGGGCTGAAATTGACCAGATTTTGCAGACCTGCGGCATTAAGCCCGTTGAGACTATTGACCCTATGGTGCGTTACGCCATGGCTTGCCCTGCGTTGCCAACCTGCGGATTAGCTGTGACAGAATCAGAACGGGTAATTCCTGCAGTGTTGGATCGGATTCGGGCGTTGCTTAATCGTGTGGGGCTAGAGCAAGACCACTTTGTCGTGCGGATGACGGGATGCCCCAACGGGTGCGCCCGACCCTACATGGCTGAACTGGGTTTTGTGGGCATTACGCCAGAAACCTATCAGGTCTGGCTCGGCAGTAGCCCTGCTCAAACACGACTGGCTGAGGTTTATACAGAGAAGCTGCCCATTGCTGATCTGGAGACTTTTTTGGAGCCGCTGCTGGTCTTTTTCAAGGAAACCAGAGCGGACAGTGATGCGCCAGAAAGCTTTGGTGATTTTTGCCATCGGGTTGGGTTTGAAGCACTCCGAAATTATGCACAAACCTACGTTCCGGCAGCGGCAAAGGCCAATTCTGAGCGCCATCGTCTGCGCTATCGCGTGAACCTCAAACCTTCAGTGTTTGAAGATCTCAAGCAGGCATCGCAAGATCAGGGACGAACCTTGGCAGATATTGCGTCCGATGCCATTGGTGCATATCTTAAACAATCCCAACCTGGACGATAGCGTCTTAAGCGGCTTCACGCTATGAAAATTATCGTGATTGGAGGTGGAGCCGCTGGCTTTTTTGGGGCGATCGCCGCTGCCGAGGCCAGTCTACATGCTCAGGTAACGCTACTGGAAGCCAGCCCACAGGTACTCGCAAAAGTGCGGGTTTCGGGTGGGGGACGCTGCAATGTAACCCATGCCTGCTTTGACCCAACGGCGTTAGTGCAGCACTATCCTCGCGGGGGTAAGGCATTACGCGGGTCACTGACGCAATTTCAGCCCCAAGATACGGTGGCGTGGTTTAAGTCGCGGGGGGTGGTGCTTAAAACCGAAAGCGATGGTCGCATGTTTCCAATCACCGATGATTCGGAAACGATTGTGAACTGCCTGGTACGTAGCGCTCAACGGGCAGGGGTTCAGGTGGTGACGGGGGCGGCAGTCACGGAGGTTGTTTCCTCGACTGCTGGGTTTACCGTGCAGCTCAAGAGCGGCAAGATAATGGGGGGCGATCGCATTCTCATTGCTACAGGCAGTCATCCTTTGGGCTATCGCTTGGCGGAAAGTTTGGGACATCAGCTTGTGCCGCCAGTCCCTTCGCTATTTACGTTTAATATTAAGGACGCTCGGTTGACGGAGTTGGCGGGGGTAGCGGTACCTTTGGTGCAGGTAAAGCTGCTGGTGGAGGGTCAAAAGCCTCTAGAGCAAGAAGGGCCACTGTTAATAACCCATTGGGGTGTGAGCGGGCCTGCGGTGCTAAAGCTTTCGGCTTGGGGTGCGCGGTTGCTTCATGATGTACGGTATCAGGCTGCAATTCAGATCAACTGGCTACCTACGCTAAAATCTGAGGAATTGAAAGACCTGCTCTTGAAGACGAAGGAGGAATGGGTGAGAAAGGCGATCGCCAAGCATTGCCCCGTCACGTTACCCCAACGGCTGTGGCAGCGATTAGTCGAGTCTGTGGGGATTAATTCTGAACTCCGCTGGGCTGATCTTTCCAAAAAGGCGCTGAATCTACTGCTATTGGAGTTGACCCAAGGGCAGTTTGCCATTCAGGGTAAAGGAATTTTTAAGGATGAGTTTGTGACCTGCGGCGGCATTCCTCTAACGGAGGTTAACTTTAAGACTATGGAGAGCCGCTGTTGCCTAGGGCTATATTTTGCAGGTGAAATTTTAGATGTGGATGGCGTAACAGGCGGGTTTAACTTTCAAAATGCTTGGACGACGGGCTGGATAGCAGGACAGGCTATGGGAGAGGAATCTTAGTGATGCAGAAAACAACTTTTTAGGTTTTGCATAAAGTAATCATTTTGACTCTAAGAGGATGTCTGAGAAGTCGAACTCAATGGCTAAAAAGCTGATTCTATTGTTGAGTGGCAAGTGTCAAAACCCTTATTGTTCCGTCACGAGCTACCCTTTTCAGACATCCTCTAAGCAAGGCTCGGAGTCCTCTATTTTAGGTTAACCATCAGTCAAGTTCTCAATAAGTTTTTTTATAAGATTTTTATCTACATATGGGTTTAACGAGTTTTTCGTACCACCAAGTAGTACATGCTAAGGTCTTCACATGAAGATACCTAGCTCATCTCACAGAAGACAATTTTATTATCTTCAATACTTAGGATCAAATTTACTTAACTGTTCTAATAGCGGAGTCATTCATAGCTTTTAGTAATTTTTTATATTGCTTAATAATTGTTTTTTGTTGGTCAACCACAGGAATACTTGGCTTGAATCCAGAAGTCATATCTCCAATTAAAGCGTAAATTGATTTCATAAATGGCTCAGAAAATTCATCGATTTTATTATCTTTCAAAACTATCTCGTTCATAATTGATGAAGTAATTATCGTCAATTCAATATTATTAGCTAAATCATTTAGCATCTTTATATCTGTATCATTTTCAATCTTTCCAGTAGATTCATATTTTTTTGCCAGACCAGAGATAAATATCCTCTCAGATATATTAGCAAAGATTTACGCTGTTCAATAATAGAATCTGAATAAGAATTTAAAATAACTGTCCGACGGTTGTTAGTTTGTTCATGCGAAGTCCAAAAAGATTGAAAAGCGGAAATTGCAAGGGCTGCAATAATTCCAAAAATTAATTTATCGATAAGATTAAGAAGTAATTTTTCACTGAATCCATCAGGCTTAAAATTGATTTTCATTAATTAATTAAAAAACAAATATGAAGTTTATATGATTAAAATCAAGGATTTTCGGAATCTTAACGGAAAGTATTTTTTGAACACAAAAAGAAAAAAGATTTGCAAGTAAAGCTTGAGAGGCTTATGGAAAGAGTCATTAGTATTGTTTTTAATTCAAGCTCGGAAGAGCTAATTCAATCAATAGTTTTAATCTTCCAACTAAATTTACCAGCAGTTAAAATCCATTGAAAATCTTTTGTTGGCTGAAAATCATCCGCACGGTGATGATAAATAAAAGTAGAGGGATTTTTTAGATCAGAAACTATATAATTTCTGACAAGTTTTTTATTTCGGTCTAAAACCATCACTCGAATTGGCACCTTTGAATTTCTAAAAGTATTTCCGAAATCAAACACCATTACGATGGCAGCTCTAGGCAAGCTTTCGTTTGCTTTAGCGTATGCATGAATAGGTCTTAGAAGCTTATTTCCAAGAGGGAAACTTTCATCCTCACTTGTCAAGGCATTAGTTCGACTTGTACGTCGGTTCTTTTTAAAATTTAAAATATCGCTGTCCAATAGTTGTGGGCATCTTCGAGTGTATCCATCCGGAGAACAGGCTTCCTGTGCAGCAACTAAAAACATAGTTAATGATATTGTTGGCAGCTCGTTCGCATCGACACTGTAAGGAGTAAAAATAACAGGAGTGAAGATAAAACAAGTTAGTTTTTTAATTAAAGATAGATAAAACTTTGAATTAAACATTTCTTTTCAGTAAGTAAAACAGAAATTTAACATAAAATTTTGCGATTGTAAATTAAATTGTTTTTATTCAATAGAAAATACATCTATCGCAACTGAGAATCATTTATGAGAACTACAAAGTCCTGAAATTCTTGCTCTAAAAGAAATCTAGGCTGAATACTTCTCATGAGTTAGCTCAGACTAACATAAACTACATTTCGCTAATTCATCTGGCAAAAAATTAGCGCGAAGTGACAAGAATCGTAAAGCGATCTCAGCCACATAGAGAACGCCTAATTTTAGATATTATGGCTAGCGTTAATATTGCACACTCAAGAATCAAAAAATGTATCTAACCAAACGGTAAAACGCTGTATCCATAAATGGCAACGTAACTAATCCATCAGTCCTGAACAATCTAAGACAAACCCAGACAAAATATTTTCTCCAGATAAACTAGCTGGAGAATACAGAACCTCAACGTCCTTTTCAGCGCGATAGATTTCTACCGCTTTATCTTTAGCATTCAAGAGCCAGCCTAGCTGCACCCCGTTGTCCATACATTCCTGCATTTTTTCCTGCAAAGGTTTCAGGCGATCCGTTGCAGAGCGTAGATCAATTACAAAATCTGGCGCTAACGGCAAAAACGTATTAGGGTCAGGGTTAAGCGCATCTAAACGTTCTTGTCTAACCCAAGCGACATCCGGCGATCGAATGGCACCATTGGGTAGGGTAAATCCCGTAGAAGAGTCAAAAGCTATACCAAGCTTTGCCTGTCGATTCCATGCCCAAAGTTGCCCAGACACATCGAAATTTCGTGTTCCCGATTCCCATCCTGTGGGCGACATCGCAATCAATTCTCCTGTAGCTGTAAGCTCAAAACGGAGATCGGGGTTTGCCTGGCAGAGTTCCTGAAATTGCTCATTGGTGATTCTGCTTATAGCCTCTAAATTAAGCGTTAGGGCAGTCATAGGGTGGCCTTAGAACTTGGCTAGTGACAGCTTAACATTGCAAACCGCTGCTAAAAAGTGTGAGGGGTAGACCTAAAAATCTACCCTCATCAATGTTTTACAGCAGTTTTTGGATTGCTTTATCTAAATCTTCTGGCTTAGCTAACGAAGCATAGCGCTCGACCACCTTGCCATTGCGATCAACTAAAAATTTCGTGAAGTTCCATTTAACAGTTTCGGTACCAAATAGGCCAGGTGCAGCCTTAGTCAAATACTGGAATAACGGATGGGCATCTTTACCATTCACATCAACCTTCTGAAATAGCGGAAACGTTACACCAAAGCGCGTTTCGCAAAAAGACTGAATGTCTGAAGCGCTCCCTGGCTCCTGCTGCCCAAACTGATTACAGGGAAAACCCAGAATTTCTAATCCCTGGCTGGCGTACTTGTTATAAAGCACCTGAAGCCCCTGATATTGAGGCGTAAAGCCACACTGACTAGCGGTATTGACAATCAGCAGAACCTTGTTTTTATAAGCGCTGAGGTTAAGGGGCTGTCCTGAAAGGGTAGTGACAGAAAAATCGTAAATGGATGGGGCTAGTTGAGTGGTCATACTGATAAGGACTCAATAAAACTACATCATTGCGTTACGCTGATTTTATCACTGACCATTGGGTTACGGTGGCAAGCGATCGCCATCCCAAAAATTTCCCCACGGGTTCTGCTCGCTGGATACCAATGCGGGTGAAGGTTCCGCCCAATTGCTGATGCCATTCAAATAGGGTTTGTTCGCCCTCAAGGGTGACAACATTAGCGGCCAAGCGACCGCCTGGCTTTAGGGCACTCCAGCAGGCTTCCAGCATTCCTTGTGCTGTTACGCCGCCCCCAATAAAAATCGCGTCGGGTGGGGGCAGGTCTTTCAAGGCAGCGGGTGCAGTGCCTTCTATAATTTGCAAATTCGGCGTACCGAGGGTGGCGGCATTCTCTGCAATCAAGGCAGTTCTGGACTTTTCGATGGCGATCACCCGACAGCGGGGATGACTCCGCATCCATTCAATGGAGATAGAGCCACATCCTGCCCCTACGTCCCACAGGAGTTCCCCTGGCAGGGGCGCTAGGGTAGAGAGCGTAACGGCACGGACTTCACGTTTGGTAAGCTGCCCATCGTGGCGGTAGGCATCGTCGGGCAGGCCAGGGCTGCGGGAAAGGGAACACAGGCTGGGGTTGGGGACGCAGTGGACGGCAATCGCATTTAAATCTGCGAGATCTGCTTCAGTCCAGTTTTCAGCAATCTCTGAAATCAGACGCTCATGAGGGCCATCCAAGCGTTCTAGTACGGTCATAGGGCTAGCGCCAAAGCCGCGCTGGGTGAGTAATTCAGCGACAACTTTGGGGGTATGGCGACCTTCACTTAAAATCAGCAGTTTTGCATTGGAATAAAGGTACGCGTTTATCAACGTGGGGGGACGGCTGCATAAGCTCAGAGTTTCAACCTCTGTGACTGACCAGCCTAAGCGCGCACAGGCAAGGCTAAAGGTAGAGAGAGCCGGAATAATCGTCATTTCGGCAATGGGGATGTGCCGTAGTAGCGTTACGCCAATGCCAAAACAGAGCGGGTCGCCGCTGGCTAAAACACAGACGTTTTGACCTTTTCGCTTCAGAATTTCAGCAATGGAGTTATGAATGGGAGAAGCCCAAGTCAGTCGCTCCCGTGAGTCTGGGGGAATGAAGGAAAGATGGCGATCGCCCCCGACTAGGACATCAGCAGCATTGAGGAGCGATCGCGCCACGGGACTCAGCCCGACCAGTCCACTTTCTCCAATCCCTACTACAGAGAGCCATTGTTGTGCCATAGCTTTGTACAATGCTGTTTTTGACCCTACAGTTACTGTACTGCCCAATAGGGTAAGCATTATTCGAGAGCATGATATGGAAATAGCATGGAACAGCATCAGGCAGATTCATCGCCAGTCTCGGCAACAGAACCCGACTGGAGCCGAGAAATCCCTTCTCGGTGGTGGGATCCTTCTCGTCAGCTCATCCAATCTCTGCGGTGCTATCAAAAGTGGCAGGGGAAAGGTGGCATTTTAGGGTGGTATTTCTCAAAGCTTAGCGTTTTGCAGCATCGGTTTTGGAGCGTAGTGACTGGCGCAGATATCCCGCTCAACTGCCAGATTGGCGGCGGCTTTTTAATGGTTCACCCCAATGGTGTGGTGATTCATCCTGACTGCCGCATTGGACCTAACTGTCTCTTTCTTCAGCAAGTGACGGTGGTTGCAGCAGTTGAGATTGGGGGACATGTCGATATTGGGGCGGGGGCAAAAATTATCCGGCCTGTCACTATTGGAGATCATGCCAAAATTGGTGCCAATGCCGTTGTGCTTTGCAATGTGCCTGCGGGGGCAACTGCGGTGGGAGTGCCAGCACAAATTATTAACCCAAACTAATGGTTCAGACTTAGCAAAAATCTGCGCTCTAACGAGGCTAAGAAACCCCTGTAAAACGCAGACTGTGCATAAATAATTAGACTGAAGGATGGAAAACGGGCTAGGAGGGATTCGAACCCCCGACACCGTGGTCCGTAGCCACGTGCTCTAGTCCACTGAGCTACAAGCCCATCCAGAATTAAAATATTAGCACATCTCTGGTCTATGACAATAGAAACTTTTATCTGTTGCGATTCAAACGTGTAGAGTAGCAGGTCGCAGGATCAGGTTTCAGCACATAAATCGATTAGGCCAATTTATCGAACCTCTATCTTTTGAATGTAAAGTTTTATGAATTAACTTTTGTGTCCCTCGTTACACTATGATGGAAATGTGAAGGAATTATAAAGCTGCTAAACCGTTGGGGAACGCGCAGGCAGGCTTCCTCCACTTGAAAAATACAACTTGACTTTTTACTTGATAAAGCTGGCTCGTGATGGGGCTAGCTTTTTACTTTGAAGGGGCAGAAGCAGACTGCCGGATGGCTTGCCACAAGGTTTCTAAAGCAGTTTGATACTGGCGATCGCCCTCGCTCACAGACGGCTGCTCTACCGTTGCCTTTACCGCAATATTGGGCTTAATACCAACCTTGTGAATATTTTGACCATTGGGCGTGAAGTATTTGGCGATTGTGACCAGAACGCCGGAATTATCATTGAGTGGCTCAAAGGACTGCACCAGACCTTTGCCAAAGGTCGTGGTGCCTACCAACACAGCTCGTTTGTTGTCCTGAAGGGCGGCAGACAAGACCTCGCTGGCGCTAGCAGACTGATGATCGACCAGTATGACCAAGGGTTTATTGGTTAAGGCCGCGCTATTTGCCTTTAGCGTTTCTGGTGGGTTGTCGCGCTCTTGAACCGATAAGATGATGCCCCTAGAGAGCCACATACGGGCGATCGCAATCCCTGCATCTAGCACCCCACCTGGATTACCCCGCAGATCGAGCAGATACCCTGCCACCTGCTGAGACTCTAAAGTTTTGATGGCAGCTTGCATAGAATCCGAAGATTTTGTTGTAAAAATAGGCAAGCGGATATAGCCGATCTTTCCTGCTTTAGATGCCGTAGTTTGATAGGTGAGCGGGTTGAGGTTGATATGTTCTCTTACGAGGGCGTAGGAAAGGTTCTCTTTGCCGCGCCGCACCTGAACCGCAATTTTGCTGCCCACACTCCCAACAAGGTAAGGCCCCGCTTTAGAGGGATCAATGCTGGGAGTGGATTTTCCATTGAGGCTAACAATGACATCTTGAGGTTTGAGTCCGGCGATCGCAGCGGGAGACTCTGTAAATGCCTTTTCGACTACCCATTCACGAGTAATAGGGTCTAGGCTGACGGTTAGCCCTACGCCTACAAAATCACCCGAGACGTTTTGGGTGAGACCTTTAAGGGCTTCTGGAGTCAAAAAGCGAGTATAGGGGTCACCGAGACTACCCATCATGGTTTCGATAGCGCTGTAGGCGTCGGCGGTAGAAGAATAGTTGGGCTGGAGAAAACGCGACCTTACGGCAATCCAATCTTGCTTATTAAAACTGCGATCAACGTAGTTACGCTGAACAATTTGCCACGCCTGATCAACTAGAGCTTTGGGACTGTCTTTGAGAACTGCTTGAGTAGGAGGGACAGCAATGGGCAGAACCAGCACCCCAATTACTAAGCGAAGGCTACTCAAATGCTTCCAAGATATAGATCTTAAGGCCATAATTGCTCAAAGATTGAACCGGGTTTGGTCAAGTATCGTACCTGTGAACTAAGCATTCTAAAAATACTTTTGCAGCAGAAGCGCCATCTTTTCCTTTGTCGCTTCTGGAACTTGGGCTAAGGGCGTAATAATGGCGTACTTGAGAGCATCATGCGCTTTAGAAACGGGATAAGCTGCACTCAACCGCCTAACACTTTCTTGAATCACTCGCTGGGCATTTTGGGCATTCTTTTGCAAATTCTGAATCACCATTTCGACGGTGACGCTGTCATGATCAGGATGCCAGCAGTCGTAGTCTGTGGCAAGGGCGAGGGTGGCATAGGCAATTTCTGCTTCACGCGCTAGCTTTGCCTCTTGGAGGTTGGTCATGCCAATAATGTTTCCACCCCAGCTTCTGTATAGGTTTGACTCGGCTTTGGTAGAAAATGCAGGACCTTCCATACATACATAGGTGCCGCCTCGATGCAGGGTGACGTTTTCTAACTGAAGGGATTCAACGGCATCTCCTAAAATTTGGGCAACTGCCCTACAGATGGGTTCGCCAAAGCTGATGTGACCCACGATGCCTTCGCCAAAAAAGGTCGAAACGCGATGACGGGTGCGATCAATAAACTGATCGGGAATCACCATATCCAGCGGCTTGATTTCTGCCTGAAGGGAACCCACGGCTGAAGCGGAGATAATATATTCAACGCCTAGGGACTTGAGGGCGTAAATGTTGGCACGAAAGGGCAGTTCTGTGGGCATTAGGGTGTGATGTCGTCCATGACGCGCTAAAAATGCAACCCGGGTGCCGTCTAAAGTGCCCAGGATAACAGCATCAGATGGGGAGCCAAAGGGCGTATCAATCTGGATTTCTTCAATATCCTTGAGGGCTTCCATTTTATAGAGACCGCTGCCCCCAATAATGCCTATCTTTGCTTCAGCCATCGCTTTGTTGCCCACGTATTGGTTTGTTCCTTTTGTAGTTTAAGAGGGGAAGGCTTTTTTGCAAATGACGTTTGAAGTGAGGAATGGTGTGACGTCCGAGACAGTGTTGGCATTTACTCCATCAATTAATTGCAGTTTCGTTACGTTTCAGGTCATCTTCAAGCACAAGGTCTGATGTTCCTTATAGTAGGAAGAGTTGCGCGCCTCAGTGTTTATGCCTAGCGTCCCTTCCCTTTCTCTTCGTCAGCAGCTTCATCCTTTACTGCATCAGTGGGCAGAACAGATTGAATTGACTTGGCAGCGCTACCTAGATCTTTCGCCCTATCAGCTCCCCGATGAGTTTGGGTACATTGAGGGGCGCTTAGAGGGCCAAAAGCTGGTTATTGAAAACCGCTGCTACCAAACGCCGCAGTTTCGGAAGCTGCATTTAGAAATTGCGCGGGTGGGCGACAGGCTCGATATTTTGCACTGCGTGATGTTCCCTCGGCCTGATTACGCCTTGCCTATGTTTGGCACCGATATTGTAGGAACCCGTGGTCAGGTTAGTGCGGCGATCGCCGACCTCTCTCCCATCAGTCAAGATCGCATTTTGCCCAATGCCTATCGCGCTGACCTGAGCGCCCTGCCGAAGCACAATTTTTCGCAGCCCCGCGATTTGCCAACCTGGGGCGACATTTTCTCTGAGTTTTGCCTCTTTGTGCGCCCGATGGACTCAGAAGAAGAGGCGATGTTTCTAGACCGCGCAGGGGCATTTTTGGCGATTCACTGCCAACAGGCGATCGCCGCTCACCCTGTCTCTGTGATAGAGCAATCTCAGGTGCTGGCAGGGCAGCGCTACTACTGTGAAAAGCAGCAGCGCAATGACAAAACCCGTCGGGTCTTAGAATCTGCCTTTGGCACAGAATGGGCAGATCGCTATATGACCACCGTGCTGTTTGATTTACCAGAATAGAAGTTCACCCCAGCAAACGCTGCTCTAAAGTTTGCTGAAGCTGTGACACAGAGGCACGCTGAAAATATTCATGCTGAAACTGCTCTTCTGCCACGGCATCTAAAAACTGCTGGATGGCTTGATTGGCAACTGTTATCTCAGAATCGGTCAGTAGACTGGGCTGACCTTCAACAACAATGGCTTCTGCTTTAAGACGGATGGTAAATCCGACGGACTGAAGGGCGGCTAAGCCCAGGGCAAGCGATCGCCCACCCAGTCCCAAGCGTTTCTGAACAGCGTGAGCCGTAACGCAGCTTTGGGTACGGGCTAAATATTTGGCTAACCCCGCGAGCTGCCGCCACTTCAAGGTTGTTTCGGGCGGTGCCGAGGCCGGATAAGCCAAGGCCAATTTTTCTTGCTGAGTATTCGCCTGCTGCGCCCACAGATCTAGCTCGTCCCAGTCATTGGGGCACTGATCTAAGCGAAGAATTGGGTTTGAAGAAAGAGGCGCTGCGGTCTGCTGTCGCCAGTCAAGCAGCCACGGTTCTACTGAAGGTAAATCTGTAAGTAACGGATCCACTGAAGCAGGGCGAACGGCAGTCAGTCGCAGATGATATTCAGACTGCTTATAGAGCTGTCCGTACTCTAGCTCCGCCACCACATCACATCGCCCATCGGGTAACTCGTTTGCATCGTGCCCCCACCAAACCCCAGGGAATAAGCTCGAAGTGCTTTCATCCCGCAGCATAAACCGCGTTTTTTTGTACCGCACTTTGTGATTGCCCCTTGCCTGTGTGCCCCCACCTCGCCGTCGCTCTAGCCAGCAGTTGCGAATTAAGAGCTGCGGGGCTGGGTTGCCCATGCCATAAGGCTCAAGCTGTAAAAGCTCTCTAAATAAAGACTTCCCGCCGTCTTGCATAACGTCGGCAAGGGTCACTTCTAGGTCAATCTCGACGGGAGGGAGTGTCCATTGCCCAATGGTTTGCCGGAAGCTTTGATTGATGGATGCCGTCAACAGCGGCAAATTTTCGAGCGGCAAACTCAGTCCGGCTGCAAAGGGGTGTCCGCCAAAGCGATCAAGGAGATGCGTCTGCTGCTGAAGCAGGTCATAGAGGTCAATGCCTCGCACAGATCGGGCAGACCCTCTCAGCATTGTCGCTGTGTCTGGGGTAGAGCCTGCGCTGCTAAGAAGGATGGCAGGCTTGCCATAGGTTTGGGCTAACTGGCTGGCAACCAAGCCTAAAACCCCCACAGGCCACTGCGGATCGCTCAACACAATGACGGAGGTTGCCTCTAAGTCAAGTCGCGCTAAATACGCCTTAGCTTCGTGAGTGACGCGCTGCTGTACTTCTTTACGGCAAAGGTTTGTCACTTCAGCCGACTCCGCTAGCGCTATTGCGCGAACCGGATCGCGGGTTGTCAGCAGTTCGACCCCTTCACGGGCGTTGCCGTGGATGCGGCTGAGGGCGTTGATGCGCGGACCTAAACCAAAGGAAATGTCTGAGGGGCGATCGCCTGTTCTGCGACACAATTCCAGCAGTTTTGCGACACCAGGACGGGTAGGGTAATCAATCTGCTGTTTGAGACGCTCCAGCCCTTTCTGGGCAAGATAACGGCAGTCTCCGGTGAGCTGAACGAGATCGGCAATGAGTCCAATGGCGACCAGATCAAGTAGGTTTCCTAGGGGGGCTTGAGGGACTTGAGGCAGGGTGTCGTAAAGCGCCTCGACGAGCTTGTAGGCGACGGCAACGCCCGATAGGTGCGCCAGCGGATGCCCTTGGGGAAACGTGCGGGAATTGAGAAACGCAGTGACTGAGGGGCGTTCTTTTGGCAGGGTGTGATGATCGGTGATGATGATATCTATGCCTAGCTGTCGGGCGTAGTTAATTTCAGTATGGTCAGAACTGCCCGTATCGCAGGTCACAATGAGCTGCGCACCTTGAGCGGCGATTTCCTCAATGCCTGCCCTCGAAAGCCCATGAGACTCCCTAAGCCGATTGGGGATAAAAAAGTGAAGGGTCTGCGCCTGCTCAAAAAATTGGCCTAACCCCTCCCACAGCACCGCCGTTGCCGTAATGCCATCCGCGTCAAAATCTCCCCAAATAAAGACCGTTTCTTGGCGATCGCGCGCTTTAATCAACCGCGCCACAGCCTGCTCCATCTCAACCCCAAAGGCTGAAGGCGGCATGGGTTGGTAGTGGCTGCTGTCTAAAAAAGCCAAGACAGATGCTTCATCCTGCACTCCTCTTTGCCACAGAAGCTGCGCGATAAACCGCCCGTCACTTTGGAGTAGGCGAGTTTTCAGCAGTTCTGTCAACCAAGCTGGCAGTTGGTGCTGGGGCTTGAGCTGCCAAGGGGAAAGGGGCGATCGCATTAAACTTCTCTCAACCTAAACCGATGCGTGAGGGTCTGCTTTCGGGAGCCGCACCTTTGCCCGATAGAGCAGCCGCTCTCTTTGACGATAGCCCACATGGCTCACCTGCACTGGATGTTGAACCGCTGGTGGGGCAGTCTCTGCGCTCCACTGATGGAGGGTGGGGTCGTAGGGGACGATTTGGGAGATTGAGGCGATCGCCTCAATCTCCCACGATTGCAGAAGCTGCTCGAGAGGCTTCAG
>JANPLU010000131.1:0-10836 GCA_031422435.1 Acaryochloridaceae cyanobacterium VAR_48_metabat_390
CCACCCGGTGCTGGGGGTTGCTGGTGGGTGGCGCTGCTGCGTACTGCCATAAGATTGGGGGGCACCACAGCCGCGCCACGCAGGTTAAGGCGGCTAAGGCGATCGCTGCACGCCAATGGTCTGCCCCCAAAATACTGCTAAACATTCGCCGGAACTGACTAGGCTTCACGGATTGTTGGCTCACTTATAGGCTTAGGGTAGTGCCACAGCGGTCGGAACCCGTTTAAGAAGTCTACAGCAAACACTTTAGGGATGCATCACCAGCGAACGGTAGGCATTGACGGGTAGAAAGGTTTGAGCGGCAGCTTGGATTGCCGCTTGGCTTACCGCTTGGATGTGCTGGGTATAGCTTAGACCCGTAGTGAGATCTCCCATTACCGCGTGGGCATAGCCGTAAAGCCCCGCCCGACTAGAAGGCGTTTCGTTCTCAAACACAAACGAATTGACGGTCTGCCGCTGCACTTGGGTTAGTTCTGCGGCAGTCACGTATTCTTCATGGATCTGCTGAATATGAGCTAAAACTGCGTCCTTCACCACTGCAACATTTTCGGCAGGCAGGTGAGCAGAAACCCAAAAGAGTCCTTGGGCAACGTGAGTCATGTTGCTTACGCCAATATGGGTGACGAGTCCTCTGGTTTCTCGCAGATCTTTTACCAACCGAGAGGTTCTGCCAGACCCCAAAATCCGTGCCAAAACGTCTAGGGCTTAGTTTTGATCATGCGCCAAAACCCCAGGGACACGCCACATCAGCATTAGCCTTGCTTCAGTTAGCCGCTCGTCTTGAATCTCGTGGTGCTGGACTTGGGTAAAGGCAGGCTCTGGCAGCGGTTGAGATGGCGGTTCTTGGGCGGACGCGGGGCTGTAAGTATCAAGCTGCTGCTCTAGAGTGGCGACCATTTCCTCAACGGGCAGGTTGCCTACTACCACCGCCGTTAGGTTAGAAGGCGCATACCAGTTTTGATGGAACTGCCGCATCTGCTCGGCCTTCAAATGTTCAATCACTTCGGCAGGGCCTAACACTGGACGGCGATAGGGGAGGCGGTCAAATGCGACTTCCATTGCCCGTGTAAACACGCAGCGGCGAATATTGTCGGCACTGCGGCGGATTTCTTCTAAAACGACCTGCCGCTCTCGCTCAAATTCGGCATCGGGGATGGCGGCGTTGAGGACGAGGTCGAGCTGAAGAGGGGCGATCGCCTCAAGGTCTTGTGGTGCGGTGGTGATATAAAAGCAGGTATAGTCTTGGCTGGTCATGGCATTGGTCATGCCGCCGCACTGCTCTACCTGGCGCTCAAAGGCTCCAGGGGCTAGAGTTTGAGTGCCCTTAAACACCATATGCTCTAAAAAGTGCGCCATGCCGTTGATGTCATCGGTTTCTACGGCGGAGCCAATGGGCACCCAGAGGCTAAAGTTGACGGCCTCAATGGGCATTTGTTCAGCAATAATGGTCAGCCCTGATGCCGTTTTATGGAAAATAGGGCTTTGTAAGGTGGGAAGTGCGGAAACAGGCATGGAAGTTAGAGCAAAAGGATCAACTGTCTCTCTTTAGTTTTGACGATTTCTCCATCACTTGCCAATCTGCTTTTATGGACCTCTTGCATGAATCAGCAGAGGGATCTAGAAATGGGTTATCGAGATAGATTCAATCTGACAACGTCGCTCTCAATCAGCTTTTCCTTAACTTCTGCTGCCCTATCATTGAGGATAAATTCCGGTAGCCCTAGAGAAAACTATTTTTGCTTGCCGTCAGAAATTTGCTGGGGCAACCTCAGCCGGATCCGACCCTGAAAAGATTCAATCTCAATTATGCCTTTGGGGGACTTGTTAGAAGATGTCGTCCCCTTGGGCTTTTTTACCTGAAGATCGCACTTGACCGTGTAAGACAATCTTCCATGCTTCAATTACTCCTGCTTCCCGCCCTTACTTGTAGTACCAGTAGACCGTTGAGTAGGGTGACGAGTCTTTGAGCAAGTCTTCCCAATTACACCCATTTTGAGTTGATAGAGCATCTCATCGACAATCTCTCATTTTGTCCGATTGGGAGGTTGTGTCCGTTTCTTCGTTGGTATTACTGGAGTAACAGGGGTTCAAAAATTTCCCATTCTTCATCGGTGTAGCTACTGGAATATACCACGGTGATTAAACTAGAGGAGTTTGAGTGCCTTAATTCAAGTTCTGTAAGATACCAAATGGGTTCATAGAACAATTTAACTCACCATTTTTGGTGGTTGATCCTAAATGATGAGTACACTCATCCGTCTATGGTTACCCTTTGATCTCTTCCTAAAGCTAGTATTTTTTCTAAAAGCAAGGCCGTAAAATACTGAAAATAAATTAAAGAAACCTTATGACCGCAACTACTTCCTATATAAACCCTAAGATTATTTCAAATTTTAAATCACTATCGATTGATCAAAAGCTTATCTTTCTGTAGTGCATGTACCAAAAGGAATGGAAATCGATTATTCCTGCCGCACCTGTCGCTAGAACTGCATCCCCCGCGATCGCAGAAGGTATTTTTGGGCAGATCTTAGAAATGAGCCATGAAGAACAGCTTCAGGTGCAGCGTGAGCTAATTGAGTGTAAAGATAGCCCCATTAGCCACATGTATGGCGCTCTTAGCGACACCACAAAACTTCTGTTCTGGTGCTTACTGGCTCAAGGAATGGATCGGTCTGAAATCATTCCCATGCCAGAAGATTACACCCTAGATTCTCAAGGCTCCGAGTGCTTAAGTCAGCTTCAGGCACTTGAGTATTCTGAGCAAATCACCGTTTTACGAGAACTTGTAGAAGGGATGGGTGTTGAGCCAAGCAGCATTGCTTCTTAGAATGAGCAGCTAGGCTATAAATGCTTCGCATTTGAATCTGAAGCCTATTAATTCATTCAATGGTTAATTTAATTTTAAGTAGAAGATGAAAGTATGTTGTGCCTTCTACTTATTTCTCTCTCTAAAAATTCAGGAAAAGTCAAATGCTACTTCAAAAAAAAGAAAACGGGACATTAGTTGAAATTATAGATATTCAAGAAATTATTAGCCCTAATCAAACAGAGGTTATGGTTCGCGTTCAGGCAGGTGAAGAAGAGCAAGATCCTGAATCTATTCAGAAGCAAAGCTTAACCTTCCCCTCTGGTGAAAGTTTGCCCCGCTGCTGGATAGATGCCGAGTATCAAAAAGAAAAATCTAGATAGGCCAGGAGAATACGATGTTTGAATATATTCAATCGCTACCTAGTTTTAGCGGGCTGCTATTTCAAGTTGCACAAGTCACAGCCGATCCAACTATTGTCGCTGGGGGAGATATTTCTGTTTTTTCTGGCCCCCAATTTCTAGTCGCATTAATTTCAGGATTAATGATGACATTTGGATTTCAGCTATTGCTGACTAATTTTTCCGTTGCATTTATAAGTTTTCCAAGACGAGAATCGGAGACAGATGAAGACTCTGAAGGTCTAGGCTCTGCCATCCGCTCCATTGAGACTAAAGTTGGGGTTTGGGTCCTGGTTACTGTCAGTATTGCCCTATTTGCTGCCTGCTTTTTAGCGGTAAAACTAAGCTTAGTCGCTAGTTCGTCCTTAGGGGCAATTATTGGGATTGTGATTTGGTCTACCTATTTCTCGCTGCTGGTATGGCTTGGATCAACGGCTGTCGGGTCTTTAATTGGGTCGGTCATTAGTGCAGCCACTTCAGGGCTTCAAAGCATTTTTGGCACAACCACCGCAGCAATTGGTGCAAATATTGCAAAAGGTCAGATGGTTTCAACGGCTGAAGATATTACTGCTGTTGTTCGTCGAGAGCTTACTTCTGGTATTGACGCTAATAGCATTCAAAAAACGCTTCAAAATTCTCTGAGCAGTTTGCAGGTTCCCAATCTTGATCTTGATAAAATCGGGAGCCAGTTTGAAAAACTGCTGAATGAGTCAGATCTTAAAAATGTGACGGATAGTGGCCTGCTAGGAACGGTAGATCGACAAAGCTTTGTTGACCTACTGAGCAGTCGAACGGATTTTTCTAAAAAAGAAATCGACCAAATTGTGGATCGGCTCGATTCAACTTGGAAGCAGGTCGCGGGTAAAGGTGGGAAAAAAGATTTCAAGAGCCAACTATCTGGTTTATTGAACGCCGTTACGCCAGAAAACCTAAACTCTAAGGATTTAGCAGGTAAACTTCAGCAGCTTGTGGGCGAAGGCTCTTCAAAAGATGCCAGTCTGACCAGCCAAGCCCTACAGCTTGGCTTTAGTGCGCTGTTTGGGAAAGTGCTAAGCAATGTTGATCTCTCAGATTTAGATATCGAGAAGGTTTCGGGTCAACTTCAGCAGCTCAAAGGCACTGTACTGGGCAAGGCAAGTCAGGCTAACAAAACAACATCGGGTAAAGCACAAAAGCCGTTTAGCGTCATTCAGGCAGATCTTGAAAACTACCTGCTGTTTACGCCAACCTGGGAACTCAACCAGGATGCAGTAAAGCAGCACTTTAAAGACGTTATTTATGACACTCAAGCCGATCCTGGCGCTATCCGTAAGGAACTAGAGCTGGTGAATCGCAGCTACTTTGTTGAAACACTCTCTTTACGGGATGATCTCAAACCAGATCGAGTTGAAGAACTTGCTACCTCTCTCGAACAAATTCGTAACGAGGTGTTTGAGACGGTTCAGCAGTCAGAGGCGGAGGGGCGATCGCAGGATCTCCGCAGCCGAGTTGAAAACTACCTCCGCTTGACTGGAAAAGACGAGCTAAACCCTGAAAGCATTGGTCAAGAATTTAAGACGCTTTTGAGCGATCCCGACGCTGGGGTTGATGCGTTGGGCAATCGTCTCAATCAGTTTGACCGAGATACCTTAGTCCAACTGCTTCAGCAGCGCCAAGACATTACGCCTGACGAAGCCGAACAGATCGTAGGCCAACTTGAGAGTACGCGCGATCGCGTCCTATCCGATGCGAAAGACCTGAAAGAGCAGGCCAAGGCAAAAACTCAGGAGCTGCGCGGCAAGGTTGAAGACTATCTCCGTAATACCAACAAAGATGAGCTGAACCCTGAAGGCATCCAGCGCGATCTCCGCACTTTATTCGACGATCCTCAAGCTGGCGTGAGTGCCTTAAAATCACGACTTTCGCAGTTTGACCGCGATACGCTGGTGCAGTTGCTCAGTCAGCGACAGGATCTCAGTGAAGAGCAGGTCAATCAGGTGCTAGACCAGGCCGAATCAGTGCGAGACAGCATCGTACACGCACCTCAAAAGGTTGCGGACAAAGCAAAAGAGCAGTACGACCAAACCACGACGGTGATCGCCAACTATCTGCGCGATACCAACCTAAGCGAGCTAGACCCTGAAGGCATCCAGCGTGATTTAACCGCTCTGCTAGACGACCCTAAGGCGGGTGCCTCTGCTCTGCGCGATCGCCTGTCTCAGGTTGACCGCGAAACCCTGGTCAAGCTGTTGACCCAGCGAGGAGATTTAACCGAAGAACAGGTTAATCAGAGCATCGATCAGATTCAGTCTGCCATTCGCAATATTGTCAAAGCCCCGCGTCGGCTAGCCCGTCGTGCCCAAAAGCAGGCCGTTGCCTTTGAGGAAAATCTAGAGAACTACCTACGCAATACCCAAAAAGAAGAGCTGAACCCTGACGGCATTAAACGTGACCTTCAGCTTTTGCTTCAGCATCCTCGCGCTGGACTGGGCAGTTTGGGCGATCGCGCCTCACAGTTTGACCGCGCCACCTTTGTTGCTCTGCTGTCTCAAAGAGAAGATATCTCTGAAGAAGAGGCCAACCGAATTGCCGATCAGATTGAGTCTACCTACCGCTCACTGGTCGAACAGGTGCAAAACATTCAGCAAACAGTTCAGTCCGCCATTGATAGCGTATTCGATAAAATCCGTGACTACCTTAACGCTTTAGAGCGCCCAGAACTCAACTATGAAGGTATTCAAGACGATTTCCGTAAAGTCTTTGACGATCCTCAAGCTGGGTTTGATGCCTTAAAAAATCGTTTAGGACAGTTTGATCGAGGTACCTTGGTTGCCGTTCTGAGTTCCCGTGAAGATATCTCTGAGACCGATGCCAATCGGATTCTAGACAAGATTGAAGAGACACGAAATGGGGTACTGCACCAAGCCGAACAGATTCAGCAAGAGGTACAAAGGCGCTTTAATCAAGTGAAGCATCAGGCTCAAAAGCAGGCCATTGAGACGCAGAAGGTTGCAGCAGGCGCTGCCTGGTGGCTTTTTAGTACAGCACTTGTCTCTCTTGCAGCCTCAGCATTTGCAGGTGCAATAGCTGTTTCTGGCGCGAGAGTCTTAAGTTCTTTTGCACGTTAGGCAAATCTTCTCAATCTGCAAAAAGCCTCTCACCTAAAGTGAGAGGCTTTTTGCATAAATGAAGCTCCAACGAGCGATCGTCGTAAACTTATTAACAACGAGCAGATCATTAGGCCATGGACTAGTTAACACATTTCTGGTTCTAAGTTAACGGAAGTTCGACGGGAAACGGTAGGCTAAACTGCAATAATGATCCCACCAGAGCATTCTCAACCTTTAATACTGAATCAGCGAGGGTCCGTTTATCGTCTAGGGGGCGATCGCCCTCTAGCGCTCGTCTCAGTCAACTGCTGCATCTGTAGCAACGATGATGCGGAACCCATTGCGGTGGGAGAAGATTTTGAGTATCGCACCAGCCCTGACACCTTTTTGGCAATGCGCTGCCGTCAGTGTGGACTGATTTATCTCAATCCCCGTCCTGCGGTCGAAGAACTCTCGCGCATTTATCCACCGGACTATCATGCCTACAACTTTTCAGAAGAACAGTTTGGCTTTGTCTATAAAGTCCGATGCAGGCTAGAAGCACAACGGCTGCTGTCCTGCTGTAAAGGGTTGCCTGATCATGCTCGCATTATTGATGTTGGCTGCGGCGATGGCTTTCACTTGGGGCTACTGCGGCAGTTCGGTAAGCTAGGCTGGCAGCTTGAAGGAATCGACCCGAGCGATCTCGCCGTTACTGCGGGAAATCGAGCCAGATTAACCATTCATCAAGGTACTATTCAGTCTCTTGATTTGCCCAAAGCTAGCTACGACCTAGCCTTTATGATTGCCACCCTTGAACATGTTGACGATCCGGTGCAGGTGCTAGAGTCTGTGCGATCGCTGCTCCGTCCTGGGGGCTGCGTCGTAATCGTAACCGACAATACTGACACCCTCGATTTTCGACTGTTCCAGCAGCGCCATTGGGGTGGCTACCACTTCCCGCGCCACTGGACTTTGTTTAATCCCTCAACCCTTCGGCAGCTGGCTCAGAAGGTCGATCTTGAAGTTGCCCAGCTTACGACTGTTCTTAGCCCCGTCAACTGGGTTTACTCCCTTCATAATGCCCTCGTGGACTGGGGCGCACCACCCTGGCTCATTCGTCAATTCACCCTAAAATCGACCTTGGCTTTGGGCGTTTTTACCCTGTTTGACCTACTTCACCAGACGCTAGGTCATGGCGCACTCTTGCGCGTAACCCTCAGACGACCTCGTTAATTTACCCCCTCGTTAAGTCGCTACCTCGTTAATTTGCCAAGATGAACTTCTCCCCCCAAGCCCCCGTTGCTATTATTGGCGCAGGCATTGCAGGACTCACCGCTGCTTCTGCCTTGCGCCGTCACAACGTTCCTGTTGTACTGTACGAGGCAGGTCAAAAGATCGCAGGCCTAGCCCAAAGTTTCAATGATGAAGATGGATTTAGCTACGATTTTGGCCCTCACTTTATTACTAACCGTCTTGCCGCAGCGCTGGGTGTTGGCGCTCAATGTCGTATCGTTCGTCATTATGGCGAGGCCGTTTGGCTTCGGGGGCATACCTATAGCTACCCGTTGGGACTGCTCCAAGTGCCTCGGTTTTTTTTGAGTGGGTTAGCGAGTAAACTCACCCCAGGAAATCAGCACAGAGCCAACAGCTCAGCCGCTGAGTGGTTTCGCGCCAGCTATGGTAAAGCCCTTGCGAATGAAGTTGCAATTCCACTGTTAGAAGCTTGGTCAGGAGCCGATGCATCGCAGCTGTCTGCATCTGTCGGTAACAAGCTTCAAAACTCGATTGGACACACGTTTTTACTCAAAATAGCCAGTCATTTGACCCATCGTGCCGTTGCCAATGGCTACAGCCAGGAAATGCCTGAGCATCCCAATGTGTGGCACGTTTACCCGGAAGGTGGCACAAGTACGCTTTGTCAACGCCTTGCCGATGAACTAGAAGGTGTCATTCAGTTAGAGTCTCCCGTCGAGTCTATTTTGGTGGAGCAGGAGCAAGTCAAAGCGATTCGGGTAAAGGGGGAAGAGCAGCCCGTGTCAGCGGTGATTAGCACTGCACCCTGCTCTGTTCTTGCACGGCTGGTCAATGGCTCTGATGCTTTACGTTCCCTCGCAAAATTTCGCTACCGTCCCATGGTGTTTATTAACCTGCGACTGAACGGACGTGGCTACTTGCCTGATACAGTGCTGTGGACACCTGAAGCAGAATTTCCCTTTTTTCGTTTAACCGAGACGCCGCTTTCTATGCCCTGGCAAGCGCCTGCGGGTAAAACCATCATTACGGTCGATATTGGCTGCGAAGTCGGCGACACAATTTGGACCATGGAAGATGATGCTTTGGGTGTGTTTTGCGCAGATGCCCTGCGTCCGATTATTCCGACCGTGCAGCAGCAGTATTTGGGATGTCGGGTCATGCGATCGCCCATTGCCTATCCCGTTTTCTTGAACGAATATGAAGCAGATCGAGTCGCCCTTGAGAAATCCACTGGCATTGCAGGGCTGTACAGCATAGGACGAAATGGCGAATTCTCACACCTGCTGATGGAAGATGTGTATTGGCGCACTCAAAGAAAAATCCGCAAAGTTTTGGAAGACGTTAAATCAATGCCTACCGTTCAAACCTAGAAATGTTGATGGTCTAATTTCATTTCATCATTGTTTTATGATTAAGTCTCAGGATTAAACAATGAGTGAAAGATGTAAGATGTCTTACTGACTCTCTTTTACGGTAGAGGTCATTATTCTTCCATGCGAATTCTGCTTGTTGAAGATGAACCCGATTTAGGCGACGCGATTCAGCGCAGTCTAAGTCGTGAAAAGTACGTGGTCGATTGGGTGCAAAATGGCACAGAAGCCTGGAATCACCTTAAAAATTCCCAAGTTCACTATGCAGCAGCTATTTTAGACTGGCTCCTCCCAGGATTATCTGGGATTGAGCTATGCCAACGCCTGCGATCGCAGCAAAACACACTTCCCGTTTTAATGCTAACGGCAAAAGACAGCATGGAGGACAGGGTAGCTGGCCTGGATGCAGGCGCAGATGATTATCTCGTCAAACCCTTTGGCATGGCGGAACTAAAGGCGAGAATTAGGGCATTACAACGGCGATCGCCGCACCTGCACCCCCTCCAGCTTAAGGTCGGCAACCTGGTTTTAGACTATGGCACCGCGACGGTTTCTGTGCAGGTTCATCAGGGCAAAACGCAAACCATCCCCATGACGGCGAAAGAGTTCCAGATACTGGAATACTTTATGCAGCACCCCAATCAAATTTTGAGCCGCGACCAGTTAATGAATCGGATTTGGGGGATTCAAGACGACCCGATCAGTAACGTAGTGCCTGCTCAAATTCGCTTACTGCGAAGAAGACTATCTGATTTTGGCTGTGAAAACTGGTTAGAAACGGTTTATGGGTTGGGATATCGTCTAAATCTTCTCCATGTATCAAAGTAAACCTTTTAATCAGACGCGCTGGCGGCTCACGGGTTGGTATGTGGGGGTCATGGGAGCAATTCTAAGCTTGGGCAGCTTTGTGTTTTATGAAGGGATTTGTCAATCCCGTTGGGGTTCACTCCATCAAGAATTGACCTCTGTTTCCGGGACGCTCCATGATGGCTTAGAACCCGTTTTGAAACATCCGGGATATTTAGAACCTGAGGCCGATCAGCTACTACCCGGCATCTGCATGACAACGGCTCAATGTTCAGCGGCTGCAAAGGTTTCTGAACGGCATATTTTGGGTGCGGTGCAGCAAGCAGGGTATTACGTGCGCTTTCTCAACTTATCGGGACAACTCATCGCAACGTTAGATCCTCAGCCTGATAATTTACCCATTCGGGTTGGGTCTGAACTTTGGCAGACGCTAGAAGATAGACAGGGCAAACGATATCATCAAATTTCGCTACTGCTCAAAACCTCGAATCAATCGCCTTGGGGTTACATGCAGATTGGGCGATCGCTCCAAGACTATGATGAGTATCTCGCCACCCTTCGCGTCATGCTGCTGTTGGGCATTCCCGTTGCCATGCTGTTTATCAGCGGCGCGAGTTGGGGGCTAGCGGGGTTAGCAATGCAGCCCGTCTACCAGTCCTACCGTCAAGTGCAGCAGTTCACTGCCGATGCAGCACATGAACTGCGAACGCCCCTAGCTGCAGCCAGAGCTACGGTTGAGTCCATACTAGAACTAGAGACGATTTCGGAGGCAGAATCCCGCAGCACCCTGAAAACGGTTGCCCGTCAAAATCTGCGACTGTCGCAGCTGGTTCAAGATTTACTGTTATTGTCTCGACTGGATGTTCAGCATCTAGCCTTAAAACAGCAGTCCTGCAACTTGAAAACGCTAATTTACGATGTGATGGATGAATTTGAGGCGCTGGCCGTTGCCGCAGGTATTCTGCTTGCAGTAGATATTCAAACGCAGCAGCCTTTATCTATATGGGGAGAGGAAGAACAGCTTTATCGACTGGTCGCAAATCTTGTGGGTAATGCGATTCACTACACGCCTAAAAAAGGCAAGGTTTGGATAAAGCTCGACCGCGACGATAGCCATGCTTTAA
>JANPLU010000132.1:0-10473 GCA_031422435.1 Acaryochloridaceae cyanobacterium VAR_48_metabat_390
CGGTTCCGTACCTGCGTGGGTTGGGGCAAGAAGCACAAGAGTGCCGCAACTGGGGCGCTCAGCAGAATCTGTTGAGGTACAGCGCGCCTTTCCGCAAAACGCCTGAATTCTTGACGGTGTTTGCTTCTCAAGATCAGCCGCTGCCCGATCAGCACGTTTACGGCGTGGGCAACGATCCGCTAGAGATTCAGTTTGGCGCAATCTTCCCGAAAGAAACCCGTAACCCGACCGCAGGCTCCGCGCCCTTCGGCAAAGATACGCGCCGGATTTTGATTAATCGTGGTCCTGGCATCAATAACCAAGTCAGCAGCCCTGAAGCAAGAGGCATTGCGCCCAGTACCCTAGGGCCTAAAGTCTTCAAGCTCGACCAGGTGCCTAGCTTTAACCAAAAAATTGGGAAGCGCACGGCAACCAATAAAGGGGTTAGCGTTAAGTTCTCAGAAAGCTCTACCCAGGCCATCATCCGAGCGACCTATTTGCAGGTGTTTGGTCGTGACCTGTATGACGGTCAGCGCCAGAAGGTTGCCGAAATCAAGCTTGAGAATGGTGAAATTACCATGAAAGAGTTTGTGCGGATTCTGGCAAAGTCTAACGTCTTCCGCAGCATGTATTGGACGCCGCTGTACGTCTGCAAGGCGATCGAGTATATTAACCGTCGTCTTTTGGGTCGCCCAACCTATGGTCGCCAAGAGATGAACCGCTACTTCGACCTGTGTGCCAAAAAGGGCTTTTACGCTCTGGTTGATACACTCATCGACAGTAAAGAATACGAAACGGCCTTTGGCGAAGATACCGTTCCTTACGAGCGCTATCTAACCCCTGCGGGACTTTCAATGCGAACCATTCGCGGTGGCGCAGCCGCTGTAACAGCACTTGCGGCTAAAGCTGAACCAACGCCTCGCTTTATTGAGCTGGGTGTGGCTCACAATCAGCCTGCTGAATCTCAAATCCAGAGTCGGGTTGAGCAAGGTGTAAGCAAGCAGCGTGAGCAAACCAAGGTCTTCAAGCTGACGGGTACGGTTGATAAGACCGCTCTCAAGGCATTGACCCAGGCCGCCTATCGCCAAATCTTTGAGCGCGATCGCAATCCGTTCAGCATTCAAAACGACTTCTCGGTTCTCGAAGTTAAGCTCAGCAATGGCGACATCAGCGTCAAAGAGTTTATTGAAGGGATTGGGATATCGCCGCTGTACGTCAAAGAGTTCTATACGCCATTCCCCAATACCAAGGTAATTGAGCTAGGCACCAAGCACTTCCTAGGACGTGCCCCCCTAGACCAAGCTGAGATCCGGTTCTATAACCAAATCTTGGCAAAGGATGGCATTAAGGCGTTCATTCGCGCCATGGTCAACAGCGTCGAATACTCGCAATTCTTTGGTGAAGATACGGTGCCCTACCGACGCTTCCCAACGTTGCCTGCCGCAAACTTCCCCAACACGGAGCGGCTATACAACCAGCTCACGAAGCAGGACGACAGTATTGTGGTTCCGAGCTTCTCTCAGGTGTAACGTTCTCGTTACAAAATTTCACTAATTTGATGCCTTTTGGCAAAGTAGCCCATGTATTTCTCAAAAATGAGGAGTACATGGGTTTTTGACTAGAAATCTTGTTAGATTAGAGACTGATTCAATTATTCTCTAAACCCTTGCTGAGCCTACGTTTTTTACTTTTTTGCTTCAGTCTGAGAGCAGAGTTTTAAAAAGTGTTACAGCTTTGTAGGTATTGCTACCGAAATACCGGAAAATGATTGCGGTAGGGAGCTGAACTTGAGTTACTTTCCTGAACTCAAAGAGCAGCATCACTTTCGGTTGACGATGGGTGTGGATGAGCATTTGCTTAGACGCAAGCAGGCCGAAAGTTCCCATCCATAATAAAGAGATTTTTTACGCGTAGCGATACCGTAGAGTCCCTTAAAATAGTTTTGTTGATCTTTCTTAACTAGAGGAATCCATCAATGAGTGTAGTCACGAAGTCAATCGTGAATGCGGATGCTGAAGCCCGCTACCTAAGCCCCGGCGAATTGGATCGCATTAAAGGGTTTGTCTCCAGTGGCGAACGCCGTCTGCGTATTGCTCAAGTTTTGACCGAAAACCGTGAGCGCATTGTTAAAGGCGCTGGCGATCAGCTTTTCCAAAAGCGTCCTGACGTTGTTTCTCCCGGTGGCAATGCCTACGGCGAAGAAATGACTGCCACCTGCCTCCGTGACCTTGACTACTACCTGCGTCTTGTCACCTACGGCGTTGTCTCTGGCGACGTTACCCCCATCGAAGAAATTGGGATTGTGGGCGTTAAGGAAATGTACAATTCCTTAGGTACTCCCATTCCTGCCGTTGCTGAAGGCGTGCGCGCTATGAAGGGCGTCTCTGCTTCTTTGCTTTCTGGTGAAGATGCTGCTGAAGCAGGTGCTTACTTCGATTTCGTCATCGGTGCAATGCAGTAATTTCTAACTGCGATCGCTGCTCTAATAACGATTGAATTTAAGATTTCAAGGTAGATTAGGAAACGAAATTATGCAAGACGCAATTACCGCTGTTATTAACGCTTCTGACGTTCAGGGGCAGTATCTAGACTCTTCTGCGCTAGAGAAGCTCAAAGGCTACTTCCAAACGGGCGAACTCCGCGTTCGGGCTGCTTCTGTAATCAGCGCCAATGCCGCAACTATCGTTAAAGAAGCTGTTGCAAAGTCTTTGCTGTACTCAGACATCACCCGTCCCGGCGGAAACATGTACACCACTCGTCGCTATGCAGCCTGCATTCGTGACTTGGACTACTACCTCCGCTATGCAACCTATGCAATGCTTGCTGGCGATGCATCCATCTTGGATGAGCGCGTCCTCAACGGCCTCAAAGAAACCTACAACTCCTTGGGCGTTCCTGTTACCGCAACGGTACAGGCCATCCAAGCAATGGGTGAAGTGACTGCCGGACTTGTTGGCCCCGATGCTGGCAAAGAAATGGGCGTGTACTTCAGCTACATTTGCTCTGGCTTGAGCTAAGCAATTGAGGTCTTAAGATCTCATTTTGATTCAGTAGGGGTCTGGGAAATTGAGGGTGAAGGCTAGCTTGTTAAAGACTAATCTCCGGTAGCAATATAGAGGTTGGTTTTGACAGTCTGGTTTTTATCTTGAGTTCCCAGACCTTCGCTATGTTTGCAGCAGAAATACTTACAATGCCAACAGACAGATAGGAGAAAGTTAAATTATGCGGATGTTTAAGGTGACAGCTTGTGTGCCTAGCCAAACCCGGATTCGCACTCAGCGGGAATTACAAAACACCTATTTTACAAAACTAGTTCCTTACGATAACTGGTTTACCGAGCAGCAGCGCATCATGAAGATGGGCGGCAAAATTGTGAAGGTTGAGCTGGCAACGGGCAAGCCTGGTGCAAATACTGGCTTGAGCTAATGCTTGATTGATTGATATATCTTTATGTTTGCTGTATGAGGGAGGTTAGCATTGCTGATCTCCCTTAATGCGTTTGACGTTTAGCCTTAATGACTATGGGCTGGCGATCGCTTTCCATTTTACGTAAATCTGGTGAGATCGCCGGCTCAAAAGCTCTGCCTGATTTCAGCGATAACTGCCTTCAGAGCTGGAATTCCAGATTCAACAGTAGACTAAACCACAGCGACATCAATTCCCCAATATTCATGAACCAAAATATCTCTCATCCCAGCAATAGATTGCCAGGGAACCTGTGGATATCGCTTACGAATTTCATCAGGGATTTTCTTGACAGCTTCCCCTAAAATTTAAATCAATTTGGTGACAGCTAAAACTTTTTCTCGATTGCCTTGAAACTGATCAAAGTCAACCCCATCCGTAAAAGATTCAATATCAGCAATAGCCTCCAAAATATCATCCAGATAGTCTGACAATGAGCGTTTCGTCATATATAAACTACTTCGGATAAGACCTTCGCTTGAATTCTCGGTTTCAGTCCATTTTTTGTCACCAAATCAACCTTTAAGCCGACTTGTCTACTAAGATAATTTCGCAGTTCCACAAGTTGGAATAAAGTTGGAGCCTGCTCATAATCAATCAAAATATCTGGATCGCTCTCCGCCGTTTGTTCTCCCCTCGCATAGGAGCCAAAAATACCTAGCTTCGTTACCTGATATTGCTCTCGCAATAGCGGCTTACTTTGACGCAAAACTTGCTTAAAATCATCTAATGTCTTCATCGTTTCTCCATCAGCGCATGCGTCTGTTCAAACCACGCTTCGTCCTGATATCTATTATCGCTGGTTTCTCCGTTTCAGAAACCTCCTGATCTCACACCGCTCTCGCCAAGCAACACTGAATCAAAAGGAAGCATAGCCTCCATCCTTATGTCTTTTGTCTCTGTTCTCACTGCTCTCTTGCTCCTATCCTCTTGTCCACAGTTTTGGTCTTCTAAAAAATCAGGTCGTTCATATCAAGCAGCCTAAGTCTCTTCAGACATTTTGAATTTGGACTTGCTGGCGAAGCAAAAGAGCTTGACGCGACTGGGATTATGTAGATAGACTGCAATGAGTCGAACCGAACAGGTTTTTATGAACACACAGCAGCGATCGCCCCACATCGTCACTAGCCAACTGCTTGGTCTAGGACTGCTGCTGCTGCCCTAGCGCGCATATAGTGTTTCTCTAAATCGACAAAGTATTTCACTAAAGTATTTCACTTTTCATACTCTCAGGGTTTCGCTGGATGTCTACTCGTTAGGGCATTCAGTTCGCTCTTGATAAAGTTTTTGCCTCAAGCGCTGGCGAATCTAGCGTCTGTGAAGGGAGTAGTATCATCCATTTCTCTAAATCTTTTTCACCAAATCAGGAGACTGTTATGCAGCTAAATCTATGGCTAAGACTGCGACTATTGGCGGGTTGTCTGACTCAATCCCTGCGGCACTCGGACAACCCTAGTTTTGCCACCAATATGTACTGCAAACCTAAAGCACGCTATCGATCATCATGTTGAATAAACCCGCCACGAAGTATCAGCCCTTTACGCCTGTTGATTTAGCCGATCGCACTTGGCCGTCTCAAACCTTAACCCATCCTCCGATTTGGCTGAGTACCGATCTTAGAGATGGCAACCAGGCGCTGATTGAGCCGATGTCTGTCCCTCGCAAGCTCAAAATGTTTCAAACGCTTGTAGCGCTGGGCTTTAAAGAAATTGAGGTTGCATTTCCGTCTGCTTCTCAAACCGATTTCGAGTTTGTCCGCCATCTCATTACAGAGCAGCTCATTCCAGAAGACGTGACCATTCAGGTATTAGTCCTTGCTCGTGAGTCTTTAATCCGCCGCACGTTTGAATCGCTTCAGGATGCGCGACGGGCGATCGTTCATTTGTACAATGCAACTTCTCCGGTGTTTCGCCGCACGGTGTTGGGGTTAGACCGTCTGGGCACAATTGGCCTTGCGACTGCTGCGGCAACGCTCTTTAACGAACTGGCAGCAGAGCAGCCCCAAACCGAATGGGTGTTTCAGTATTCACCAGAAACCTTTACGGCGACGGAACTTGAGTTCTCTAAAGATATTTGCGATGCGGTTTTAGAGGTTTGGCAACCCACCACCGACCGCAAGGCCATTATTAATCTTCCGGCAACGGTGGAGGTTTCAACCCCAAATGGCTTTGCCGATCAGGTGGAGTGGATACATCGGCATTTGGCGCAGCGAGACAGCGTTATTTTGAGCGTTCATACCCACAATGATCGCGGGTGTGGCGTTGCCGCAGCAGAACTAGCGCAGATGGCAGGTGCTGAGCGAGTGGAGGGCTGTCTGTTTGGGAATGGCGAACGCACGGGCAATGTGGATTTGGTGACGCTGGCGCTGAATCTTTATACCCAGGGCATCCATCCTGGTTTAGATTTCTCTCACATCAACGAAGTGGCGCGAACGGTGGAAGACTGTACTCAGTTACCCATTCATCCTCGGCATCCTTACGTTGGCGATCTGGTGTTTACTGCGTTTTCGGGTTCTCACCAGGATGCCATTAAGAAGGGTTTTGCCGTACAGCAGCCGGATGCCGTTTGGGAAGTTCCCTATTTGCCCTTAGATCCTGCTGATGTGGGGCGCACCTATGAATCGGTGATTCGGGTGAATAGTCAGTCGGGCAAGGGCGGGATGGCGTTCTTGCTAGAGCGCGACTATGGCTTGGTGCTTCCTCGACGGCTGCAAATTGAGTTTAGTCAGATAGTGCAGCGGGCGATGGATGCTCAAGGGACAGAATTTTCATCGGCAGATCTTTGGAAGCTATTTGAGCAGGAGTACAGACTCTTTCATCCATTGGCCTACAAATCTCATCACCTTTCTGAAACCGAAGCGCTGAACCAGATGATTTCGGTATCTTTAGCATTTTCCGGTCAGTCTATGATGACTCACGGCTACGGAAATGGCCCAATTGATGCGTTTTTAGATGGGCTGGGTCTTGGGTTTCAGGTGCAGCATTATGAAGAGCGATCGCTGGCTCAGGGCAATGATGCAGTAGCGATCGCCATTGTTGAACTGAAGGCAGAGACACTATCGGACACCCTGCATGGGGTCGGCATTCATGCCAATATCGTCACGGCTTCACTTATGGCAATTCTGAGTGCCGTTAATCGAGCGACCCAAGTTACCCCAGATCTAAACCAGAAACTATCCCAGCGATTTAAGAAGGAGCCGCTTCCATCATTGGGATATTAAATCAGTTGGAGATATGCTTCAGTTTTTAACTCAAAAGCATAACGACCGTGTTTCAATTCTTGTAACCCTCTAAATCCCTCGAAAAATCGAGCTAGCATGATGCGATAGAAACAAAGGGTCGTCAACCATGAAACAATGGCGTGTTTTTACGTGTGGGTTATGTGCTGCACTGTTAATTCTGGGCTGGGTTGCTCCGGCTTGGGCATTTTGTGGATTTTATGTGTCTAAGGCAGACACCACATTATTTAACAAGGCTTCTCAAGTGGCGATCGCCCGTGACGGAAATCGCACCGTCATCACAATGGCAAACGACGTGCAGGGCAATATCAAAGATTTTGCCGTTGTTGTGCCTGTGCCAATGGTCTTAAAACAAGAGCAGGTTCACGTTGGCGACCCCAAAGTTCTCAAACGGCTCGATGCCTTTAGCGCCCCGCGCCTCGTAGAATATTTTGACGCGAATCCCTGTGAGCAGACTAGGCTATACGACCGCGTGATGTCTGCGGCACCGATGGCACAAGAGGCTGTCGGCGCAGCTAAAGCTCGATCAAGTAATGCGCTAGGGGTAACGGTAGAAGCCCAATTTAGCGTCGGTGAGTATGACATTGTGGTGCTGGGAGCCAAAGAATCTAACGGCCTTGAAACCTGGCTGGCTCAAAACGGCTACAAAATTCCCCGTGGTGCAGCGCCATTATTTCGCCCCTATATTCGCCAGAACATGAAGTTCTTTGTGGCAAAGGTGAACCTCAAAGAATTTAATAAGGCAGGTTTTGAATTTTTGCGCCCCATTCAAATGGCCTACGAATCGCCTAAGTTTATGCTGCCGATTCGTCTAGGAATGATTAATGCAGGGACTGCTCAAGATTTAGTCGTGTATATTCTCTCCCCCAAAGGCCAAGCTGAAGTGGTCAACTACCGCACGGTCAATGTACCTTCCGAGGCAAATGTGCCGCTTTTTGTGAAACAGGAATTTGGCAAAGTCTACCCAGCCCTGTTTGGCACCGCCTATGACCGCGAAGGCCGCAACGTTGTTTTTCGAGAATATGCCTGGAATATGGGCAACTGCGACCCCTGCTCTGCCGACCCACTCACACCCGAAGAACTGCGGCAGGCAGGCGTGTTTTGGATGGATGAGCCATCTCAGTCTCAACCTCAGCCTCGCGGCGGCGGACGGTTTGCGCCACCTTGGATGAGCAATAACGTCTTTATTACGCGGCTGCATGTGCGCTATACCCGCGATAAGTTCCCTGAAGATTTGGTGTTTCAAGAAACCGCCAATCAGCAAAACTTTCAGGGTCGCTATGTGTTGACCCACCCCTACAAGGGTGAGCTGAGTTGTGCGGCAGGCAAGCAGTATAGGCGATCGCTTCCCGCCCGGTTTGAGAAAGAAGCCCAAACTTTAGCAAACCTAACGGGCTGGAATATTAGTGAGGTTCGCAAAAAGATGAATCTTCAGCAGCCCATCCCTGAAGGTTGGTGGCGTAAGCTATGGCGTAGCGTTGTTCCATCTTTTGTTGGATGAACGCCGTAAGCGCTACTCGTCTGGCTCTATGGTGCTGAGCAACCCGTGATTTTGAAGGGTTTCGCAGTAAAACTCGGCGTGTTCTAGCGCACAAACAATGACTAAAGCTAGTCCGTGGTTGTGCGCTTCCATCATGACGTTGAGTGCTTGCGGCTCGGTTAGGTTAGGGATCGTTTGGATCAGGATACCAACCACATACTCCATTGAGTTGAAGTCATCGTTATGGAGCAGCACCTTATAGCGCGGCGCTAACTTACGAACCGTTGACGGCTTTGCTAAAATTTCGACAGACATACGTTAAATCCTTTCAATCCATCTAGAAACGGCCTCATCTAGAAGCTGTTTTGTGAACTTGTTCTAAAAATTAGTTTTGATGCAGGCAGCCTTTATGGGGTTCAGACCTTAAAGAAGCGTAAAGCCGCTGCCAGCAATCCGGTTTCCTTAGTTTACCAACTTCGTCTACTTTAGGTAAGAATCTATAGGCATTAGGATATGGGTGGATAGACTGAATTAACTGAGAAACGGGTACGGCTAGAAAAAGGAGAACCATATATGACTGCAATCACAATCAATATCTCTGATACCCGACTTAAAAAGTTGCAACAGCTAGCGAATGAAAGCGGCGTATCTCCTGAAGAGTTACTATGCGCCAGTGTTGAAGAATGGTTGAGCGGGTCAAAAGATGAATTTGATCAAGCGGCTAGCTATGTTTTGAAGAAAAATGCTGAACTCTACCAACGTTTAGCATAATGCGCTATTTGAAGCTTAAGGAAGTGATTGATCTGCATCATCAGGTGGTGGAGCAGTCGGGTGGCTCATTGGGGATTCGTGATTTGGGTGCTTTGGAATCTGCTGTAGCACAGCCCTTGATGAGCTTTGGCGGCGAAGATTTGTACCCAACCTTAGAGGATAAAGCAGCGGCCTTAGGGTTTTCGCTGGTGATGAATCATCCATTTATAGACGGCAACAAGCGGATTGGACACGCTGCAATGGAAACGTTTTTGATTCTAAATGGGGTAGAGATTGATGCCTCTGTAGATGAGCAAGAGCAGGTCATTTTAAGTTTGGCAGCAGGACAGCTTGAACGTGAATCCTTCACCGAATGGTTAAAGCAGCATATTAAGCCTGTTTGATAGTTTTTTTTGCTATGGGCATCAGAGATCGATCATTGAGTGTCGCAAGGAGATAACGCACGATGGTTGTCACAACAGCAAAATGGACGATTGATGAGTACCACCAAATGATCGCGGCGGGGCTTTTGGACGATCGCCGAGTGGAGCTATTAAATGGAGAAATTGTCGAGATGTCGCCAGAAGGCGAACCCAATGCCTACTCTTGCAGTGAGGTAGGAGATTATTTACGAGGTCGATTGGGCGACAAGGTCAAAATTAGAGAAGCGCACCCGATTACGCTACCGAATCATTCTGAGCCGGAGCCAGATATTGCGATCGCCCAACCCTTAGGACGAGAATACCTTCAGCATCACCCCTATCCCAAAAATATCTTTTGGCTGATTGAATACTCAGAATCTAGCCTAGATAAAGATCTGGAAACGAAACGACATCTTTATGCCGAAGTTCAAATTCCTGAGTATTGGGTCGTTAATCTCAAAAACAGAACGCTGATCATTTTTCGAGATCCTCAGAATGGAGATTATGGATCGAAGGTCACGCTATCGGAGGGGACGGTTTATGCGTTGGCGTTTCCAGAGATTGCTTTAGCCGTTGAGGCGATCATCAGTCTTTAGTTGATTTGATGACGAGAATCTTATTCATTGGTTGGGGTTCACATAAGCAAGGCGAGATCTGGGGCATCTGATAGCATAGAAATATTATTAGGTTGGCTCCCAAATATGTTTGGAGGTTTCCATGTCAACTGCCACGGTTCCTAAATTATCTGTTGATCAACTGTTACTAAATGTGAGCCATGCCAAGCTAACCGTAACGCCAGAGCAATTTGACCAACTTTGTATCGACAACCCAGATCTACGTCTTGAACTAACAAAAGATGGCGAGTTGATTGTTATGGCTCCAGTGGGTGGTGAAAGTGGTGAGCGAAACCTAGATTTAGCAATCGATGTTGGGATCTGGAACCGACAAAGTAATTTAGGTCGAACCTTCGATTCATCAACGGGTTATGACTTCACCGCATTGGGTGGTGGCAAACTATCGCCAGATGTATCTTGGATTGAAAAGTCGCGGCTTGAGGGTATTGAAATCGTCGGGTTTATTCCAGTGGTACCTGATTTTGTGATTGAGCTACGTTCTGCGACGGACAATTTGAAGCCGTT
>JANPLU010000133.1:0-8250 GCA_031422435.1 Acaryochloridaceae cyanobacterium VAR_48_metabat_390
CCAGGATCGCACCGCCCAGCGCCAAGTAAGGCCCAAAGGGAATCGCCTGCCGTTGCCCAATTAGTCCCAGTGCCATTCCGCCAACGCCAATGATGCTGCCTACCGCGCAGGCCAAAAACGCGCTGACTAACATCAGCGGCCAGCCCAACCATGCGCCAATCATGGCGGCTAATTTTGGGTCGCCGCCGCCCATTGCGTCTTGACCAAACACCCAGGAGCCGGCAATCCGAATGCTGTCAAATAGCCATAGCCCTAAAATGGAGGCAATAAACGCACCCGATACGCCCTTTACGGCACCCATCCAGGTGGAGGTTTGGCTAAAGGCGATCGCCCCCTGAAACACCCAGCCTGCAATCACCCCAGACCGAGTTAATGCATTGGGCAAAATCATCAGATCAAAGTCAATCATCGTCAACGCCAGCAGCCAGCTTAAAAATAAGCAGTAGCCTACGGTTTGCAGCGTTGGTCCAAAGACCACGTAGGTCAAGACAAACAGGCTAGCCGTCGCCGCCTCAATCAGCGGATATCGCGCAGGAATTGAGCAGCCACAATAGCGACAGCGTCCCTTCAGCCACAGCCATCCCAATAGGGGGACATTATCGTAAAACTTAAGCTGCGTCTTGCACTGATGGCAGCGAGAGGGAGGCCGAACTAGCGATAGCCCTTCAGGAATGCGATAAATAACCACATTCAAAAAGCTGCCAACCGCCGCGCCTAAAATTAATACAAAGCAGCCAACAAGCCACAGTTCAGGTGAATCCATCGCAACGGCACCCCCAGGCGAAAGGATTCATCCTCACTCTTCAGACCCATCCAGATCCAGCATATCAATGTCTCGCAGCGGCACAAAGCACTCGTGGGGCAGCAAAATAGGCTGACCGGTAAAAATAAGCTGACCTCGGAAGGTATACCGATCTAGCGCAACCCCGAGAGGTGTTTGCTTACTGCCGTGGGTATCTACATAGGCTTGATAAATGTTTTTCGCAGCCTTTACAACAACAGGGCTTAAGACTATTGGCTCTAAATCAAAGCGATCTGAGCTTTGATTAATGGTTTGCGACACGTAACTCACTCTCACACCTCTATTGGTAATACCTGTACTTTGTATCAAGAAACCCTTGATTGGGCAAGAGAAAGTTTTTTAGTTTCATGTAATCACCTCACAAGAGAACATTTTGAGGCGTGAGCGTCTTGAGTTTTTCGCCCCAGGGGTCAAAGCGCGAAAAGGTCTGCATCCTGGGGGTAAAGGGTGCCGGAGATTTGAGCCTGGATGAGACGTTGGAGCTATCCCTCTGGCGTTAAATTTTCATCGGGTCGCTGCTGGCCTAAACGTGGCTCAGTTCCACTCCATAACCTTTGGATATTAGTGCGATGGCGAATCACAACATAGCTTCCCCCTACCAGACCCAGAAGGACATAGGCTACAGGCTGATGTAAAACCACCATCAGGACAGAGACTGAAGCCACACTCACAATTGAACTTAAAGACACAATTCGAGAAAGCGCCAGCACCATGCCAAAGATGGCAAAGGCCGATAGACCCACCTGCCAATTGAGCGCCAGCAGTAGCCCTAATCCCGTCGCAACGGATTTTCCGCCCGAGAATTTTAGCCACACAGACTTGCTGTGGCCTAGCACCACCGCCAGTCCGGCGAAAACCGCAACCCAAGCAAACCACTCCGTAGGCTCAACTTCAGGAGGTGCCCAAGCCAGCAGGACAGAACTAGATTGATAGGCGAGTTTGACAATGACGATCGCCATTGCCCCCTTCAGCATATCCACCGCTAAAACAGCTGCTCCGGCACCTTTGCCCACCACCCGTAACACATTTGTGGCTCCTGTCGAACCCGAGCCATACTCTCGGATATCAATGCCCTTCAGCCATCGCCCTAACAGATAGCCCGTTGGGATAGAGCCAAAGAGATAGGCGACTAACAACAGGGCAATATTCCCTAAACCCCAAAGTGCGATGAGTGGCATGTACATTCCCTAGCGTTGATGGTGATTTCATCCTATTATTCTTTGGAAACACCTCATCGCACCTTCAGCCATTCAAACAAAATTTCTACCGTGAACTGTCGTCTAGAGGCAAATGCCGGAACGGATACGCAATCACAAGGCGCTCTGTTGGGTCGATGAGCCAGTCTAACTAACACCTATAGCCTAAGCAGTCTTAGCGTTATGGGTATTTACTTTTCGTGCTGGACAAAGACTTAACAAAGTAAGTTTGCCCTTTAGACCCATCTTGGCCCAGTAGGCACAGGGCAACGCTGCTGTTACTTTGAATAAACGTTTTAAATCCGCCGCTACCAGAAGCAGTGCCTGACCCAGAACATTGAGTGCCGCTAGGAGATGTGGCTGAAATAGCGTCTATAAAAGCTGAGCCTGCTACCCCTGAGGCCGTAGCGCGATAAATCACCTTTGCTCCTTGCCAGTAAGTCCCTGCCGCATTCGCAACGTAGTAAGCGACTTTAGTATCGTCAGCCTTGAGCAAAAATAAAACGGGAGTGTATCCTGTCGGATTGGTCCAGCCGCTGAATTCAGTAATATCGGTGGTGGTTGCGGCAACCTTCTTAGATTCACGAATATCATTGCCGAGGTAGTCGAGTGCGCGGTTTAGGTTAATGTTGCGATCGCTGTCTGTCCTCACCTTGGTATCCGCAGCAATAACGTTAATCAGGCCAAACCCAACGCCGCTGATTACAACGCTCATCAAAAGCGCCCCAATCAACAGCTCGGTCAAAGAAAACCCCTTACAAAGCTGCCTTTGCAGCAGGTTACGGTAGCGCAATGCGTTATTCATAGGGTTACAAGAGCTTGCGAATAGAGGGGGTAAATAATGGCAAAGAGTGAGAGACAAAGGCGACTTATTACTGGCAGTTTGTATCACTGCTCCCTGTTGTGTCAGTGCTGAGATAAGTCCCCGTGCGCATTAGACCTAGGGGCCCAGAGAGAACCAAACACTTCTGTTTGATAGTGCCGCCACCGCTGGTAGATACGACTACCGTGGCTTGGTTTGCAGTTTCGCCTTTGTAGTCAAACGTAACCGTCGCTGAAAGGTTACTCTGCCTTACCGACAGCTTTTGTAAGGTTCGTGTAGAGGCTAGATCGCTAGAAAGACAGCTATCAGGGCTAGCCGTAATCTGCACATCTGTCCCAATGGGAATCGTAACAATACAGTTCCGACTTTGACGAATGGCCTGACGTTGGGCTTCGAGTAGAGAACTTTGAATTTTTCCTAGCCCTTGCTCAACCCGCTTGTTGCTAAACCAGGTCAGTAGATTAGGCGCTGCAAGAGAGGCCAAGATGCCAAAAACGATGACCGTTACCATAGACTCGATGAGCGTAAATCCTCTGATTGACTCTCTGATTGATTTAGGGGCATTGAAACGCGGCATTGGGTACCACCTCTGTACTCATGGTAGAAACAACAAGGCCGTTAGGGTCAGTCACGGTGTAGGTCATTTGTGAAAGCTGAAAGGGTGCGCTATTTCGCACGCCAACCGTTCGGGTCAGGGTGTAGGCTCTGTTGGTAATTGACTTAGTGCCTACATTTAAATTAGCGCTGGTGGTGTCTGAACTGATAGCGGGCAAATTGCTGTTGAGATAGGCGGCAAAGCCTGCTGTCGCAGCATCTGCTCGGCATCGCCCAATAACAGAAACACCAGAGTCTTGATCGGTTGATAAAGCAGATCCAAGCGTAATTTGGCTCCCTGAAATGGCACTGACAATATTGCTCACCGCATCAGACCCCACTAAAATTGCATCCCCCACGCGAAACCCCGCAGTAGAGACAACGGTGATGCTCGTGGCTCCGCCACTGACGGGTGCAGAGAGGGTTGTTGAGGTATAGGGCACCCCCACAGATAAATCTGTAGAAGAAGCCTTGGACGAGACGGCTGCCATGTTTTCTTGAATCCATGTGCTAGCAGTTGAGACAACCTTTGCCCGTGATTTAAAGGCGATCGCCGCAACAAAAGACTGCATTCCGGTTAAGACAAACAGCATAATCACCAGAGTGGCAACCAATACCTCAATCAGAGTAAACCCATTTTCTGACTGCTGCTGAGCCATAGATGTGGCCGAAGCCTGCGAACCCAATAGGATAGACCTGCCCATAACGTTTACCTAATTAGCCTCTGGGTCTGGGCGCTTTTGCCAAGTGGTGACAGACGCTGTCTGGCTACCAATCACAAAGTTATTGGTATAGAGATCCGCCACCTGCTGAGGCATGTCGTCCGGCACCGAAATCTCTGCATTGTTAGACGAAGACCCTACATTAAGGTGCCAGGTCTTGGCCCAAATAGCGCCGCTAAGATCAGGATCACTGCTACCGCCATTGATGCCTATATCGGCATCAGGTGCATAGATAAATACGTTGGTTGAGCTAGCTCCCCCGTTGATCACAAAAGTCTGATCTGGAGTGCTATTGCTAGGATCCATCGGGTTGCCATAGATCCGAAAGTTACCTGCATCTGGGGAGGCGTGACGGATTCCGGCACTGCCGCTCATCGTAATGTCGCCAGACACAAAAAGGTTCACTGGCGTAGGCGGCGTGCCTGTAGTGTTGATTGTCAGCGTTTCAGTGCCTTTAAGGTCGATCTTGCTGACGCTATAGTTATATTTCCCGCTTGAGTCAGGTGTATCTCCTGGCCTAGGCAAGGTCATATTATCGCTGATGATTCCTAAGCTAAGGGTTCCGGCTGGGGCAGTGGGTAGCGGGGGCCAGGTCACGCTGCGAACGTAAATTCTGCCCTGAACGACGCCATTGGGTCCCGCGCCAATGGCATTTAAGAGGGCAGGAAGAGTGGGCTGCCCGTTAACGCAGTTAGTCGAATTATTAGGAATGGAGCAGTTGGCAAGGTTTGTGCAGATGACGTTGCCCGATACGGTTCCTAATACATCGTTGTTATCTAGGTTAATGTCTGTAGCCAGTAGCCCCGGAAAGTTGGCAGAGGTGTTGGCCGTTTGGGGCAGAATCGCCATTTTCTGCTGAAGGATAGTGGTGGCCTTGGGGTTGACTTCTGACCCCTTGATTAGCAGCGTACCTTGACCCGAGTTATAGCGATAGGCCAGCAGTTTATAGTTGTTGACCGCTCCTGGGCCAATGACCCCTCGCAGAAGAACGCTAGCAAAGCCAGAAGGGTCAAAGCAGGGCGGTGGGTTAGGCAGGTTTGTCCACTGATCAACGGCTGTTGTCTCTTCGTCTCCGTTGTTAGAGATCCCGTCAGGGCCAAGATAGGTTTTACCGCCGACTTTAATGGGGTCGTAGCTATATTGCAGAAAGGGCTGATAGTTGCCATTGAGATAGCCCAGGGAGCGCGCCATGCCGCCTTCTGCGACGGCGTAGCTGCTGGTGGCTTGTGATTGTTCTATGGCAATGACGCGGTCATTTTGGGAACGGATAATCATGCTTAGGCCAACCAGCAGCACAATGGCTCCCATGCCCATGGCTAATGGTACGGCAAACCCTTCTTCAGTGTTCACAGAGGTGGGTGGGTTGGGGACTCTATTTTTCACGGGTGCTCACCATCGGTAGAGACTTTGCCTAAACTTGAGGCGCATCTAAATTTCAGAATATGTCTTATTCATTATTGACAAATCTCTGACAAAATCGACAGACGATCTCTCCGTATTTCCACGGAACTTTCTAAAATTTTGGATAGAGTAATGTGTATAGCAGTAGGCTCAGGTATTAAGTATTTAGACATACACTTGAAAGCTTTGTATAGCCTGCCGCATAAGTGCTTTAGTCAGTTCTGCTTAAAGAAGAATACTCATTTGATAATCTAAAATAATAAATTTTTAGATTTGAATTTTAGGCGTATCTAAAGTTCAGAGTTTGAGGATAATGTGAGATGAGATTAATCTTTAGACCTCTTGTATCAATCCTGCTTCCCTCATCTCAACCCTTCTCTTGCCAGGGGAGAAAGGCTCATTCTGGCTCCCCTCTCCTAGAACGGGAGAGGGTCATATTTGTACAAGAGGTCTTTTGCAGAGGAGTGGCTCAGATTTCTGGATCAATCGTCTCTGCTGCAAGGGTATCTTAAAGACAAAGCGCCACGGTTGCCGCTGGAGCAGAGGTGCCTTTTATGCTAAGCGTTGTCACTCATTAGAAACACCTTACTGTGTATCACTTTTTGGTTATTTTTGACCATCTAGGGAAACGAACGATTTCTTTAGAGGCAGACACCTATTCCATAGGACGGGATGCGCGCAGCTCCATTTTGGTATCTTCCCTTGCTGTTTCTCGTCACCATGCTACCTTAGTCAAAATCAAATGCTCCCCCAGCGCTGACGCTGCTGATTTTCGCCTGTTAGATGGCACTTTAGAGGGGCAGCACAGCACTAATGGTATTAGCGTCAACGATCAGTCGTGTTATTCTCACGATCTGCAAAATGGCGATCGCATTACCTTTGGCACCCAGGTTCAGGCTCAATACTTTAGTGCCGTTAGCCTTGAGGCATTGAGTACCATCAATCCAGAGATTGCATCAGCCATCAGTACCCCGCCTAGCGCTTCAGAGGAGCTGCATCGTCGCGATCGTTTCCTCAAGGAAGTCATCGCGGCCCGTGAACTTCACTTTCCAAAGCGGCTGCAAAAGCTTCTTAATATGGGCTGTGAGTGGTTTGGACTAGAGCAAGGCATATTTTGTGAATGGTCTGGAGATTCTCCTAGCATTCTTGCCCAAGAAACCTGTTGCCTTTCAGGCGACGAAGACTTTGGGGCATGGCCTCACAGCGCTGCGTTTTTAGAGCTATGTGCGCTTACTGCTAAACACAACATACCTATCGACTATGAGCATGTGGGGTTTAATCCCTACTCCTTTCCTGTCATCCCTCTTGCTGAAGATCATCTCTCTTTCAAAGCTTGGTTCAGTATGCAGGTGATTGTCGGGAAGCAGGTGCATGGGCTGCTGTGTTTTGGCAGTAGAGCCTCTGTCCCTAGAATATTTCAGCCCTTCCAGAAAGATCTTCTGTGCTTTATGGCGCAATGGGTGGGAAGCGAAATGGAGCGTCAGCAGTATCAAAATGCCCTTCAAAAGCAGCTCAAACAGACCGTTTTACTGAAGCAAATTACCCATAAGATTCGCGGTAGCTTAGAGTCCCAATTTATTTTTCAGACTACCGTTAATCAGGTTGGCAAGGCCTTTCGCGCTAACCGCTGCGTTTTAATGACCTATCATGAACAGCCTATTCCCCAGCTTTGCTGCGCTGCTGAATACCTGACCGATGGCGAGTACTCGATGCTTAGGATTCACGTACCTGTTACTGACAACCTTCACGCTCTTTTGGTACTGAGTAAAGATACAGCCGTAGTATCCAATAATGCTAAAGAAGATACGGCGCTGCTAGAGCCTGCCCAAAAACTGATTAATGCCTTGGGTATTCAATCAGTGCTTGCGGTGCGAACGTCTTATCAAGGCAAACCCAACGGCATTTTGGCAATACACCAGTGCGATCGCCTTAGACAGTGGCAGCCCGATGAAATTGAGCTATTTGAGGCGGTAGCGGCCCAGGTGGGTATTGCCCTTGCCCAAGCCCAGCTTTTAGCCCAAGAAACAGCTCACCGTAAACTGCTGCTTCAACAAAACCATGACCTCATTGAAGCAACCCAGGCCGCAGAGGCCGCCAGCCTAGCCAAAAGCGAATTTCTGGCAATGATGAGTCACGAGATTCGTACCCCCATGAACGCGGTTATTGGCACCCTAGACTTAATGCAAACGACGCCCCTAAACGCTCAACAAGAGCAGTACTTCAACATTATTCGCAGCGGCAGTGAATCGCTCCTCAATTTGCTAGACGATATCTTGGATGTGTCTAAAATTGAGGCAGGCAAACTCCAAGTAGAGCATCTTCCGTTTGATCTTCATGTTTGTATTGAATATGTCATTGCCTTACTGAACCCTAAATGTACTCAAAAAGGACTGTCGCTCAACTACTGTATTGATCCAGAGGTTCCCCGATATATTCAAGGAGATAGCCATCGGCTCCAGCAAATTCTCACCAATTTGATGAGCAACTCAATTAAATTTACAGAGGTAGGTCAGGTTTTCCTTCGAGTGACTGCACACCAACCCGAGGCGGCTTCCCCTGTTCATGAACTTCAGTTTATGGTTCAAGATACGGGCATTGGTATTTCTGCCCAGCAGCAAACGAGACTCTTTCAAGCTTTTAGCCAAGTTGATACTTCCATTACCCGTAAGTATGGGGGGACAGGTTTAGGGTTGATGATTAGTCAACAGTTAG
>JANPLU010000134.1:0-53248 GCA_031422435.1 Acaryochloridaceae cyanobacterium VAR_48_metabat_390
CCGGAGCTGGCAAGCATTCCGGGTGAGCAAATTCATACCCCCTGGAAGCTGACTCCGCTAGAACAAAAGCTTTATGGTGTACAGCTTGGTGTTAGTTATCCAAATGTTGTCGTCGACCTTTGGACTTCAGCCAAAGCGAATGAGCAGCTGTATGAGCAGGCTTGCGCTCACTTTGATGCCAAAAATCAGTCTTCTAGAAGGGTTATTAAGCCTCCGCGTTGATCATTCGAGGTGGGAGGACTATGCAATTTTAACAATCGTGCGGTCTACGGCTTTAAGATAAGTCCGACATTCTGGACAGCGTTTGCCCATGGGAGGAACCACTAAAGGATGTCCGCACTTAGGGCATTTCCCTCGTGCGACAGACCACTGCAAAACAATACCTAAACTAACTAACCCAATCCAACTCGGAATAATCCCCCAGAGCCAGGGGCGTGGAACCTGCGGGATTAAAATTAAAATCGCTGCGATGCCGACGGTTGTGATGGTGCCCCAGGTCACGCCGCCAAAAATTCGCATCGCAGAAGTAAAAGGCTGATCTTCGAGAGGAACAGAAGCCTTCTCTTTAGGGTTGAGTTTGGGAGCATTCATATTACTGGGAGGAGCGCGCCATTACATTGACAACAGACCAGTCTCTTCCTAGCATATATGCCTATGATGACTCAAGGTTAGAAGCTCATCAATCAGGCATAAAGCAGAAAACCTTTGCAGGGAGCGATTAGGGCATGACGCAGCTACTGGCAGGAGACATTGGTGGAACCAAGACCTTATTGCGCTTAAGCAAATTAACGTCTACAGATCTAGTGACGCTCCATGAAGCCAGTTATCCTAGCGCTCACTTTAAGCATTTGAGTCCGATTGTGAGACAGTTTTTGGGTGAGGTGGAGAATAGCGACCCCATTGCCGCCGCCTGTTTTGCGATCGCTGGCCCTGTCCAAAATGACCAATCTCTCGTCACTAATCTCTCTTGGCACCTAGACGCACGGCAGATGGAAACCGACCTGGGAATTGCCCACATTCGGCTCATCAATGACTTTGCAGCGGTGGGCTACGGTATTTTAGCCCTTCAGCCAGGGGATGTCGTAGTTTTGCAAGATCGACCTAAGGTTGCTCAGGCTCCTATTGCGGTGCTGGGCGCAGGGACGGGTCTGGGGGAAGCGCTGCTGGTCTGGCAGGGCAGTGATTATAAGGTTTTTGCTACCGAAGGGGGACATACTGACTTTGCGCCGCGTACTGACCTAGAAGTAGGGCTAATGACTTTTTTGCGATCGCGTCACGGTCGCGTTTCTGTAGAACGGGTGGTGTCCGGTCAAGGCATTTACAACATCTATGAGTATTTACGCAGTGCTGAGTTTGCGGTGGCTTCTGACGCAGTAGAGGCAAAGTTTCAGCACAAAGACCCTTCTGCGGTAATTGCAGCCCATGCCTTAGCGAGCAGCGATATTCTTTGTGCTAAGGCACTCGAACTTTTTGTGGCGGCCTATGGCGCAGAAGCAGGCAATTTAGCGCTCAAAAGCCTGCCTTATGGCGGCTTATACCTGGCGGGGGGAGTGGGTGCAAAAATTTTGCCGAAGCTTCAGGATGGCACGTTTATCGAGAATTTTGTAGACAAGGGACGAATGCGAGCGCTGCTTGAAGAGATTAGCATATCGCTCATTACCAATCCTAACGTTGGTCTCATTGGAGCTATTCTTTATGCTCAAAAGCTGGCGACGACTGCGGTATGACTAAACCTATGGAGCAGGGAATGTTTGAGGACAAAGAACTGGCGGCTAATGTGATCCAGGCGATGGGCGATGCGGTGATTACAACCGATGTGACTGGGATTATCCAATATCTCAATCCAATCGCTGAGCAGATGACGGGATGGCGTTTAAAACAGGCTAAAGGACTGCCTCTGCTGGAAGTTTTTCGCGTAACAAAAGCCCATTCGACACTACAAAATACGGCGAATGTGGTTACGGCCGCTACAAGTGCTGGCAAGGCCGTGGGGCTGGATCATTCCAGTACTCTTATAGCGCGGGATGGTGCTGAGTACGTCATTGACGGCACTGCTGCTCCTGTGCGCGATTGCAGCAGCCAGATGATTGGCATTGTAATTGTCTTCCGAGACGTGACGCAGCATTATGCCCTAGCGCGGAAGCTTTCGTGGCAGGCCAGTCATGATTTTTTGACCGGATTAGCAAACCGAAGAGAATTTGAGCAGCGGCTGGCAGAGACAATCTTTAGCGCTCAAGAAAACGGACAGCAGCATACGTTGTGCTATCTCGACCTGGACCAGTTCAAAGTTGTGAATGACACCTGTGGTCATGTCGCCGGAGATGAGCTGTTGCGTCAGCTTTCGGTATTGCTGCGGCGACGACTGCGCACAACGGATACTCTAGCTCGCATTGGCGGCGATGAGTTTGGCATCATCCTACATGATTGCGATCCCCTAAACGCCAATAGCATTACGGATCATCTTTTAAAGATGATCCAGGGCTTCCGGTTTGTGTGGCAGAGCAACACCTTTAGTATTGGAGCCAGCATTGGTCTGGTTCCTATCAATGCCCAGAGCCGTGACCTCAACTCTATTTTGGGGGCGGCAGATGCTGCCTGCTATGCTGCAAAAGAACGAGGACGCAATCGTATTCATGTCTATCAGGCGGATGATCTAGATCTGGTGCAGCAGCGGGGAGAACGCCGTTGGATTGCCCGCATTACAAAGGCGCTTGAGGAAAAGCGCTTCTGTCTCTATCAGCAAAAGATTATACCCATCGACCTAAAATCTGGTGCTAAAACTCACTATGAGCTGCTGCTACGGATGGTATCAGTGACGGGTGAAGTGATTGCGCCTATGGCGTTTATTCCAGCGGCGGAGCGCTATGGGCTAATGATATCGATTGATCGATGGGTGGTCAGCCATTTCTTTGCAGCCTATAAGTCTTTGTCCCAAAAGAGGTTGACAGCATCTCAGGATTCAGATTGTGTATATGCTATTAACCTGTCTGGGGTGAGCGTCAGCGACGATCATTTTCTTGCGTTCTTAAAAGAGCAGTTTATGGCGCATGAAATCTTGCCCGAGACGATCTGTTTTGAAATTACAGAGACGGCGGCGATCGCCAACCTTAGCAAGGCCGCCCACCTGATTGAAGAAATTAAGGACATGGGCTGTTCTTTTGCCTTAGATGATTTTGGCAGCGGCATGAGTTCCTTTGCTTACCTCAAAAATCTTCCGGTAGACTACGTGAAGATTGACGGCAGCTTTATCAAAAATATTATGAACGATTCGGTCGATAGCGCCCTGGTTGAGTGCATGAACCGAATTGGCCATGAGATTGGGATGCAGACCATTGCCGAATTTGTCGAAAACGACTCGATTTTAGAAAAGCTGCGCGGGTTTGGTGTGGACTATGCACAGGGATATGGCATTGCCAAACCTTCTCCGTTAGACTTTGGCTTTGCTGCCTAGTACTTCCTCAATCAGTGGATCGCAGGTCAGAAGGACTGTCTGAGTAAATGAATAGAATGAGGCTCATACAAAAGCAGCCGCCGATAGTGCGTGACCACTGCCGTAGAGGTTAGTGCTGGGATTGAAGCATGAAACCCAAGCGACCACTGACTAAGAATAGAGTGCTAAAAGGCGATCGCGGATGGCATACAGATTCTGAGGTAAGTCTTTCTTCAGGCGCTGCTCAATGGCAATTACCGGAATCGTCGCCTTTGCCCAGACCTCTAAAATATAGGTCAGTCGGGTTCCGCCCCCGTCCGTTTCTGGAACAGACTGAAGCAGCCACTCACCCGAAAATGACTTGAAATCTCCTTCTGCCATCGTGAAGCGAATTGCTGAGGGATATTCTTCCACCATATCTAAGACCACCCGTGCCGAAAACGTCACCACCTTAAGATTTTGAGTGCCGACCTGCTCAACCCGAATGCCGCCGTCTGGATGCGGGACGCGGCAGCTTTTGGCAAGGTTAGGGATAAAGTCTGCCAGCGCTTCATAATCTGTCAGAACGCCCCAAACCTGCTCAATCGGTTGGGGAAGATGAATGGTTGCCTCAATGCGGCGTTGGCGACCTGCCAATTTAGAAATGGTTAGCAGTACGCTGCTGTCTAGCGCTTCAGCACGTTTAGCAACGATAGGAAGGGAGTCAAGTTCTATCATGGTGGAATCAAGACACGACGAAAGAATGAGTTTTCACAAAAGGAGTAGATATACTCACTAGGTTAAGACAAAGACGCATAACTTTACAGGTCTTAACCTTATCTAAAGCTCCTCTTCTAGTGTTCCCCGTTTGAACCTAAACCGCAGTTACTATGGTCACATCTTCTCGTCAGCCACCGCCCCTCAACCGCCTTCTGCACTATAGTCGTCCCTTTTCGCGGGAGATTTGGCTGGCAAGCATTTGTTCCGTCCTGAATAAAGTGTTTGACTTGGCTCCCCCCGCCTTGATTGGGATGGCGGTGGACGTGGTGGTGCAAAAAGATCAGTCGGCGATCGCACGTTGGGGCATCCCAGACGTGGGTCAGCAGTTGGCGCTGATCTGTGGGCTATCTATCATTATTTGGGGTCTGGAGTCGCTGTTTGAGTATTTCTATGCGCGGCTCTGGCGCAATTTAGCGCAGACTGTTCAGCACTATCTGCGGCTAGACGGCTACGGTCATCTCCAAAACCTCGAAATGGCGTTTTTTGAGGAGCAAAGTACCGGAAGCCTGATGTCGATTTTGAGCGACGATGTTAACCAGCTTGAGCGGTTCTTAGACGGCGGTGCTAACGAAGTCATTCAGGTCATCACCACAGTCATTATTATTGGCGGCGCATTTTTTGTGCTGGCTCCAGGGGTAGCGTGGGTGGCAGTGTTGCCCATGCCCTTTATTATTTGGGGGGCGATCGCCTTTCAAAAGGTGCTGGCTCCCCGCTATGCCGCTGTGCGAGAACGCGTTAGCTTTCTCAATAGCCGTTTGTCTAATAACCTGAGCGGCATTACCACCATTAAAAGCTTCACCACCGAAGCCTTTGAAGCCGAGCAGATCCGCCAAGACAGTGAAGCCTATCGCCAAAGTAACCGCTATGCGATCGCCCTCAGTGCTGCCTTTGTGCCGCTGATCCGAATTTTGATTTTGCTGGCCTTTTTAGCCACCCTCGGCGGCGGCGGACTTCAGGTGGTGGCAGGTAATCTCACCGTCGGCACCTACAGCGTCCTGATCTATTTGATTCAGCGGCTGCTTTGGCCTCTCACCCGCTTGGGCGATACCCTCGACCAGTATCAGCGAGCGATGGCCTCCACCCAGCGCGTGATGAATCTGCTAGACACGCCTCTAGAAATCCATTCTGGCGCAACGCCATTACCGATCAATGAGGTCAAGGGCGAAATTTTGTTTGATCACGTCACCTTTGGCTATCAAAACGGGCGCGCCATTATTGAAGACCTCACCTTGAAAGTGCCTGCTGGTCAAACGATCGCCATTGTGGGTTCTACAGGTTCTGGCAAAAGTACTCTTGTTAAGCTGCTGCTGCGGTTTTATGAGATCCAGTCGGGTCAGATTTGGCTAGACGACATTTTCATTGGGGATCTGCGCCTGAAAGACTTACGCGCCTGTATTGGCTTAGTCAGCCAGGATATTTTCTTGTTCCACGGCACCGTCCGCGAAAATATTGCCTATGGCTGTCCAGAGGCGGCGGCAGAGGACATTATGACTGCGGCTAAAAATGCCGAAGCCCACGAATTTATCCAGCAGCTTCCCCAAGGCTACGACACCATTGTGGGAGAGCGGGGGCAGAAGCTTTCCGGTGGTCAGCGGCAGCGTTTGGCGATCGCTCGTGCCCTCCTCAAAGATCCACCCATTCTCATTTTGGATGAGGCTACGTCTGCAGTAGATAATGAAACCGAGGCGGCGATTCAGAAGTCGCTAGAGTACATTACGGCGAACCGAACGACCGTGGCGATCGCCCATCGACTCTCCACAATTCGCTATGCCGACTGTATCTACGTGATGGAGCAGGGCAAAATTGTAGAGCAGGGCAAGCATGAGGCGCTACTGGATCTGGGGGGAATTTATACCCAACTCTGGAATGTCCAGACGGGACAACGGTGAGACTCTTTAATTGGGAAGGTCTGCTCAATCAAGCTCTCCTCTCTACTCGCTCCTAAGACAGCTACCCCCGCTAGAATATGCCACAGTAGTAGGTGAAACTGTTCTGGATCGCTCAGGATGCTGCATTTACTGCTCAGGGCGGGGGCTTGGACTCAGTCGCTCTTTCAACACATGAGAAAAATTTTACTCTCCATAAACGCTTGGTGCGTAGCGATCTCCCAGCGCCTGCTCCCCCTTTGCCTCTGCTTGGGCTTAACTTTTGGAGGAGGATTTACCACAGGCGCCCTCGCATCATCCACCCCGACTACTACCAGCGAAACGGCTCAAGAAGCCGTCAATAGCCTCTTTGACCAGGCCTTTGAAGCCACCAGCCGTAGCGACTTTGCCACCGCAGAAACCTACTGGACTTTAATTCTAGAGACCTACCCCAACAATGCAGCGGTCTGGAGCAATCGCGGTAATGCTCGTGTGAGTCAACATAAGCTTCAGGAGGCTTTAGCAGACTATAACCAGTCGATCACCTTAGCCCCTGATCAGCCAGACTCTTACCTCAATCGCGGGACAGCATTAGAAGGGCTACAGCAGTGGGATGCGGCGATCGCAGACTACAACCATGTTCTAGACCTCGAACCGAATGATGCAGCCGCCTACAATAACCGAGGGAATGCCAAATCTGGCTCGGGTGACTGGCAAAGTGCTTTAGTCGATTTTGAACAAGCGGCTCAGCTTAACCCTGGCTTTGCAATGGCGCGAGCAAATTGTGCTCTAGCGCTGTATCAACTGGGTCAATCAGAAGAAGCCATTCATCAGTTTCGGAATTTAGTGCGAAAGTATCCGCAGTTTGCAGATATGCGAGCAGCGTTGGCAGCAGCGCTATGGACTCAAGGACAGCGGGGTGAAGCAGAGAGTCAGTGGGTAGCCGTCGTAGGGCTAGACTCACGCTACCGGAATTTAGAATGGGTAGAAACCATCCGTCGTTGGCCTCCGGCAATGGCAGATGCTTTGGCTCAGTTTTTATCGCTGCAAACCAAGCGCTGATGATGTTCAATCTCTTACTCCACTGAAGCTATGAACCCGTACAACATCCGTCAGGCAATACCAGCGGATACAAATGCCATCTTTAGCCTGATTCAAGAACTGGCACTCTATGAAAAGCTGATGCATCAGGTGACTGGAACACCAGAGGATCTGTTTGGCAATGCGCCCTGTGCAGAAGCGCTGGTAGTGGAATTTGAGGGACAGCTTATTGGGTTCGCCCTATTTTTTAAAAACTACTCCACATTTTTAACGAAACCTGGGTTGTATTTAGAAGATCTTTTTGTACAGGAAGGCTATCGCGGGCAAGGAATTGGCAAGGCATTACTGAAGGCCGTTGCTCAGATTGCCCAAGCGCGTGGCTATGGTCGACTGGAGTGGAGCGTACTGGACTGGAACGCAACGGCGATCGCTTTCTACCGTAGGATGGGTGCAGAGGTACTCCCCGACTGGCGGATTTGCCGCGTCACTGGAGATTCGCTGCAGTTGATAGGTAATGCTTGAGTCAAGATCCGGCACTGTAGTGGGATTGGATATGCTGCGTCAATTTGAAGCGTTATGACCTGATGTTTGGCGCTGCGGCCTATCGCTCTGTTTTTGACCATCAGCAAGCCTTGGCTACGGTCATCGGCTGCATCTTCTGGGTGGTTGCAATGCAATCCGCTAAATAAATTGCATCCCGTGCAATCCCTGAAAACCTTCCAGAACCCCAGGTATAGAGCCAAGGTAAGCCTAAAAAGTACAGTCCTTGTACCCCTGTCACGCCACGCTCATGCTCAGGGTATCCCTTTTCATCAAATACCGGAATTTCAACCCAACTAAAATCAGACTGATACCCCGTACACCAAACCACTGCACCAATATCAGCGGCATTGTAGTCTAGCGCCAAGTCATCAACTTCAGGTTCCCAAACGGGTTGATAGGGTAAGTCAATCGTTGCTTCAGTGTGGTGCTTTTCGATAAAGTCATCAATGCTTTTTTTGATATTTTCAGCGACAGCATCCGCTTTGTCTAGGTTTTTCTTCAGGTCATCGCAAAACTGAAGGGTGCTGCCATTGATACTTTGAAGCCTTCCGTGGAGCTGCATCCCTTCAAGGGCAAACTGTCGTAGGTCAATATCGCGGCCTCCGTCTCGTCCGGTGACATAGTGATTGGCATTGGTTCTTACCTTATCTTTTTGGGGATGTTGATCAATCGACAGATCGTAATACCCCATCTGGTCTAGCCAATCCACCACGTCTTTGCCTCGATATCTACGGGGCGATCGCGGTGCCCCCCCCACGCACAAATGCACTTGCTTACCAGCCAGGTGTAAATCTTCGGCAATTTGACAGCCAGACTGTCCAGTGCCTACCACTAGGATGGCTTTGTCGGGTAGAGACTCTGGATTTTTGTACTCTGATGAATGAAGTTGAACCATAGATTCAGGCAACCGTTGGGAGATTTTGGGTAGCTTGGGGATATGGTAGCCCCCCACCGCAATCACCACCTGATCTGCTGTGTATTGTCCTAAGGCGGTTGAAACCTCAAAAATATCCGCATTGCTGCTATCCTTACGAATTTTGGAAACGCCCACCGCTTCTTTAATGGGCGCATCAAAAGAAGCCGCATAGTTCTCAATGTACTGAACAATTGCGTCTCTTTGCATGAATCCATGCGGATCATTGCCCGAATAAGGGTAGCCCGGAAGCCGACATTGCCAGTTAGGCGTCACCAGGCAAAAAGAATCCCAACGTTTTGAGCGCCAAGCATGAGCAATTTCATTTTTCTCGAAGATAATGTGGTCTAAGTCTCTTTCTTTTAAGCAATAGCTTGCAGACAAGCCCGCCTGTCCACCGCCTACTACAATGACGGAATAATGCGTTTTCATTAAATCCTCTTTTCCTCAGCGATTCAGCCTGTGATGCTACGTTAGAGGGTCATTTGAGGGGTGTTTTGTAGTATCCACTACGGAGCCGTTAAGTCTAACGATAAGGCTAGCAAGCGTCTAGTCCGGGATTCAGAAGCGCCAGCCCTGCATTTCTATAAGCGCCTTCTCCCTATCTAAATCAATAGGTTGCGTCAAGATAAAAGTCACCTTTTGTCATTCCACCCATCCATTGAGCATCACTTGGTACAGTGCCTGAAATCGAGTTTGAGCCTTGAGCTTTTTGACCGCGTTATTGACGTGAAATTTGACGGTACTTTCACTGATGATGAGATGGGCTGCAATATCGCGATCGCGCAGACCTTGAGACAATAGCTTCAAAATCTCTTGCTCTCTCTCAGACAAGGGTGAGATCTGCTGTCTTGCGCTCACGTGATAAGGAATCGTGAGCAGAATCTCAATTACCTTTTGATGAATATCTGTTTGGCTTTGTAAGACGCCTCCTAGACAGGCAACGGTTGGCTTAAGATGTCTAAGTTGAGTAGAAAACGATTCTTGCAGTTTTAGCTGAGATATTTCAGGGACTGAAATTAGGGCTTTGAGCTCTATGGCGTCTTCACGATAAATCAGTCTGCAAGAAATGCAGTCCATCAGTTTTAGAACGTCAGCAACCTGCAGCACCATGTTGCTCACCGAAAAAGGCACCACTTGTTCTGCCCCCACTAATGTGATGCGCACTGAGTTTAATAGGTAGGCTAATTGATCTGACAACACAAGCTGGTGAAGCACTTGATTTGTAGTCGAAGATTGCCAGTTTTGCTGCGCTTGCTGGTAGTTGAGCGCCAGTTCCAGCGCCACTGCAATGGTCGTACACAGCGATTGCAGCACTTCTAAAAATTCCGTTGCCATTGCGTTTTGACTAAAGGCCGCCAAAACGCCCACCACGCGATCGCCGACGGTCAACGGATACCCTGCAAACCCCTGAATTTTGTTGGCGATCGCCCAGTCTCGATCTTTGACCCACGGTTCTTCGACCAGGTTGTTGCTCAAAAATGAAACCCGATTTTGTGCAATTTTTCCTACTTTGTAAGACCCCATGGCCACCCGTGCAAATTCGCCATTGGTGCGGGTCGATAAACCCGATGAGGCTACTAAGCGAAGGGATTTGGCATCTGCCTCGACCAGCCAAATGCGTGCAAAAACACAGTCAAAGTTCTCAATTAAGCCATGGGTGATACAGTCGGCGATCGCCTCTGGGTCAAAACAACCGCTCAATTTCTGCGCGAGCCGATTGATGCGTTGAAGATAGAAGATGAGTTGTGACCCATCTAGCAATTGTGATGAGGTTTCAGACACGAATCCACTCTCAAGGCAGGCTCTCTAACCTTTTCATAGTCGAGTGGCTCCCTAGAAACTGTGTTGTTTACTACAGGATGTTTAGCTGTAAAGCCCAGCAGCGGTTCGTAAAAGTGCGATCGCCACTGTCGAGCAGGTTAGCAAGAGCCACCCCATAATCCTCCTGCCCTCTGAAAAAACCGTTCTACAGCACTGCTTTGGCTCGTAGACGCCACCCAATGCCCAGGAGATATTAGCCTAACTCCCTCTCAGCCCTCATTCTAAATAAGATAGATTTTTATACTGTTATTAACATCTATTATTGTGCTTAAGTTTTGCTGGCACTAGGCATCTTGTAGAGTATTACTAACCCCTCTGCTACAAGGAACTTTCAGACTAGAGAACAACCTGTGATTGCAACAAGCTCTGGCGTGAAGCTTGTTGCAATTGCTCGACTTTCAAGAGAGCTATTGACCCATGTTAGGGTTTGAGATAAGTATAGCTACCTAAACTTTGTTCATAGTTTTTGAGCAAGAGCTGCGATTCTTGCAGCGTAATTTTGCCTTCTTGGAGCGCTAATTCTGCCTGATTCCGAATATTTTCGAGCAGATCTTCAGCATCGTACTGCACGTAGCCCAGCACGTCCCGTACCGTGTCGCCTCGTACAACATGCTCAATCTTGTAGCCCTTGGGCGTCAGACGAATGTGTACCGTATTGGTATCTCCAAACAGATTGTGTAGATTCCCCATAATTTCTTGATAGGCTCCATTGAGGAACATCCCCAAGTAGTATGGCTCGCCTTTTTTGACGGGATGCAGCTCTAGCAAAGACTTAACATCTTCTTTAAGGTCAATAAACTGAGCAATTTTGCCGTCGCTATCGCAGGTTAAATCTGCTAAGGTTCCTCGACAGGCAGGCTCTTCATTCAGGCGATGGATCGGCAACACCGGAAAAAGCTGATCGATTGCCCAGCTATCAGGGGCGGACTGAAACACAGACAGATTGGCGTAATAAATAGAGGCCATGTTCTGTTCGAGAGATTCTAGGTCGTCGGGCACGTACTCTTGCTGACGCGCAATGCCCAAAATTTTATGGCAGCAGGCCCAGTACAGTCGCTCTGCCCGTGCCCGATCCGTCAGGCTTAGGTAGCCTAAGGTAAATCGGTTGATGGCTTCTTCTTTAAACTGAATTGCGTCATTATAGGCTTCTTGATAGTTGTCAACGTCAATCGACTGGTAGGTTTCGTAAAGATTGCGAATGGTCAGTTGCTCATCGGGGCGCAGGGGTTCTGGCACTTCAAGCACCACTTCGCTGGTGCCTACAATGTCAAACACTAGGACGGATTGATGAGAGGCGATCGCCCGTCCACTTTCGCTAATGAGGGTGGGCACGGCAATATTGGCAATGGTGCAGGCATCCTTAATTTCTGCCACTACGTCATTGGCGTAGTTCTGCATGTTGTAGTTTTTGGAGGCGTAGAAGTTGGTTTTAGAGCCGTCATAATCTACGGCAAGGCCACCGCCCACGTCTAGATATCCCATGGGTGCGCCCAGCTTTACCAGTTCCCCATAAATTTGGCTGGCTTCTTTGAGGGCATCTTTAATCACGCCAATGGAAGAAATTTGAGAGCCAATGTGAAAGTGCAGCAACTGAAGGGAGTTCAGCAGTTCGGCACCCTTGAGTTTTTCTACAGCCTGAATAATCTCAGGGATGGTGAGGCCAAATTTAGCGCGATCGCCAGCCGAAGTACCCCAGCGCCCTTCGCCCTTGGCGGTCAGCTTTGCCCGTAAGCCCACCATAGGGGCAATGCCCAGCTTACGGCTACACTCAATCACCAGGTCTACTTCTTCGACCTGTTCTAGAACAATCACGCACTTTTGGCCTAACCGTTGCGCTAAAATCGCGGCTTCAATATACTCGCTGTCTTTATAGCCGTTGCAGATTAGCAGTGCCCCTGGTGTATCTAGCATCGCCAGAGTAATCATTAGCTCTGGTTTAGACCCAGCCTCTAGCCCAAACTGATGCGATTTCCCAAACTTGACGAGATCTTCAACTAAGTGCCGATGCTGATTACACTTGACCGGAAACACGCCCCGATAGACCCCAGGATAGTTATAGCGAGCGATCGCCTTAGCAAAGCAGGCATTGAGGCGTTCAATCCGGTCTTCTAAAATATCGGCGAAGCGGATCAGCAGCGGCAGGTGAATCTCCCGCTGTTTGAGGGCATTGACCAAATCGTATAGATCCAGGGAGCCACCGCGATCGCCTTTGGGTGCCACAATGACATGCCCTGCTTCATTAACCGAAAAATAGGGTTCTCCCCAGCCACGGATCTGGTAGAGCGCTTCGCTATCTTCTACAGACCAAGGCGCAGTGGGCAATGACTCAATTCCTTCAGGTGGATGGGCGCGACCATTAGCTTGTGCCTGAGCAGCCAATGGTTCTCTTTGTTTCGGCTTTGCACCCATCTTTTGTCTTAACCTCTGACAGCACTAACGCCAGACAGTTTAACGCACTTACCTATCTCGTTGTAAGTGCGATTATTCGCTATCAAGAATTGCTTTAAAATGTGGGTGGGGGATCGAACCTCCGACATTGTCAGCTAGGGCGACAGGGGAATTAGAGCTGAATTATACTAGCCTAAGTGTGCGTATCATTGTGTGGGCAGCAGCAGCGGCATGGGCTTTTGGAAAAATTTGTTTAATGGTACAGGCGGTACGGCGATCGCCACGACAGACTCTTCAATGGGAGTGTCCACCCAGGTCATAGGGGAAGCTGCCAACCCTAGAGCAAAGGCTGGCATTGAGTCCCGCATTACCTTTCGGAAAGACCGCAATATTGATCTCTACGAGCTTGAAGAACTTTGTGATGCGGTCGGGTGGTCGCGCCGACCGCTACGAAAGGTCAAAAAGGCGATCGAGCATAGCTTTTTAGTCGTGACCATGTGGGAAGTGCGGGGCAACTATCGCCGGATGGTGGGGTTTTCTCGTGCAACTTCTGACCACGCCTTTAACGCCACTATTTGGGATGTGGTGATTCATCCCGATTTCCAAAGCCGAGGCTTGGGCAAAGCGCTGATGCAAAATATAGTGCGAGAGCTACGCCGTGAAGACATTAGCAACATCACCCTCTTTGCTGACCCCCAAGTGGTGAAGTTCTATCAGGGCTTAGGCTTTAAGCCCGATCCAGAAGGGATTAAGGGCATGTTTTGGTATCCCAATTCCCGATACTAAAGCGCGGGTTAAAGGTAATTCTAAAAAAAGGCTGGCTGAGGACTCTTGAGTGGGTTATAATTATTAAGCATTAAGGTGCAACGGGATGTAGCGCAGCTTGGTAGCGCGCCTGCTTTGGGAGCAGGATGTCGCAGGTTCGAATCCTGTCATCCCGATTTTGAAATATGTTACTTCATATTTTAGGTTGGCTTTGAAAGCTGACTTAAAATATTTGCGGCAGGAGCCGTCCAGCCCACAATGCCGCCCTGTGCCCGTACCATTTCTAGCGTGGCCTGCTTAAATTCAGGAAAGTAGCTTTCGGTTGCATCTTCTACCATCAAGCACTCAAACCCACGATCATTCGCCTCGCGCATCGTAGTCTGCACACAGACTTCGGTGGTGACGCCCGTAATGAGTAAGTGGGTAATGCCCTTCTCGTGGAGCAGCGCCTCTAGGTTCGTGCGGCAAAAAGCACCTTTGCCTGGTTTTTCAATCACCGTCTCTCCTAGGATAGGCGCTAATTCTGGAATAATGCCGTTCCCTGGTTCCCCGACGACCAGTATTCGACCCATGGGGCCGCGATCTCCAATCTTCAGACCCTCCCCACCCCGATGCAGCTTAGAGGGTGGACAGTCGGAGAGATCGGGGCGATGGCACTCAATGGTATGGAACACAGGCAGTCCATTGGCGCGAAAGGCATCGAGGAGCTGTTTGAGGGTGGGCACGATCGCCTGAAGCAGCGCCACGTTGTTACCCAAAGCATCGCCAAAGCCCCCTGGCTCCATAAAGTCGCGCTGCATGTCGATAATAATGAGCGCCAAGCGACCAGGGGCAGGCAGCTCGTAATCGTAGGGTTGGGCAGAGACTAAGACCATAGCTCAACAGGTTTCTCCCAAATGGCAAGGACAATACAGCCCGTGGCGCTGGCGACGCTGTGGCTGGTTTGGGGCGGATTAATCACGAGGGTTCCGGCTTCGTGGGTGCCGTTGATATCCGTTTGAGAGCCAGACAGCACAAAAATATGCTCAAACCCAGGATGACCGTGGGTGGGCACACTGGCTCCCGGTTGGTAGCGCAGTAGCGCAGCCGACGAACCCTGCGTACCGTCTTCATAGAGGCGATAGATTTCGACCCCCTCGCGGAAGGGCTGCCAGGGGAAGTCATCCAGGCGATCGCCCAGCTTGAGCAAATCCTTGAGAATCAGGGCGCTTTCCATTAGTGACCCGCCATACTGCGACCAATCGTGGCAAAATCAGCATCGGCGATCGCACTTTTGTAAGAAAACTTCCCTTCGCTAATCACCAAAATCCGATCTGAGAGCTTGAGCAGTTCGTCAAGGTCTTCACTTACCAGTAAAACCGCCACTCCTCGGTTGCGCGCCTCTACAATCTGACCGTGGATATACTCTACCGCCGCAAAATCCAGCCCAAAGCAGGGGTTTGCCGCAATTAAAAGCTGAATGTGGTTTGAAGACAGTTCCCGTGCCAACACCGTCCGCTGGACGTTCCCCCCTGATAAATTGCCCACGGGGGTTTCTGGGGACGGCGTTTTGATTTTGAACGTGGTAATGAGTCCTGTCGCCATCTCTCGAATCGCCTTCAAGATCAAGAAAATGCCGCCCTTCGCCTGAGGGGGACGGTCAAAAGTCCGAAGCGCCAGGTTTTCCGCAACGCTCATGTGAGCGACACAGGCGTTACGCAGGGGTTCTTCTGGCAGGGTAAAGACCTTATGGCGATACATTTCCGCGCGAGTTGCGCTATAGGGTTCGCCATTGACCAGCACCTGCCCCCCCGTGGAGGGGCGCTGCCCTGCCAACACTTCCACCAGTTCCCGCTGCCCGTTGCCAGAAATCCCTGCGATGCCAATAATGGAGCCGCTGGGCACCTGAAGATTGATGCCCGTCAGCGCCTCTACACCATTGTCTTTCTCGGCGCGAAGATCTTTGACCTCTAGCACCACCTTGGGTTCTGGATGCGCTACTTTCTCGACCTGCTTAGGTTCGCGGCGCTCGCCCATCATCATCTCGGACATATCGGCAATAGACATATCTTTGACGACCCCACGCCCTGCAAAAGCGCCCTTCCGCAGCACGGTTATCTCGTCACAAAAAGCGGTCACCTCACGGAATTTGTGGCTGATAATCAAAACGCTGAGGCGCTTGGCAGTGACGGCCTCTCGCAGTAGCCCCAGCACCTCGTCGGCCTCTTGGGGCGTAAGGACAGAGGTAGGTTCATCCAAAATCAAAATCCGCACCTTAAGGTAAATCTGCTTTAAAATCTCTAGCTTTTGCTTTTGCCCTGCCGCAAGCTGGGCGATGGGCATATCCAGGGGCACTTTGAAAGGAGCCTGAGCCATAAAGGCATTGAGGTCTGCGTACTCCTGTTTCCAGTTAATCAGGTTCGTATTTTCAAACCGAGACAGCACCAGATTTTCCGCCACGGTCATAGCGGGGACTGACGTGAAGTGCTGATACACCATGCCAATGCCGTACTGATGAGCGTCTTTTGGGCTGGCGATTTCACGGGAATGCTGATCAATGAGGACGTCCCCATGATCGGGGGTGTAAAACCCCATAATGCATTTCACGAGGGTACTTTTGCCTGCACCGTTTTCACCCAGCAGGGCGTGGAAGGTTCCAGGCTTGAGGTGCATCGAAACATTATCTAAAGCAGTGAGGCTGCCAAACCGTTTGGTCATGTTCACGATTTCAAGGTCTGGCGGTTGCGTAATTTCCATTTGGAGATCGGCGGTGGCGGTGGTCATGGGTTTTCTACAGTGGGTTTAATTCAAATTGCAGGTCACAAAGCGGGTTGCGGAATTTTGGATAAAGACGGGATATCTTGAATGGTGGCGAGGAAGGCGGCAGAGTCCGCCACGGCACCGAATACGCCCCCCTGCATCTGAATCATGCTGAGGGCGGCAAGGTGGTTGCCGTGATCCGTTGCGCCTGTGCAGTCCGACAGCATTAGGCATTCATAGCCGCGATCATTGGCATCGCGCATGGTGGTGTGAACGCAGACGTCAGTAGTAATGCCCGTCAACACAATATTTTGGATGCCCTTGAGTCGAAGCAAAAGGTCTAAATCTGTGGCGTAAAAAGAGCCTTTCCCAGGCTTATCAATAATGGGTTCACCCGGTAGGGGAGCAAGATCTGGAATAATGTCCCACCCTGGCTCACCACGCACTAAAATTTTGCCGCAGGGACCAGGGTCGCCAATGCCTGCCCCAATTTGCTGCGATCGCCACCGTTTATTGCGCGGCAAGTCTGCCAAGTCCGGTCGATGACCTTCACGGGTATGGATAATGTAAAATCCGCGATCGCGCATTGCCGCCAGCAGTTTTTTGATCGGCTCAATGGGGGCGCGGGTCAGAGAAAGGTCATAGCCCATGCGGTCTACATACCCCCCAATGCCGCAGAAATCGGTCTGCATATCAATGATGATGAGCGCCGTATTATCGGGGCGCAGCTCGCCATTATAGGGATAAGGGTAAGGGCTTGATTGGACAAAGCGATTCATGGGATTAGCCTCCTTTAGCACTTAAGACAGGGGATTTTGAGTCCATATAGGCACGCCAGCCGCCCCATTTCGTAATTTCAAGCTGGTGTTCGCAAAGGATGGGTTCGCCCAAAACACCCAACACCACTTCGCCATCATCCAGACGAACCTTCCCAATGCTCAATCCTGGTGGCTCCTGCCAAAGCAGCGTCCCTAAACCAGCAGATGGGACCTGCCAGAGTTCGACGGTGATCGCCACGCCCCCCTTTTGCACCCGCACCATCGCCGGATGAACATCCCCAATTGACCACAGCCGATAGGCCGAATCCGTCATGGCCTCACGCAAAAACGTAGCGCCAATCCCAACTAAATTTGGGTTAAGCGCCAACCCGCGCATCAGCGTCCCGTTTACCGCCAAGTTCACAACATCCATTCCAACCCCCTTGTAGAGGCGCACAACCCTTGCGCCTTCCGCCTCCAAAACCTCTAAGCTAACTGCCCGAACCCAACGCCCCTGGCGCACCCGAAATCGTTCGCGTGGGCGAACATGTCAAAATCATAATTCCTAGCGTCAAAATGTAGGGTGCCGCATTAAACAGATAGTAGCCCTGGGTAATGCCCACCGACTGAAGCGCTGGACCAAATGCCTGCGCCCCGCCAAACAGCAAAGACGCATACAAACACTGCATCGGCTGCCAACGGGCAAAAATCACGAGCGCCACTGCCATTAACCCCTGCCCCGTCGAGATCCTTTCGCTCCAGATGCCAGGGTAATAAAGTGACAAAGACGCGCCGCCAATTCCTGCTAAAAAGCTACCCGCAATAATCGACAGCATCCGCACCTTTTTAATGGAAACTCCCATCGCCAAGGCCGCATCGGGGCTATCCCCCACCGCGCGGATAAACAAACCCCAGCGGGTTGACTTAAAAAACCAGGTCATCGTGGGCGCTAAAGCCACGCCCAGCAAAAATAGAGGGCTAATTCTCAGTGCCTCTTGCAGCGATGAAATATTGCTCCAGCCGCCCAAATCAAAGGTCGGTAGCTGAGGCGCTGAGGGCTGAATAAACGGCTTACCTAAGAAAAACGCAATGCCGCTGCCAAAGATAATCATGGCAATGCCAACCGCCACGTCGTTCACCTTCGGTTGCTGCGTCAGCCAAGCGTGAATGAATCCCAAGACCATCCCCGCTACCCCCGCCATCAATACGCCCAACCACGGTGAACCACTTAGGTAAGAAATGGCGTAGGCGCTCATGGCTCCGGTCAGCAACGTCCCTTCTAAACCAAGGTTAATTTTGCCGCTTTTCTCGGTCAGGCATTCCCCTAAGCTCACAAAGAGAAACGGCGTACCGCCTCTCATGGTGCCAGCGGCGATCGCCAACGGGACACCCCACCAACCCACAGTCTCTGCTGCCATCGAATCCACTCCATTTTGTAAACAATCGGGTTAGACCACTGCCGCTGGCTGACGTGTCGGCTTAATTTCAGACCGCTCTTTGAAAATCGCTAAGCGACTGTAGAGAGATTCGCTATACATCACTACCAAAAAGACCAGCCCTTGAAACACCAATACCGTCGCATCCGGTAGATTATGTACCCGCTGTAAAATGCCGCCGCTCGCCAAAATACCCCCCAGCAAAACCGCAACAACGGTGGCAGCAAGAGGGTTATAGCGAGCGATAAAAGCGACCAAAATGCCGCTATAGCCATACCCTGCGTTTAGCGACTCATTGGCACGACCATGCACTGCCGCCACTTCCACCATGCCAGCCAGCCCAGCACAAGAGCCTGCCAGAAAGCAAATCGCCATCGTCAGCTTGCCCACGGGCAACCCCGCAATCCGAGCTGCACGAATGTTGCCGCCAGCCGTCCGTGCCGCAAACCCGAAGGTGGTGCGCTGGATTAAGACATAGGCAATCACGCAGGCCACAATGCCGTAAATTAGGCCGTAATGAATGCGCGTCCCAGGCAACACCCCCAACATATCTACAGCCGGAATCGGGAAACTTGAGGGTTTATTGAGAGAGCTAGGGTCTTTCATAGGGCCGTTGACCAAGTGGTTAAGGAAGGCGATCGCAATGTAGTTCATCAACAAACTGCTGATGGTTTCATTCACGCCACGATAGTGTCTAAGGGCACCCACCGCTCCAATCCAAAGCCCACCAAATAGTAGTCCTGCTAAGGCCATCCCAATCTGAACCACCAGCGGAGGAGCATTGCCGCCTAAGCCTAAGCCCACAATAATTGCGCCAATACCGCCCATCACCAGCGCCCCTTCATTGCCAATAATGACCAGCCCTAACCGAGCAGGCAAAGCCGTACAGAGCGCCGTCAACATCAATGGCGCTGCGCGAATGAGGGTATTTTGAAACGAGCGCCAATTTCCAAAGGCAGCCTTGTGAATAGAGGCATACACTTCAAACGGGTTTGCCCCTGCCACCGAACAAAAAATGCCAAACAAAACGAGTGAGAATAAAATGGCTCCGACTGGCAAACAAATAGACTCAAGGGTTTTGCCCCAGTGTTGACGGCGCGGTGACTGCATCACGAGTTATCCTCCTACTTTGCCCAAAGCACCTGCGACCAACCAATCCATCTTGTCGAGCGCGGGGTCAGTAATTTTCAAATCTTTCCCAGCCGCAATAATAGATTTACCGTCATTGTCTTTAATCTCCCCCTCATAGACAGACAGACTGCCATCTACCAGCTTTGCCTGAGCTGCATCAGCATCTTTTTTAGTGGCATCACTAACCGCAGCTCCGTAGGGAGCCAGCTTCACAAATTTCTCTTTCAAACCGCCTCGGGTTAGGTGAGGAATACTCCCATCCATCAGTTTTTTACCCGATTTAATTTGCTCAACATACTGGGTATAGACACTAGGGAAATCCCAGGCTGTCCCTGTCAGGTAGCCTTTGGGTGCCAGACTAGACTGCACCGCATGGAACCCACTGGAGTAAATGCCGCGCTTTTCGGCAGTTTCAATCACCACCTTGGGGCTATCGACGTGCATACTAATCACGTCAACACCCTGATCTGCCAAACTATTGGTGGCTTCTGCTTCTTTGACAGGCAGTGACCAATCCCCTGTAAAAATGACCTGCACTTTGATGTCAGGCTTGACGCTGCGTGCGCCTAAAACAAAGCTATTGAGGTTACGCAAGACAGGGGTGATCGGCTTAGCGGCAACAAAACCAAGCTTCCCTTTTTTTGACGTTTGCGCTGCGACTCTGCCTGCTACATATTGCCCTTCGTCTACATCTCCAAAAAAGCTGCCGATATTTTTAGGGGTTTTGCCTTCTTGGTAGAGGGCACCAAAGTGGAAAAATTGCACCTCTGGAAACTCGCCTGCAATCTTCACGATATGGGGGTCAAAATAGCCGAAAGAGGTGGGAACCAAAACCGTTGCGCCATCTTGCTCAATCATGTTGCGCATGGCTTCTTGGACTTCGGTGGTTTCTGGCACGTTGGCCTGCTCGACAATTTTGACCCCTGGTAGTTTGGCGATCGCCGCTGCGCCTTCTGCATGAGCCTGGTTAAAGCCAAAGTCATCCTTAGAGCCGACATAAATAAACCCAACCACTAGCGGCTTGTCTCCGCCGCTGCCGCTGCCGCTGCCCCCTGTCTCCGCACCCGTCTTGCCAGCATCAGATTCTGGCGCAGAGCTACAGCCTACCAGTCGAGAAGTTACGCCAAATGCTGTTGTGGCTAAAAGCCCTCGGATTACCTGGCGACGAGGCAAATAAAGAGATCGTCTTGTAGACACTGAGATAATGCTCCTTACACTTTATTAGAAAATATAGATTCAACGAACAAAAATTTCTAAAGACCTAGTTAAATAGACAAATGATTCATGAAAAAATCCATCTAAATTTCTTAGTTCTATAAGTATTAAAATTTGCTTTGAGCAGGTGAAGCTTGTATACAGAGTACAATCTATAGAGTATTTTTGAGAAAAATAGTATAAGAGATCACATATTTAGACTGCCTGCTTATAGGAATTAGAATAAAGCAGAACAGATGCTAGCCAAACGTAGAGCAGCAGGACGTGAAATATCTAAGCCGACTGGAGTACAGCTATATAAGGACGTAAAGGTGACTGTTGTTTACAGCCTTCTTTGCAACAAAAATATTGAAATCGTAACGTCGCAGTTCTGTCATCTCTTCAAAACATGACGCGCTAAATGTGTAGCGTTATACATTTCTAGAAGATTGAGCATCGTACCCTGCATATTGTATACAAGGTCTTGCTTCTGCTGATTTAGTAAGTTTTGTAGAGCCTATACAAATTTTTGAAATTGTTCTATTTAGATAATTTCAATAAAGGCTGAACAAAGCATTTATTTCAGCAGACTCTCTTTTTAGTGTGTGAGGAAAATTTAATGCTTAATGCTTTTCAAGCAAATTGGAACGCCCAATTTGTCATGCGGTTATGGATAGGGACGGTGCTTTTTAGTGCAGTTGGCATGATAGTGGGAGGGCGATCGCAAACCGCCCAAGCCGAGGAACTCACCAATCTTCAGCCCGTTTCACAAATTGCTCAGCAGGTTAATTCCGATAGCCCCACTGCCGCGCCCGTGTCTGCTTTCACCTCAAATGCTCCGCTCGTTCAGGCGACGGACAACAACGAAGCTCAGGTTACGTCGGTTTCTCAACTGTCTGATGTACAGCCCACGGACTGGGCATTTCAGGCTTTGCAGTCTTTGGTCGAGCGCTATGGCTGTATTGCAGGCTATCCCGACGGGACTTTTAGAGGAAACAGAGCCGCAACGCGCTATGAATTGGCTGCGGCGCTGAATGCGTGTCTGGATCAGATTAGCGATCGCTTTGCCAGCAAAGAAGATCTCGCCACGGTTAAGGCGCTCCAAGAAGAGTTCAAGACAGAACTTGCTACCCTCAAAGGCCGCGTGGATGGCCTAGAAGCCCGTACCAAGACCCTAGAAGCCCAGCAGTTTTCAACCACGACTAAACTTAGCGGGAATGCATTTTTCAATATCACGGGCGCTTTCTCAGATTCTGGTGTGAGGGCAGAAGGTTTAGATGCATTTACCCCAGGCCGTGTCCCAGGCCCACCAGGAACGTTTAGACCACCCATTGTTAGAACAGGCATTAAAGATCCGAATGTTACCTTTAGCGGATTGGTCTGGCTCAGTTTCAACACTTCTTTTACTGGAAAAGATTTACTGCGAGTCCAGCTTGCATCAGGTACTGGAAACTCCCCTGCGAATGCCTTTGCTTCTGCGGGTTTATTTAATACGTGGGGCACTCCCTTCACCGATCAAACTGCTGGAACAGCTTCTGGAACCTTCGTTGTTCGGGAACTCAACTATAGTTTTCCAGTCGCTAAGAACCTGGAGTTAGTAGTAGGGCCTCGGATTAACTTCTACCGTTATTTTGACAATAATCGCTTCACATTCTTTTTAAATGGCAGCAGCAGCTTTGATTCCATTGGTAGCCCATTATTAAATGCCAGCAAACGGGGGGCAGGTGCCATTGCCATTTGGTCGCCGAGCAAGAAGCTTCAGGTGAAGTTAGGCTACCTAAGTCAGAGTATTGAATTTCTACCCTCTTTCTTAAATTCCGCAGAAAATTCACAGCTTGGGCTATTTGATGGCACGAACACACTGACGGGTGAAGTATCTTATTCCCCTGTCAAAACCGTCAATCTTCGGTTTCTCTATACCCGTAGCAACATAACCACTTCTAGCATTAACGGTGTAGATTATGTGGGAGGAACGGCAGGATTGCCTTTATATGGATTTGCCGATGATGGTTTTGGTGGCAGCATTAAACCAGCGACTGCAAACACCTTTGCCTTTAACTTTGATTGGTTAGTCACCAAAGGATTTGGGGTTTTTGGCCGTTATACCTATGGCAATGTCAATATCAATCCAGTTGTACTCAGACCGGATGGTCTTAACAAAGGGGAAGCCAACAATCAATCCATTCAGTTTGGCTTAGCTTTTCCTGATTTGGGCAAACCAGGCGCGCAAGGAACAGTTTCGTTTGTTGTACCCTCAGATATTGTTTCAGGACGACGGTTTTTGGCCTCCGGCGGTGGAGATGGTGGTACTCAATACGATATTGAAGCCACTTACTTCTACCCTGTCAACGATAACGTTGCATTGGTGCCGTCTTTTTACGCCATCATTAACCCCAATAACTTCAGCAGTAATCCTGCTGTCTTTGTAGGCAACTTGCGTATGCAGTTTAGTTTCTAAGCTTATTTCTGTCCCCGTGGAAGAGACCTCCACGGGGATTTTTTATTGGCGAATATCGTAGCCAAATAAATTAGGGTTGACTTCTGTAAGCTGTAGGTCAGCCAGACCATACTCTGCCCAGCGTCGATCTACCATCGCAGCAGTGTCTGGATCAGGAATGAGCGGGTCATTCCAAACGCGATCAGTTTCTGGATAAACTTTGGTAGTGGCATCAATGCCCATCTTGCTGCCAAGACCCGATCGCTCTGTCGCAAAATCCAAAGAATCAAAAGGGTTGTCTGGCAAAATAAACACGTCACGAGCAGGATCAACTTTAGAGGTAATCGCCCAAACGACCGCGCGCGGGTCGCGGATATTAATGTCTTTATCGACCACAATCACAAACTTGGTATAGCTAAACTGGGGCAGCGCGCTCCAAAAAGCAAGGGCAGCGCGACGGGCATGGCCTGGATATCGTTTGTCAATAGACAACACCGCTGCCTTATAGCTCAGTGCCTCCATCGGCAAAAAGAAGTCAATAATTTCGGGGACTTGCTGGCGCAGGATAGGGGTATAGACACGGTTGAGGGCGATCGCCATCATGGCATCTTCTTTGGGTGGACGACCGCTGAAGGTGGTGAGGTAAATCGGGTTCTTGCGATGGGTCATGCAGTGGAAGTGCAGCAGCGGTGCCGCCTCATTCACGCCGCCGTAGTAGCCCATGTGATCTCCCGCAGGGCCATCCACACCCGTTTCGCCTGGGGTGATGGTGCCTTCTAAAATCATTTCGGCATCGGCAGGCACTTCTAAATCAACGGTTTTACATTTTGCTAAATGAATGCCAGAACCGCCGTATAGCCCCGCAAACAGCCATTCTGAAAGATCTACGGGCACAGGAGTCGCCGCCGCCATAATCACGAGGGGGTCTACCCCAAGGGCGATCGCCACTTCCAGTTTCTCGCCCCGCTCTGCTGCTTTGCGCAGGTGACGGGTTGGACCTCGTACCGAGAGCCACTGTACGGTCATCGTGTTTTTAGACTGAAGCTGGAGTCGATAAACCCCAACGTTAGGGATTTTGCTTTCTGGATCTTTAGTTATCATTAACCCTAGCGTCAGCACCTTCCCCGCATCGCCTGGGTATACACGCAGCATGGGGATTTGGGTAAGATCTACGGCATCGTCTTTCAGCACAATTTGCTGGCAGGGCGGCAGCAGATCTCGACTGGGTTTGGCTTTCAGCACATCAAAGAGGACTTTACCAAAGTCGATCGCCTGAGAAATCTTTTTAGGGGGTCTGGGCTGGTACAGCAGCGCCAGCTTTTTGCCGAGGGCTTCTAAATCTTCGGGTTTCTCGACGTTCATGGACCAGCAGACGCGCTCTACGGTGCCCATGAGGTTGACGGCAACGGGGGCATCGTAACCCTTCACGTTTTCAAACAGTAGAGCAGGGCCACCCTTTTGCATCATGCGATTGGCAATTTCAGAGATTTCTAAATCTGAGTCAACCAGTGCAGAAATGCGGCGGAGCTGTCCGCGTTCTTCAAGCAGCTTAATAAATCCGCGCAAATCTCTAGACATGGGTTGCTTTAGGTCATACGGTAACGTCCCCTTCATTATGAATGGTTCTAGGATGCCTTACCGTCAACTCTTCCCTGAATGGCGAGAGCTACCAAATTTTGCTCATTTTGAGGGTGAATCCAGGCAGTTCTGGATCGCCTTGAACTTCTACTGGGTTTTCTAAGATCTGAGGTGCCTGCTGAGGGCGATACAGATGAACGGTTTTTGCTTTGCGATCAATGAGAAGCCCTAATATTGACCCGTTGTCGATATATTCCTGCATTTTGGATTGGAGTGTGCTGAGGCGATCGCTTGCAGACTTCAGCTCAATCACAAAATCGGGACAGATGGGTGCAAAGGAGGCTTTCTGTCGGTCGGTGAGGGCATTCCATCGCTCTAATTCAATCCAGGATACGTCAGGGGAGCGGATTGCACCATTGGGTAGAGTAAACCCTGCGCTAGAGTCAAATGTTTCACCAGTCCCATCTTTTTCAGCCCAGTTCGCAACCTGCTGAGCAATTTTCAGATTCCAATGGCCTGTATCAGAAAAGGCAGGACGCATGATCACAACTTCTCCAGTAGCGGTTCGCTCAATGCGTAGGTCGCGGTTCGCTAGACAAAATTCGTAAAATTGCTCAGTGGTCATCTGCGCGATGAGCGAGAAGTTGACCGTAATGGGGATTTGTTCAAATTGAATGAGCAAAGTGGTCATTGCAATTTACCTGCTCAGAAAGTCACTTAATTTTAGTCTTATGGATGGATCGTGTACAAAAGCAGGACTATTCTTGTTGTTCAGCGGTATAAATGGATTGTGAATCTTCATTTTTCAAGCTTAATGAAGCAAAAAGTATTTATTGCTATCGTAGCCGCGATAATCTCAGCATTTGCTAGCGTTAGCTCTGCCCAGCCTAAAGCTTCACTTCCGGCAACCCAGCCATCTAAGTCTTTGCCTGCTTTATCTGAAGAGCAGATCAAGAGCTTAATTCAAGCGGAAATCGAAAAAAAGGATGTACTCCGTGGAAAAGCTGAAGCGGAACGCAAATTTGACACCACGATGGTTTGGGTACAGGTTTTGCTGGGAGGCATTTCAGCATTACTAGCATTTATACCGTTCCTCTTTGTATTAATTGGTTATATTCTCTGGGCTTGTCGCAAAGCTATATTAGGCCAGTTAAATATAGAAGCGATGGAAGAGGTTAGTAAACGAGTTGAGGAACATCTCAAAATAACTATTGATACAGAAGTTAAAGCTCAAATATTGAACCAACTGGTACAAGAATTTGAGGCAGCAGTTCCAGCCTCAACAGAAGTAGTACCTTCTCCAGAAAAACTGAGTCAAATTGACGAATTGCGTCGTCGGATTGATGATCTACAAGATCTAATGCCGACGATGATGATGCAATCTGCCGAGTACTACTTCAAACAAGGAAATGCATTTTATTTTGAGAGGCAATATAAAGATGCGATTGCTTCCTATGGCAAATCTCTTGAATTAAAGCCAAATAATCCTGATGTTTGGAATCTTTGCGGCAGGGCATTAGATAAACTAGGTCGACCTGAAGATGCGATCGCTTTCTATGACAAATCTCTTGAATTAAAGCCAGATAATCCTAATGTCTGGAATCTTCGTGGTTTTACCTTAAATCAACTAGATCGTCTTGAAGACGCGATTGCTTCCTATGACAAATCTCTTGAATTAAAGCCAGACAATCCTGATATCTGGTGGCTTCGAGGCATTGCGCTAAGTAAGCTCAATCACCATGAAGACGCGATTACTTCCCATGACAAAGCTCTTGAATTTAGACCAGACTACTTTGAAGCCTGGACTGGCCGTGGTGTTGTATTAGGTGAGCTAAAACGTTATGAAGAAGCGATCGCTTCCCATAACAAAGCTCTTGAATTTAAAATAGACTACTTTGAAGCCTTGTATAACAAAGCCTGCTGTTATGCTTTGCAAGAAAAAGTAGAGGAAACAGTTCACAATCTTAAAAAAGCTATCGAACTTGATTCAACGTGCCTAGAAAAAGCTAAAACCGACTCAGATTTTGACAAAATACGCCATGACGAGAGATTTCAGAAGCTGCTCAACGTCGAGCTTTAAACTTTTCTAGGCAGCATAACAATGTTTGCTCGCTGAGCGGAGTCGAAGCGAAAACCTAGCCCAGATGTTTATCCACTTGTTTTATCCACACTTCTAGATCGGTTGGCTGCGCCGCTGGTTTCGACTCCGCTCAACCAGCTATATCCTGACTGGTACTTCGCCAATTGTGAAATAAGTGCGTAAAAGTTTTGCAAAGTATCGGTTTCAAGCAAAGGCGATATTGCTAATGGCCTAACTCAAATGCAGATTCAAGATAGGTATGCAGCGTTAGCTCATTGCCTTCCATCAGCACTGGCTGCCCCAATACGATCGCAGTGAGAGGACTCGGTGAAGCTTTGGAAGGCGATAGCTGCGCACCAAGAGTCCGCCTAACATTCACCAGCGCCACATCAAAACGACAGTATGCCTCTGCTAGCTGCGGATGCTTTGCCAGAAAAAGCTGAGCCGTCTTCCACAATTTGGTCTGCTTAGTTCGCGTAATCGCATAAAGACCATCTTCATCCCAATTGCCTCGGCTGCGCGTTTTGACCTCTACAAACGCAAGGTAACTATGACGACCCTCATCTCGAAGCGCCACAATATCTAGCTCTCCCCAGCGGCTCGTCCAGCCCTTTGCCACAATTGACCAGTCCTGCCCCTCAAGCCACTGAGCCACCAGAATTTCACCCTGTTGACCTAGGATGGCAGAGCGTGGCTTAACCTTGACAGAATCTGGCATAGGAAACTTTAGGCGTGGAATGTGATAAAGATCACTGAAAATTAACGGCAAGGTCACATAGTATGCCTTCTATCTGTAGGATAGTTGACCTATAAATTATTTCATTAAATGAGCTGGAGCCGGAGGGCAAAAAAATGACGCTAGCAAAACAGGGAATACTGATAAGCCATGCGATCGCCCTCACCATCATTTTGCTGTTAGTTGCAGCGTGGCAAAAACCGGCATCAGAACCATCGCCACTCCGTCTAGAAGGCAAAACCAGCGTACAACCTTTGTACAACAGCAGACTTTTTGAAACCGTTATTTTTGAGCATCAGGGTTAAGTGAAGGGGATGGATCCGCTGCTGCGTTTTGCTCCTGCTGCTGTTCTGAGCGCAGCAAATCCTGCACGGATAAACTATCCCCCTCAGTGCCAATAAACCAAAGTGTAGAGACTGCCTCTGCATAGGTTACAGGCTTTTGCGGCTGAAATAATAGCGTAGAACCCAACACTCGACGGATGTTGGAGAGTTCTCCATTTTGATGATCTGCTGCAACCGCAGACAGTGCAGTAGGCGTGATGCGATTGGCATCTTTAAAGCCCCAAAGCTGCTTAACTCGCTCAGATGAAGCGGCTGGCAAAATCCGCTGACGATCAATCGGCACTTTCCAAAGCAGCAGCGTTTCGCGGGTCAAAGGGTCATTGGGGCGAAATCGAGTTTGGGTGGTATCTCCTGACAGAGCGCTCGGTAAATAACCTGATTCAGCCAAACCTTGGATATACGAAAACATGGGATGGTTAGTGGGCACGTCCATAAAGGCAGGTTTAGCGGCTGTCGCAACAGGCCGAATTTGACGGGCAGGGCGATCGCCATAAATGCGGTTATTCAGCTCCACCAGCCATTGGGCAAACACGGCTCTTGAGATGGCCTGATTCGGTGCCCCACCTGAGTTTTTTAATACATCTAACTGAGCAACATCCTTAATATAGGGCTGTAGAGATTGCGGCACTTGGCTTAAATCTGCAAAAAGCCCTGGCGCGGCACCTAGAGTCACACCATCAGAACCGTTACTGACAGCCGCAGCTACGCCGCCTGTCTGATAGGTAATAGAAAACTCAACCTCAGCCGTCTCCGGCTGTGCAGCGCTAGATGACGACAGCGGCACAGAAATCGAAACCTGCTGCGTTTGCAGTTGGGCAGATAGAACGGTCACACCATCCCCCGTTCCCTCCTGAAAGCCTTGCCAAGGTGCTGCTTGCAGACGTGCCCGATAGAATTCAAGAATCTCTGCAACGTTATTGGCAGTTGTCCACTGAGTCTGATAGCCCTGTGGTGCAGCGGCAGCTTCTGTAGAGGCGCTGGGCGGCTTAGGCAGCACAGAAACCTGCTTTAGCACTGCATCTGGGTAGCGCACAGCCTCAGGAAACCCAGCGGGAAGGGCAACGGGTGCTGGGGTGGCAGCATTCCATTGACTTGCTTTTGGGTCAGCCGAAAATGTGCGCTCAAGAGAAGCGCGATCGCAGCCCACTAGAGCAATCCACACAACGCCAATACTAAAAACCAGGATATTCCGATTCCAATTCATGTTGATAGAAATCGCCAGACTGAACTGCCCTCTAGATTCTACTGTTCCACAGATACATTCAATGGATTTATTGATTAGCCCTTGCCAGTTTTGAAAAGATGGCTATTATTGTACAAGGGGGAATAAGATAGAAATCTCGTTCGTGTTGGGTACTCATTTCGTCATGAAAATCAAGAAATCCTGGAACGTCCCACATCTCACCAAGTACGGCACGGTCGAGCAGCTCACTGAAATGCCGTACACTGACCTGCAGCAAATTAACCAGTTTGTTTTGAATGGTGGCTCTAGTGTGTTTGGCCTGTTTGCTTCTCTAGAAGGGCTTTAGGCGTCTGTTTGATAGAGAAAATGGCCTCTTAATTTTTTCTGCTGTAACTTAATCAATAAGTTTATCTACAAAAACTGCCTCTACGATTTATCGTGATCGAGAGGTTTTTTTGTATTTACCCTTTCGTAGCGTCTTTTCGTAAAAATACTCCGTAAGTTTTACGATGGCATCCATCTCTTGTTGCTCAGTCCATTAGCAAGCTATGCAGCGTTTGAAGCAGATTCTGCTGAGTGTGGATAAAAACGATTCTGACTTCAGGGCGTCTGTCATTTGTCTGTCTGTAATGTCTTGCGTCCATTTTCTGCTTGGGCTCTATCTTGGAAAACAGGCTTTTCTGATGATGAGCTTACTTCTATGGGCTTCCATCATGATTCTGCTATGGGATAGACGCCAGCACTTTAAGATCAATCAAAATAAAGCCTCTCGTTTTTTAGGGTATGTGTTAGTCGCGGCAGTCTTAATCATTAGCATGATGCATCCCGGCGAAAAAATGCTTGGGTTTTTCCCCTTAGCTGCCTATTTAGGATGGTTCTTGATATTTATTGGGGCTGCACAAAGTAAATTCTATCTGAAGGAATTTTGCATTTTAGCCATTTTTGGTATCCCAAAACTGGTGCCAGATACAGCCTTTGGGTTAGCGCCACTAACCGCAAAATTTGCAGCCTATGCACTTTGGTACCTAGGTTATCCAGTCTCTACAAATGGCATCTACATTCAGGTGCCTAAAGGTGGTGTGGAGGTTGTGCCTGCCTGCTCTGGCATTAACCTTATTTTGCACATGCTCAGTATTTCGGTGATTTTTCTGTGTGTATTCCCAACGCGGCGATCGCACCGCATTCCGTTTGCCATGCTTTCCATACTGCTGGGGTTTCTGATGAATGGCGTTCGGGTTGCGATGCTGGCAGCACTCTCCCCACCGCAATTTTCAGCGCAGTTCCATTATTGGCATAGCGCTAGTGGCGCAAGTCTTTTTGTGCTGCTAACACTGGTCATTTATGGTGTGCTTTACTTTAGCCCTCTCAACCCAACGCAGCAGCCAAAGTCGCATTAATTTTTCTGGTTTCCTATTCAGGCTTAGTAAGCATTTTGATCTCCTAAAAAGACAAGCGCAGTCTTAACCAAAATCTGTAAATCTAGGCTTAAAGACCAGTTTCTAAGATACTCAAGGTCAAAATTGACGCGCTGCTGCATTTTGTCTAGGGTATCAGTCTCACCTCGAAGGCCGTTGACCTGCGCCCAGCCTGTAATGCCAGGTTTCACCTTATGGCGCAACATATAGCCACTAATAAGCTTTCGGTACATTTCGTTATGGGCAACCGCATGAGGGCGCGGCCCCACTAAACTCATTCTGCCCTGCAAGACATTCAAAAACTGGGGCAGTTCATCTAAAGACGTTTTGCGCAAAATGGCTCCCAGCGGCGTAATCCGACTGTCGTTTTTGGTCGCCTGCTGAACCTTGCCGCCATCTTCCATCACCTTCATGGAGCGGAACTTATACACTAAGATTTCTTGCCCGTTTAGCCCATAGCGACGCTGCTTGAAAAGAATGGGCCCTGGAGAGGTGAGTTTAACTGCGATCGCAATTAGCAGCATAACAGGGGACAAAACGGCGATCGCCGCTGCTGAAATCACAATGTCAATTGCACGCTTGAGGACGTACTGAATTTCTGAAAATGGCACCTCCCAGACCGCAATCAAGGGAATTCCATTTAATTCATAAGAACGAGCATTCATTAAATTAAACATCAGAATATTAGGCACAAAGTAAACGCAGGCCGTTGTATCCTGTAGCTCTTTAATAAGAGTTGCAATCACCTCTTCTTTTTCGGTCGTGCAGGCAATATAAACCACATCAATACTGTGTTCCCTCACGTATCGGGGCAATTCTTCTAACGACCCGATAGAGCGACGCCCCGGAAATCGTCCAGGCGGCTCTTGAGTATGACCATCAAAAAAACCGTGGAGGCAAATGCCCAATTCCGGAGATTCCTGAATTTGGTTAGCTAAGTGGTAGCTGACGTCATTGATCCCCGCCAAAACAGCAGACCGCTGGTTTTTTCCAGCGGCTCTGACTGTACGCAAAAGCTGCCAGATCGTCAGATGAATGGTGAGCAACACAAGCGGCACGCAAATCGCCCAAGTTAACAGTAAAGCGCGTGGAAAGTCTTGAGAAGCTTGGGTTAAATAGCCTAAAAACAAGAGCGTTCCTAGTAAAATCACCCAACCACTCAACAGCCTAGGGCCTAGTGTCGTCGGAGACAAATTACGATATGGTCGATACAGCCCAACTCCCTTAAAGATAGGAAGCATCAGCAAAAAGGTTGTAATGGACAAAACAACAATATGCTGTGTCTCGATGGGTCGGTCATAAACCCAAGCAATGATAAACAGCATCAAGATGGTCACGATGGGGTCCATCAGTCGCTGCATAACTAAAACTGCAGACGCATTTTCTCGGAGCAGCCCGTGGGTGTTATGTGTCATCTTGATCCCTTACACCATCGGTTTAATCGTGACTTTAACGGTCGCCAGAGTGAAGATCTAATATTTTTTGTATACAAAATAATATAACGATATTGGCTTAAGAGGTATTTCGGGGAGACAGCACCAGGAACTCAATAAAACAATAAGAACTACCTTGGTGTAATACTCTTCCCCTACAGAATAATCTTCGGAATTTATAAGAGCGTCAGTGTTAGGAGTTACTAAGGATTAGTGATAACAATCACAGGTAAGACCTGAACGCATGGAAGGATTAATTTTACTCGTGGTAGTTATAGGTGCTGTAGCCATGCTTCTTGATGAGAGAATCCTTTTGGGCTGAGATTAAGTCTTCTTTAATCATTTCTGACACTAGCTGCTCAAACGTAAACTTTGGCTTCCAGCCTAGATTTTGGTGAGCTTTGGTTGCATCTCCTAACAGGGTTTCAACTTCTGTCAGACGATAATAGCGTGGATCAACTGCAACAATGCACTGCCCTGAAGCATCGTAGCCCTTTTCATTTTCGGCCTTTCCTTGCCAATTGATCTCAATATGTAGCTCAGCACAGGCTATGTTGACGAAATCTCTGACACTATGTTGCTGACCTGTTGCAATGACATAGTCTTCTGCTTCAAACTGCTGTAGCATAAGCCACTGCATTTCAACATAATCTTGGGCGTGGCCCCAATCGCGTAACGCGTCCATGTTGCCTAGGTATAGACAGTCCTGTAACCCTAGTTTGATGCGTGCTAGGGCGCGGGTGATTTTGCGAGTCACGAAGGTTTCACCGCGCAGAGGAGACTCATGATTAAACAAAATTCCGTTGCAGGCATACATGCCATAGGCTTCACGATAGTTGACCGTAATCCAGTAGGCGTAGAGTTTTGCGACGGCATAAGGCGATCGCGGGTAAAACGGGGTCTTCTCTGTCTGAGGAATTTCCTGCACCAGACCATAGAGTTCAGAAGTAGAAGCCTGATAGAACTTGGTTTTTTCGGTCATCCCCAAAATCCGAATGGCTTCTAGCAAACGTAAGGTGCCGATTCCATCCGTATTGGCAGTATATTCTGGTGTTTCAAACGATACCGCAACGTGGCTTTGAGCCGCCAAATTATAAATTTCGTCAGGCTGTACCTGCTGCACAATGCGAATCAGGTTAGTGGAGTCTGTCAGGTCGCCATAGTGGAGGAAAAATCGCCGATCTTTCTCATGAGGATCTTGGTAAAGATGATCGATACGATCAGTGTTGAATAAAGAGGCACGGCGTTTAATTCCGTGGACTTCGTATCCCTTACTCAGTAGAAACTCCGCTAAGTAAGCGCCATCTTGCCCTGTAATGCCAGAAATCAGTGCAACTTTAGTCATTATTGTGCGTAGTCTCCTTAATGCAGTTTTACTAAACAGGGTCAGACAGGTATGACAATACTAAAGTTTTTCGCTCCTAGGATAAACATCACAGGCCATCCTAACAGCCCAACGATGGCTAGACTTCCCAAAACTACAGTTATAAACAAGCATAAGCCGGCCTGAATCCAATGAATGTTATAGGCGTGACGGATCGCAGCTATGAGCGTTAGTCCAGTGCAAAATATAGTGCACAGCGTCATAAAAGCCCCGAAACTAGGCCACCATCGCTGAGCAGAAATGGCTGGCCCCAGCAGAATAATGGGCCACAAGCCTTCCAGAATTTTTAACCCTGGATAAAATCTAGCATTCGGTGATTCTGAAGGTCGCGTTTGCCTAAACCATTGCCCCAATAAATCAATAGAAGCAATATACCAATAGCATCCTACTGCGCCTAACACAAGGAACAGCGCACTCAATCCAATTAATCCACGAAAGCCTAGGTGAAGTTGTCCAGCGGCATTGAAGGCTAAAACAAGGCAAGTGCAAATTGGAGGCAGTAATGCAGCAAAAACGCTCCGCTGACGCGCTTCACCACCAAACAAGATTGAGTCACATCCATTAAGCATGAACCCTACTCCATGAGTGCAAGCGGCACTTTATCCCAATTCTGTGAGGCAGTCAGACTCGTGCCGTAGCTCATGCTGCTGCCGTCAGCGCCACTTAAAAAGGGCAGTACCTTCCCCAACAGAGAGCCAGAAGAGCCTTTCGTATAGTTGCGAATGGTCGGCTCTTTTTTAAGGGCAGCCATTTTGACAGTTTGCTGCACCGCGTCCTGATAATTGCCGAGGGAATCGACCAGATTAGAGGCTTTAGCTTGAGATCCGGTGTAAATGCGCCCATCGGCTAGTTTTCTAAGCTCTGGTAAGGCAATTCCTCGTCCTTCAACAATAGAGGCTAAAAACTGTTCGTAGGAATCGGTGACAATCCCCTGAAGAATTTGGCGCTCATCGGCGGTAGCACTTCTAAATGGAGACAAAATATCTTTGAACTGACCACTTTGAACGGTGCCTGACTGTACGCCAAATTTATCCAGTAGACCACTAATATTTTGGGTGCGAATTACCACGCCAATAGAACCCGTGAGCGTAGAGGGGTTAGCAACAATATGGTTTGCGGCACTGGCGATGTAGTAGCCGCCAGAGGCCGCAACGTCTCCCAGGCTTGCCACAATTTTGATTCCGGTTTCTTTGCGAACGCGCATCAGTTCATGATACACAGACTGAGAGGCCGCAGCAGTTCCACCAGGGCTATTGATGCGCAGCAAGATGGCCTTAACTTTGTCTTTGCGGGCTTTTTGAACGGCTTCAAGCAGCGTGTTGGCACTGGCTCCACCCGACGATCCAAATGCTCCTGCGCTGGCTGTATCGCTAATGCTGCCGTAAACGTCAATGAGTGCGATATCTGCCGCTCGACTTTGCTCAGAACCTCTCAAAGAAGACCCTAAAATCCAATTACCCAATGCGGCAACCAGGCAAATCACAATCAAAAGCGTAACGAGCAGACGGTTAAGGCGCATACGGAGTGAGTCCAAGTACATGATTCAGCGTAGCCCAAAAGTCTGTGGGGAACATAGAATGCTGTTAAGTCCTTCGATGACGATTTGACTTGAGACAAGAACATTCAATTGCAATGAGTATGCATACCGTGCCGTTAGGTGAAAACATTTTTGTCGCGAGCGTGTTTAAGATTTCGCCGCTGGTGCGCGGGGCGCTCTGGAGCCTATATATTGCGCTGATGCTGCCGCTGCCTTTTTTAGCACGGCTAAATGGCACAGTAGATCCTCCCATGGCGTTTCAAGATTCTATGCTTTGGTTGGGGCTGGCGCTCATTAGCGGCGGTGTTTTGCTGCATATGGCATTGAGTGAGCAGGTGCATTTGAATGAGACTGGCATTGCGGTTTGTTACCCCTGGTGGGTGCCTACCCCCCTTCGCCGAGATTGGGCTTTAGATTGGGCTGACATTGAAGATTTTAAGGCTCGCTCTACGGGGCAAGGGGGACTAGTGTACTATCTGGTTTCTAAAAATCGAGATGGCTTTCTGCTGCCGATGCGGATTGTTGGGTTTCACCGGATGTTAAGGCTGATTGAGATCAAAACGGGGATCAATACTCAGGATGTCAAGCCGCTGGCTCAGCCTTGGATGTATGCGGCGTTGCTGGGGGTGGCGGGTTTACTGGCGATCGCCGATTTCTGGGTCATTTATACTGTGCTAGCGCAGCCAGTCGGGGTCTAGCCCTTTCATGGATCACCCAAACACAACCCCAGGAATGGCTGAATTAGAACTAGAGCAAGTCAGCGTCATCAGTGGGCTAGGTCACACTCGTTTGCTCAACCAAATTTCGTTTCGCATTGAGCAGCCTGGTTCAAGAGTGGGCATTGTGGGGGCTTCGGGTTCTGGCAAAACGACGCTGCTGAGACTGCTCAACCGTCTGATAGACCCCACTGAAGGTCGCATTTTGTGGCAAGGCCAGCCGAGTAAAAATCTCCCAGCGCCCACTCTGCGTCAGCAGATCATGCTGGTGCCCCAAGAATCTCAGCTTTTAGGCATGACGGTTGAGCAGACGCTTGCCTATCCGCTCCAGCTTCAGAAGTTGCCCATGACAGAAATTCAGCAGCGAATGGCGCGCTGGGAGCAGCGTCTAGATATCCCTTCAGAATGGATGTCGCGGCAGGCACTAGAGCTATCGGTTGGTCAGCGGCAGTGGGTAAGTATATGTCGCGCTTTGATTGCACAACCTCAAATGCTTTTGCTAGATGAGCCGACCTCTGCGCTAGATCCGGGCAGAATTGAGCTTTTATGCAACATCCTTCGGCAGCTAAAGGGTTCTGTGGTGATTGTGAGCCACCAGTATTCGGTCTTACAGAATTTGTGCGATCGCATCCTCTGGATTGACCAAGGTCAACTGAGGCAAGATAAAGCCATACAAGGCGTCAACTGGAGTGAAATTCAGACCGTGCTGTCTGAAAAAGCCGCTGCTTCCGCCGACTGGACAGATTTCAACTAGCCCTAAACTACCCCAAAGAAACCTTTGGTGAAGCCTCTGCTCGATACCCAAAGCGCTGTTCCTCATGGGCAACAGTTGAGGAATCTTCGGGAGCCTGAGATTCGGACCACACGCGAGACGGTTTAGCCCCAGTGGTCAAAAATTCTAGATTAAGGCGGTACCCCACATTGCGAACCGTTTGAATCAGTTGAGGCTGCTGTGGATCTAGCTCGATTTTTTTACGCAGAGAGAGAATATGCGTATCCACCGTTCGGGGGTTATCAATGTTGTCTGGCCACGCGCGCTGCAACAGCTCTAAGCGGCTAAGGGCAACCCCTTCAGCCTGGGCAAGCACATACATCAGGCTAAACTCCTGAGGGGTTAAGTCCATTAGCTCGTGGTTGTAATGCACCCGTCGCTGCACCAAATCAATGCGAAGGTCGCCATAGCGAAGCTGCACAGGAAGCGCAGATCCGCATCGACGGCTGACCGCCTCTACTCGCGCCAAAAACTCTTGAATCCCAAAAGGCTTTTTGAGGTAGTCATCGGCTCCCGCTTTGAGCGCGCTCACCACATCTACCTCGCTCACCAACGCCGAGAGCATCACGACCAGTGGGCGCTGCTGGCGATGAAGCCAGCGACAAAACTCTAGCCCGTCACCATCCGCCAAATCTGAATCGACGACGACTAAATCGGGCTGCTGGCGATGATACACGTCGCGTGCTTGTCGCACCCCTGAGGTCAGATGGACGGTGTACCCTGTCTGCTGTAGATGCCAGCCGAGGAGCGATCGCAGGTGCGGGTTGCCTTCAACAATTTGAATGTGGATGATGCCCACTACGTCCAACGTCCTTCATAGATTTGGAGCCACTGCCCCTTAAAGTAACAAAAAAAGACCAACCTTTCGGTAGTTGTAGTTACTTAAATCCTTTCGTTGAAGAGACGCTTATGCCGTATTTGTTGTCTTATGACCGGAGATCAGACGCTTACTATAGACCCAGCCAAGTTAGAAGAGATTGATGGGTCAAGACCTCCAGCAACAGCAAAATAACCAGCCCAATCATGGCAAAACGACCGTTGATTTGCTCTGCGTAGGCAGTCCAGCCTAGCTTAGGTTCGGGTTGACTCAGACTAAGCTTTTGAGGCTCCTTCTCATTAGACGAGCCAGGAACTTGAGGCAATGGAGTCATAAAAGCAGATCCCTTTGGCAATGACGTTCTTAGTTTAATCGTCTCAATGAGCGCACCTACAGCCTGCGTACTTTCAGATGGCTCGAACGAGGCTGGAAATTTACCCTTCGCAAGCATTCGTATCCCCAAAGGGACTAAGCTCAACAGGCCGTTGAGATCTCGAAAGCGGTTTCCCATTACTATCAGCCCAAAGCGACGCTCATCAATCCAACCGCCTTGCGTGACTAAATCAATCATGGCTCTGCGATGCCGAACAGAACGTGACTCTGAAGAGTCAGACGCTTGAGCCAATCGCTGAGTCTTAATTTGGGTAATTTGGTCAAGGGGTGCAACGTCCATTGGGCAAGCCGAATTGCAGTTAAAGCAGCGTGTACATCCCCATACCCCCGATAAATCTCGAGTATATTGGGTAAGTCGCTCAGAGGTGCGCTCGTCACGGGTGTCGGCGAGCATACGGTAGGCTTTTGCCAGGGCATGAGGCCCGACAAACTGTGGGTTAACGCTCTTAGCATTGCACTCCGAGTAACAGGCTCCACACATAATGCAGTTGCCCGCCTGATTAAGCGCTGCACGCTCAACCGGAGACTGCAAAAATTCGCGCTCTGGCGTAACGGCACGCGCTGCCGTACTCACATAGGGATCAACCTGCGCCAGATTTTGCCAAAATTGGTTCATTTCCACTACTAAGTCTTTAATGACAGGGAAATTATGGAGGGGCTGAATTTCAATGGTAGGCGGCGGCGACAGCCGTTCTTCGGGCTGTGCCGCACCCTGAGCAGCGATCGCAGCAGGATGGGCTAAAGCAGCCAGCTTTACCTCAGCTTGAAGGGTTTGCTTACAGGCGAGAGCAGGGCGACCATTCACCCGAATGGCACAGCTTCCACAGATGGTATTTCGACAGTTTTTGCGAAACGCAAGGGATCCGTCTTGTTCCCACTTAATCTGGTTGAGGCATTCCAAAATAGTGGTGTTGGGACTGGCCTCAAGGACAAATGTCTCAACCCGAGGGGAATGCTCCCCAACAGTCTGACGCTGAATCTGAAAACAAACCTGCATTCTGATCGCTCTCTATTTTGGGTTGAATTGTAACCTCATCCTCTATCGTAAAAGAAACCTCGGCTGGTGAATACTCTAAATTAATGCCTGTTTATCTATTCTGGGGTGATGATGAGTTTCGTCTTCAAAAGGCGGTAAAGACGCTTGAAGATCGCGTTTTAGATTCGACCTGGAAAAGTTTTAACTATGACAAGGTAGAAAGCAGCGGCAGCGGCGCGTCCGGCACAGACGCGCTGATTCAGGGGCTTAACTTAGCGATGACGCTGCCCTTTGGACAGGGCGATCGCCTGGTCTGGCTGGTCAACCCGCCGTTGACAGGGCAAGACTCATCGGCCTTCTTGGCAGAGCTAGAGCGGTCACTGTCGGTATTACCCGCCTCTTCTCACCTACTGTTTACCTATGACGGTAAGCCCGATGGTCGCAGTAAAATCACAAAATCGTTACAGCAGATCGGCACTGTTGAAGAATTTACGCTGCCGCCACCCTGGAAAGCAGACGTTATTCTCAAGACGGTTCAGCAAACGGCAAAGCAGCTTAATGTGCCCATGACAGATGCGGCAGTAGAGCTTTTGGCAGAGGCCGTCGGTAGCGACACCCGTCTGCTGTACAGCGAACTAGAGAAGCTAAAGCTTTATGTAACCCAGCCAGATGGCTCGGTGCGAACCGTTGACCCCGCCGTAGTGACGGCACTGGTGCATACCACTCAACAAAGTAGCCTAGAGTTAGCAAACTGGGTTCGCCAAGGCTCGACCGATAAGGCTTTGGGGGTACTCGACGACCTGTTGCGCCATAATGAGTCGCCCTTGCGAATCTCAGCAACGCTGATTAAGCAGTTTCGGACGTGGCTATGGGTGAAGCTCATGCAGGCTTCTGGAGAACGTGACGAGCGCGTGATTGCGAAGGCCGCAGATATTGCGAACCCGAAGCGGATTTATTTTTTAAGTCAGGATGTCAAAGCACTTGCGCCAAAGCAGCTTCAGCAGACCTTAGCGATTTTGCTAGCGTTAGAGGCGGCTTTAAAGCAGGGACAAGAGGCGAAAGGGACACTGCAAACCAAGGTGATTGAGCTATGCCAAGCCTGCCAAAAAAATTAGTTCTCTACGATGGTGCAAACGGGTTAAATAAACCATCGGCAAGACTAACGACGTTAAACAGGGGCGGCGCAACGTTCGGCGTTACAGGATTAGTTCCCTCTGCATTTTCAGGAACTTCTGACTTAGGACACGCTTCAGTATAAAGAGAGAGATTAAGATTTTATTGCCTGAGTGATCGGCTGTCATGACCTATTCTGCATTGTTACGCCCTATGGTTTCTGGTTCTGCACTCAAAGGGTGGGGGATTTTTGTTTTGGTCTGCGGTGCATGGCTGACAGGCGCTGTGCCAAGCTGGTCGGGTCGAGTAGATTCACATGTGGTCTGGTCTTCGACGGCCTCTGCACAATCGACTGGCAAAATCCGCAGCTATGCTGGGGCTGTGCTAGAAATCGAGCCGCTCCGGAAAAAAGCCTACCGTGAGGTTCGTCGAGTGATGAATGGGAATTTGCCCAATGATGTTTGTCGTCAAGGTCAACTCCCTGGAAATGTCCGGTCAATCTGTACAGACTTTTTTGATGAATCGGCCAACATTATTCGCAAAAACAATCTGTCGATTGGGGAATTTAATGAATTCACCCAAAGGAGTCAATCTGATTCAGGTCTGATGAACCAAATCCAGAAGGAGCTGATTCGTCTACAGCAGCGTTGATGACGCTGACAGTGGATGAGTTGATAAGCGCTCAATTAGGGCGAGAGCAAGATGCCGGATGGCCCAAAACATCCTGCCATAATAATGCCTAAGATTGAGCCAGCAATAACCTGAATGGGCGTGTGCCCCAATAGCTCTTTAAGACGGTTTTCATTAAAAACCGGATGCTCTTGAAAAACTTCATCAATAATTTGGTTGAGGACTCGCGCCTGTTTGCCTGCGGCCTGTCGCACCCCTGCTGCGTCATACATGACAATAACTGCAAAAATGGTGGCGATCGCAAATTCAATGCCATCCCACCCTTTGACTTGCCCAACCCCAGCCGCTAAGGCCGTCACCAAGGCAGAGTGAGAGCTGGGCATACCGCCCGTCCCCACCAAAACGCGGAAGTTGATTTTACGGTTTTTTATAAACTCAAGCGGGAGCTTTAGGGCTTGGGCGGTAATGGTTGAGGCGATCGCCACCAGCAAAACGCGATTATGAATAATGCTGCCAAAGTCTTGCATCGGTGCGAGTCCTAACGTCTCAAAAAGATGTAGTGCGTAAATTGGCAAAGTAGTTGTACCCAATAAACCAGACCAAAATGACCGTTAAGATCTGCGATTGGTAATATAGTCGGCGATCGCAATTAAAGGCAGTGCCTTCTCTCCAAAAGGCGCAAGTGCCGCCTTCGCCGCCTCAACCAACTGCTGAGCCTGCCGTCTCGACTCATCTATGCCCCATAAACTCGGATAGGTCGCTTTCTGAGCCGTCAGATCTTTGCCAGCGGTTTTGCCAAGCTCTTCGTCGGTTGCCGTAATATCTAGCACGTCATCCACAATCTGGAATGCTAGACCAATATTACGGGCATACTGCGTCAGCTTTGCCAGGGTATCCTCATCTGCACTGGCTAACTCCGCGCCCGAAACAACGGATGCTTCGAGTAGCGCCCCTGTTTTATGGGTATGGATAAAGTTAAGGGTTTTGACAGTAATATCTGCTGCCCCTTCACAGTCGAGATCGACCACCTGACCGCCGACTAAACCCGTTGCCGCCACCGCATTGCCCAACCGCGCCACCACCTTGAGCAGTCGTTCTGGCGCAACGCCTTTGGTATGAACCGCCAGGTACTCAAAGGCATAGGCTAACAGCCCATCGCCGGCAAGAATAGCAATGTCTTCGCCATAAACCTTATGATTTGTCAGCTTGCCGCGCCGATAGTCATCGTTGTCCATAGCAGGTAGGTCATCGTGAATCAGCGACATCGTGTGGATCATTTCTAGGGCGCAGGCCGTGGGCATTGCCATCTCCATCGAGCCGCCTGTTAGTTCACAGGTCGCAAGGCACAAAATGGGTCTGAGCCGCTTACCGCCTGCCAGCAGCGAGTAGCGCATTGCTTCATAAATTTTTTCAGGATAAATCACCTCAATTGAGGCATTTAGGGCAGACTCTACCTGTTCTCGACGCTGATTTAAGTAGCCCTTTAGGTCAAAAGCATCTGCATCCGTTGAAGCTTCTGAGCGACTAGATAAAGGGGCAGCAGAAGTTTGGTCTGCGGACATCATGATGAAAATCCTTCCTGGTTAATCCTTGTTAAAGGGAATGACAGCCACGCAAGGCATGAAGCCAATAGCATGGTTTAGCCTACCCTTACCGCTGGGTTGGAGTTTCATCATTGTATGATGCTTTGCACCTCTGGCAGTAGCTCCACGTTGTGTTCTCAAGCAGCATTGCTACCGTCATGACTCCTACGCCCCCAGGGACAGGGGTAATGTAGCTAGAGCGGGGCTGAACGTTTGCAAAGTCTACGTCCCCGACTAATCGGGCTTTACCAGATTCGTTTTGGACTCGGTTAATGCCCACATCAATTACGATCGCCCCAGGTTTGACCATGTCTGCGGTAATTAAATTGGGCTGGCCTACGGCGGCGACGATAATATCTGCGGCTAACACGGTGGCTTTAAGATCTGGGGTTTTAGAATGCGCCATTGTGACCGTTGCATTGGCATCCAGCAGCATGAGCGCAATGGGCTTACCCACTAAAATACTGCGGCCTATCACCACGGCGTGTTTGCCTTGCGGGTTGAGTTGATACTGCTCTAGCAGCCGCATAACGCCCGCTGGGGTACAGCTTTTTAGCCCTGGCTCTTTGCGAACCAGTCGCCCTAAGCTCATGGGGTGAAGGCCATCCGCGTCTTTTTCTGGCAAGATTTCGTACAGGAGCGCCTCGGCATCTAGGTGATTGGGCAGGGGCAACTGCACCAAAATGCCGTCTACGCGCTCATCCGCATTGAGCTGATGAATGACTTGAGTGAGTTCTGCTTGAGACACATCTGCCGGAAAGTGATGCCCAAAGGACGCAATGCCGACTTTTTCGCAGGCACGCTCTTTGTTGCGGACATAGGCGGCGCTGGCAGGGTTATCGCCCACCATCAGCACTGCTAGACCCGGGGGACGGCCTACTTGGGGCAGCAACTGCCGAATTTTTTGAGCCAAGGCATCCTGCATCTGCTGCGCGAGCTGTTTACCATCAAGCAAGACGGGAGGCTGAAGGGGCATGAAGCGTTGACCTTTGCATTAGAAGACAAACCACGTTTCAATCTTATCGTTAGGTCTATGGCCTAAGCTGATAGATATTGACGATCTTCAGGGGGAATCGCCTTGGATACAGAGTTTAAAACAGGCGATCGCGTCCGGTTAGCGGCTGCCCCACCCTATTTCAAAACGGCTGAGCCGATGCCGATGCTGCGTCCGCCTAATGTGGTGCAGCTTGAGGAAGAGGGCGTGATTTTAGGGCGCGAACCAGGGGATGCTTGGCGGGTTAGATTTAGTCGCGGGGCTTATCTGGTTGATCAAAAGTACCTATCGGCGATCGCCTCCCATACGCAACCGGCCCTAGAACCCGTTCCGTTCATTACCGAAACGCCAGAAGTGTAGGTAATTTTTGGAAAACAACCTACCGCTGGCTTCGACTCCGCTCAGCCAGCTAGAGACTAGAGTTACCTTAAAGAAGCTAAAGCAAAGTCTGGGCCAACCAGGGAAATAAAAGGTTCCCTCAGATGTTTTATAGCCACGTTCTGAAGCTGTTCTGGGGTGATGGCCTGGATGTTTTGAACAAACTGCTGGTCGTAGTCAGCCCCAAGCTGTAAAAACGCATACAGTCCATAGAGATGCGCGATTTGATGGTTTGTTTGTTTGCCTAGGGCATATTGACCCAGTAGCTTACTTTTAGTGGCATTCACTTCTTCTTGCGAGAGCATCTGGGCAGAAAGTCTTTCAAGCTCGGCTTTAAGAAGCGATAGGGCAAGCGCCGTATTTTCTGATGCCGTGCCTAAGTACACTCCAAAATGGGAGGGATTAAGCCGTGTGGGGTAAAAGCCCGACACTTCGTAGGCCAGCCCCTTTTTTTCGCGCAGTTCTGTAAATAGCCGACTGGATAGGCCGCTGCACAGATAGGTATACAGCAATTTGAGGGCGGCGTAGTCTGCCTCTTGTACCGCAGGCGCAGGGTAGCCCAGCATTACGATGGACTGCTGGGTGGGCTGGGTTTGCATGACCTGGATTGGCCTGTTGCCTTCTACGATATCGGGAAGCGTAGGCGGCACAAGCGAAGAAATTTTCCAGTCTCCAAACAGGCTTTCGGCAACAGCCTGAGCGTTTTCTACGGTAATGTTACCCGCAATGCTCAAGACGGCGGTATGTGGACTAAAGTGCTGCCGATGAAATTCAATAAGGTCGTTTCGCTCAAATGATGCAATGGTTTCTAGGGTGCCGAGTCCGGGCTGACCGTAAGGGTGGTTAGGGTGGATGGCTTGGCGAAGCTGCTGGAGGGCGATCGCCATAGGCTGCTCTTGACGCGCCCGAATCGCCTGAACTGTCAGCTTGCACTCAAGCGCCAACTCAGCTTCAGGAAAGGTAGGATGCTGTATGAGTTGGGCGGCTAACGACAAAAGTTCGTCAAAATCGGCGCTGACCGTTTTGACGCTGACCACAAAGTAGTCAGGAGCGCTGCTGACTCCAAGGTTGGCTCCAATAGACTCAACTTGTGCGGCAATCTCTTGAGAGGTATGGGTGAGGGTGCCTTTGCTTAAAAGCGCCGCAGTTAGATGAGATAACCCTGCTTGAGCTGGCTGTTCGTAACGGCTGCCTGCATCTATAAAGATCCGCGCTGCGACAATGTCTGCCATTGGGTTCTCTGTGACCAGAACTACGAGTCCATTAGCTAAAACGAGGCGTTGGCTGTTGAGTTGCATAGGCTTAGATGACACGCGCTGTGTCTTAAACGTCTCTGTTGAGGAAATCGGGGTCATTCATAATCCTAAAGTGATTGAGCAAAGTGCTATTGGTCGGCGGCGGACTCTTGTTGCGCAGCTATCGCCTCATCTAGCGTAAACGGATTTTTTGGCAGAAATACCGAAGCGTCCCGTCCGATTTCTTTTGGAGCAAGAATTAGTGCAGATTCCTAAGCGTGAAGCAACTTGGGCGGCGGACAATTCTGGTTCTTGGAAGCAGGGCTATACTGTTGTTCTGCTTAGCAGAGAAGAGGAGCTAGCGTACTCAGATCGACATTACCCCCCACAGACTTCAACTTTAGATCCACGCTCAACTATGGCGCTTCAGGGAAATTACAAATGCCCATCATTACAGGCTTATCTGGTAACGAGATTTATTGTCTTGGTAAGCAAGGGTTTACCCCTGGCGATTTAGTCATTGGCAATAGCGTGGTTGCACTCGGCCTGCTGGGCAGCATTGGCTCAGGCTTAAAAACGCTGTTTGGGGGCGAAGTCTCCCAAGTCACCCGCGTCATTCTCGAAGGTCGCCAACGCGCCTACGCACGGATGCAAGCAGAGGCATCACGGCACGGTGGCATTGGTATTACGGGCGTCTCCAACGAGCTAATTGTGCATGGCACCAATATCGAATTTCTGGCGATCGGCTCCTGTATTCATCAGGCGGGGGCTAAAACAGAGCAGATTGAGTTCTCTAGCTCAGCAGATGGGCAGGCACTCTACTGTCAAATTGATGCCGGATTTGTGCCCAAGCACTTTGTGTTTGGCAATGTGGCCTATTCTATCGGGCTGGGCGGCGGCATTGTGGGCAGCTTAAAAAGCTTAGCCAGGGGCGAAATCAAAGAATTCTCCCAGATTTTTAATGAGACGCGTCATCTCGCCCTCAAGCGCATTAAATCCGAAGCGCGAGCCTTTAGAGCCAATGCGGTGGTGGGCATCAAAACCTCCATTCTTCCCCTCGCCGGAATGCAGGAAATGCTGATGATTGGCACCGCGTCTGACCATCCGGCACTGCCCAAAGGCTATTACGACAGCCCCATCACCAGCGACCTTACCAACGAAGAAATGTGGTGCCTAATCAATCAAGGCTATATGCCTGTACAGTTAGTATTAGGCGTTTCAGTGTACTCCCTCGGACTCGTCGGCGGCATTACGTCATTTTTTAAGTCCTTCGTGCGGGGTGAAATTAGCGAACTCACCTCCCTCATCTACGAAGCGCGAGAGCAGGCTTTAGCCCACATCACTGAAGATGCACGGCGCTGTAATGCTGATGAGGTGGTGGGCATTAAGACCTATGTGTATAACTTAGGCGGCGGCATCATCGAATTTCTGGCGATCGGTACGGCGGTTAGAAAAATGCCCAATGTGGGCACTCAATCCGATACGCTCATTCCGCAAGCCATCATTCGAGATCAAGATACGTTTATCAATACGGCTGAAACCACTGCCGCCTCGTCTCTCAATCAGCCTGTCAATAACGCAAACTTTGTCTCTATTTTTGTCGGATTTGGCGTCTTTTCGCTGTGGCTAATTTTTATGATGCTTCGGATGTTTCTGCGATGAGCGTTTAGAGAGGGCAGCACGGTTGCTGTCACAGTAGCGTAACCAATAAGAGAGGTTACCTTTATGGGAAAACGATGTTAAGTTATGTGTATAAGTTACGCATATGCAGAAAATAAGGGAACTTTATGGGCGACATTCAGGCAACCTTTACATCTACAGAAAACGCCTTTCACGTCGAGGGGTATGAAAAAATTGACTTCAGCCTGCTATATGTGAACGGGGCTTTTGCGGTTGGAAATGCGGAAATTGCAGAAAGCTACCGTTCGTTTGGTCGCTGCTTAATGGTGGTAGATAAGACGGTTTATGGTCTGTACGGTGAGCAGATTCAGACCTATTTCCAGCACTATGAGATTGACCTGACCATCTTCCAGATCAGAATTGAAGAGACCGACAAGACGCTGCGAACGTTTGAGAAAATTGTCGATGCGTTTGCAGATTTTGGGCTAGTGCGTAAAGAGCCTGTTTTGGTCGTAGGCGGCGGTTTGACGACAGATGTAGCAGGGTTTGCCTGCGCGACCTATCGCCGCCGCACCAACTATATTCGAGTGCCTACCACCTTGATTGGGCTGATTGATGCCAGCATTGCCATTAAGGTCGCCGTCAACCACGGCAAGCTGAAGAATCGGCTGGGGGCCTATCATGCATCTCAAAAGGTCATTTTGGACTTCTCTTTCTTAAAAACGCTGCCTGCGGCTCAGGTGCGGAACGGCATGGCAGAACTCATCAAAATTGCTGTGGTTGCCAACGACGAAATTTTTGGGCTGCTGGAGCAGTACGGCAAAGACCTTTTGCAGACTCGGTTTGGCTATCTGGACGGTACACCCCAGCTCCAGGAGGTGGCTCATAAAATCACCCATGACGCAATCCGCACCATGTTGGAGCTAGAGGTGCCCAACCTCCACGAGCTTGACCTGGATCGGGTGATTGCCTACGGACACACCTGGAGTCCAACGCTAGAGCTAACACCAGAGATTCCTATGTTCCACGGTCATGGCGTCAACATTGATATGGCCTTCTCGGCAACGATCGCCCAGCAGCGGGGCTACATTTCAGAGACAGACCGCGATCGCATTTTGGGGCTAATGAGCCGAATTGGACTGGCGATTGACAGCCCATATCTCACCCCTGAGCTGCTGTGGAAGGCGACAGAATCCATTAGCCGAACGCGGGACGGTCTGCTGCGAGCCGCAGTGCCTAACCCGATCGGAACCTGCTCGTTCATTAATGACTTGACCAGAGATGAACTGACAGAAATCTTAGCAATCCATCAAGAAATTTGTCGTGACTATCCTCGCAGCGGCGCAGGGGAAGACATGTACATCCCCGCACAGACGGCTGGCGCGGTCGCCACGGCAGGGATGCAGTCATGACGGTAGCGCCCAGACCCGTGACCCCAGTGGGCATTCTGGCTACCCAGCTAGAGTATCTCACCCAGAAAATCGGGGCTTTAGACAGCGTTGACGCTCACCTCAAGGCAGAACTCCAGAGCGCCTGTGCATTAGCGAGTGGGCTAGAACCCTACGTCAACCACTGCACAACGCCGGAGTCTGCGGCATTGGCGGTTTTGGTAAAGCGTACCCAAGCCGAAAACTGGGGTCAGCGGTTTACAGATGGCAAGACAGCACAGCCCCTAGAGCAAGAAATGCTCTCTGGGCATGTCGAAGGCCAAATGCTGAAGTTTTTGGTGCATCTAACCCAGGCCAAGCGAGTGCTAGAAGTGGGTCTATTCACGGGCTACTCAGCCCTAGCGATGGCTGAGGCGCTTCCGTCTGACGGCACGCTGATTGCTTGCGAGGTTGATGCCTACGCGGCAGAGTTCGCTCAGCGCTGCTTTAGAGAGTCTTCTGACGGGTACAAAATTACGGTCAAGGTCGCACCCGCGCTGCTCACCCTCAAGCAGTTGGCAGCGGACGGCGAACAGTTCGATTTAGTCTTTATTGATGCCGATAAAGGCGGATATATCGACTATCTAAATCTACTACTAGATTCAGATCTGCTGGCACCCCACGGGCTGATTTGTGTAGACAATACCCTCATGCAGGGTCAGCCCTATATGCAGGGCGAGGCAACGGCAAATGGTAAGGCGATCGCCGCATTCAACCAGGCCGTCATCGACAACCCTCAGATTGAGCAGGTGCTGATTCCGCTTAGAGATGGCCTTACTCTCATCCGCCGAATATGACGCAATATCAATCGGCTCTCAAAACGGTGGCAACTCTTGGGGTGTTGCTGTTGGTGCTGCCTATAAACGCGGGTCTAACGGCGATCGCCCTGCTCCGGTCGGTTTTCGTGAAGTCGGTGAGAGCCACTGCGCCGCACCCCAAAACTATCCTGGTCAGCGGGGGCAAAATGACCAAAGCGCTTCAGCTTGCCCGCTCCTTTCATCAGGCGGGGCATAGAGTCGTTTTGGTTGAGTCTCGCAAGTACGAGCTGACGGGGCATCGCTTCTCTTGGGCGGTTGACCGATTTTATACCGTGCCCAATCCCGAAGCACCGGATTACATCGACGCGCTCTTAAAAATTGTGCAGGCAGAAGGGGTAGAGGTTTACGTTCCGGTCTGTAGTCCAGTGGCAAGCTACTACGATGCCCTTGCAAAGCAGGCGCTTGCCCCCTACTGCGAAGTGCTACATGTCGATGCGGCAATGGCTCAGCAGCTAGACGATAAGGATGCGTTTGCTACGGCTGCGGCATCGCTGGGTCTTTCGGTGCCAGACTCTTATCGCATCACTCAGCCCCAGCAGGTGGTAGACTTCGATTTTTCCGCACGGGCGCACAAGTACATTCTCAAAAGCATTCCTTACGACTCTGTGCGGCGGCTAGACCTCACCCAACTCCCCCGTCCTGCGCTCTCAGAAACGGCAGCCTTTGTTAAAACCCTGCCGATCTCTGAGCAAAACCCCTGGATCATGCAGGCGTTTATTTCTGGGCAGGAGTACTGCACCCACAGCACGGTGCGAGACGGAGAACTGCGGCTGCACTGCTGCTGTAAATCGTCCGCCTTTCAGGTCAACTACGAACACGTAGACCACCCCGAAATTGAGGCGTGGGTTAGACAGTTCGTGCGCGGCCTAAAGTTGACGGGTCAGGTTTCTTTCGACTTTATCGAGGCGAAGGACAGCGGCGACATTTACGCGATTGAGTGTAACCCGCGCACCCATTCAGCCATTACCCTGTTTTATAACCATCCCGATGTTGCACAGGCATATTTAGAGTGCAAGCCGCTGTCTGCCGCCGTTCAGCCTCTTCCGTCAGGTCGTCCCACCTACTGGATTTACCATGAGGTTTGGCGATTAGTGACCCATTTGCACAATCCTACCCAGACGTGGCGGCGGCTGCAAATCATTGCCAGGGGCAAGGATGCCATCTTTGACTGGGCTGACCCGCTCCCGTTTTTAATGGTGCATCACGTCCATATCCCCTGGCTGCTATTCAAAAATTTGCGGCAGCTTAAGGGCTGGATTCGGATTGATTTTAATATTGGTAAGCTTGTCGAGCTGGGGGGCGATTGATGGTACTGCGCGTTCTGCACCTAGTAGGGTCTGCGGCTGACGAGTTCTACTGCGATCTCTCCCGCCTCTATGCCCAAGACTGTCTGGTCTCTACCGCCAACACGGCACTATACGACTTTCACATTGCCTACATCACGCCCGATCGCCACTGGCGATTCCCCACCGACCTCAGCCCTGGGGCGATCGCCGCAGCCGAACCCATGTCCTTTGCTAAGGCAGTTCAGGTGCTGACTGCCCTCAATATTGATGTCATGCTGCCCCAGATGTTTTGCATCCCTGGTATGACTGCCTACCGTGCCTTATTTGATGTGTTGCGCATTCCCTACGTGGGCAATTTGCCTGATGTGATGGCACTGACGGCGCATAAGGCAAAAGCAAAGGCTGTTGTGGCAGCAGCAGGGGTTGCCGTGCCCCAAGGCGAAGTAATTCGCCCTGGAGATTTCCCCAAAATTGTCCCCCCAGCCGTCCTCAAGCCCATCAACACAGATAACTCCCTAGGGGTCGCTTTGGTCAGAACCACCGCCGACTACAGTGCCGCCCTGGAAACTGCCTTTACCTATGCCGATGAGGTGCTAGTCGAAACCTTTATCGAACTCGGCAGAGAAGTCAGATGCGGCGTTATTGTGCAGGACGCTCAGCTCATCTGTCTCCCGCTAGAAGAGTACCGGATGCACAAAGATAAGCAGCCAATTCGCAGCTACGCAGATAAGCTCAAGCGCGACGAGGCGGGCGATTTGAGCATGGTTGCCAAAGGCAATGCAAAATCATGGATTGTTGGTTCGAGCGATCCCGCTACAGAGCAGGTTTGGGAAGCCGCGAGGAAATGTCATATCGCCTTAGGCTGTCGGCACTACAGCCTCTTCGATTTCCGCATTGACCCCAGCGGAAAACCCTGGTTTTTAGAAGCAGGGCTATACTGCTCTTTTGCCCGAACAAGCGTAATTTCCACCATGGCAAACGCATCAGGAATTTTGCTAGACCAGCTTTTTGAGAGCATGTTGAATAATGCGCTTGTGCAGAAGTGCTAGGGCGATCGCCCCAACCCTACAGCCTCCCATCATCAGTTGCGGTGATTGGCACTGCTGTACTGAATGCGCGCACCTGCCCACAGCAGCTTCTCCCGCAATGTTTGGTAATAGGAATAGTTATCGCGCAGCAAAATGAAGCGCGCCTTACAGTCCGCCATTTTGACATCAACCCGCTGCCCAGGCCAAATTGAAGTCGCCAACACCCCATCCATCCAAAGTTTTGTGCTGAGTTCACGATCCTCCAAAGGCCAGATACTCACCACCGAGCCAGAAGGCAGCACCACCGGACGGCTCGATAGGCTCAAGGGGCAAATCGGTGTCACCACGATCGCCTCCATCCCAGGATGCACAATTGGCCCATTTGCCGCCAGCGTGTAGCAGGTTGAACCCGTGGGCGTTGCTACCAACAACCCATCACCTTGGTACTGGTCTACTACCTCCCCATCGATCGCCAGCTCTAAAATCGAAGTCATCATTCGATCCGCCGAAGCAGGCTTAAGGCACATCTCATTGAGCGCTAAAAAGATCGGCTCATCCAGCGCCTCTGCCACCCCAGTTTTGAGACTTACAGAATCTACGATAGAAGCCTGGAGCATCATTCGCTGCTGAATCGCATAGCGATCTTCCAGCAGCCGCTGCCAGACTTTCTCTGTGTTTTGAAAAGCTTCGTAGGGTTCCGTCAAAAAACCCAGATGTCCCCCCACATTAATAGCCAAAATCGGAATTCCAACGGGAGCTAAGTGTCGGGCTGCCGCCAACGCCGTCCCGTCGCCGCCCAACACCACCGCTAAATCAATCGGCTGGCTGGCAGAAGCCAAAAATACCGGAAACGGGTTATCTTTAGCGCCGCTCGGCCCCAGCAAAATCTGACAGTTTCTCGCCTCAAGCTGACGGGCGCAGGCTTCCGCACACCGTTGACTCTGAAGATCGCCTGCTTTGTAGACAATGATGACCTGTTTAAGATCCACTAAAGTTTTTGCACCACTGCGATATAAACCCTCTCCCTACATAAATTACACCGTTTTACTCAGTTGGGCACAGGGCATAACAGGATTGCACCCTGAAGCCTCACCGCTGCTGCCCCCGCTTCAAAAATAGCTTACGGGTGGCGGCTATTCTTTGCTACCATAATGAAGACTGATGGGCTTGTAGCTCAGTGGACTAGAGCACGCGGCTTCGGACCGCGGTGTCGGGGGTTCGAATCCCTCCTGGCCCGTTTCTTTATTAGGTGAGCTTTTGCAGCTCACCTCAACTTAGTACGTTAAAGTTTTTTGAGTCATCTGCAATGAGTGCAGTTAGAGTGCGGCAGCACGTTAATCCGCTAAGCCACAAATATCAAAGCTCTATTGAAGCCCCAAACTGGGCAACGCTCTTTCAAACGCCCACTAACCCACTGCACCTTGACATCGGCTGTGCCCGTGGTCAGTTTTTACTAGAAATGGCGCAGGCCAAACCCGACTGGAACTTTTTGGGCGTAGAAATTCGGGAACCCCTCGTGATTCGCGCCAATGAAGTACGCGACGAACTAGGACTTAAAAATCTTCACTATTTATTCTGTAATATCAATGTTTCTCTTGCCACCCTGCTTGGCTCACAAACGCTTGCGGGTGCAACAATTCAATTTCCTGACCCCTGGTTTAAGAAGCGTCACCAAAAGCGTCGAGTTGCCCAGCCAGAACTTATTCAAACCCTGGCACAGCATATCCAGCCAGACGGGTTTCTATTCATTCAGTCCGATGTCCTTGATGTGGCAGAGCAAATGCGCGCAGTCATCAGCACCCATGCTGCATTTCAACCGAGCGCTGAGTCTGCACCCTGGATGGCTCATAACCCACTGCCCATTGCGACAGAGCGAGAAACTGGCGTTCTATTAGAAGGAAAACCCGTCTATCGCTGCTGGTTTACCCGTCTTCCCAGTTCGCAAACCCAGTCCCCTAAAATGCCTTAGGTAGAGAGCATCCCTTTCAGACAAACGCTTCTACCATCAAGATGCACACAAGGTCATTAATGCAACATTATTTAAAAATTTGTTGCGCTACAGTAGAAGTTGTAAGGGGATAGTTTGCCCCCACTGTGGGACGGTATGCCATGAGTCTCAAAAACTGCATTCAGGTTCGTCCACTAGAGTCTATCCGTGGCGGAATGGCAGAATTTTATACGCCACAGGCCAGTCATGAAACCATGCTGGTCAATATTCCTGCTGGAACCATTGATGAACTGTTTGTCCATCATTTTCAAACGGATCAACTTTTAGTCGTGCGGGGCAGCTTTGTTTTAGTGGCCTTGCAAAACCGACAGTACCACTACATTGCGCTAAGTGAATCTATTCCAGCGATTATAACCATTCCACCAGGTATTCCTCACGGTGCAGTGAACCTTAGCTCTGAACCCTGCATGATCGTCAACGCGGTGCTTCGACACGGGGCGGCACACCCAACAGACTACCGCCCTATGAAACCGCCTTTTAATTACGATCTCGACGCAATTCGGGCAGCTTTAGGGCGGCAATTTACTCCGCTGAGTGCTTA
>JANPLU010000135.1:0-1939 GCA_031422435.1 Acaryochloridaceae cyanobacterium VAR_48_metabat_390
TATCTTTGAATCACTTGAGTGCTTATTTGGTCTTTGCCGTTCTTGACAACCCGCTCACACGCACAATAAACGCACTTCACAGCGCTAAAATGTAGACTACATATACATTCTAGCAATCACCTTTTAGCTACGCAGTGCCCTTGGAATCAAGGAGTCTTTGAACCAAGTAAGTACACACTCGAAAGCATCATTAATGCCCTCAAGAACTCAGACTTTGGCATTTTCGTCTTTACGCCAGATGATGTAGTTACGATGAGAGATAAGGAACATCATGCAGTCAGGGATAACGTACTGTTTGAGCTAGGAGTTTTCATCGGACATTTAGGAATAGATCGGAGTTTCATCGTGACACCTAGAGGCACAGAAAACTTTCATCTGCCCTCTGATTTGCTTGGCCTAACTTCCCTCAACTACGACCCGAACCGACAAGACAACAATCTGCAAGCTGCTCTGGGTCCAGCCTGTAATCAGCTCCGCACCGTGTTTGACAAAGCCAGAACTACGCTTCAGTCTGCTGAGCCGAGAAGGCAAGCCGATCAAGATTTGGGCAAGGCAGACATCCTAGCTATTCTTCAGTCTTGGATGGGTAGTCGTGATGCTCAACTTAATACCCAAGTTATCAAATACTCCGAAGTAGACCAAGACCTAACACTTCCCTCTGGCTCAACCAAGCAATACATCGAAAAAGTTGCGAGTACACGGAGTTATATAGTTGAACACAAAGGAGAGCATAATATCCTTTTTAAGGAAACTTTCCAGAGCAGTTTCACTGCGATACCCCGAACAAACAATCGGATTCGCTATTACTAAATCGCTGATGTATTTGGCTTAGGATGCCAGCCGTTTATTTTGTTCTACCCCCGCGACGAACTTGTCAAACACTTCAGCCTCCTCAAAGTCGCTACACCCATTACACAGTGGAACGACCCAGACGAAGCCTTTACAAACATCGCCCAAGGCATCCGCAAAGCCGTCGCCGAACTCCAGCAACGCAAAATTAGTCAATCCACAGGATAACCCCATGGAAATCGCACCCCATATTACCGTTGACCCCAACATCCATCACGGCACTCCAGTCATAACAGATACCCGCGTCCCTGCCGAAATCATTGTCGGCTCCCTCGCAGGCGGCATGAGCAAAACAGAAGTAATGGCAGAATACGACCTTACCCAAACTCAAGTCGAAGCCGTACTCTCCCACGCCGCCATGCTGATTGCTTCGTCGCAGAGCTTAAATCTAGCCTGCACCAGCCGCTAACGATGCTTCAGCTACTGCCAAAGCCCATTAATCGGTAGCCCAAGACCCGCCTGGTACCGGATCGCTAGCATTATTGCAACGCAAGCCATCAAAAAACAGGTGCTTTTTACGTCCTGTAGAAGTCCAGAAAACCCTTCCTTCCAAAGTCCGTAGCTGATGGCGATGTAGAAGGGGAGGTCATTGAGGGCGATCGCCACAATTGCTCCTAAAGGCCCAAAAGCCAAAAATCCTAAGGGAATTGCTACCAGCATATAGAAAAACTTAAGCCCATTACCCACCGCGCCATAGATCGGCTGACCAATCGCCATAAGAATTGGAGCAGTCGTCATGGGTAATAGTCGAGGCCAGTTCCCCAGAGCCATAATGGGAAGCATCCAAGCCGCTTGATGATAGCGGGCGTCGTATAGCCCCAGAATCAAAAAATCCCCAAAGCAAATCAGCGCCGTTAGAACAATTGCCATCCCCAAAAGCAAAAATTTGCGCTTCTCTAGAATTTTGAGGCGCAGTTCGGGTCTAGGTAAATGGCTCTGTTGCGAAACGACGGGCAGCAGGACGTTACTGCCCACCGCCTGAATCACAGAGAGCGGCAAATCCGATAGCGTAAACGCAATGGTATAAATGCCCAAAAGCTCCAGCGGAAATAAGCGCCCTAAAATGAGGCGATCAGCTTGACTGGCTAAA
>JANPLU010000136.1:0-8091 GCA_031422435.1 Acaryochloridaceae cyanobacterium VAR_48_metabat_390
AAGGTACCAGGGTATGAAGGCGAAGAAGTTCGAGTTTATCGGTTAAATGCCGAACACTGGGAGAAGTGCCAGGTCATTATGGGGCGGCTCTCTCTCAAGTTTGGTTTTGAGACACATACCCCTTCTTTAGAAATAAAAAGCACCCATGTGTCGCAAACCGTGATCAACCTGCCCATACCGGAACAGCCCACAGCAACCGAGGCGATCGCCCTGCCTGTGGTTGGCAGCCGAGTACGCTGGCAGCTCGACCAATCCGAGTGCATCGTGAAGGCTATCGACGGCGTTAGAGTCTGGCTGCAAAGGTTAGATGAATATGTGAGGACAGCGGCCTTTATCGTTAGCCCCTCGGAACTGCTGGCAGTGGTTTAGCTCTAGCAAAGGCGATCGCCTACCGTCACCATGAGTGCTCACCTTAGCTTTGGCCTGTGAGGGCTTTTTGGTGCTCACCTAGCTTCTGCACTAATGGTCTGAAGTTAGTAAAAAATGTAACCGCATACTGAGCCGAGCCGTCGCACTGTACTCTTCGGGTCTGGCTAGTTCCATAGATCTCTGCCGAGGTATAGCGGTCTAACTCGTTGCAGGGGAACCCACGGCCTTTAACCGCTGCCATAAGGTCAATCGCTTCTTCGCTCAATGGCTTTGGCTGGAACAAAGTGATAGTGCCAGCTACTAATAAGCCACATCCACCTAGCGTACCTAGGATGATCTCAAGTTTGTTCGGCTTACGCATGACACTAAGGGCGATGGGTTCTGCTAAGTGTGCCCAAACTTACCCGCGATGCGGTGGCTACGCAAAAAGTAAAGCAGATTTTTAGCCTAAAAAAGATCCACACATAACTTACTGGGCAAAACCAACGTCATATCATGGGAAAAATTATTTTCAAAAGCTAAGCCAACCGATGAGGTAGGAGCCAGCAATGAACAAGAAGTGCAGAGTTTGCCCCGGAAGTGATACAAGACGTTCCAGACTAAGGTGGCCTTTTGAGCCACTAATAAGGTTCCTCGGAATTAGGCCATATCGGTGTAGAGATTGCGGGAGAAGATTCTATTCGTTCCTCTAGTTCTTCGCGTTCCGTCCCCCTTCAGAAGTCTTTGTTATGGTTCTTGCAAGCGCTAAGCATCGACCAGCCCGAGATGGAGACGTTTCCCTACAACCGCTGCTGCACGATTCATTGTCTGTAAAGTGACGGACGTATTTTGTGGATCTAGCAATCGATCCAGAGCGGGACGACTTGTATTCATTGCCGTCGCCATCGCTGTTTTTGTCAACTTTCTACTATCCATTTCCTGCTTAATTTGCCAAGCGAGTACTCTTTTCGCTGCAATTGCAGTCACCTCACTGAGCAACCCTTCTTCTTCCAAGAAGTCATCAAAAGAAGATCCGGTATGAATATTGTTAGTCATTGTTTTAGCTCCCAGTTACGCTTGCGACTTAATGCCAAATCCAAGTCCTGTTTTGGCGTTTTCTGCGTCTTCTTGATAAAACCATGTAGCAAAATCATTTGACGATCTTGAACAAAAAACAGCACACGAGAAATTCTCTTGTCAGGAAGGTCAGTACGAACTTCGTATAATCCCTTCCCCATTGAGCCGCAAACAGGCATTCCTATAGGCCAGCCAAACTCAACTGTTTTTATGTCTGCCCCCACCAAGGCTCGGTCTTGTTTATCAAGATCTTTGAGCCAATTACGAACAGGCTCATTCCCTGACTCTGCTTGATAGAAACAGACAGATATGCTCTTTTCGTTCATATATGAATATTCCTACAAGATTATTATGCACCAAAAATGATGCAATGTGGGAATATCCTACTTTGCTTATTCAACACACACCCATCACCACAGCGTGGTTGCAATATGAATTTGAGTCGTGAATATGGGTAAATATCAGCAAATTACTTTTCAATAGCTGTTCACGACCGATTAGCTCTCTAAATCTGCTTCAAATCCTCAGAAGCAAGTAATCACCAACTTTTTGAGTTAGGGGAAAATGCACACAACCTGCCACTACGTGACCGCGCGCGAGACTAACCCGCAAATCAGACTGAATCATACCTAGTTGGACTGAATATGCTTTCAAGGGGCGGTTAGCAAGCGCAGAATACCAAAAGCGCGAGACAGCACGGTGAGAGGCTTGATATAATTAAGATGAAAACTGCGACTGACCCATTAACTGCGGATCAATCAGGCTCTCCATTGCGGGGAGTCTTTTTTTGTGCGGCGCGGTGTAACAGGGTGGCTTTCTGGGACTTCCCAAAAAATGCAAAGTAGATAGTAAGGCACGTATTTACTAGCTTTCAGGCTTTGATTAGTGTACAATAATCATAGAGGGGAAAGAAAGTTTCCTTGATCACCTAACCATTTACAAGAATGCTGAACCACAGACCATCGACAGTTATCCAATCTGCCATTGATGACGCGGAAGATCGCCGAGAGCGTGCCTCGTTTGCGATTACATCCGCAGAAAAGCATTTAGGAATTTTGAATACTGAGGCTATGCCAAAAAGCCCCAGTCTCGCCAGGATGGACGAGATCCTTAAGGACTACAACGCCCGTAGAGACGGCCTTAATGCAGAGCGGCAGGCTGCCATAAATAGCCTGAGAATTGCAGAGACTGACGCCGAGGCTTTAGCTGCTGAGTTGGCGGCGGCGATCGCAAATGAGGAGCGTCTAGCCCGTATTAATAAGCAGTGGGCGATTTATGATTCGGCAATCAATCAGGCGGCTAAGGCTTGCTTGAAACTTGTCGAGGAAGGCGATCGCTGTAGCGCCCTTTCCTACGTTCATCTTGTGTTTAGGAGGACTGCCCCCGCTCCTTACCCCACGTCAACGTATAGCGCTGCTGAAATTGCCAAATACCCCAGCGTCCGCGCCCATGTTTTAGAAGGTGCTCCGCTATGAAATGGGATCAGGTCTGTCTAGAAAATGAAGCCCAACACACTCAGAATTTTTTGTCTGAGTGTTGGCAATCAGTCTGTGAGGAAGATAAAAAAACTAAGCCCAAAAGACCTAACTACGCCTTGATCAACACTGAGCTGAAGGCCGAAATCAGGGAGAAGGTACCTGCTGAGCTTGGGTACAGCGACAGCCTAACTCTCGAAGCGCTCAAGCGGTATGTGAACCTCGATTCATTTCCCACTACAGGCGTCCATCGGTTGACGGCTAGCGAGCTTTACGAGGCGCTGCGGTTGCTGACAATTCCGAAGTTACGCCCCTGCTTCCATGAGTCTGTAGCGGCCTTTGGGCGTGGGCTGATTCGCAGTGAGATCTTTGCTCTAGATTTCTGCAAAGTTAGTCATTCTAAAAGTTGCGGTAGGAACTACATAATTCTCGAAAAGGTTCAGACTTCATGCTCGGCCTGATCGATGACCTTCAGATACGTACTCAGATCGACTATCTGGTTGAACAGATGGAGCTGATCAAAGATGTGCCCGAAAAGATGCCGCTCTACTTGGTTTTGCAGGATGCCCATAGAAAGACCTGTGACACCTATATTCGGGCAAGGGCGATGAGTAGCTCTGTTGTGGCAGTCGAGGATGTCAACGCCCAGATCAATAGCCTGATTCGTCATGCTCTGAGGTTCATCGAACTCAGCAAACAAAAAGAATTTGGTGAGGGCTTAGCTCACCTTTGCCAAACGAAACAGGATAGATCGATGGCGATCGCTCCCAAATTTGACCACAAATAATTAAGGACTAAAAGACATGTCTTCAGCGACCAAAGAACGTTCAAGAGTCTGTGTACATTGCACACCGGACGGCGAACCAAACCGAGTCCGAGTTTTCAACGCCATGCCAAAAAGCTTAGTAAAGAACGAAACCGTCAAGGCGATTAAGCGCCAGGTGCCAGGATGCCCAGAACCATTTTTGACTACAAGCTTAGACAAGCAGAAGCCCATAATTGAGAATGGACGCAGGAAGACCCCCAACGTAGGCTTCTGCCCTAAAAATATTACCCTTGACTTAAATATTGCCTCACGCTTTTAAGTGGAGCTATATACAGCAAGGGTTTCAGGCTTAACATAAGATATTAGGCTCATATTTTATATTCAATATTGATTAATAGCAGTGGATCCCTGGTCGATATCAACCCTGCTATCATCTTTGAGTTGAGTCGATATCAGCCTATGTCAGCTAGTCAAATGATCAGGGTGCCGACTGCATTGGTCGCAGCCGTTCGGGAATTGTCTCGACTACACCGAAGCCACCACACAGAAGAGATCCTAGAGACGATATCGGCATTGATAGCAAAGCTTGATAGCAGCGATATCAGGGCTGATAGCAAAACCGATGGCAGCGATAGCAACGCCGATATCAAGACCGATAGCAGTCAAGCCAATAATGATATCAGGGTAATAATTCAGCGGCTGGAATCGCGGGTTATGGCGCTGGAGACTGAACACAGCAGAACATCCCCCACCGTCGGTACTCCCAGCACAGCGATCGCCAAAGCACCGCCACAAAAGGAGTCGGTCAATCGCCCCACACCAAATACACCCAGCGGTTTGCTAACGACCTCTGAAGCTTTCGCAGAACTGAAGCGGCGCGGCTGGCGGGGAGAAAACACCACACTACGGCGCAAGCTTAGAGATGGCATCGTACCCCCAGACCTTCAGCGGTTTAGGCTAATGGTAGATACCGCAGGTTTTAAGCAGCGGCGCGAAACTCCAAAGGACAATCGGGTGGCGTGGCTATCCTTTCTTGAGCCTTGAAAAATAAATAGTGACAAAACAGGAAGAGGCATATTACAATCTAGCCGACTTTTTTAAAAGCCGAAGATCCTTTGTTTTCAATGGTTACGGCTTGTACTATTCAATAGGAGCGGATACAATTAGATAGGAAAGCAGGAAAGCAATATGGCTCAAAATTCTCGATTTACCAGTGTTCGGATTAACAATGCAATTCCTATTGATGAATTTGTTGCTCAATCCGGCATTAGAAAAAATACATTGCTCAATCTTGCACTGATGGAATATATTGAGCGTCATCAAGATCTAATCAAAGCGCCCTGTTAAAAGCAACAACCCCCACTCAATGAGCAGGGGTTATTAATTGTAAAACCCGTCTTTTCTACAAAACCAAAGAATCTACACGCCCTGAGAAAGTTTGTGATTCGAGGTCAACCGAGAAAGCGGGATTCGTCGGAAATTAATTTAGTGACTTCTCGCAGTATAGCTGATAGAACCTGTCTAGGCAATCAGGTTTCGGGGAATTCTTGTATTCCCATTTTAACCTCTCAACCCCCAAGAGAGAAGCCGAAACCTTCACAAAAAGAGGACTTCAGGAATAGTTTTAGACTCCAGTGCATCAACGGCAGCGCAATAGCGCCAGAACTATTTGAAGCGGCGATCGCCTTCATCGAAGACACGGGACGCTGGGAACCAAACCACGCCTTAAATGAGAAGGTCGCCACCCAGTATCAGACCCGTAAGCCCCACGACTACGGGACTTTGGCGGCATTCGTCAACGAAGACGGCTCAGTCTGGACTAGCAAGCCAGAGAACCCACGGAGAAACGAGGACGGCACCCCTCGCAGGTATCAGGCTCCCAAAGGCAACAATGGGGCGATCTTTTTCAAGCCAGCGGTTCCCGTAGAGATACGTCGTAAGGTTGGGCAGCGCTACGGCATTGAAGTACCTGAAACGGGTTCATTCTGGGATTGGGTAGCAGCAACACCAGAGCTAACCCTAGTCCATACCGAAGGCGGCAAGAAGGCACTTAGCCTGCTGTCTGATGGATATATAGCAATCGGGCTTTACGGCATCTGGAACGGTTGCCCCAAGGTTGACGGTAAACCTCAGCTATCGGCAGACGTTGCGGCGTTCTGTCATCCTGACACGACCCACATCGTCGCCTTTGATAGAGACTCGAAACCCTCAGCAGTAGAAGCCGTTGCCATCGCCAGCCCACGCTATAGCCGATTGCTGGCAGCAACGGGCGGCGCGGTAAAGGTTGCCACTTGGGACGGCACCAAAGGCAAAGGCATCGACGATCTAGCGGTCAACTTAGGACGGGCTGCGGTAGATGCGGCGATCGCCTCTGCGGTGTCATTGAAAGAGGTTGAGTTAGAAAAGGTCTTAGTCAATCGACTAACCAGGTCAGCACACATAGGTATCAATAGCCCCGATATCTCAAGCCTTCAGATTGCTGAATTGCCTGACACTGGCATTATTGCGATCGCCTCACCCAAGGGGACGGGCAAGACAAACTTTATCTCAAACACGATTCTAGGAACACCAAAAGCACTGCTGCTAGGTCATCGCATCGCACTTATGCGAAACCTCTGTCAGCGACTGGCTATAAGCTACCGAGAGGATCTAGCGCGGCACCAGGGCAGATATATGGACTCGGACGGGTTCACCCTCAGAGTCGGGAGCTGTGTCGATTCGTTGTTGGCGATTAATCCACAGGACTTTGCTGGTTGCGACCTTGTGATTGATGAAATTTGTCAGGTTCTGCGGCACTTGCTGACAAGCCAAACATGCAACAAAGCAGATTCATTTAGGGTGGTGCTGCTCAAGCGGTTAACGGATGTAATGAAGGCAGCAAAACGCCTTATCGTCGCTGACGCTGATCTGAATGATTCCGTTCTGAAATACCTTGAAACTCTGACAGGTCACAAGACTTTCTTAATCCGCAACGACTTTAAGCCTATGGGGTACCCCGTCAGGTTCATTAATTCCAAGGATAGAAGCCAAGTCGTGGCTGAACTCAAAAAGGACATACAGGCCGGACTGAGGGTATATGTCGCAACCGATTCGATCAAAGAGTCGAAGGCGATCGCCAAAATACTTCGGCGTATGGGCGTTGACCTGCTGCTAATCAACTCAGATACATCCGGCCTAGAAGCACAGCAGGCGTTCATTACAGACCCTGACAATAACTTGAATTATCAGGTCATCGTTGCATCACCCTCATTAGGGACGGGCGTTTCTATTGAGCGCAAATACTTTGATAAGGTTTACGGCATATTTAGGGGCGGTGCCAGCACTGACGGAGACATCGCCCAGGCACTCGGACGGGTTCGAGACAACATACCGCGTGTAATTTGGTGTGCCAAGCGGGGTAGCAACTTCTGTCAGGTATCCGATTCTGTCTACCCTTCAGTCATCAAAAAAGCGTTGATGGATCAAACCTTGACGACTATTGCACTAATAAATGCAAAAGAGGCAGTCAGAAGTCAGCTAAATGTTGCGACAGATACCCTCAACTCTTTTAATTGGGATGACAACCCCCACCTTGAACTATGGGCGCAGATTGAAGCTGAAAAAAATCGCTCAATGCATGACCTACGGGCGGCATTGTTAACCCGACTGCGACATGAAGGTAATCAGGTTGAAGTTGTTGAAGGACGAACGGTAAAGCAGGCAAAAGCAGAGCTGAAAATCGCTAGGGAACAGGTAAAAGAAGAAGAAGCCGCCGAGCTATTTAATGCGGAAAACCTTACGGACGAACAGGCTAAACCGCTGGAAAATGAAACGGCGCTGAAGCCTGAAGCTAGGGCAGCGCTAAAGAAATGGCAGCTTGCCATCTTCTACGCGACAGAGGCAGCAGAGTTAACCCGCGATGATATCGATTTAGACAACGAAGGCAGGTTTAGGGGGCAGCTATTGAACCTGATCGTTCAGACATATCCTGAACGGGCGATCGCAACCGTACAGAAAAGCATTCAGCAGCAGGAAAATGCCAAAGAAGGTTTTACGCCGTGGGACTTTAGCGACGCAGAAATTAAGCGCCAGATGAGACAGATTCTAGGGATTGAGAAGTACATGGATGTTGATTCATCTTGGACAAAACACGACCTCAACGACCTAGAAGAAAAGCTCAAGACCTACCGGAGCCAGGTCAAGGCGGCGCTCAACTTCACCTATAAAGACTCCATGCCGATCACGCAGGCGCTAGGTTTCCTACTAGGGCAAATGGGACTGAAAACAACCAGCCAAAAATCAAGAAAGGTACCAGGGTATGAAGGCGAAGAAGTTCGAGTTTATCGGTTAAATGCCGAACACTGGGAGAAGTGCCAGGTCATTATGGGGCGGCTCTCTCTCAAGTTTGGTTTTGAGACACATACCCCTTCTTTAGAAATAAAAAGC